>NZ_MXAV01000024.1 GCF_002847505.1 Acidithiobacillus marinus
GCAAGCCAGCCTGCACCGTGTTCAGGTGCGACCCATCCTGCCCACGGAGCGGGAACGCTGGAATACGCTGATGCAAACGTATCACTACCGGGGCTTTCGCACCTTGGCGGGCCGTAACCTGCGCTATGTGGCTACGCTCGATGGTCGCTGGGTAGCGTTACTGGGCTGGCATGCCGCCGCTTTTCAATGCCAGGCGCGGGATCGGTGGATCGGCTGGTCCTGGATCTTGCGCCGCCAGCGCTTGCATCTCATCGCCAACAATGCCCGTTTTCTGATCCTGCCCGGAGAATCCTTCCCGAATCTGGCGTCCCGTATTCTGGCGCTGAACCTGCACAGGCTCTCTGCGGACTGGCAATCCGTCTATGGGCATCCCATCGTGCTGGCTGAGACCTTTGTGGAATCCCCCCGTTTTACCGGTGCCTGCTACCGGGCCGCCAACTGGGTGGATGTCGGCGGAACCAAGGGCTTCGCCCGCCGTCCCGGTGGTGGCTATGTCCACCACGGCCAACCTAAACGTCTTCTGCTCTTTCCTCTCCATCCACAGGCGCGGGCCTGGTTGGCCCAGCCGCAGCCCCAACTCGAATGGACCCATACCCCCATGCAAACCGTGACGTTGAGCGACGCGCAAATGGAAGGCTTGCGCCAAATCTTTTTCCGCCTTCCCGATACCCGCAGCAAACTAGGCAAGCAGCATCCCCTCCCGGCCATCCTGACGGTGGCCGTGGCCGCTGTCCTGACGCGGGCCGAAAGTTATGCCGCCATCGCCGAGTGGGGCGGTCGCTTGACCCAGGCTCAATTGAAGCGCATCCGCGCCCGATTCGATCCCAAAACCAAGCGCTACCTCGCCCCCTCCGAACCGACCATCCGGCGCGTCTTGCAAGGGGCCGATGTGGAGGCGCTGGATGCGGCGATCGGCGCCTGGCTACTGGGTACGGCGGGCTTTGAAGCGGTGGCCGTCGATGGCAAAGTCCTCAAAGGGGCCGCACGCGCAGACGGCGCTCAGGTGCATCTGCTCAGCGCGTTCCTGCATGGACAGGGGGCCACCATCGCGCAAAAAGAAATCGCCCGGAAAACCAACGAAATTCCAGAACTGCGCAACCTGCTCCAGGACGTCAACATCGCGGGCAAGGTCGTCACCGCCGATGCCCTGCATACCCAGCGGGAGACCGCCCGCTTCCTCGTCGAAGACAAGAAAGCCGATTATCTCTTCACCGCCGTCAAAGGCAATCAACGAAAACTCCGCGACCGTCTGACGTGCCTCCCTTGGGGCGATTTTCCCCCTCAACGCTGAAACCACAGAGGTCGGGCATGGCCGCTTTGAATACCGCAAAATCATCGTCGCCACCCGGGCAACCGGCCTCCATTTTCCGCATGTCGGACAAGCTTTCCTGATCCAACGCTCCACCATCAACAGCAAAGAGGGCACGATTCGGGATGATTATGCCTTCGGACTCACCAGCCTGACCCCGGATCGTGCCACGCCCGAAAATCTGTTGGGCTTGGCCCGTGGTCACTGGGAAATTGAAAACCGGAACCATCATGTCCGCGATGTGACTTTCCACGAGGACCTCTCCCAAGTCCGTACCCAGAACGGTCCCCATATGATGGCGACCTTGCGCGAACTGGCCATGAGCATTATGCGTCTCACTGGCGTCAAGAATATCGCCAAAGCGTGCCGGGATTTCGCCGCCAGCGCGCACAAAACGCTCCGCCAACTCGGATACTGAGGCGCCACCACGGGGTTTACCTATCCGAGAATAGCTCCGGAGGGCGAGCTGCGTCCGTCAGCCACCCCATTCACGATTCTGCACCCAAAATCGCCTGAAAATGCCGCATTTCCACCAACTATAGCCCCTTCAAACCACCATTAAAATCAGTGGCGAAAACCTCTGCTACTATATCTGGCGAGCTTGACGGAGCCCTGCTTCCATCGGTGATGCTGTCATTACCACAGACACCCAGGCGCGAGTAACCGGTGCCAATGCTGTGGCAGAAAACTTGCTCGGTCAGAAAATCTCCCAAATACAAGGTCAGCCCTTAGACACAGTATTTCAGATAATCAATGAAACAACCCGGGAGGCGGTCCCTAATCCCGTTCACCGGGTGTTGGATGAAGGTCGGGTTATGGGACTGGCCAATCATACCACGTTGATCAGTGCCGACGGATCAGAATATGCCATTGAAGACTCGGCTGCGCCGATCCGTTCGCGGAGCGGGGAAATACTCGGGGTAGTTCTGGTTTTTCATGATGTGTCGCAACGTCGTCAACTGGCAGAACAACTCGCGCATCAAGCGGGCCATGATTATTTGACCCAATTACCCAATCGACTCCTCTTTCAACATGAGTTGGAAAATGTCTGTCAGTGTGATGACCGAAAACAGCGAAAATTTTATGTGGCTATCCTTGATCTGGATGGTTTTAAGCAAATCAATGATCTGTTTGGTCATAATAGTGGAGATTTGCTGCTGAAAGCCTTGGCGAAACGTATGAAAAGGCTTTTTGGTAAGGAGAATATCATTGCCCGTCTGGGTGGGGATGAATTTGGTTTGATTCTTTTTGCCCCGCTTGACAAACCCGTCATAGAATCCATGTTGGCTCAGGCTTTAAGAAAAATTACTGATCCGGTTGAAGTTTTAGGCAGCCTGGTCACGGTTTCAGCAACTGTTGGTTTATCGGCTTTTCCCGAAGATGCGCACAATCCCGGACAATTGATGCGTCTGGCTGATCTGGCGATGTATGCAGCCAAGGCGGCGGGCCGCAATACTTTTGCTTTTTATGACGAGGTTCTGGAAGCGCGTCAGCAAGCCATTGCTGAGGGGGTTCGCCTTGCCGAAGAAGCGCTGAAAGAAAGCGCCTTGGTGCTCTGGTATCAGCCCCTGGTGGCCTTGCACGGTCCGGTGCTCGGCGTGGAGGCCCTGTTACGCCTGGATAGGGGGGATGGTACGCTGTTGAGCCCAGATTCATTTTTCAGTGCGCTGGATCATCCGCTGCTGGCAGGAAAAATCGGGCGCTTTGTGCTGGATAGTGCCATCCATCAAGGGCTGCTTTGGCTGGAGCAGGGGATTCGGTTGCGAATTGGTATCAACATCAGTGCCCGGCATTTGCTGGATTCCAGCTTTATGCAGGATATGCATGCTGTTCTGGAAGGTTACCCCGATTTCCCCCGGGAGCTGATCGAACTCGAAGTGACGGAAAGTGCACCGATGCTGGATTTTCCTTCCGCTATCATGACCTTGCAGGCCATTAATGCGCTGGGTATTCACATCGCTCTGGATGATTTCGGGACGGGTAATGCCTCACTCACCTATTTGCAGAAATTGCCGGCGCAAACCATTAAAATTGATCAGAGTTTTGTGCGTGATATTCTGGTGGACGATAAGGATCTGGCCATTGTCACCGGCGTCACCTCTACCGCCCAGGCGCTGGGGATGGAAATTGTGGCGGAGGGTGTAGAGACGCTGGAGCATGCGCGCAAGCTGGAAAGGCTGGGTGTGAATCTGTTGCAAGGTTACGCCATTGCCAAGCCGATGCCGGCTGCAGCCATTCCTGATTGGGTCCGCAGCTACCAACCGCTTCTGGCGAACCAGTGAAATGGCGAATTATTGTCCGGGTGTCAGTTGCCAATGGGGCCAGATATCCTGGGCCTGGTGGTCGAGAATAGCGGCATAGATGACAGTGTTGGTGAGCACGCTCTGCACATAATGGCGGGTTTGCTGATAGGGGATGTTGGCGGTAAATATGGGGCCTGCCCAAGGGCCCTGGGTCGGTCCTGTCCAGCTTCTCAGCCAGCGTTTGGGAGCTCCGGGGCCGGCATTGTAGGCGGCGGCAGCCAGTAACTCCGAGCCACCAAAATTCTGTTGCTGCAGGCTGAGATAATTGGAGCCCAATACCAGATTCCCGCGAATGCTATGCAGATCTGCATTGGCCGCAGCGGGAATGTGGGCTTGCAGCCAGGCGGCTGTGGCCGGCATGACCTGCATCAACCCTTGTGCGCCAACATTCGAACGGATACCAAACGCAAAGCCGGATTCCTGACGAATCAAGCCCGCCAGAAAAGCCCGATGCAATCCGGTGCGCATGGCAGCGTCACTGATTTCCCCGACGTAGGGGAGCACATAACCTTGTTTCCAGTCACCGCCGTCTGGAATCAGGCTGCTCGCATGAATGCCGAGAAGCCATGCCTGCTGTTGGAAAGCCATGTGTGCCGCAGCCCTGATCTGGGATGGACCGGCAAGATTTTTCAGAACATGATCCCATGCGCTCAAGGCGTCATAATACAATCCCAGCTGATAGAGTTTGATGGCGGCCCGCTCCGAATCATTTTCCGGCAATGCTGCCAAGGCCACTGGCTCCAGCTCGGGTGATACCCGATCCAGGCGCAGGGATTGTCCCAGGGCGGCCATGGATAATTGTCCGTAATAAGTCCAGGGTGAAGCGAGGGTAGAAAATTCTGCCTTGGCCTGAGCGATCTGCCCCATTTTTTGGTGGGCTACTGCTTTCCAGAACTGCCACTGCCGATCCTGACGTTGTGCGTTATCCATGAGGGAGAGCGCCGTACTCACCATGGCCCAGCGCCCATCACGGATGGCGGTGCGGATCATCCAGGCCAGCACCTCAGGGCGCGGATGTAACTGCGGGTCTGTAGTATAAGCCTGTTGATACCATTGACCGGCACTAGGACGAAAAGATCGGGTCGCCTGAAAGGCAGCCTGGTAGAGAACCCGTGACTTTTGGCTGGAATCCAGGGCCTGAAGTTGGGTGACATATTGGACGGCCAGAGCAGGCTGACTGGCCGCCAGGCGCAACAAGGCCAATTCCAGCAGTCGGGTGGAGTTGGCCGGCCAGGATATATGGTCATATTGCTGGATTCTGGCCTGAATCCACTGGTCAGGATGATCGATGACGGCCGTGAGTTGGCCTCCGGCAAAGCCATTCAGGTAGGGAGCAAACTGGCGGGCAGCCGTAAAAGCCGTAGCGGTAAACATTTGTTGCAGGCGTTGCCAGAGCTGATCTTGAGTAATCAGACCTTGCTGTAGACTGTCACGAGCCATGGCATTACAGGAATGATCAGTGGCCGGAGCGCTGCGCCATAAAAAATAAGGTGAAACCACTGAGGTACTTTGCAAGGCCGGATCACGGAAGGCATCACAGCGCAACTGTATGAGGTCCGGTTTGTTTCCCGCCTGATAAACTGTCGTAAAGTCATTCCAGTCCTGGCGATGGGCCAATTGGATCAGCCATTGCCGGCGTAACAAATGATGCGCAACACCATCAGGAAACTGCGCAGAATATTGCTGATACTGCTCCTGGGTGAGTGTTTTGAGCCGAGGTTGCAGGGACCAGTATCCGACCCACGCCCCCATGTAGGTGTTTGCCAGTAACGGGAAAGCCGCTGCTGCAGGCTTGTAATCGCCCTGAGCGAAAGCCTGGGCGGCATTCTGCAACAAGGATTCCTGGCTTGCCGAAAGTGAAGAAGGATCGGCGACTGCAGTGCTGGATAGCACTAAAATACTGGCCGCCAGTAATGTGTGAGTGAAATAGTTTTTCACGATTGCTTTTTTATATGCAGCCAGCGACCCAGATGTTTTGCCAGGGAATGAGAGCGTTGCGGATGATCTTTGGCTAGCGGCCCCACATGCAGGTTCAGGGGTTCGCAGTGATCCTTACCATGACAGATGACGCCGTGGGAATCACAGTTTTCACCGGCCTTCTTTAAAATCTGCACCATTTTCGCCTCGACTTCGGCACCACAGCGACCATCATATTGGATCAGCACCAGATGTTTATCCGGGAGCACTTCCACATGCCCACCCATTTCTTCAAAAAACTTCAGTTCTGCCAGAGCAGAATCGGTAACCCCATGCAGGGCACCGCTGATAATGAAGCGATCGCGACGATGTTCTTCTTGCTGGTTCATGTCTTTTTCCTGATATTTATGAGGGATGGATCACTATGAACAATCCCGGAAATAATGTACCTGCTCCCATTATAGTGCCATCAGCGGGTCCTGTCAGAAAGCTTAGATATGTTCCTCAGCGGTTGTTTTCGGGCAAGGGTGCAAGCAACGAAGCCAGATCTTCCGGACCAAACTGCAACTTGTCCTTGCGCGCCTTGTCCAGTACGCCGGATGCCAGAATCGCTTTGCGTTCTTGCAGGGCCAGTATTTTTTCTTCGATACTGCCCGCTACGATCAGTTTGTAGACAAATACCCGGCGCTGCTGGCCAATGCGATGGGCGCGATCGGTGGCCTGGTTTTCGGCGGCCGGATTCCACCAGGGGTCGTAATGAATCACGGTATCGGCGGCCGTCAGATTCAGCCCTACACCTCCCGCCTTGAGGCTGATAAGGAACAGGGAAACCTCGCCGTGTTGAAAGCGATCAATAGGCGATTTGCGATCTCGGGTACTCCCGGTAAGTTGCACATACGGAATATGCATTTTATCCAGACGCCCACTGATCAGCGCCAGCATTTCGGTAAACTGGGAAAACAGCAGAATCTGTCGACCTTCGGCCAGGAGTTCGGGAATCATCTCCATGAGCAGGGTCAGTTTGGCGCTTTCCTGAACCTTGCGGGCCTTGTCACTTTTGAGCAGGCGGGGATCACAGCACACTTGTCGTAATTTAAGCATGGCATCGAGAATGACAATCTGACTGCGCTGGAAACCCTTGGCAGCAATTTCCTGGCGGATACGTTCGTCCATGGCACTGCGGACCGTTTCATAAAGATCGCGCTGGGTACCTTCAATATCCACCGAACGGATAATGATGGTTTTTTCGGGCAGTTCCTGGGCTACCTCTTCTTTCTTGCGGCGCAAAATAAAAGGACGGACGCGTTTGGCGAGTAGATCCAGGCGGTCAACGTCGCCATGACGTTCGATGGGGCCGCGCCAGATTTTCTGGAAGCTTGGCAAATCCCCCATGAATCCCGGCAGGAGAAAGTCAAACTGCGCCCAAAGTTCACCCAGGTGGTTTTCCAGGGGTGTGCCGGTCAGGGCCAGGCGGTGGTGAGTGGGTATTTCGCGGATAGCTTCAGCAGCCCGGCTTTGGGCGTTTTTGACCATTTGCGCTTCATCCAGAATCAACAGATGAAACTGCTGGGCTTTCAGCAGGTCAATATCCCGCCAGACCAGCGGATAGGTGGTCAGAATCAAATCATGATTGACCATTTCCTGGAAAAGTCCCAGACGTTCCTTGCCGTGCAGGGAAAGGACCCGCAATGCCGGGGCAAAGCGTTCAGCTTCTTCCCGCCAGTTATGAATCAGCGAGGTGGGCATGATGATGAGGGCCGGATTTTGCAGGCGTCCACTTTCTTTTTCCAGCAGGATATGGGCGAGAGTCTGAGCCGTTTTGCCGAGGCCCATGTCGTCAGCAAGAATGCCGCCCAGATCGTGTTCCCGTAAAAACTGCAGCCAGGCCAGACCTTCCTGTTGATAGGGCCGCAAAGGCAGAGCAAAACCCTGTGGTGCCTCGACGGGGGGGATTTCACCACTCTGGGGCAGGCGCTGGCTCAGGCGGCGGATAGCTTCCATGCCTTCACTGCGCCACTGATCCATATCCATGTGGGTCAGGCGGGTAACATCATAGGCGGAAACCCGTAAAGGACCGGCAGTGCCCAGACTGAAAAGATCAATCAGGGTGCCGACCAGGGGTTTGAGACGATGCGCCAGGGTTTGAATGGGTACGCCCGAGGGAGTGTGTAAGTGAATGCTTTCCGTATCCGGGATGCTGCTCAGGCCCCCGGGGCTGAGCCAGCGCCCGTCCCGGGCAAAGAGAGCACCGAGCAGGGGGGCCAGAGCCAGTCTTTCTCCTTCAACCACAATACCTACATCCAGGCCCAGCCAACCCGCTTCTTCTCCGTCAACCTGCATGTCCCAGGCGTCAATCTGCAAAAAGTGATGACGAAAACCTTCCGGCCAGCGTATTTCCCAGCCGTGCTCGCGCAGTATTTGCACCCCTTCCTGCATGAACTCGGTCCAGTCACCTTCGCTCGCCAGTCCGTACATGTTTTGCGGAAGTAAAGACAGACTATGAAAAAGACTGGCCTTGGCAGTTTTCATGCCGGTTTTGGCGAGGATTTTCAGAGCATTTTTTTCGCCTTCCCGATCCCGTTGAATCCGCACGGTTTCACCATTGTCCAGGGTCTGGATTTCACTGTCGTCATCCACGGCAATTTGGGCAGGGCCGTAAATAAAACTGGGTTGCCCATAATCAAAACGACAACTGGAGCTCCACAGGCTGGGGTACTGGCGATAGGACTGCATGCCCATCAACGCCAGGGTGTCACAGTACAGCTGGGGCTGGAGTGGTGCATGAATGACCGGAAGATCTTTGATGGGGTCTACAACCGGCGCCGGCAGATCCGGGGCCGTTTCTTCAAGCAGATTGCGGAGCAGGGCGGCCTCCTGGATATTGAGGGGAGGAGCCTGCAACAAGTCCTGCAGAACCGCCATCTTGATGGGCGTATCCACGGGGCCGATCTCCAGATTATCACTGTCCAGATACCAGGGGGTATCCAGGGCCAGCAGTACCTCGGCGGGCGGCTCGGTGATCAGTACCGGAAATTGCTCGCTGTCCTTGGAGCCGGTTGCTTTGCCCGTTTTCCAGATGAGCTTAGCGCTGCGGACGTCCCCCATCCGCAGTGGTGAAGAACCGGGTTTATTCATGAACAGACGTTCGCTGGCGGCTAACATGTTCAGTGCCGCGCTGCCATGACGGGGTCCCAGCATGAAGTGACCACTGCGACTGGCGTAAATGTCTTCGATGAGCAGGCGGCGGATGGCGGCCTGATCTGTTTCATCGAGAAAGCTGGGCGGACGCCGCAGCGCCGGCTCAAAGTTGCTCCACGGGGTGAGTTCATTGCAAACGCCCTGTTTAGTGAAGCGGGCTTTCAGACAATAGAGGATAGGGCCTTGCTGCAGATGTTGGCGTATTTCGAGAATCCAGTGCAGGCGATAGGTGGTACTCGGGATTTTGCGCGGTGGCGGATGCAGGTGCGAGCGCAAAGCGCCCAACCATTGCATGACATGGGGTCTGGGACCATCGACGGGTTGCGGTGTACCGCGTTCCTGCAGGTAGGCCAGCAAAACGGCCGCCACATGTTTACAGTGTCTGCCGACCGGGCAGGTACACAAGCTGATGAGGGGGCCCTGGCTGAGGTGAATGTCCACTCGATAGGGAACACGGGCACTACCCTGTACCTGGGCGCTGAGTTCCGTGGCGGTAAGTCTTTGCAGATGCTGGACTGCCTGGCGGTAGGGGAGGGCTTTGCGGATCTCTTGCTCGCCCAGCCAGTGCCTGACGGTATTTTGATCGTAAGTATCCAGGCTGGGAGCCACAGCAGGACCATGGCTCCAGTTCATCCAGTCATCATTATTTGCCATAATTTCGAGCGAAAAATTCTTGTGAAGGCGAAACTTTCATCATACACAGGCCTAACCCGTCTGGGGAGGGGTTCGTTATATCGTCACGGCCCTGAACTAGTTATCATGCGCATAAGTCGTGGAAATTGGTCGTGGAAAAAGGAGCAAAGTGAACATGGCAGCATTTGGCACCAGCGGGTTGCGGGGCTTGGTGAGCGATCTGACAGATCAGGTGGTTTACGTCCATGTGCGGGCCTTCCTGCGTTATCTCCGAGACATCGGCGAGTTTCGCCAAGGTGATCAGGTCGTTCTTGGCGGGGATCTGCGCCCCAGCACGCCTCGTATTCTCGCTGCCAGTTGGGCTGCAGTGCTGGTCGAGGGCGGGATGCCGCAATTCGCTGGCTACTTGCCCTCACCCGCTCTGGCTTATGCCGGTTTGTCGGCCGGTGTCCCGGCGCTGATGGTCACCGGTAGTCATATTCCTTTTGACCGCAATGGTATCAAGTTTAATCGCCCCCACGGCGAACTGATGAAAGCTGACGAAGCCGGTATTCTTGCCCAGGACATGGAGGTGGCACCGGGATTGTTTACGGAGGCGGGCGCCTTGTTGCAGGCGCCGCATTTACCGGAAGCAGATACCCGTTATCTGCAGGCTTATCAGCAGCGTTATCGGGATTTTTTTGGTAAGGGTAGCTTGTCTGGACTGCGTCTGGGTGTTTATCAGCACTCCGGGGTGGCCCGGGATCTTCTGGTGGACTTGCTTAAAGATCTGGGCGCTGAAGTGCTTCCTCTGGGACGCTCAGCGGACTTCGTGGCGTTGGATACGGAGGCCCTGCGCCCTGAAGATACGCTACTGGCCCGGCAAGCGGTGCTCGAACATCAACTGGATGCCTTGCTGACCACTGACGGAGATGCGGACCGCCCCATGATTGCCGATGCCAGCGGTCGCTGGTGGCGGGGGGATGTGCTGGGCGTGCTGACGGCCCAAGCCCTGGGTGCCCATAGTGTCGTCACGCCAGTCAGCAGCAACAGCGCTTTGGAACGTGCGCAACTATTTGCCCGGATTCGCCGCACCCGCATAGGTTCACCTTACGTAATTGCCGCCATGCAGGAGGCGCTGGTTGCCGGTGAAGCACCGGTGGTCGGTTATGAGGCCAACGGCGGGTTCCTGCTGGGTAGTCCCCTGCAGAGGCATGGTCATACCTTGCAGCCCCTACCGACCCGGGATGCGATTCTCCCCATGCTTACTGTGCTGACAGCGGCAAAGGAGCGCGGCGTGGCCCTTGCCGCGTTGCTGGAGACTCTACCGCCGCGTTTTACCGCCAGTGACCGTCTCCAGAATTTTCCGGGCACTCTCAGCCAGCAGCATCTGGATACCTTCAATGGCGACGATGAGAAGCACAATCGCTTGGTTTTTGATCAGTCTTTTGGCACAGTGTCCGGTCCTGCCCGGAGTATAGATCGCACCGATGGATTGCGGGTGACTCTGGAAAACGGCTCCATCATTCACCTGCGCCCCTCGGGAAATGCGCCGGAACTGCGCTGTTATACGGAAGCGGATTCTGCGGAGGAAGCCGAAAGAATGCTGCGTGCCGCCTTGCAGATTATGCAGGGCTGGCATGTTTAAGGTGTGGCCACGTTTTACCCGGACCGGATGGATATATGTAGGGACCGCGTTGCTTGTTATCGACTTGCTCTTGATGGTCGTTCGTTATCTGGGGGTAGTGTTCAAAACCAACGCCGTCGCCGTGCTGGCAGTACATCATGGTGTGAATGCCGAAGCCCAGAGTCTGTTGCATCTGGCCAATATTCTCAATATGGTGCGCTGGAAATGGATCGGCGGCATTTTCCTGCTGGCTGTTTTTTTGTTGGTTATCGGCTTTTCACGCCCTTTTTTCCGGCGTCACTGACGCTGATCTGGCTCAGCAGGTAGTCCTCGTAACTGCCCTTGAAATCTTCAATGCCCTGGGGCGTAAATTCGATGATGCGGGTAGCCAGAGAGGAGACAAACTCCCGGTCATGGCTGACAAATATCAGAGTGCCATCGAACTTTTCCAGAGCGTTGTTCAGGGATTCTATGGATTCCATATCCAGATGATTGGTTGGTTCATCCAGAATCAACACATTGGGTTTTTGCAGGGTGAGCTTGCCGAAGAGCATCCGCCCCTTTTCGCCGCCGGATAATACCTTGACCGAACGACCCACCTGATCCTGGCCGAAAAGCAGGCGACCGAGTACGCCACGAATCACCTGATCGTCATCTTTTTCGCTCCGCCATTGACACATCCAGTCGAAAAGAGTCATGTCCTCGTCAAATTCCGGTGCGTAATCCTGGGCAAAATAACCGATGTTGACATTTTCCGCCCATTTGATGACGCCGGCGTCGGGTTCCACTTCGCCCATCAGGCAACGTAACAAGGTGGTTTTCCCCAGGCCGTTAGCACCGATGATGGCCACGCGTTCACCAGCCTCAATATGCAGGCGCATTTTATGGAAAAGATGCAACTCGTCGAAAGATTTGGATAAATCCTTGGCATCCAGGGCGTAGCGATAGAGCTTGCGTTCCTGTTGGAAAACCAGATAGGGATTCTGTCGACTGGAAGGTTTGACTTCTTCCAGCTGAATTTTCTCCAACTGGCGGGCGCGGGAAGTGGCCTGTTTGGCCTTGGAGGCGTTGGCGGAAAAACGACTGACGAAACTTTGCAGCTCCGCCATTTTTTCTTTTTTCTTGTCGTTATCGGCCAGGAGTTGCTCCTTGACGAGGGTGGAGGCCCGCATGTATTCATCATAATTACCGGGATATATGCGTAATTCGCCATAATCCAGATCAGCCATGTGGGTGCAAACACTGTTCAGAAAATGTCGATCATGGGAAATGATGATGATGGTGCTGGGGATTGTCGCCAGCAATTCTTCCAGCCATTGAATGGTGTGAATGTCGAGGTTGTTGGTGGGCTCATCGAGTAGCAGAATATCAGGGTCCGCAAACAATGCCTGCGCCAGCAGCACCCGCAATTTCCAGCCCGGAGCCACGGCCGACATTAGGCCGTTGTGCTGTTCCAGAGGGATACCTACGCCAGTCAGCAGTTCACCGGCGCGTGCCTCCGCTGAATAACCGCCCAGTTCAGCAAAGTCACTTTCGATATGGGCGACCGCCATCCCATCTTCTTCATTCATCTCGGTCAGGGAATACAGGCGATCACGTTCCTGTTTGACTTTCCAGAATTCGGCGTGCCCCATCATCACCGTGTCGAGCACACTATAATCCTCAAAAGCAAACTGATCCTGACGCAGCTTGCCCAGGCGCTCGCCGCTACTCAGGCTGACATTCCCGGAGCTGGGCTCCAGATCGCCGCCGAGAATTTTCATGAGGGTGGTTTTACCGCTGCCGTTGGCACCTATCAGGCCATAGCGATTGCCGTCACCAAAATCCACGGACACATTTTCAAACAAAGGCTTGGAACCAAACTGCATAGTCAGTTGATGGGTGCTGAGCACGGCAAACTCCACAAAGCGGTCATGAATGGGCGGGATGATAACACTGAATGAATAGTCTGTTGCTACATTCAGCCTTGCCCAAGGACACATGCGTCCTTGGGAAAAGCTAAGAGTTGACAGTCAGTCATACTATCCATTACTTTGAAACAGATTAACAACGCTGGGGGCGTCTGCCAGGGGGCAGGCTGAGAGGAACCCTTGGAACCTGATCCGGGTCATGCCGGCGTAGGGAAGCGCAGTAGGGTGGTGTGTCCGCGTTTTCTATTCAGATCAGGTTTCATGCAAGGCAATGAAACATGGAGGAAATCGCAATGGCTACACGTCCCACGGATCTGACCAACACCCTGCAGGAAACCTCAGTCACCCTAGGGCCTATCCCGGGTTCCCGCAAAACTTATCTCCAAGGGGAACGCTATCCGGAATTGCGTATTCCCGTGCGGGAAATCCAGCAGACCGACTCCCGTAATCGCGATGGCAGTGTTGAACATAATCCCGCCATTCCCGTCTATGACTGTAGCGGTCCCTATACGGATCCCGAAACGTCCATCGATATTCATGCCGGACTTCCGGCTACCCGCTGGCAGTGGACGGCGATGGATACCCCTCTGGAGCATCGGCCCGAACCCAGTTCTGCCTATGGTCGCGCCCGCCTGGCCGATGCCAAAACCGCTGATCTGCGCTTCCAGCAGCGCCGGGAAATCCGCCGTGCAGCCGAAGGTGCCAATGTTTCTCAGATGCATTATGCCCGGCGCGGCATCATCACTCCCGAAATGGAGTTCGTCGCCATTCGCGAAAATCAGGGCCTGGAAAAACTGCGGGCTACGCATC
This sequence comes from Acidithiobacillus marinus, assembly GCF_002847505.1. GTDB lineage: Bacteria > Pseudomonadota > Gammaproteobacteria > Acidithiobacillales > Acidithiobacillaceae > Acidithiobacillus > Acidithiobacillus marinus. Next base: position 13,687 of record NZ_MXAV01000024.1, read on the forward strand.
CTGAACTGTTTCGGGCGCATCGTGGCGAATCCTTTGGAGCTCAGATACCAGAAAAAGTGACAGCGGAATTTGTCCGCGATGAAATTGCCCGGGGTCGGGCCATCATTCCTGCCAATATTAATCATCCGGAACTGGAACCCATGATTATTGGCCGTAATTTTCTGGTCAAAATTAACGCTAATATTGGTAATTCGGCAGTGACTTCTTCTATCGCCGAGGAAGTGGAAAAAATGGTCTGGTCCATTCGCTGGGGCGCCGATACGGTCATGGATTTGTCTACCGGCAAGCATATTCATGAAACCCGCGAGTGGATCATTCGTAACAGCCCGGTACCCATTGGCACGGTGCCCATTTATCAGGCGCTCGAAAAAGTTGATGGCAAGGCCGAGGATCTTACCTGGGAATTGTACCGGGATACCCTCATTGAACAGGCTGAGCAGGGTGTGGATTATTTCACCATCCATGCCGGTGTGCTGCTGCGGTATGTGCCGCTGACGGCGAACCGCCTCACCGGCATCGTGTCGCGAGGCGGTTCCATCATGGCCAAATGGTGTCTGGCCCATCACCAGGAAAGTTTCCTCTATACCCACTTTGAGGAAATCTGCGCAATCATGAAAGCCTATGACGTCAGTTTTTCCCTGGGTGATGGCTTGCGGCCCGGGTCTTTGGCCGACGCCAATGACGAAGCCCAGTTTGCCGAATTGCATACCCTGGGCGAATTGACCCAGATTGCCTGGAAACACGACGTACAGGTCATGATTGAAGGCCCTGGACATGTGCCCATGCAGATGATTCGCGCCAATATGGACGAAGAGCTACAGCACTGTTACGAAGCGCCTTTTTATACTCTGGGACCGCTGACCACCGATATTGCCCCCGGCTATGATCACATCACCAGTGCCATTGGTGCGGCGCAGATCGGCTGGTACGGCACCGCCATGCTCTGCTACGTCACCCCTAAGGAGCATCTCGGTCTGCCTGATAAAAACGACGTGCGGGAAGGGGCTATCACCTACAAGATTGCCGCCCATGCCGCCGATCTGGCCAAGGGACATCCCGGTGCTCAGGTGCGGGATAATGCTCTGTCCAAGGCCCGTTTCGAGTTCCGCTGGGAAGATCAGTTTCATCTCGGTCTTGATCCGGAAAAAGCCCGGGAATACCACGACGAAACTCTGCCCCAGGAAGGCGCCAAGGCCGCGCATTTCTGTTCCATGTGTGGGCCGCATTTCTGTTCCATGAAAATCACTCAGGATTTGCAGGAATATGCGCGTGGTCAGGGAGCAGAAGATCTGGAAAAAGCCCGTGCCCAGGGTTTGCAGGAAAAAGCCCAAGACTTCCGGAAATTGGGGAAAAATATTTATTTGCGTTGAAGCCTGCGTTGATTCCTGAAAAGGGCGCGACCAACGGTCACTACATAGTTTCCAAGCCCAATAAAAAGGCCCTGAAAATCAGGGCCTTTGTTTATAACCAGATCATGATCTGGTCAAGGATAGTCCTCAGAACCGCTTACGGGTATAAAAATACGCGATAACGGTGATGAAAAAATAGACCACAGGTAAAAAGAAAATATAGTCTTCCAGATGCATCTGCAGGCTCCTTAGTGTCAATGGCCGGTTTTACCCTGGCGCTCCCCATCCTGTTTTTCGTACATGACCGCGCCGGCGACGGCAATTAGCACAATCATGGTGGTTCCTACCAGCCAGGCAAAGTACCAGGGGCCGTAGTCACCGGTAATCACTGCCAGAAACAGGGATAAGGCCAAAATCAGCGCCATCCCGGCAAAAGTGAATAGATTTTTCATGATGCAATACCTCCTTTAATAGGCATGATCATCAGCGGGATCCGGTTTGATGACCTTGCCGCGCATGACCCGAAAACACCAGGTGGTGTAGGAGAGAATGGTCGGTACAAAAATGGCCGTAAATATGGTCATCCAGATCAGGTTGTAACGACTGCCCGAAGCATTCCAGATGGTCAGGCTCTGATTGAGATTGTCTGATGAAGGCATCAGGAAAGGGAACATGGAAGCAGCTACCGTGCCCAGAATACCGATCCAGGCAATGGCACCCAGCCACCAGCCGATGATCGGCTTGTTGGCGCGCAGCATCATCGCCCCCAGGAGCATGCCGGCAATGGCTATTAAAGGTACAAGCCACAAAATCGGTTGGGCCGCATAATTATCCAACCAGGCACCGGACGCCAAGTGCACGACCTGACCACTCACCGCATTGGCAGGCATACCCGGATCGCCACTGATCAGGCGATAACCATGCATACCGGCAATCATGAAGCCACCGATCACAAAAAGCACAATCGCCACCAGTCCGGCAGTACTGGCATAATTGCGCGCGCGGCTGGAGATGGGGTCAGTCCCGCGCAGCATCAGCATGGCACCGCCCTGATAGATGGACATGCTGACTGCCAGCAGACCGCTGAGAATGGCGAAGGGATTGAGCAGATACCAGATGAAAGACTCGGTCTGGTAATACTGGCCGTCCCAGCCAAAATGAAAGCCGACGCCTTCGAGAATATTGCCGATGGCCGCGCCATAGACAAACATGGGCAGAAATCCGGAAACCAGAAACACCCAGTCCCAAGAATCCCGCCATTTGCTGGCTGCCACTTTGGAGCGATATTCAAAAGCCACTGGCCGCAAAATCATGCTGAACAGCAGCAGGATCATGACAATGTAAAACACCGAAAAAGACGTGGCATAGAGGGTAGGCCAGGCGGCAAAAATCGCTCCTCCCCCGAGAATGAACCAGACCTGATTGCCATCCCAGTGCGGGCCGACCACATTCAGGGCCTGGCGGCGTTCGCCGTCATTTTTGCCGACAAAGCGCAGCAGAGTGCCGACGCCCATATCCATGCCCACCATGATGGCAAGCCCCATGAGCAGTACGCCCAGCAGCACCCACCACAATACTTTGAGTCCGATATAAAGATCCATAATGTTGACTCCTTATTGCTTGTTCAGGCTGGGCTTGGCGAAAGCAGGTTGAGCTGCCATACCACCACCGGCCGGAGCCTTGTCATGCCCGTGATGCGAAACTTGCGGACCGAGACGGGCATATTTGAACATCAGGTACATTTCGGCGGCGATGAAAGAGCTGTAGAGCAGTACAAAGCCGATCAGGGAAAAAATCATGTAACTGACGCTATGACTGGATGCGGAAACAAAGGTGGGTAGCATGTGGTATACCGTCCAGGGTTGCCGACCATTTTCGGCGGTAATCCAGCCGAACTCGCAGGCGAACCAGGGCAGGGGAATGCTCCACATGGCCACTTTCAGCAACAGGGGATGTTTTTCGATATCATTCTTGAGGCTGAAATAAGCCGCAAAGGCGAAAATGGCGAGCATGATGAAACCAAAAGCCACCATGATGCGGAAAGCCCAGAATTCCACCCAGACATTGGGCACGGTTTCCTGCGCAGTCTTGTCCACCACGCTGGTCATATTGCTGGCATCCACCTTTTTCAGATCCTGATCGGGAGCGTACTGCATGGCCAGGAAGCCGTAACCCATATCGGCCTGATATTGCTTGAAGGTCGCCAGAGCCTGCAGGTTGCTGTGGTCATGATTGTATTCCTTCAGCGCCACCATGGCCTTGATGCCATTGACCACCTTGGGTTTGGCTTCATCCACCAGTTGGTGAATGCCGGGAATGACCGTATCTTCGGAGTGGGTCAGCAAAGGCGTCAATACATAGGGAATACCTATTTCGAACAGGTTTTTCCCAGCCGCCTTGTCGGGGAAGGCAATCAGATTCCAGGAGGCGGAAGCCGTGTTGTAATCGGTGTTCCAGATGGCTTCCATGGCCGCCACTTTCATCGGTTGAGCCTTGGCATCAATAAAGCCCAGGGCGTCACCCAGGGTGACTACACCAATGGTGGAAATTACGCCGAAAACAGCCGCAATCCGGAAGGAGCGCAGAGCAATGTCCTTGCGCTTGTTGGTGAGCAGGTAAAAGGCACTGATTCCCATGACGAACATGGAGCCGGTCACAAAACCCGCGATGGAAGTATGGACAAACTTGGCCTGGGCATCTTCATTGAATATCAGCTGCACAAAACTGCTGAATTCCAAACGCATGGTGTTGGGATCAAAGGTGCCGCCCCGGGGATCCTGCATGAAGCCATTGGCGATCAAAATCCATAAGGCGGAGAGATTGGAGCCCAGTGCCACCAGATAGGTGACGACCAGATGGGCTTTGGCACTGATCCGGTCCCAGCCGAAAAACATGATGCCCACAAAAGTGGATTCCATGAAAAAGGCCATCAGCCCTTCAATGGCCAGAGGTGTACCAAAAATATCCCCCACGAAATGAGAGTACATGGACCAGTTGGTGCCGAACTCGAACTCCATGGTTAAACCCGTGGCCACACCCAGGGCAAAATTAATGGCGAAAAGCTTGCCCCAGAACTGGGTCATTTCCTTATAAATGGGCTTTCCGGTGATCACATACACTGATTCCATGGTGGCCAGGATAAAGGTCAGGCCCAGGGTCAGGGGAACAAATAGAAAGTGATACAGAGCGGTCAGCGCAAATTGCAGGCGCGAAAGCTCGACCACCGTGGGATTGATTAACATATCCATGAACATCCTCCTACAAAGAAACCGGAGCTTTAAAATCCGGACTATAACGGTGCACCTCTTCATCCGATGCCCCGGGTTTTTTTACTATGTGACGGGTTTTATGTGCGTCTTTGCTGAACAGCCGGGAATATTTACCCAACATTTCCCGATGCCCGTGTTGATTATGGAACCATTGGTCTTTGCGGCGGATTTCTTCAATACTGGTCAGGCGCCTCCCTTTATTCTCCAGGCCAGGATAAACCAAGGTTTCCCCTGGAAATGTCAGCAAATGCTGAGTGATACTTTGGTATAAAATGCGCGCAGCATCCGTGTTGGAACAGGGTAGAGTGCTGTTGACCAACAGGGTTTTGCCGGTGAATAAGCGGTCTTCCCAGAAATAGGTCACTGCGCAAGGGCTTTGCCCCGGGGTATGCAATACCTGTAGTCTTTCTTCACCAAAATACAGAACATCCTGATGCCGCAGGCGCAGATCAAGAGCCTCATCCCGGGCGCTTTCATGGGCAACCATGCGGGCGCCGCTGCCTGTTCTCAACTGCGCGCCGGCAGCAAACTGCTCCTTAGTGTAATGGGTCTGGAGAATGTAGGTCAGGATGAGCCCCCGTTCGTGGATGAAGCGAGTCAGGCTGTCCAGAAGCTCCGGAACTGGATCAATGAGGACTGCTTCCCGGGTAACAGGATCGCCCAGCAGATAACTGAGTGTGCCTTTGCGCGCATGGCAAAGTTGTCTGAAAATCATGGGACCATCCTTGTCAGTAACTCTGGTACCCAGCTATAGCAAAGCCTGTGCCATTTTCAGATGTGTATATGCCAATATTTTTATAATTTACAAATTTATATTATTCAGATGGTTATTTGTTTAACCAAGCGTTTAAAGGTGATATCAGCGGATATGGATAGGCAGTGATGGCTCGGAAAACTGTCAAAATTGACATGGACGATCTGGCAGAGACTGCTACAATTGGCAGGGCACATACGGGATTGTTGAGAGTACATGACAGATTTGCTTAAGCAATTACGACCGGAAATGACTTCATTGCTGGATTGCTTCAGTATCCCGGCAGTTCTGTTATGCAGTGATTACTCGGTCCTGGCCGCCAATCAGGCCTATCGACGGACTTTTGGGGATGGCAAACCCCTGCAAGGTCGACGTTGTGCTGAAATCATGGCCGAGGCCGGTTTTTCCTGTCACCAAAGTGGTAACCATTGTCCCCTCGATACTTGTCAACAGACGGGTGTAGATCAGCATGTCGTACATACGCACTCAACCGGGAACACCCATATTGATTTATATCCCATCCGCAATGAGCGCGCAGAAGTCGTCTATTTTCTGGAGCTGCTCAATGTACTTCCGGATGGTGAGGCGCAAGCCGCCCCTGCCATGGTCGGACAATCGGCGGCATGGCGGGAAATGGTGCGCCTGATCAGGCGGGTTGCACCCGGCGAGGCTTCCGTTCTTCTCTTGGGGGAATCGGGTACCGGCAAGGAGCTCGCGGCAGCGGCTGTTCATCAGGCCAGCACCCGGCATCACGGTCCTTTCGTCACTGTGGACTGCTCCGGTTTACCGGAAACACTCTTTGAAAGTGAGCTGTTTGGTCATGAAAAAGGGGCCTTTACCGGGGCTCACTCCCGGAAAATCGGCCTGGTGGAAGCTGCCAACGGAGGCAGTCTGTTTCTGGATGAGGTCGGTGATATCCCCTTGAGTCTGCAGGTGAAGCTGCTGCGCCTGTTGGAAACCGGGACGTTTCGCCGGGTCGGGGGGATAGAACCCCTGCGGTCCCAATTCCGGCTGATTTCCGCCACTCACCGCAACCTCGAAAAAATGGTCACTGAAGAACGCTTTCGGCAGGATTTATATTATCGCATCAACACGTTTCCCATCACATTGCCGGCCTTGCGTGAACGCCTGGATGACATTCCCCTGTTGGCTGAAGCGATGCTCCAGCGTATTCCGGTGGCTAAGGGCTTGCAGTTGCATCCGGAAACCCTGCAGTTACTGGAACGGTATGCTTTTCCGGGCAACATTCGTGAATTGCGCAATATTCTCGAAAGAGCCGCTTTACTGGCCGATGAGCAGTGGATTCTTCCTCAGCATTTACCACCGGTTTTACAGCCCTCGTCTTCAGTCGTCCCAGAGGATATGCAGAAACCACCCGGAGTAGATGCTTTGGTACCTCTGGCTGAGCTGGAGGCACAGTATTTACGCTGGGCGCGGAGCTCTTTTCCGGGTGACCGGCGGAGTCTGGCCGCCCGTTTGGGAGTCAGTGAACGGACCTTGTATCGTAAACTGGATGCCTTGAAGGAGGAACATTCCCATGAATGAGCATATCTGGCCGGAAGGTTTGTGGGTTCGTCCTGCCCGTCAGGAAAACGCACCCTGTATCGTGTTGCTGCATGGTCTGGGCGCCTCCAAGGAAGATTTGATGCCGCTTTCAGAACATATGGATCCAGAAAAACAATTTCGTTGGGTCATCCCCGATGCGCCAGAGCAGGCTGTCACCCTCAACGCCGGGCGCAAAATGCGTGCCTGGTATGATATTTACGGCCTGGGTCAGGATTCGGAAGAAGATGCTGCAGGCATGCAAAGGATGGGGCAGCGCCTGGCCTTACTGCTGGATCATGAAAAAGCCGACGGTCAGCCCCTGATCCTCGGCGGATTCTCACAGGGTGGGGCGATGTCTCTCTACCTGGCCTTACATCAGGTTTATCCCCTGGCCGCCGTCCTGGCTCTCAGCGCCTATTTGCCTCTACGCCAGAAGCTACCCAGAGCACAAAAGCCTATTCCGATTTTTTGGGGGCATGGTCGTTCCGATCCGGTTCTGCCTCTGCAATATATGGAAATTGCCCAACAACTCCTCGAATCAGAGGGGTATGTGCTCAGTACTCATACTTATCCCATGGATCATCATATTTGTGCGGATGAACTAGCGGATGCACGGCAATTTTTGGACAATATTTTACTGGATAATAAGGTAACATCATGAATACCCTCTGGATTGAGCAGTTTGTGCATATTCTCGCGGTGATCGTCTGGATTGGCGGTTTGTTTTTCGTGACGATGGTACTGGCACCGACTCTGAAAAAGGAAATCAGCCAGAACAGCACGCGCATTGCTCTGATGCATGTGCTGCTGCGGCGTTTCTTTTTCTGGGTGCTGATTGCCTCGGTCTTGTTACTCGTGACCGGTTACAGCATGGTATTTGTTTTTTATGGAGGTTTCGCCGCTCTGTCTGTTCCGGTATGGCTGATGGTTGTTCTCGGCACCATCATGGTCATGATTGTTTTGCATACTTTTTTTGCGCCGCTCAAGCGTTTGCGGAGGGCAGTGCGTGATCAGGACTGGCAGGCAGGCGCCAAGGCGCTGGGACAGGTGAGAATGTTGGCGAACACCAATCTCAGCCTGTCTTTTGTGGTCATTCTGGTAGGAATATGGGGCGTGTTCGGCACGCCCTGGTAAGTTGCGCTCCTAATCCTCTTCTGGCTCACCGGCACCAAAAATCTGTGCTTCCAGTCCCCAGCGGGCTGCCAGCGTTTCGGTAGCGTTGACCAGTTCCTCGGCGCGCGAGGGATGGTTGACGCGGGTTTCGGCAATGCGGCGCAGCGCCTCTTGGCGATTGCCGCTATTGGCGAGAAGATGAATCAGTTCACCGGCATCCCGGCCGACAATTTCGCCTCCCAGCAATTCACCGCTGTCCATGTCCGCCAGCAACCGCACAAAACCGGCGGTGTCATCCTGCCCGAGGGCGCGTGGAGAAGTCTCAAAGGCAGCGAAGCCCACGGCGGGTTCAAAGCCTTCATCCTCGGCGGTATCTTCATCCAGGCCAATGCGCGCGAGTTCTACGGCGGAATATACCAGTTCCGGTACCCAGGCCGGATTGCGTGCGGTTTTTTCCTCGCTGAGCAGGTTGTGGACAATGATTTGTGCATCACTCATGGCCTGGTTGGCATTCATGATCGGACCCACCACATCACCCAGAGCGAAAATGCCAGGCTCTGCGGTTTCCAGATAAGCATCGGTTTCCACAAAGCCCTGTTCATCCAGTTGAACGGCTGTGTTTTCCAGGTCCAGTCCCTGGGTGAAGGCCTGCCGCCCAGTGGCGAGCAGCACCCAGTCGCCTTGAACCTGCCGTCCGTCTTCCGCAAATACGGACACGCCCTGAGCGTCCTGATCAATGCGGCTCACCCGGAAATGCTCTTGGGCCTGAATGTCGAGGGTATGGAGAGCGGCCTTCAGAGTATCTTTGGCCTGGGGTGAATACTGGGTATGGGACAGAGAAGGGGAGTTCACCAGCCACTGCACCTCTTTACCCAGCTGCCGGAAAATATAGGCAAACTCGGTACCGATCACGCCACCACCGATGAGAATGACGCGTTTGCCGGCAGGAGCTGCGTCGTCGTAGAGCATATCGCTAGTGAGTACTTTCCCGGGGACGGTCTGGATGCCACGGGGCAGTACCGGCGTGGAGCCCGTGGCGATGATGCTGTAGCTAGTCTGTATTTGCTGGGTTTCACCATCCTGACCACGCACAACAATGGTCCGAGGATCCTGGAAACTGCCGAGGCCATCCAACAGTTGCACGCCCAGGCGCTTGAGGTAATCGACATAACTACTCCGTACCGTATTGACGACTTGGTGCTGGTGTTCCCAGGCCAGGGTCATGTCCCCCGTCAAATCCGGACCAACCACCCCGCGCTGCGCATAATGCCGACTTTGTTCTATCCATTTGGCTGTTTCATGCCAGTCCTTTTTGGGAACACAACCACGATTGAGACAGGTTCCGCCCCAAGTAGCACTTTCGACAATAGCCACTTTCTGGCCACGTAAAGCTGCCAGTACTGCGGCCCGATAGCCCCCGGGACCACTGCCAATAATGGTGAGATCTACTTGATGATTTGTCATAAACCCATCCTTTTCATGCGCTTGAAGATATTTTTAAAAGCTGATTATGAGGCTCTTGGCGTCCATAAATAATGCTGTTGTTATTCGGCGACGACATAATATTTGTTATGACCCTGCCTGATCGATGACTGTTCCTCCATCAGTTTAACAGGATTTGACGATAAATTAATATTTTCAGGCTGTTGTAATCTCCTGCCCAAATCATGGGGCTGCATGGAGTACGTTTCGTGGCATTATTTCCGACCAATTCTGCGGCGGCACGTCGGGCTGAAGCGACAGATTGATGATGATAAATTTAAAAAAATCATTTTTAACAAGCATCTAAAATATTGGCATGGATCCTGCTTTATGGCTGATATGCATAAATATCCTCACCCTCGATCCTCTCTGAAGTTTGTTTCAGTCATCATACTCGGTCTGACAGGCTGGGTGTATGGTGCTGCGGCTCTCGCAGACGATTTTAATTTGCATACGGTAGAGTCCAAGGCGCATAGCTTGGTGGAAAGACCCTATGATTCCCGGTCCTTGCCAATACCTGCCTTTCTCAAGAATCTCAGTCCTGAACAATATAGTCAGATTCAGGATACTTCACCGCTCTGGCAAAATGACACTACCCCTTTCCAGGCGCAGTTCTACCTGCCGGGTTCCTGGTTTCATCAGCCGGAGGTGATCCGGGAAGTGGTCAATGGTCAGGTGCGTCCCATTCCCTTCAAACTCAGCGACTTCAGCTTCGGCGATCTCAAGGTACCCGCAGATCTGCCCGACAACCTGGGCTATGCCGGTTTTCGTTTGCTGGCTCCCCTCAACACGCCGCCCAGTTATAACGAATTTATTTCCTTTCTGGGGGCGACGTATTTCCGTGCGGTCGGGAAACACGCCATATATGGTACTTCCGCCCGTGGCCTGGGGATTGATACCGCCCAACCTTCCGGTGAAATTTTCCCGTATTTCAAGGAAATCTGGCTGAAAAAACCCCAACCCGGCGCTCAGGACATGGTTGTCTACGCACTCATGGACAGTCCGGTTGCGACCGGGGCTTATCGTTTCACCATTCAGCCCGGCGACAGTACCACGGTGCAGGTGCAGGCGACCATCTATCTACGCAAACCGGTGCAGGTTCTGGAGCTCGCGCCCCTCACCAGCATGTACTGGCATGGCCATGGTCGCGGTATTACCGCCGGTGACTGGCATCCCGCCCAGCATGATTCCAGCGATCTGGTCATGGCGGATGGTAATGGTGAATGGTTGACTCGACCCATTGATAATCCGCTGCAAATTCAAACCACGACTTACAGCATGGATCATCCTGTGGGTTTCGGATTGATCCAGCAGGATCGCCAGTTTTCTGCCTATCAAGGCATCGAAACTCAGTATCAGCGGCGTCCCAGCGTCTGGGTGCAGCCGGTGGGTGATTGGGGGAAGGGTCAGGTTCGTCTGGTGGAACTGCCGACCAACAACCGCGACATGGACAATATTGATGTTTTCTGGGTGCCTGCCCGGGAACCCGCCCCGAAGACCCCCCTGCATTTTGCCTACAACCTGCGTTTCTTCCTGGATAACCATGGCTTGATTCCCCTGGCCCATCCGGTGGGTACCTATTTGGGCGATGATACCAAAACGGCCGGGGCGCGTACGGTAGTGATTGATTTTGCAGGCGGTGCGCTGACGAAACTGCCCGGCAGTATGCCGATTGTGGCGCATCTCAGTGCGGAAAATGGGGGTAAGGTGCTTAGTCAAAAACTGGAATGGGATGCCAAAGCCCATTTCTGGAGAGTGATTGCAGTCATTCAACCTCAGGCCGGTACACCCAGTAATGTACGTTGTTATTTAACCCTCGATAAGCAGGTGATGACCAATACCTGGACTTATCTTCTTCATGCGGCAAAGGAGTAGGTGTCATGTTCAAAGATGAATCAAGCTACAGCGTCAACCCTGCAGGCGAAGGCTTGCCGGCTTGGTCGGCAGAGGCTATGGTCGTCGCCCATAGCGCACCGGTTCTTGCCCGTATGGAGCGTTACATGGCGCGCTTGGCACTCGCTGACGCCCAGCGCGTGTGGATCCGCGCCCAGGTAATCCGCCAGTTGCAAGAAGTGACTGTAGACCAGGAGGCGCTTTTCGCCCGGGCTTTTGCCAGCCTCCATCAGGCACTGGCGACTCTGGGTAATGGCGACGAGCTGGATGCCCGGCTCGACCTTTCTCTGAACAAGCCGGTCAATGCGGCCCAGGATGTGCGCTCCTGCCGATGGTTGCAGCAGCAGGTGGCTCCGGCCATTCGGCGAAGCACGATGGCCTCTCTTCCCATGGATCGTTCTTGGTTAGGCGCAGTGTCCCGCCTGTGGCAAACCTTGTTCAAGCGCAGCAAGGTTCTGGTCAGTCGCCGTATTCTCACTGGAGAAGTCTGAATTGCTGCGGACCTCGGCCCGGCCTTGGGAAACCGTCAGCCGATACCGACGCTATTGGCTCAGTGCTTTTATTATTTTGCCGGCCTGCAGTGCCGGTTTGATGCTCGATCAGGTGCTGGCTGATCGTTTACCCCTCTGGCTGGAAATTCCAACCCTTCTGATTTTTTCCATGCTTTTTGCCTGGATTTCTGCGGGTTTCTGGACGGCCCTGGTCGGCTTTATTCTGCTTATGACCGGAAGAACAGATACCGCTCCGGGCAGTCCGGAGTTGCGTCTGGCGGAGCCCAATCCGCACCATAAAGTGGCCATCCTCATGCCGATTTACAATGAGGAGGTAGAGCGTGTCGCAGCCGGCCTGCAGGCGACTTTCAAGTCCTTACAGCGCGCCGGGGCGCTGGCCCATTTTGAGTTTTTTTTGCTGAGTGACACCCGCAATCCAGAGGTCTGGCTCCGGGAAGAACTGGTCTGGTCGGCTTTATGCGAATCCCTGGATGCCTTCGGTAAAATTCATTACCGGCGGCGTCCCGTCAACAACAAGGCCAAAAGTGGCAATGTTGCTGATTTTTGTCGGCGTTGGGGCCGCGATTATGAATATATGGTGGTGCTCGACGCTGATAGCGTCATGAATGGCGAAACCCTCTACCGGATGCTGGAAATGATGGAAGGCAATCCCCAAGTGGGGATTATCCAGACGCAGCCGGTTGCGGTGAACCGGGAAACCCTGTACGCCCGTCTGCAGCAATTTGCACAGCATCTTTATGGGCCCATTTTCAGCGCCGGGTTACGCTTCTGGCAGTTGGGTGACGGCCATTATATCGGGCACAATGCCATTTTGCGTACGGCACCTTTCACCGAATATTGTGCGCTACCGGTGCTGCCCGGACGCCCGCCTCTGGGGGGTCCACTGTTGAGTCATGATTTTGTCGAGGCGGCCCTGATGGCCAGAAATGGCTGGGAAGTCTGGTTTGTACCCAGTCTGTCCGGCAGTTATGAAGAGGTGCCCCCTACCTTGATTGATGACTTGAAGCGGGATCGGCGTTGGGCCCAGGGAAATATGCAGCATCTACGTCTGCTGGCGGGAGAGGGGCTGCGCTCTGCCCATCGCTTTTTGTTCATCAATGGCGCCATGTCTTTTCTGGCGGCACCGCTCTGGGGATTGTTTCTTATTATTGGTGCCCTGGGCTCCCTGCATTGGGCTGGGGGTAGCAATGACGATACGGTCACTCCTTTTCATTGGGGAAGTGCCATCGATCCACTCCCTTTCTGGTTGTTTGGCGTGACGGCAGTTTTGCTGCTTTCACCCAAATGGATGGCTATTCTCTGGGTGGCCCGCCAGCCGGGTCGTCGTCAACAGTTTGGGGGCCTGTTTCACCTGGTGCTCAGTATGTTGATGGAAAGTGTGTTTTCCGTACTGATGGCGCCCATCCGGATGGCCTTTCACAGCCAGTTTGTCATTCAGACTCTGTTGGGAAAAGGGGTGCGTTGGGGCGCTCAGGTACGCGGTGATCAGGAAACCAGTTGGCGTGTGGCCTTACGTTTTTTCGGTTGGTGTTCTGCCCTGGGAATAGTGCTTGTACTCGCCCTGTATCCTTTTCTGGGCCTCTGGCATTTTGTCTGGCTGGTGCCGATTTTGGGAGGGCTGATTGCCGCCGTGCCCCTGGGGGCCTGGACCAGTCGCCCTGCTTTGGGCCGTTGGGCACGTCAGCAGCGCTTGTTCGTGATACCGGAAGAAGTACGGGTACCCGAAGAGTTGCAGGCCCTGGATAGTGACAGTGTGGCTTATCTGCCCCATATCGAGGGGGATGCCTTTGTGCAGGTCGTGGTAGATCCGCGCTTCAATGCTATTCATAGCGCCCTGCAGCGCAATCGCACCGGCTTATGGCCGCGCGCGGCCAGCCTTTGTCACAAGGCGCTGGAAGAAGGCCCGCAGCAACTCAGTCACCGTGAGCGGAATATTCTTTTGAGTGATCGCAATTCCATGCTGTCCCTGCATCGTGCCGTGTGGTCCATGAATGACCGGAAACGCTTGACGGCCTGGGGCCTGGAGAGTGACGATCAGGATGAACTTATCCACGAAGCGGGGCAGTAAGACCATGGCCAAAAACGGGGAAACGCTGGATCTCATGGCGTTGGCAGGTATTCGTAACGACTTGGAAGACATGCGCGCGCGGGCTCAGGCGGGAGATCCTGTCGCACAGTTCAACATGGGTGTGAAATATGCGGAAGGTGTTGATGTTCCACAGAATTATCAGGAAGCAGCGCGCTGGTACAGCGCTGCTGCAGATCAAAATGATGCGCCTGCACAATTCAATCTGGGGCTCATGTTTTATCAAGGATTGGGACTGCAACAGGATTTGCCCAGCGCTTACGAGCTGTTCAGCCTGGCGGCAGCCCAGGGAGACACTCGCGCCCAGGCAGGCATGACCGCCATTCTCAGTGAGGTTTCAGCAGAGCAGGCAGAACTGCTCATCGCCCAGTTCGGGCGTGGCGACCAGGGTGCAAGCACGCATTAAGTGATCTTTAAACTTTAGTACCTATGGATTAGTCCAGGCAGATCACAAGTATCAAAGGCATTATTTCTGGCGCCGATTGCGGATTTCCGAGAGACGCTCGGTATGCTGGCCTTTCCCGCCCAGATAGCCCGGCACAATACTTTCAATAGCGGTTGCCTGGATACCGAATACTTCCTGCAAGTCCTTTTTACTGCAGATATTATCTACAGACAGGGAGCGCAAATTATCGCGGGTCAGCACCTTGCCGGGCAGTTTTTCCATCAGCCCCGCTTGCAGATTGCCGAGCAAGGGGCAGAGGGGAATCACCTTGCGATGCGTGCCGATCAGGCGTTGGGTATATGCAATCAGTTCTCCCAGTGTGTAGACCTTGGGGCCACACAGATCATAAGCTTTACCGTAGGTTTTTTCATTGTCCATGGATTGCACAAAAGCGCTGACTACATCTTCAATCCATACCGGCTGCATTTTGGCCTGGGTACCGGCCATGGGCAGGAAAAAAGGGATGTTGCGCAGTAATTGCGCGAAGCGGTTGAAAAAGCTGTCGCCTTCACCAAATATGATGGAGGGACGGAACGACGTTACTTTGAGCCCGCGTCCCCACAGCAGTTTCGGACCATTCAGATAATTGAAGTAGCCATTTTTGGCACTATTTTCGCCGGACTGACGCACAATTTCTTCGCCAATACCTTTGGAGCGCAGGTAGGCGCTGGGTGCAACGGGGTTCGCTCCCAGCGCACTCATGTGCAGAAGGCGGGGGATGCCGAGATGTCCGCATAAATTGGCGACGCGCCGTGGTAATTCGATGTGGTTTTTTTCAAAATCACCATGGCGTTCGGGTGGATAGTCGGTGCGTCCCGGATGATTCTCATTGAGGATGCCGACCAGGTTGATCACGACATCGCGTCCTTGCAGTTGCTGCTCCAACGCAATGGCGTCATGTACATTACATTCGACCACTTCGACCTGCGGCAGAACCAGCAGATTCTCGCGGTTACGCTCACGATTGCGGGTGAGAATCCGGATATGATGCCCATCTTGGCTGAGCCGCTCCGCCAGGTGTCTTCCAACAAAACCGGTACCACCCAGAATACAGATTTTATGTGCTGCCATGCGATCACGCTCCTTTTCCAATCACCTGACAGATCATAGCACAGGTTACTGACGGCGGAGTGTGCAGAAAGTTTGAATCAGGGCATGAAGGTAGGCTATAAGGAAAGTCTGTTGAGGAGATTGCGATGGCAGAATGTTCCATGAATAAAGGCCTGCGTCGGGGTGGGCAAATCGCCGCTCTGGGTGCTTTGATTGTCGCGCTGGCCATTATTGCCGGCGCAGTGGGTGACCATCTGGTGGCGGGGCAGGTAAGTAAAAGTGCTCTGCATGTCTACGATATTGCCGTACATTTTCAGGTGTATAACGGGTTGGGCCTGGTGTTGGTGGGAATCTTGATACGCTTGTGGGGTGCCCGGCGCTTGCTCTGCCTTTCGGCTCTACTCATGGCCCTGGGTGTTTTACTGTTCTGTGGTGGCCTTTATTTGCTGGTCATCACAGGGCAGCAGTTCTGGGCTATATTCGCGCCCTTTGGGGGCACAGCCTGGATTGTAGCCTGGTTGTTGCTCGCACTGGGGCTCTGGCGCGCTTCTGCGCAACTCAAGGAATTAAATAATGTTGATAGCCAAAAATGATGCCTATCATAAACAACTGGATTTTGCTGATGCCGAAACCGGCGATGTGTTCTGGATTGTTGAGCACGTTCCCTACAGTGGTACCATCAAGGGGATACAAAAATACACAGTTATCGAAATCCACTCCAAACAGGTGCTTTGCCATTCTGAAGCAGGAAAAAATCTGAAAATAAAACGCAGCTCATTGCAGGAAAACTGTTATCTGGAAAACGACCCCTACTTTGCCGAGATCAAAAAAATTTTTGCTATCAGTAGTCAGGTGGAATGGGTTCGCAAGCTGATCAAGGATCATGAAAGCCGTGATTTTGATCAGGAAGTGGTAGATGCCATTCTCGCCTGGCACAGTCGGGTAGAAAAGCGGCAGGAATAAATACCGCTGTATTCTCGAAAACGGGAAAAACTTCTGTCCATTACTTTGGCACTTCGGGACCATGATGTTCTTCCAGGGTTTTGCCGTGGCCCTGCACCTGAAAAATCCAGGTAAATCCCAGACCAAGCAGGCTAACCAGGATCATCAGCGCCAAAACGGCAGATATTCCCCAGTGTGCCTGGATCAGGGGCAGCAGAAAGACGCTGATGGTCGCCCCGATTTTGGCGACGGCTGCAGCAAATCCTGCCCCAAAGGCGCGGACCTGAGTAGGATACATTTCCGTGGGTAAAATAAAGGTAGTGGCATTGGGACCCATGGTCATGAACAGGTTGAAGAGCATGAATCCAGCTAACGTAAGAGAGTAATGCATGTTTACAGTCCCCTGTTTATGGAGGGCAGCATCCAGCAACAATCCCATTCCTAGAATCATTCCAATAAAACCAATGAGTTGCATATGAATCCGGCCCAGTTTGGGGATCACCCAGAGGGACAGCAGCGATCCGAGCAGAAGAAAGAAATCCACTTTGCCGCTGTCCAGGGCATTGCCGAGATCCCGACTCAATGTAGAGCTGACAGCAAGTGGGTTGTCCTGCAAGCTGCCGAGCAGGATAGTCGTGAACAGTCCAATACCATAAGTGGCCACATCCATGAAAAACCAGGGGAGAGTGACCAGTAGGGTCCGGCGGCGATATTCCGGTGAAAACAATGTAGCCAGACCCAAGTGGTGGCCAGGGGAGGTTTTGGCCACATGATGTTTTTTTCTGCCAAGGTTTTTGGCTAGTTGCTGTAATTGCATTTTTTTATCCGGAGCAATGCGCATCAGTATGCTCGCTGCCTCCGCGTTGCGGCCATGACCCATGCACCAGCGCACACTTTCGGGTAAACTCAGACGCCCGATAAGATAAGGAAAAACCACAAGAATTTCAGCAGCCAGCAACCAGCGCCAGGTTTCATCACCAGAATGGGCATGCTGCAACCATAAAATAGCCAGGGCAGCTCCGGACAACATACCGATGGACTGGATAGCGATAGATGCCGCCATCATACGTCCCCGTTTTCCCTGGGGCATGAATTCGGCCAGATAGCTGCTGGCAACCGGGAAATCCATCCCGACACCAATTCCCACCAATAATTCAGCCTGGGTCAGGATGGTCGCGTTGGGCGCAAAGGCCGCCAATGTTGCAGCCGCCATCAACACTATCATATCGCTGATCATGATGGGTTTACGTCCCCAGCGATCAGCCAGATGACCACCGAGAAGGGCACCAATCACGGTGCCACCCATGAGCATGGCAGCCATCATGCCGACACTGCTGGCCGGCATTGCAAAGCGGGGGATGACCAGGGGCAGGGTAACGCCCAATAAAAACATGGAGACCCCGCTTAACAGTGTACCTCCGGTGGATAATGCCCATATCCGATAATGCAGTGGCAGCATCGGACTGGTGTCGAGAATTCCGGTCATGGCGGCATGATCCGGGTGTACTGTCTGGCCAGCGAGCACCAGTGACTTTCCGTTCAATATGGATGATTCTTGAGGAGCAGACTTTTCCCCGTCATTTGCGGGGGGTGGGGAAGGCCCATGAGATCGAGAATGGTGGGGGCAATATCAGCCGTTCCACGGCCGATACCCAGCCTGGCATTGTCGTGACCTATGAGCAGCATGGGTACCGGATAGACCGTATGCTGGGTATGGGGTTCGCCGCTGAGGGGGTCGATCATTTCATCACAATTGCCATGATCCGCTGTGAGGATAATTTTGAAGTCCTGTTGCTGCGCGACCTGGACAATCCGATGGAATTGTAAATCCAGAGTTTCCACGGCACGGAGGATGGCCGGAATTTTGGCCGTGTGGCCGACCATGTCGCCATTGGCAAAGTTGACGATGATAAAGTGGTATTTCTGGCATTCCAGAGCGGCGATAATCCGGTCCGCCACTTTGGCGGCGCTCATTTCCGGCTGGAGATCATAAGTGGCGACCTGGGGTGAGGGAATGATCTCCCGATCTTCTCCGGGAAATGGCTCCTCTCGCCCGCCGTTGAAAAAATAGGTCACATGGGCATATTTTTCGGTTTCTGCACAATGAAATTGCTGCAGTCCGGCTTCACTGATGACTTCTGCGAGCACCTTCTCCGGAATTTCCGGCGGAAAAAGAACCGGGAAGGGGTATTCATCATTATAAGAAGTCATACACAGAGCATTACGGGCTTTTTCGGAGCCCCGGTCAAAATGGGAAAATTCAGGCATGGCGATAGCTGCGCTCAGTTGCCGCATGCGATCTGAGCGAAAGTTGAAAAAAAATACCGGTTCATGCTCGCCAATACGGTTTTCATGAGGATTACCGATGATGGTCGGCTGAATGAATTCATCACCCTCACCACGCTGCCAGGCCGCATGGATGGCAGCTTCGACACTGTCGGCCTGTTGGCCCTCACCCCTGACTACCGCCGCCCAGGCTTGTTGGGTGCGCTCCCAGTGATTGGCGCGATCCATGGCCGTATAGCGGCCACAGATAGTCGCAATTTGGCCCTTGCCCAATTCATGTAAACGCTTTTCCAGAATCCCTGCGAACTGGTCGGCACATTGTGGAGCAGTATCCCGACCATCAGTGATCATGTGGATGATGGGTTCCACACCAGCATCGACGACCAAGGGGAGAATGTCCAGCAAATGGGCAATATGAGAATGTACGCCTCCATCCGAGACCATTCCAAGCAGATGAAGGCGCTTCGCAGCTTTGAGACTGTTTTGCCAGGCTGGAATTTGAGAGAAGCTGCCATCGCTCAAACTGTCGGATATGCGGACCATATCCTGAAGCAGGATACGTCCGGAACCGAGTGTCAAATGACCGACTTCGGAGTTGCCGAACTGGCCGTCAGGCAAACCCACGGCCCGCCCGGAGGCCTGCAGGGCGGTGTGGGGGAAGCTGGCAAAATAATGATCGAGGTGCGGGGTATGGGCCTGGGCCCAGCCGTTATAAGCGCGATTGGGATTCAGGCCGAACCCGTCAAAAATCACCAGTAATACCGGTTGAATATTCAATGTGTTCCTCGCTTTTCCAGTTCCAGTACGTGCAGGGTGGTTTTGATGACGGTATCGGGATTGAGACTCATGGATTGGATGCCGATGTCCACCAGAAATTCTGCCATTTCCGGATAGTCCGAGGGCGCCTGACCACAGAGTCCGGAATGGATGCCGTTGCGGGCGCAACCCTCTACTGCCAGACGAATCAGTGTCTTGACCCCCTCATCCCGTTCGTCATAGTCAAAAGCCACTATTTCCGAGTCCCGATCGACGCCGAGGGTGAGTTGGGTCAGATCATTGCTGCCAATGGAAAAACCATCAAAGCGCTGGGCGAAAGCGTCAATCAACAGCACATTATTGGGGATTTCACACATGGCATAAATTTTCAGACCATTTTCACCCCGTTGCAAACCAAATTCTGCCATCTGCGCCAGCACGGCGTCTGCCTCCTGAACACGCCTGACGAAGGGCAGCATGATAATGACATTATCTAGACCCATGGTTTCGCGCACCCTTTTCATGGCCAGACATTCCAGATGAAAGCCTTCCTTGTAGGCGGGATGGGCGTAGCGGGATGCGCCCCTGAAGCCGAGCATGGGGTTAGCTTCTTCGGGCTCGAAATAACGGCCGCCGAGCAGGGAGGCATATTCGTTGCTTTTGAAATCGGACATGCGCACCACCACTGGTTTGGGATAAAAAGCGGCGGCCAGGGTACCCACACCTTCAGAAAGCCTTTCCACAAAAAAATCCTGTGGTTGTGCATAGCCCTGGGTCAACTGGATCAAGGCAAGACGCTCCTGAGCGTCTTGCACTTTTTCGGGATACAGCAGCGCCATGGGGTGGGCTTTGATGGTGTTGCTGATGATGAACTCCATCCGCGCCAGACCAATGCCATCATTGGGCAAGCTGGCAGTCTGGAAAGCAATTTCCGGATTGCCAAGATTGATCATGATTTTGGTTTTGGGTCGGGGCAGAACAGCAAGATCCGTATGCTGCACAGTAAAAGGCAGGCGTCCGGCATAAATCATCCCTAGATCGCCTTCAGCACAGGAAACCGTGACGGCATCCCCATCATGCAATATTTCTGTGGCTGTTTCTGCACCGACAACGGCAGGAATGCCCAACTCCCGCGCGATAATGGCGGCATGGCAAGTGCGTCCCCCGCGATTGGTGATAACGGCTGCCGCATGTTTCATCACGGGCTCCCAGTCTGGAGTAGTGGTGTCCGCCACCAGAACCTCACCGGGACGAAAGTCACCGAGCTGCTGAATATCCCGGATGATCCGGACGAGTCCCGAGGCAATTTTGCTGCCCACGGCGCGGCCACTTCCTACGCTTTCTCCACGTTGGTCGAGCACATAGGTTTCCAGAATCTGCCCTTTCTTTTGGGAGGCGACGGTCTCCGGCCGCGCCTGCACCATATAGATAAATCCATCCAGACCATCTTTGGCCCACTCCATATCCATGGGCCGATTTTCCCCTATTTTTTGACTGTAGTGGTTTTCAATTTTGATGGCGTAATCGGCGAGGACGAATATATCTTCATCTTTCAGACAAAAGCGTTCCTGTTCCTCGCGATGGGTGGGCACATTACGCGTTCCGTGGCGGGTATCTCCTTCGGTATATACCATCTTGATTTTCTTGCTGCCTAACACCCGGCGCAGCACCGCTTTTTTGCCCTGCTTGAAGGCAGGCTTGAATACATAATATTCATCAGGATTGACAGTACCCTGCACTACGTTTTCCCCGAGTCCCCAGGATGCGGTGATAAATACGGCATCCCGGAATCCGGTTTCGGTATCCAGGGAAAACATGACCCCACTGGTAGCCAGGTCCGAGCGCACCATTTTCATGATGACAATGGACAAGGCTACCTTGAAATGATCAAAACCCTGGTCAATGCGGTAATGAATAGCCCGATCTGTAAAGAGGCTGGCAAAGCAGCGTCGGCAGGCATCCAGCAGTGCAGCCTCTCCGGAAATGTTCAGGTAGGTGTCCTGTTGTCCGGCAAAGCTGGCCGTGGGCAGGTCTTCAGCCGTGGCTGATGAACGGACGGCCAGAGACAGATTGTCTCCGTACTCCTGGCGCAATTGGGCGTAGGCTGCAAGGATTTCATCCTGCAGGTCCTGGGGAAGTGGAGCGCTATAGACAATTTCCCGGGCTTTGGCGCCGCGCCGGGCGAGATCGCGCACGTCATCGGGATCGAGGTCATCCAGCGCCCTATGCAGGGCGGGCCAGGCCCCCGCCTGATCCAGCAGGTGATGATAGGCTTCACCGGTAATGGCAAAGCCGTTGGGAACTCGGACTCCCTGGGGAGTAAGCTCCCGATACATTTCCCCCAGCGACGCATTTTTGCCTCCTACCAGGGGGACATCTTCAATGCGTATTTCTTTGAAAAAACGAATATATTTTCCAGGCATGGGATTTTCTCTCTATTAATCCGAGGGCGGACTCTGAATTAAAGATAGTCAAGGAAAGCCTTCTGGACAAGCCCGTTGCTGATATTCTGGTGGTGTCCTTATCGAGGATTCCGGATGCTGATTCAAGGATGCGTAGGAAATCTTCATGTCGCCGTGAAGGACCTCTCGAATACGCGCTTGAAGTCAGGTAGTTTAAGCCTTCAAATGCACTCATGTAATCAGGTAAGGATGGATGAACGACTCCGATTCTGCAGTAAAACAGCAAAATCTTTGGCCACAGGAAGCCCGCTGGCTGCATGCGGGCATCGCCACCGGGGTGACTCTGCAATTACTGACTTCTCTGTGGATGACGCCTGACTGGCAACATGCGGATTATGCCGGCTTCACCCAGGTGCTATTCAGTTTTCATGCCTGGATAGGTCTGACAACGGCGCTATTTCTGCTCTGGCAGTGGCTTTGGATAGCCACATCTGCCCCGATGCGCCGGCAATTTTTCCCTTGGCGAGGACCCTGGCAGCCCGTTTGGGATGATCTGCGGGCGTTGTATCATGGTCGCCTCCGCCGACCGGGGCCTGCTCCCGGATTGGCAGCTCTGATACATGGACTGGGTTTGCTTTTGATTAGCTGGATGGCGTTGACGGGGACCGTTATTTTCTTTTTCCTGCCCCAGGGCGGCACGTCACCGGGAGCAGTGTTGTTGAATGTGATTCCATTACACAAAGCCTTGGTCTATCTGGTATGGACCTACTGGATAGGTCATGTGGGAATGTTTTGTGTGCACTGGCTGCGGCGGGATCGGATTCTTGATATTTTTCGTCTGGGTAATTGAATAAGCGAGGAAAACATGAATCAATACATAAAATTATCACTCTGGATCTTGTTACCTTTTTCACTGCTGGCTTCAGCAGATACGGGGACACAATTGATTCAACTGGAAGTACAGCAAGCATATCACGTAAAAAATTCGGTCATGCTGGCGCAAATGCAAGCCAGCGCCAGCGGAGCTAACGCGGCGGATCTGGCGCAACAAGTCAACGCCAAAATGCATTGGGCTTTGCAGCAGCTGAATGCTGAACAAGGATTGCAGGGCCAAACCCAGAATTACAATTCCCAGCGCGATTATGTAAATGGTAAACCCTCGGGCTGGACGGTAAAACAGATATTGCAGATCCGTGGTGCCCAGTCGTCGCAGCTCGATCATGTTCTCGGTAAATTGCAGTCTCGCCTGGAGCTGATTTCCCTGCGCGCTGAACCCAGTGAAAGCGCGCGTCAGGCGGCCGAAGCGCAAGCCGCCAAGCAGGCCATAACGCGATTCAGAGAACGTGCCAGCAATTATTGTAGGGATTTTGGATACAGCCAGAATATCCTGGATGTGGTCCGTATTTCGACCCCGCGAGTTTCACCAAGTCCGGTGCCAATGATGATGGCCGTGCGGGCACCAGTGGCAAGTGCTCCGGGTGAATCTGCCCTCGCGGTCGAAGTGTCCGGTTCAGTAAAGTGTTTGGGAAGTCATTAAATCAGGCCGGCGCGGCCAACACCGGATGAACCACTGTTCCCTCAGCGCCCGGCAATGGCGTTGACCAATGTACCCGGCCTGCTTCCAGTCGGCAGCGGCCGCTGAGGATGGCCGCCAGCGCCTGGGGATAAATCTGGTGTTCGGCTTCGAGTACGCGGGCGGCAAGGCTGGCGGGGTCATCAGTAGCGAGGACGGGGACGGCAGCCTGAACAATGATGGGCCCGGCGTCCAGTTCAGGAGTGACAAAGTGAACTGTAGCCCCATGCCAGCATACGCCTTTTTCCAGAGCGCGGGCATGGGTGTGAAGACCAGGAAAAGCCGGGAGCAGGGAAGGGTGGATATTGACCATACGGCCGAGATAATGGCTGACAAAAGCTGCCGTCAATTGGCGCATGAAGCCTGCCAATACCACCAAGTCGGGGTGATGGGCGTCGATGCTCCGGCGCAGGGCCGCATCAAAATCTTCGCGGCTGGCATAGTCGCGGTGGGCGATGACTTGCGTAGGAATACCCGCCTGGATAGCCACAGCCAGTCCGGGGGCTTCGGCGCGATTGCTGATGACGCAGACGATTTCCGTAGAGGATATTTGCCCACTCTGACAGGCGTTGAGGATACTCTGCAAATTGCTGCCGCGCCCGGAAATGAGCAGCACCAGTCTGTTAGTCAAGATAAACAACTCCGGTATCTTTCTGTCTGGGAGCCAGTTGACCGATGATAAAACCCTGCTCGCCGCTGGCCGCCAGGGACTCCAAAGCGCTCTGTCGGGATTCCCAGGGGACGATGGCGACCATACCGATGCCGAGGTTGAATACCCGACGCATTTCTTCCGTCGTGACTTGCCCTTGTTCCTGTAACCATCCGAACAGAGCGGGAATGAGCCAGCTTTTCGGATCGATGTGGGCGCTGAGATGAGCGGGCAGGGAGCGGGGCAGGTTTTCGGTGAGACCACCGCCGGTGATATGGGCGAGGGCGTGGACCGGGACGACTTGACGCAGATTCTGTATGGCGCGGACATAAATGCGGGTGGGCCGAAGAAGCAGATCCACCAGACCTTCGCCCTGCAGCTGGATATGGGCATGGGCACCGCTGCGAACCAGAATTTCGCGGATCAGGGAATAGCCGTTGCTATGGGCGCCAGAGGAGGCCATACCGATGAGGGCGTCGCCTTCCTGACAGACGGCACTGCTGAGGATTTCGCTTTTTTCAACAATACCGACCGCAAAACCGGCCAGATCATAATGACCATCGGGATACATGCCGGGCATTTCGGCGGTTTCGCCGCCGAGCAGGGCGCAGCCCGCCTGTCGGCAGCCTTCAGCAATACCCGCGATGACCGTTTCGGCGATCTGGGTGTCCAGTTGCCCGCAGGCGTAGTAATCCAGAAACCACAGAGGTTCGGCACCGGATACGAGAATATCATTGACGCACATGGCGACCAGGTCAATGCCGATGCCATCATGCTGCTGGGCTTCAAGGGCAAGCAGGAGTTTGGTGCCGACGCCATCGGTGCCGGATACCAGCACCGGCTCGCGGTAGCCGCCGGGTAATTCAAACAGGCCGCCAAAGCCGCCGAGGCCACCGAGCACGCCGGGACGCTGGGTGCTGCGGGCCAGGGGTTTGATCCGGTCCACCAGCGCATTTCCTGCATCGATGTTGACTCCTGCACTGCGATAACTGAGCGGTTTGGGGCTGTCCACAGCTTCTTCCTCCGGTGATTTTCGGTCATGTTAGGGGGGCATCTGGCGGCTGTCAAAAGAAAAGAGCGGCAGGGCCGCTCTTGGGAGAAAACTGGGGTCGACGCAGCCGGTGACTGCGTCGAGAGGCGTAACAGAAGCTGCTTAGAAGCGCTTGAAAATCTGACCGCTTTTGGCAGCCTGGAAGCGGGCTTCAATGATGCTCCAGTTCATGTTTTTGTGCAGGGCGGCCAGATAATCACCCCGGCCCATGGCTTTCCAATCCACCATATAGGCGTGCTCCCAGACATCCACGATCACCAGCGGTGCGAAACCGCCCACATTTCCATTTTCATGAAACTGAATGAAATGATTGTTGATCTGCCCGGTGGTACCGTCGTAATAGGCGATAGCCCAGCCAATACCCCGGCTTTTCGCGGCGGCCACGAGATCTTCGTGCCAAGCTTCGGGGCTGCCGAACTGTTCGGTAACTGCAGCCTTGAAGCCGGGAGCCTGATCCAGGCTGACGCCGGGTTTCATCTGGGCAAAGTAGTATTCGTGGAGCACCATGCCGTTATATTCGAAGCCAAAACGCCGGCGCCGGTCGGCGTAGGTCAGGGAAGCGGTTTTGCCGGCAGCTCGCATTTCTTCCAGTTCTTTGTGCAGGGCGTTGCTCTGGTTGACATAGCCGGTGTACAAACCCCAGTGATCGTTGATCTGTGCGTCGGAAATACCGTCCAGACCGCTGGGCTTCAATTCTTCACGTACTGTGTATTCAGACATTGCTTACTCTCCTGCTTGTCGGATGAAAGGAATCTCTTAGATTGTAGTCAGTGGCAGGGGGCGCTGCAAACGACCTGATGGTCGTCTGATGTTGCGTTGAACCGTTCCAGGTGTGCCCTGTCCTTTACGGGCAAGGCTTTCATCATCATAATCTGCTTGACATGCAGTAACCCCTTGCCTAGCTTCTTGCTCATGCCAACGTCCGATTTTTGCTCGTACATTATCTTTGATTACTGGCGTATTCAGCGGCTATGCTGCTGCCTGGACGATCCAGCGGCACGCAATAGCGCTGCGGAACCACGCCTGTGAAACCCTTCACGGGCGCCCCCGGCCAGTTATTGTTGCCACTGGGCTTGAAGGCGGCCGCCTCTCTCGAGACTTTTTATCGCGCGGCCAATGGGGCGGCGCTGGATGCGGTGCGCAGCCTGTTGCAGCAGCCATCGCCAGTATTTGGCCTATACCTGCATGGACCGGCGGGGGTGGGTAAAAGCCATCTGCTGCAGGGCGCGGCACAATTCGGTCCGAGCTGGGTGCCCTATTTGGACTGTGCTGTGATGGGGGAAGAGGTTGGCGCATTTTTGCTACCCGATGCTTTTGCTAGCCTGATCGATGCGCCGCTAGTCTGTCTGGATAATGTGGATGTCTGGGTGGGCGGACATGATCGCGAGATGTTTTTGTATGGTTTGTATAATGAGCGCTTCCAGCGCGGACGCCCGTTGTTACTGGCGGGGCGGGAGTCGCCCCGGCAACTGCCCTGGATTTTGCCCGATTGGGCCAGTCGGGTAACAGCCTGCCTGCAGATAGCCCTGCAATTACCGGACGATGCCGAGCGCTTGCAGATTTTGCAGGCGATGGCTCTGCGCCGGGGCCTGCGCATGGATGAGGAAGTGGCGCGATACATGTTACGCCACCAGACCCGGGACATGGGCGCTCTGGAGCTTTTACTGGAAAAGCTGGATGCCCACAGCTGGGCGCAGCAAAGACAATTGACTATTCCCTTTGTACGTCACTGTCTGGAGACGGAGGCCGGGGTGTGAGCACGGAACACAAAGACGGTAAGCAATGCTTCAAGCAGAAAGGAGATGGACCCCGTCCCCGGGCGGCTGCGCAGGCCAGTCTCCTGGTACGATCAGGTTTTCGGGTGTATCGAGCCTGGCATGGCTTCTGGAAGGATGACTGTATTGATCGCGCCGGATTGCTTTCCTACACGACGTTATTTGGCTTGATCCCTTTGGCGGTGTTGGTGTTCAGCATGTGGAACCTGGTGGGTTTCAGCGTCATTCATCGCGGCCAGGTGGATCGGCTGATATTGCGGAGTTTCGTGCCCCAGACGGGCTATACCATTTTGCATGAAGTCAATCTGCTGGCCGCCAGGGGTGCGCAACTGGGGCTGTTGGGCGTGTTGGGCCTGTCGGTCACTGCCGTATTTCTCTTGCATGCGGTGGAACGTCATCTCAATGCCATCTGGGGGGTGCAGCCCCATTGCTGGTGGTGCCGGACATTGCGTTACCTAGCCATGCTGGTGGTGGCACCTCTGAGTGTAACGCTGCTTCTGCCGCTGCTGGGGCCGCTCCAGCCGCTGTTGCGCTTTCTGGGAGATATTCCGATACTGCCGCCTTTTTTCAGTCATCTGCTGACTTTTGGGGTGGTGACCGTGATGATGCTCTTGCTCTACAAGATTATGCCTGCCGCATCACCGCGCTGGCGGGATGCGTTGCTGGGGGGAATTACCGTGGCGCTGCTCTTTGAGCTGGATAAGTTCGGATTGTCGGCTTATCTGCGCTTTTCTACTTTTGAAACGGTGTATGGGGCATTGGGCGCTTTTCCGGTGTTTTTGCTTTGGCTGTATGTGGCCTGGGCCAGCATTTTGTTTGGCGCGGAAATGGCCGAGTCGGGAGCATATCTACAGGCAGGGCAAGCTAACCCGGCTCGTACACCAGCCGCACCCGCGCCGACGGATAAATCACCGTAGAAAATTCAATCCCCACCCCGTCACTATCAATATTGACGTTTTCACAAATGAAAACCGTTTCACCTTTGTCGAGTTTCAGGAGTTGGCGATCCTGAGCTGCAGAAGGTGCTGCAGAAATGGTGGAGCGCATCCGGGTGTAATCGTGCACGCCATGCAGACGCAGGGATTCGGTGATGCCTCTTCCGTTACGTAAATCTTCCACCAGGGGCAGGAGGGCCGCGCCAAAAAACAGGTGTCTGGCGATGGAGATGGGCTCTTCTCCCACCAGCCCCAGGGTTTTGACCATGGCCACCCGGGGATATTCGGGAAAAACCCCATACTGTTGAATGCGCGGCAACTCCGGTAGATCGGCCAGAGGCAGAATTTCTGCTTCAAGAATCTGGTTGTGCCCCGGCTTGTTGTATTTTTTGACCCATTCGGAAAAACGCGGACGTTCTACCAGTTCGTAGTCAAACACATTGTTGGCCACAAAAGTGCCGCGCCCGTGCTGAATGCGCACCTTGCCCAGGGCCGCCAGCTCCTGTAGAGCGCGGCGCATGGTATGGCGGTTGACGCCGTAGGCTTCGGCCAGATCCGCTTCGCCGGGCAGCTTTTGATGGACGACGAGTTCACCGGAATCAATGCGCGCCTGGAGATCATCAACGATTTGTTTCCAGATGGTGATTCCGGGGACAAAGTGCCCTTTGTGGGGATGTATCATCTGACTTCCAGTAGACTCTGCAAGGTTTGCACGCATTGCTTGATCGCTTCTTCCAGGAGTCCATCATTGTGGATGGTGGTCATGGGCAGGTGTTCCGGCAAAGGCACACTGCGCTCGATTCTTCCCTGGATGGATGTTGGGCTTTCGCGGTGGCGTTTTTCAAGGCGGCGGCGGATTTCCGTGGGTGATGCAGTAATGTATAAAACATGTCCCCCATGTTCGGCAAGTAGCTCATGGAGCACCGTGCGAGATACATTGGCGATGATGATCTGCACAGCGGGATGGACGGGCTGCATTTCTTCGTGTGGCAATCCGTAGGAAAGCTGATGGGCCTGCCAGATTTTAGCAAATTGGCCGGAGGCCGTGAGCTGGTCGAAAGTCTCTGTGGAAACGGGGATTTCACCCGGCTGGGGATGGCTGCGGGTCACCATTCTGCAGGCAAAATAAAAGCGGGGATCGTCTTTCAGCAGAGCTGCTGCACCACGAATCACCGAGTCTTTACCAGCACCGGAAGGTCCGGCTACGAGAACCAGTTTCATCTGGGGCCTGGCACGAGGCAAGGTGCTAGAGGTACGCGCTGGAGGAGGGTAAAGGGAGCGTCGGGACTGTTTTCGACAAGCACCGCCAGGCTGCGGACCAGGCGTGGTTGTGCAGGCAGATTGCCGAAATAGCTTTGGGCCGCTTCCAGCAGGCGACTGTCGGGTTGTTGGTCGCTGAGGGTCATATGAAAGATGAACTCCTCAAACACATAAGGATAACCCCATTGCTGCAGATATTGGCGCTGGCGGTCATGCTGCAGTTTCCGGCTTCTGGCGGCCAGTTCTTCAGCAGTGTAGGGGCGCCGCCATGGTTCGAGGCTGCGTACGCAGGAGTCTGCGAGTCGGGCCAGTTCGGCTGAGGCCCGACTGAGGCGCAGAGCCACAAAGCCTTCGTCCTGGACGCATTGCAGCGGCGGCAGTGTAAAAGCGGGAAACGCAGCCAGTTCTTTGCTCAGGATCTGGACCAGGCTGTCCAGGTCACCTTGCAGGGGCATGGGCGCCTTGATGGTGGCATGAAAACCGTAACGGCTGGCGCGCCGCGAAGCTTCGGCAAGGCCATCCACGGCAGGGCGGGCACAGGGCAGGGCGCTTTCGGGATTCCAGCCCAACCAGCGACAGCCCGCCTCCCAGAGGGGATCGTCGGCTTCCGGCAGATAGTAAATGGCGACCCGCATGGCTTCAGGCGATCCTTTCGCCGGCTTTCCAGACGGCGCGCAAGTGGGGGAGATCGGCAGCGCTACCGACCCGGAGCAGATCACCGCGCAAGCCGACAGCGATGGCACCGCGATCTTCCAGGCCGAGCATTTGCGCCGGCGCGAGGCTGACCATGCGCAGCGCGCCGGGCAGATCCGTCAAGCCCATCCGGGTCAGGGCAAAGGCGGCCTCCAGCAGGGCATGGGGCACATAGTCCGAAGCCAGCACCTGCACCAGTCCGGCGGCCACGAGGTCTTTCACGGCGACATTGCCGGAATGGGAACCGCCGCGCACCACATTGGGCGCACCGGCTACCGTGGCCATGCCCAGCCGGCCAGCTTCCTGAGCGGCTTCCATGCTCACCGGAAATTCGGCGATGCGGATACCGTCTTTCGCATTGCGCTGAATTTCTTCGGCAGTGCGGTCATCGTGACTGGCGATCTGTAAATGGGTTCCTTGTCTGTCGGCCATTTCCTGCAGGGCGTGCAGGAGGTAATGGCGGTTTTTTTCGCTATAGGTTTCGCGGCGTTGCTGGGATTCCTGAATCATCTGCTCCAGCTCGGCTTCGCTGTAGCCATCGCCGCGCCGGCTTTCCCGGAATTTATCCAGATTGGCGTGTTGACCGACGCCGGGGGTGTGGTCCATGAGACTGATCATGTGCACCGGTGCCTGGGCCATGGCGGTTTCAAATAATGCCTGCATGTTGGGGGTGGGTAGTTCGCAGCGCAGATGCAGCACATGGTCGGAACGGAGCAGGCCCTGTTTTTCCAGAAAGGTCAGATCGACGATGGCATCGCGGAGGGTCTGAATGCGCTGGCTTTCAAAACCGGCATCGCCCACACAGAGAGCATCGGCGACAGTGGTGATGCCCGCCGCCGCGCACTGGCTGTCATGGGCCAGAAACGCCGAGCGGGACGGCCAGCGGACATTGCTGCGCGGCTGCACCTGACGTTCGAGGTTATCGGTATGGACATCTACCAATCCCGGCAGCAACCAGTCACCTTGCCCATCTTCACTGCCGGGGCGGGGGTGAGGGTCTTCATCCAGGGCGACAATAGTGCCATGTTCGTCCAGTTCGAGGGCGCCGTGGACAATCCGATCTGCCAGCACCATGCGAAAATTACTGAAGCTCAGGGTTTTCATGAGAATGCTCCGATAGGGATGGAATGAAATACTGCCGGTCGGCGACCTGCCGGACCATGGCCGGATCATGAAATACGGCGAGTACCGCCCGCCCGGAGTGCTTGGCCTCCATGATCAGTTTTTGTACTACAGCGGCATTGTCACCATCCAGTGAGGCTGTCGGTTCATCCAGCATGACCAGGGGGTGCTGCCCGACGAAAGTCCGGGCCAGATTGACCCGTTGCTGTTCCCCGCCGGAGAAGGTGGCGGGTGGCAATGGGTGCAGATGACGGGGCAGATTCAGGGCGCTGAGCATGGCGGCGGCACGCTCCCCGGCCATCTGCTGGTCCAGACCTTGCTCCATCAGGGGTTGGGCGACGATTTCCAGGGTGGATACCCGGGGGATGACCCGCAGAAACTGGCTGGCGTAAGCCATGACATGGCGACGCAGCGCGAGGATTTGTTGGGGGGAACTCTGGAGAATATCGACCATGCCCTGCTCGGTGCGCAGCCGTGCCGTGCCGCTGTCGCTGCGATAATTGCCGTAGAGGGTGCGCAGCAGGGAGGATTTACCGCTACCCGAAGTGCCGGTGATGGCCACGCATTCCCCCGCAGCCACAGTGAATGCGACCCCCTGCAAAACCGGTAAATGCCAGCCGCCGCGCAGGTGCAGGACAAATTTTTTGCCGAGATTTTCGACTTCGAGAATATTCATGCGGGGAGTACCGAGCTGACCAGCAATTGGGTGTAGGGATGCTGGGGATCATCCAGCACCTGATCGGCGAGCCCTGCTTCGATGATTTCGCCGTGGCGCATGACAGCAATGCGCTGGGCGAGGAGGCGGGCTACGGCCAGATCGTGGGTGACCAGCAGCACCGCCATCTGCTCTTTGCTGACCAGTTTGCGCAGCAGGTCGAGCAGGGCGGCCTGCACCGACACATCCAGGCCGCTGGTCGGCTCATCCAGATAGAGCAGGGCGGGTTGACTGATGAGGGTCCGGGCTATCTGCAGGCGTTGCAACATGCCCCCGGAAAAGGTCTCGGGTAAATCATCGAGACGGGCCGGGTCGATTTCCACTTTTTCCAGCCAGTGCCGGGCCTCCTGACGCAGGGTGCCATAATGGCGCAGGCCCATGGCCATGCGTCTTTCGATGATGTTGCCGCTGGCGCTGATGGTCATGCGCAGGGCATCGCGGGGATTCTGGCAGACATATCCCCAGCGGCTGCGCTGAAGCTGGCGGAGTGTCTGCTGGCTGAGGGCCGACAAAGGTTGGAGTCCGGTCGTACTGATGGCTTGTACGATCCCCTGACTGGGTGTCAGGTTGCCATAAAGAAGATTGAGCAAGGTGGATTTTCCGGAGCCGCTCTCGCCGACAATGGCCAGGACTTCACCGGGGAAGACTTCTAGGGAAACATCGCGCAGCACTATCTGGTTACCGAACTGAAAATACAGATTTTGCGCTATCAGCACAGGGCCGAGCGCTGTGGTAGGCTTGGGAGCGTGCGCAGGGCTGGAAGACGTCAGCATCTGTGTTGCTCGCAGTAGTCCGTATCGGAGCAGATATACTGTCTGGTCCCTTTATCGTCGAGGATGATTTCATCCTTGTAGGAATGTTGGGAACCACAAATGGCACAGGGGGCCTGGGCTTGTAGGGGCGCGAAGGGGTAATCGTCAAAGGCCAGCGGCACGACCCGGGAGTAGGGAGGCACGGCGTAAAGCTGTTTTTCCCGCCCCGCGCCAAAAATCTGCAAGGCGGGGCTCATGTGCATTTTCGGGACATCGAAGGCGGGGATGGGGGAGGGTGACATCAGGTAACGATCATGGACCATGACCGGAAAATCATAACCAATGGCAACCCGTCCATAGCGGGTAATATGGTCGTAGAGCTGCAAATACATCAGGCTGTAATCTCCCAGGGCGTGCAAGATCCGGGTTTCCGTACGGCGCGGTTCCAGTTTGAAGAGTGGCTCGGGCATCGGGACCTGATACACCATGATTTGCCCCTCTTGCAGAGGCGTTTCGGGTATCCGGTGGCGGGTCTGGATGATGCTGGCTTTTACGGTTTTAGTGGTAGTGGCGACCCCGGTTACGCGTGCAAAAAACTGGCGGATGGAAACCGCGTTCGTCGTATCGTCGGCGCCCTGATCAATCACCTTGAGTACGTCATTTTTGCCGATAATGGCCGCAGTGAGCTGAATACCCCCCGTACCCCAGCCATAGGGCAGGGGCATTTCCCGGCTGGCAAAGGGAAGCTGATGACCTGGAATGGCGACGGCCTTGAGCAGACTCCGGCGAATGGCGCGTTTGCTCTGTTCATCGAGGTAGGCAAAATTATAGTCCATCGGGATGCTCCGTCCGGCCCTTTTTCGGATGCGCGCGCAGCGCCCGCAAGGTAGCTATTTCGCTCTGAAAATCCACATGATGGGGAAGTTTGAGGTGCTCCACAAAACCGGTGGCTTCGACATTGTCACAATGGCTGAGCACAAATTCTTCATCCTGGGCCGGTGCCTGGACTTTTTCTCCCAATTCCGGGGCGCGCAAGGCGCGATCCAACAATGCCATGGCAATGGCCTTACGTTCATTGTGTCCGAAGACCAGTCCGTAGCCCCGGGTAAAGGTGGCTTGTTCCGGTGTATCGCCGTGGAACTGATTGATCATCTGGCATTCGGTCATGCTTATTTGGCCAATGCAGATCGTGAAACCGAGTTCCGGAGGGGTAATTTCCACATTCACGCTACCCTGACGAAGTTCAGCAATAAAGGGATGATTCTGCCCGTAACCGCGTTGGGTGGAATAGGCCATGCCCAGCAGGAATCCTTCGTCGGCCCGCGCCAGGGTTTGCAGGCGCTGCGCGCGGCTGGCCGGAAAGCCGGGAGGAATCTGGGTGATGTCGCGATTTTCTTCGGTCAGTGCGGCTGTGCTGGTTTCGATTAACCCTTCCTGTTCGAGGAGTTGCATGACCCCGGAATGCCTGGTTTCTGATGCGTCATCTTCGGGTTTGGTGGTTGGTTCTGCAGCGTTTTGCGGCGCGGGCAGATGCAGGAAATAGCCGAGCAGGCGATGGGAGTAATCATAGGTGGCCCCTAACTGCTGACCGCCGGGAACGTCTTTGAAGGCGGCAGAAACATGGCGTTGGGGCTGACTGTCGGAGAGTTTGAGCGGCTCGGCATCCAGAAAACGGCTGAGGGTGGCCCGGTATGCGCGGACGATGAACACCGCTTCGATACTATCCCCCTGAGCCTGCAAAAACGCCTGGGCGGCAATGTCGCGATCATAGAGAGAGGCTTCCGCCATGATGCGATCAATGCCGAGACGCAAATGCTGGTCCAGTTGCTGTTGGATCTGATCTACGGGCGTATCGGAGGCGTTATCTTTGGGATAAAGCGTCTCTGCGATAAGTTGATGGGCAGCGCCAATGGCTCCGGCACCGCCTTTTACGGCCACATAAGACATGGGTTATGCCTCCTCGAAGCGGCAAATGGTGACGGATCGGGGCAGACAGAGGCATTGATCCTGACTGCACAATATCAGGTCCACGCCTCGGGGATACTGGGACTGCTGTTTTTGCCAGAAGGCCAGAAATCCTGTGCCGAGGCGGGGGGCAATATTGCGGGTGCCGGAAATGCCCGGGCCCGTGAGTTGCAGAGGGATACCCGCGTTCAGGTTATCCAATTCCAGAATGAGGGTTGCGCCTTGCTCAGGCTCTTCCTCGCTGCCGATAGGCGCTTGGGATGATTCCCAGTTCCAGTGTTTGCCCATGCCCAGCACAAATTGCGCCTCATCCAAGGAAACCATGGGGGCGCGGCAGTGATCGTTCAGCCAGGGCGCTACTGTCGGGGCCATGCCTGTGAGAGCAACGGCACTGCTGGCATCCAATAAGGTCAGGCACACGCCGGCACAAGCAGGGGATAGCGGCGCAGGTTCTGGACGGGCTGGTATGCTCATGATTTCGCCCGGTGCCGACATGGCGCTGAGCAGGGTTCGAAAAATCTGCTGTTGTTGTTCCGGGTTCATGTGCGCATGTTTTCCATACTGAAAAAGCGGACCTGGGTTTTTTGCATGGTGCTAACAGTGTCTTGTTCCCGTTGCCGACGCTCCTGCCGCAGTTGTCTGATGCTGGTGTCCCAGTGGACCGCCAGTTGCTCCGGGTTCTGCAACAAGGCATCCCAGCGGGCTGCCCAGAGAGCGATTTCGGGCTGTTGGCCCAATATCCAGGAAAATCCCTCATGACCGTGACTATCCTGCACCCGGCAACGGGTGATCGTACAATCGCCCACCGGAAAAGTACCGCCATTGCCGGCAATAGGGCCATGAATCAGGATAGTACCAATTGCCGGACCTTCCAGAACCTGATAATCGGGCCAGGAGGATACAGTGGCCGCCAGGGCTTGCAGCGTCTTCAAGCTGGACTGTGCCAACTCCTGCATCCAGAGGGCGCGTTGCGGGTGGGTGGCTTGTTCCTGCTTAGCTTTGTTATCCATGCTATTCCATAAGTCATCTAGACAACTAAATCTTATCAGGGTGGAGAAGCTTCATCAAACTGCGCTGAACTTTTCAGTCATGGCTTCTACTGGTGCATCAGTGTCAGTTGCCGCGCAGTGATATAGGCAAAGCTCCCGGCAAGCCCTTCAGATGGCTCCGGCCCGGAATGCTGAGTGCTAGCTGCCCACTCAA
Source organism: Acidithiobacillus marinus (assembly GCF_002847505.1). GTDB lineage: Bacteria > Pseudomonadota > Gammaproteobacteria > Acidithiobacillales > Acidithiobacillaceae > Acidithiobacillus > Acidithiobacillus marinus. The sequence goes on from NZ_MXAV01000024.1 coordinate 49,264, forward strand.
GCAGCAGGTTGCAGAACTTCTTCCTCTGGGCTCGTACTGATTTCTTCCAGACTGCGGTTGCCCGGTTCCATGTTTTTACCCAGCAACAAGGTCACAATCAGTCCCAAAAGTGCAGTAGATGCAAGGATCAACATCAACCAGCCATCGCCAACCGCTGCATGTACGGATGGCAGCAGGAAAACCGAAGTCGCGGCGGCCACCCGCGAACAAGCCGTCGCGAGACCGTGGGCAGAAGCCCGTAAATCCGTCGGGAATAATTCCACCGGCAAAAACCAGGTCGTAGATCCAGGTCCGAAGTTATTGGCAAAGGTATAGCCGAACAAGGCAATGGCCAGTAACCAGAGGGGTGGGGCGGTAAACAGGGCTACCAGGCCGAGGGTTCCGAGAAACAGAACGTCCAGGGCAAACCCGATGTTTTGGGGCAGAAGTCGCCCTAATCTGCGGGTAGTCAAAGCCAGCAGGGCGATGCCGCCCAATGCCACCAGATCAAAAATGATATTCCATATCAGCGCCGCCGTATGGGAATGCACACCAAAACTGCCGAGCAGGGTAGGCAGATAAATAATCAGGCCGTAGCCACTGATATCCATCATCATCCAGGGAAGCAAAATCAGCAGGGTCCTGCGCAGCCAGGAAGACTGAAACAGAGTTGCCCAGGCCCGCAGCGGACGCTCGTCTTTTTGCTGGTCCGCCATGGCTGCATGCAACGTGGCCTCATCTACCTCTGGTGAAATCTGGCGCAGGACGCGAAGCGCATCCTCTGGTCGGTTGTGCGCAATATACCAGCGCGGTGTTTCCGGCAGATTGCGGCGTAACCACAGCACTGCCAGCGCCGGTAGAGCACCACTGACAAACATCCAGCGCCAGGCTTCGGGTCCGGTTTGCAGGAGCAGCAGCCCGACCACGGCAGAAACCGCCGCACCAATCATCCACAGCGTAAAAGCCCAGGAAAGCCCACTGCCCCGTTGCATTTTGGGCATGAATTCGGCGATATAACTGGAACTCAACGGATAATCCATGCCGACGCCAATGCCAAGCACAAAACGCAAAACAATCAAAGAAGTCACATCCCAGGCAAAACCGGAAACAATCGCAGCTATAAAAAATGTAGCGACATCAATCAGATAAAGCACCTTGCGACCGAAGCGATCCGCTATGCGTCCACCAATCAGGCCACCCAGCGCCGCTCCGGCAAGGGTCGCAGC
>NZ_MXAV01000025.1 GCF_002847505.1 Acidithiobacillus marinus
CCAAATGCGTGGCCAAGAAATCGCATCGATATACAGTCTTTGGTGCAGGTAGATCATTTTTGATGGGCGTTTAGACCACGGACTATAATCTGCTTATGCGTGAAAGTATGCTGGCAATGCCTGCAAAGGAGCTAATGATGCCTGTCAATGAAGGAAAGTTGGATCGTATGATTCGGGTGGTACTGGGACTGGTAATCATTGTGGTACTGGCGGTATTTTTACCAGGAGCCAGCAAGTGGTGGGCTTTGCTGGGATTGATACCGCTGATTACCGGAATCACCGGCTTTTGCGGTTTATATACCGTGCTGGGGATCAGGACCTGTCCGGTAAAAAAACAAAGCTGAACCCTTGACTGCTCCGCCTCTTCCTGAAAAGGATTGCCGATTGAAGGCACGGATTATCCGTGCCTTCCTGTTATGGAAGGAACAAGGCGAAGCCAAGGAAAAATCTTGCCGCATAAAAGACGTTTAATATTTATTTTGGGCATGCTGAGTGCCTTCGGTCCCATGTCGATTGACATGTACCTTCCGAGTCTGCCAACGCTGACTCGCTTTTTTTCTACATCCCATCTGACGGTCCAGCTGACGCTGGCCAGTTTTTTTGTAGGGATCTCTCTGGGGCAACTTTTTTTCGGGACGCTCTCAGATCGATTTGGACGTAAAGGCCCACTACTCCTGGGTCTGATGCTTTATGTGCTGAGTTCGGCTGGCTGTGCTCTTGCACCGTCTATTGGAATGCTGGTGGCCCTGCGTTTTGTCCAGGGTCTTGGCGCTTGTGCAGGAATAGTCATTTCCCGAGCGGTGGTTCGGGACCTGTTTCCTCCTCGGGAAGCCCCTCATATTTTTGCGGCAATGATTTTAGTGATGGGTCTTGCCCCTATTGTCGCGCCGCTGGTGGGCGGATATTTGCTCGTCTGCTTGGGTTGGCAAAGCATATTCTGGTTACTGACTGTATTTGGAATAGGTATCCTGTGCCTGGTTTATCTGGGGCTGACAGAAAGTCATGTCCCGACGGCGGAGCATTCTTTAGAGATCAAAACAGTCTTGCGGCGTTATCATGCGCTGCTGCTGGACAAGCGCTTCATGGCTTTTTCTCTGGTGTATGCTATGTGCTACGGCGGGATGTTTGCCTATATTGCCGGATCTCCTTTTGTATTTATTGATCTTTACCGGGTTCCGGCAAGTAGCTTTGGCTGGATATTCGGTGCCAATGCACTGGGGCTGGTGTTGATGGCGCAGTTCAACCGAATCCTGCATCGCCGCTACACGGCGGAAGGCATTCTCCAGACCATTGTGAGTGTACAGGGTCTGGCTGCCTTGCTGTTATTGGTCAGCGCCTTGAATTCGGGGATCAGCATGATCGCCATCATCTTGCCGTTGTTTGTGTATGTGGCGGGTATCGGACTGGTAGGGCCCAATGTTACTGCGCTGGCAATGGCCAGCCAGAGTCGCCATGCGGGAAGCGCTTCCGCGCTGCTCGGCGCCATGCAATTCACGGCAGCGTCATTTTCAGCCATCGTCATCGGGAGTTTGACCATCCATAGCGCTCTGGCGCTGGGCATCACAATTTTCGGCTGCGCCAGTATTGCCGGCATCGCCTTGCTTTATGCACGGACTTTGCCAGAGCCCATTTTACGCACAAAAAACTAATCAGCAGGATCCGGGGCGGCACAACCAGGCATCGACCACCTTACCCGTCTCGTCCAGACGCACATGCACCTGTCCCTGTTGACGGAGGCGCTGATCACCTGCCGCTCCGAAGGGAACCAGTTCATCAAAATCAAACTGACAGAGCACTACCACTTCGTTCCCGACATGTTCGGGGAGGCTGCAATGACATTGCGCGCCCTCCCGGATCGCCACGCCGCCCATGCTGGTGAAGCTGGCCAGCAGCTGTTTTTGGTCCAGATAGTCCAGTATGCCCGACTGGACGGCGGGATCTTCCCAGATATTCATGAGTAGCGCTCCTCCGATGCACGACAAATCATGGTCTATACTATACAGCGTAGTCCAATGATGCGGCTGCGGTAGTATTCGCCGTGCCAGTATTCTGGAAAGGGGGTTTTTTGTATTTTCCGACAAAAATCGCAATGTGGGAGTATTGGTCATGATTCCCAGCCCCGCCCTGATCGTCGGGATTTTTGCCGCATGGGTATTGCTGGTTTTGATGGCTATCCTCTGGGTGTCGGGTCTGCTCGGCGGAAGTCATCCCAACCGCAACAAAAACGTGCCTTTTGAAAGTGGTCTCGGCACTAACACCAGTACTCATCCTGCCACGCCCGTTGCTTTTTATCTGCTGGCCGTTTCTTTTTTGGTCTTCGAGCTGGAGGCTGCCTTTTTGTTTGCGTGGGCCGTCGCCTTTCAACACTTGGGATGGGGACCGGTTGTTGCTGGTCTGGCATTTATGCTGATTCTGGGTTTGGGTTTATTTTACGAGTGGCGCATGGGAGGTTTGCAATGGCACTAGGCCCGGGTCCCTTGTCCCTGCTGGTCGGTAAATTTGAAGAAATGCTGGCCTGGAGCCGTGCTGGCTCACTGTGGCCCCTGAATTTTGGTACCTCCTGCTGCTTTATCGAGATGGTAGCTGCGGTCACCCCCCGCCACGATTTATCGCGATTTGGCGCAGAAGTGCTGCGCGGCTCACCGCGCCAGTCTGATGTACTGATCACCTCAGGTACGATATTTGTGAAAATGGCTCCCATGATTCTCGAGATTTATGAACAAATGCTGGAGCCGAAATGGGTGATTTCCATGGGTTCCTGCTCCAATTCCGGGGGGATGTATGATGTGTATAGTGTGGTTCAGGGAATCGACCGGCTTTTGCCGGTGGATGTGTATGTTCCCGGCTGCCCGCCCCGGCCAGAGGCCTTGATGGATGGCCTGCTGCTGCTGCAACAAAAAATTCGCCGTCATCCGCCCCGGATATTTCAGAGAGATTTGAATCATGCTTCTGGCTGAAGTGTTGCAGAAGCGTTTTGCGGCTAGTCCCCTGACGGATGGACGGGATGGCTGGCCGGATTTTCTGTTGCCCGAGGAGCAGTTACTCCCGGCGCTGCAATTTCTGCGGGAAGAAATGCAACCCCCCTTTCCCATGCTCCTGGATTTGACCGCCGTGGACGAAGGCGTTCAACACACCACAGGGCTGACCCAATATACGTTAACTTATCATTTGCACGGTCTGGAGGGTGCAGGGGCGTTGCGTTTACGGGTGGCCCATCCCGATGCGGCAATCCCCGTGCCTTCGATCACGGGCATCTACGTGAATGCCAATTGGTATGAGCGCGAGGTGTTTGATCTTTTTGGTTTGAAATTCAGTGATCACCCGGACTTGCGCCGCATTTTGCTGCCACCCCTGTGGGAAGGGCATCCGCTGCGCAAAGCGGAAGCCATTCGTGCCACAGCGCGCCCGGCCTATCATCTGAGCAAGGCAGATCTCCATGAAGCCCTTAAGGCCTACAGCGAAGAGGTTGCCACCCCGGAAGCGGGGCAAACGATACTTAATGTGGGGCCACATCATCCGGGAACCCACGGCATTTTGCGCTTTGTCCTGAACATTTCGGGAGAAAAAATTGCCAGCGTGGATCCGGATATTGGTTATCATCACCGGGGCGTGGAAAAAATTGCAGAGGGTCATACCTTCCACAATTTCATACCCTATACCGATCGGGTGGATTATCTGGGTGGCGTGCTGGGCGAATTTCCCTATGTGCGCGCTGTCGAAATGCTGGCGGATCTGCAACTGCCCGCCCGCGCCGAGGGTATCCGGACGCTGCTCGCAGAAATCTGCCGCATTTCCTCGCATCTGGTGTGGCTGGGTAGTTATGGTAATGATTTGGGCACCATGGGGCCGGCATTTTACGCATTTCGGGACCGTGCCTTATTGCTGGACCTGATAGAAAAATACACCGGTGGTCGCTTGCATCCGCAATTTTTCCGGATTGGCGGAGTGGCGGCCGATTTACCCGAGGGTTGGCGGGAGGATCTGCAGCAGGTATTGCAGAAGGTCGAGTCGGGTTTGCGCGATAGCGAAACACTCACCGTCGGCAATCCCATTTTCCGTGCCCGGACCCGGGGGATTGGCGTGCTGTCCGCTGCACAGGCCGAAAAATGGGGTGCCTCGGGCATTGTTTTGCGCAGTACAGGCAAAGCCTGGGACATGCGCAAGGCTGCACCCTATGGACTTTACGAACGCCTTGATTTTGAAGTGCCCACTTCTACGGATGGGGATGCTTTGGCGCGGACGCAATTGCATATTGATGAAATCCGCCAAAGTATCCGTATGCTGCGACAGCTCGCCGATAAAATGCCCGAGGGACCGACTCTGGCTGCCGATGCCCGCTATGCCTTGCCCCCCAAAGATCACACCTTGCGGGATATCGAAACACTCATTCATCATTTTGAACAGATGGCTGGAGAAATTGGCCCGCCCGCCGGACATGCGTTGAGTATCACGGAATCTGCACGGGGCATGCTGGCCTATTACCTGGTCGCCGATGGTAGTGCCCACCCTTACCGCCTGCGGGTACGCACGCCTTCTTTTCCGCATGTCCAGCTCATCACCGAGCTGGGACGTGACACCGCCCTGCCTGATTTTATTGCCACCATTGGATCCATAGACTATGTCCTCGCCGACCTCGACCGTTGATCTGCATGATGATGCTCTGCTTGCCAGGCTACGGGCCTTGGTGGCGGAATCGCCGGTGCCGGAGGCGGCCATCAGCGAGGTTCTGCAGGCTCTGCAGAAGGCGCGGGGCTATATTGATGACGAAGCCTTGCAGCTCGCAGCTACACTGACGGGATTGAGTCCGGTAAAAGTCGAGGAGCTCTGCACTTTTTACAGTCTGGTGCTGCGCGAACCGGTGGGCACTCATGTCATGCGGGTATGTGACAGTATTGCCTGCCATATGGCCGGGGCTCAGGACATTCTGACCCAGGCGCGTCAGCATTGTGGCGTCGGGTTTGGAGAAGTGAGCCGGAGTGGCAAGCTGACGGTGATTCCCCATGTATGTATTGGCATGTGTGATCGGGCGCCAGCCGTCTTGGTCGATCAGGAGGCTTTGGGGCCGATGGATAAGCAGGCTTTGACTCAACTTTTGGCACAACTGGAGGCGGATGTATGGAAGCCATCCTGAGTCGGCATTTTGCGGATCCGGATCCTGCTGATTTGCAGGTTTACCGTCAGGCTGGCGGCTATGCCGGTCTGGCTCGAGCGATAGAGATGGATCCTGCCGATATTATCGCCGAGGTTGAAAAATCCGGACTACGTGGTTGCGGTGGTGCTGGTTTTCCCACCGGATTGAAATGGCGTCTGCGCGGTGCTGACGCACCTCAGCCTCGCTATCTGGTCTGTAATTTGGATGAAACCGAGCCCGGAAGTATCAAAGACCGGGCGCTGCTGTTCGGAGCTCCCCACCATATTATCGAGGGCATGCTGATTGCCGCCCACGCTCTGGGCGTGGGCTATGCGGTGATCTTTGTACGGGGGGAATATGCAGCGGGTGCCCGCATACTCGAAAAAGCCCTGCACCAGGCTCAAAAAGCCGGTTTGCTGCGTTTGCCCGACGGTGACCTGCGTCTGGATATCCACATTTCTCTGGGGCGCTATATTTGCGGCGAAGACTCGGCCATTCTCAATGCCATTGAGGGCAAAAGGGCCAATCCCCGCAAAAAACCACCCCATATCAGTCAGCAAGGGCTCTGGCTGCAGCCGACGACAGTGAATAACGCTGAAAGTATCGCGCATTTGCCGGGTATCCTGGCGCGCGGCGCCGACTGGTTTCGCAGTCTGGGCGTGAACGGCGGTGTGGGGAGCAAACTATATAGCGTCTGCGGGCCTGCCCAACGCCCGGGGGTGTTTGAATTACCTATGGGCACGACGGCTCGGGAAATCCTCTTTGATCATGCCGGAGGAATGCAGGAAGGGCGCAGTTTGCGCGCGGTACTGCCCGGCGGTTCCTCCACACCCTTTCTGATGCCCGAGCACTTCGATACGCCCATGCACTTTGATGCCGTGGCCAAGGCGGGCTCCAGACTGGGTACAGGAGGCTTTATTCTGATGGATGACCAACAATGTCCCGTTGATTTTCTGGTAGCGACCACCCGATTTTTTGCTCGTGAATCCTGCGGCTTCTGCACGCCCTGCCGAGAAGGGCTGCCTTATGTGCGCTGGTTACTGGAGCGCATTGAGGCAGGAGAAGGCAGCATGGAAGATATTGACACCCTGCACCATTTGGGCGGACAGATCGCCCCCAACAGCTTTTGTGCGCTGGCCCCCGGAGCTTTGATGCCAGTACTTTCGGGTCTCCATGCCTTTGCCGATGATTTTCAGGCCCATGTGCGTCTCGGCCATTGTCCGTATCGGGAGCGCCAGTCATGAAGCATGTCTTTTATCTGGATGGTCAGGAGATTCCCTTCGTTCCCGGACAAAATGTACTGGAAGCTACCATTGCCGCGGGTCAGGATCGTCAGATCCCTTATTTCTGCTTTCACCCGGCTCTTGGCAGTCTGGGTGCCTGCCGCCAATGTGCGGTAAAAATGTATTCTCATGACAGCAAGCATCCGCCCCGCATCACCATGGCCTGTCTGCTGCCCGCCAGTGATGATCTGCAACTGGTGACTCTGGAAAACGATGTGCATACGGAACATCGGGAGATCATTGAACTGCTCATGACCAATCACCCCCTCGACTGTCCGGTCTGTGATGAGGGCGGGCAATGTCATTTGCAGGACATGACCGTGCAAACCGGACATAGTGTCCGCCACTATGGCGGCCCGAAGCGCACCTATCGCAATCAGAATCTTGGTCCTCTGGTTTATCAGGAAATGAATCGCTGCATTACCTGTTATCGCTGCGTACGTTTTTATCAGGATGCCGCCCTGGGAGAGGATTTCGGGGTGTTCGGCTCGCGCAACCGGGTGAGCTTCGGGCGCCTGGAAGACGGCCCTCTGGAAAGTCCTTTCAGTGGCAACCTGGTCGAGGTTTGCCCAACCGGCGTATTTACCGACAAGGTGTTTCGCCATGATTATGTCAGGGTTTGGGATCTGCAGCAGGGGCCGTCGGTTTGCCCCCATTGTGCGGTGGGTTGCAACACTACTCCGGGAGCGCGTCTGGGGACCCTGCGACGGATTCGTAATCGCCAGCATCCCGAAATCAATGGTCACTTCCTCTGCGATCGCGGTCGCTATGCTTTTCCTTATGTGACGGCCCATTCCCGGCCCTTGCAGCCGCGCCTGAAGGGCGAAACCAGTCGTCAGGAAGCGGTGTTGCGGCAATTGGCCAGCCGTTTGGAAGAGGGACGCAGTGGATTTCTGGGCTCTCCCCGAGAGGATCTGCAAAGCAATTTGGGCCTCTTTGCGCTGGCTGATTGTTTACATGCGCCTTTTGCTGCAGTAACCAGTTCCTGGGCGGAAGCTCTGGCACAACAATGTTTGGCGCTACCCCAGGCGCCCAGCTTGCAGGAGGTCGCAGCGGCAGATCGCATTGTGGTTATCGGAGATCTGGATAGTATTGCGCCCATGGCTGGATTTGCTGTGCGGCAGGCCCTAGGCCGTGGCGCGCGTTTGACGGTGCTGGCCAGCAGCCGAACCGGGCTTGCCCGTAAAGGCGATTATCGCCCCCTGCGTCCCAGTGCCTTGCGTGATCAAGTAGCGCAACTGGCGGATGATCCCTGTCTGCAGGGAGGGCGAGTACCGGTGCTGTTGGCGACGGCGGAGACTTTGGGGCCATCGGGCTTGTATGCCCTGCGTAAAACCCTGGAAAAGCTCCCTGCCAACGCCCGAGCCGGCGCTTTTGTCAATCGCCCTAATTTGTTCGGAGCGGCCTATTTTGCAGCAGATGGGCACACCGAGCGTCTCCAGCAGGCCTTGCGCCAGCGTGAAATCAATCACCTGCTCTGCCTGGGGGCGGATCCCCTGGGTGAGGATTGGGGGGCAGGAGCGTGGCGGACTTTGTCTTCCGGCTTGGAGGGCTTCGCTTTGCTGGATATGGTGGATTCGGCAACTGCCCGAGCCGCAGAAGCGCTATTACCTGTTGCGGCATTCCCAGAACGTGCCGGACTGTTCGTGAATTATGAAGGGCGGATTCAAGCATTTGCTCCCGTGTACCAGCGCGAAGCCCAGGTATTGCATTCGGCAGTGCATGGCAGCGGTTTTCCCGATGCTGCCGGAGGAATGAAGCATCCGCTGGGACCACCGTCGCCACTGTTCTGGCTGGGGCGTCTTGCCGAGCTCTTGCATGTTCATGAAGCCTGGCAAAAACGGCTTGATTTTTATCTGCATTTTCTTTGTCCTGCAGCGCCAGACCCCGACAGTCCGGGCGTGTTGCTGCCAGACACCATTCGTGCCCGCTTTGAAATTGCGACGCTGCCTCTCCCCCCGACTGTGGGACCTGAGCAGTGGGAACTGGATATATTCCGCTGGTATGGGGGTGAAACCCTGGCGGATACGGCGGAAGACCTGCAATCTTTGGCGCCTCTCCGGGGTTTGCGGGTGCATCCGGACGTTCAGGCCGCATCGGCCACCTTGCAGGGCCCCTGCGGGCAACTGCATTTGCCGGTCATCCCCTGTGAGGATATGGTCCAGGGCGTTATTGCTATCGATCAGGAAGGTTTTGCCGAGCTGGGATTATATCCCGGTGACCCAGTCGAGGTGACCTGGGAGCAAGAGCCATGAGACTTTTTCTCATGATCCTGGGTATGTTGCTGACTACCGTGATATTGCTCGGAGTAGCTGGTTTTCTGGTATTTGCTGAGCGCCGGGTGCTGGCTTTTCTGCAGAATCGCCTGGGCCCCAATCGCCTTGGCCCGCTGGGTGTCGGTCAGGCCCTAGCCGATGCTCTCAAACTGATGAGCAAGGAAAATTTTGTCCCGGATTTTGCAGACCCCGTACTCTATCGCGCCGCGCCGGTGCTGGTGGCGTTCAGTGTTCTGGCCAGTTTTGCTGTGGTGCCCCTGGATCAGCATTTTTCCTGGGCCGGCAACTGGAATATTGGCCTCTTGTTCATTCTTGCCATGAGTTCGCTGAATGCCTATGGCGTCTTTATGGGGGGCTGGGCTTCGGGCAACAAATTTTCTCTGCTGGGTGCGGTGCGGGCAGTGGCGCAACTGGTCAGCTACGAGTTGCCCTTAGGATTGGCGCTGCTCGGGGTGGTGCTGCTCAGTGGTTCCCTCTCCCTGAATGGCATTGTGGCGGCCCAGAGTCTGCCCTTTATCGTCCTGCAGCCCTTGGGTTTTGTCATTTTCATGATAGCCGGGGTCGCTGAAACCCATCGTCTTCCCTTTGATTTGCCAGAAGCGGAAAGTGAACTGGTGGCAGGCTTCAATACCGAGTATGGCGGGATGCGCTTTGGCTACTTTTTTCTGGGTGAATATCTTGGAATGACCCTGATCGCCGTACTTACTGCGCTGTTGTATCTGGGTGGCTGGCATGGTCCCTGGTTGCCGGGCTGGATCTGGCTGCTGATCAAAACGGGAGCGGTGATTTTTGTATTTTTCTGGTTGCGGGCTACCTTGCCCCGTCCCCGCTATGATCAGTTGATGGGTCTGGGGTGGAAAGTGCTTTTGCCCCTGGCGTTGTTCAACATCATGGCAACAGCGCTGGCAGCGGCTCTGTGGAGGCTGGCATGAGGATGTGGCGAAATTTTGTCGATCTTGGAGCGGGGCTGTGGACAACCTTGCGTCAACTCGGCCGCATCTCGACGGTCAGCTATCCAGAAGCGCCCTTGAATTTACCCCCCCGCTGGCGCGGCAGGCCAACGCTGACCCGGGATCCCGATGGCGACGAACGTTGTGTGGCCTGTCAATTGTGTTCGGCCGTGTGCCCGACCCGCTGTATCGAGTTACAGGCGGGAGAGCGTGCTGATACGCGCCGTTATCCCTTGACGTTCCGCATCAATTTTTCCCGGTGCATTTATTGTGGCCTCTGTGAGGAAGCCTGTCCTACCCTGGCCATCCAGCTCCTCGATGAGTTTGCTTTCAGCAAACAGCATCATGCCGATTTCATTTATGAAAAGGACGCCTTGCTCATCGACGGCACCGGAAAGCACCCGCATTACAATTTTTATCGTCATTCCGGGGTGGCTCTGGGTGACAAAAATAAAGGAGAGGGTATCAACGAAAAGCCTCCCGTCAATGTCCGGAGCAATCTGCCATGATGATTCTGCTCATTTTATTGCTGTTGTTGATCATTCTCATGAGTGGAGCGGCGTTGCTGGTGGTCAACGATCCCATGCACGGCGCTGTCAATCTGGGTATCAGTTTACTGGCGCTGAGTATTCTTTTTTTACTACTGGGGGCGCCCTTTGTTGCGGCCCTGGAAGTGATGTTGTACGTGGGCGCTATTCTGGTCCTTTTCCTCTTCGCCATTATGCTATTACGTTCGCCGCTGAAAGTCCGGGAGGAGGCGCGCTGGCGCCGGGGTTTTTGGTGGCCTGCCGTTTTGGTCGTGTTGCTGACCGTCGTCCTGATTCTCCTTTTTGGTCAGCGACCGGATCTTCAGGTGACGATACAGGAAATAGGTCCCGCCAGCGTAGGACGTGCTCTTTTTGGGCCTTACCTCTGGCTGACCGAGGCCGTAGCCCTGCTTCTTTTTGCGATCATTGCGGCGGTGCTGGCCATTCATCGGAGGGACGCGCATGACACTTGAGCTGACGCTGGTTATTGCGGCACTGCTGTTTGTGGTCGGAGTGGCGTTGATCCTGTTGCGCCGCAATCTGATTTTTCTGCTCTTGGGTATCGAGTTGCTCTTCAACGCTGCCATGGTGATTGCCCTTGCTGGAGGCGCGCGCTGGCATTCGGCCACTGGTCAGGTGCTGGTGGTGTTCATGATGGCGCTGAGTGGCGCTGCTCTGGCATTAACCCTGGCCTTGTTGCTGCGCGTCAAGCATGAGCTGGGTGGCGATAGCGTAGATGATCTTCGCCTGCTCCGGGAGGAAGTCGATGAATGAGTGGCTTTTTCTGGTTCCTGGTTTTCCCCTGCTGGGGGCATTGCTCAATGCCATTTTGGGAGAACATTTCGCACCGAGACAGATAGGCCGCATGGCAGCAACCATGCCCTTTTTGTCGACCTTGGTCGTTTTTGCGATATGGATGACCCATGGAAGCGCCCCCAATCTCCATGATCAGGTCTGGACCTGGATGGCTGTCGGTCATTTTCAGGCCAGTATCGCGTTTCATGTGGATCAAGTGACCTTGGTCATGATCAGTATTGCCGCCTTTGTGGGGTTTTTGATTCATCTCTTTTCCCAGCAATATCTGAAAGGAGATTACGGCGAACGGCGTTATTATTTCTATCTGAATCTGTTTGTGGGTGGGATGTTGATTCTCACTATGGCAGATAATTTGTTGCTGCTGTACCTGGGCTGGGAAACCGTCGGTTTGTGTTCTTATGCGCTGGTAGCGCACTGGTATCGCAAGCAGGAAAATGCCTGGGCGGGACGCAAGGCGTTTGTGGTGACCCGGATTGGGGATACCGCCCTGGCCCTGGCGATTTTCATTCTCTTTGCCGAGTACCATACCCTCAATTACTCGCCGCTGTTTGCAGCAGTGGCGGCCAGCCCCGATCATCTGGCGCTGCTCATAGCCGGAATCCTGATATTGATTGGTGCGGTCGCTAAATCGGCACAGTTTCCCCTGCATATCTGGCTGCCGGATTCCATGGCAGGACCCAGTACGGTTTCTGCCCTTATTCATGCAGCGACCATGGTCACGGCAGGGGTCTATCTCTGTATCCGTCTTTATCCGATTTTTGCTGCAGTGCCCGGGATGCTCTGGGTGATCGGCCTGAGTGGGGCTTTTACGGCATTTTATGCGGCTACCTGCGGTATTGCTCAGGTGGATATCAAGCGCGTACTGGCTTACTCCACCATCAGTCAGTTGGGATACATGTTTCTTGGAGTGGGTATTGGTGCACCCTCCCTCGGTCTTTTCCATCTGCTCGTCCATGGCTGTTTCAAGGCGCTGTTGTTCATGGGTGCCGGGGTAGTCATTATTATCTATAAAGAAAATCATGATATTCGTCAGATGGGCGGCCTTAAAAAACAGCAACCTTTTTTACGCTGGACGTTTCTGGCGGGTATTTTTGCGTTAGCTGCCGTGCCGGTGATTTCGGCCTCTTTTTATAGTAAAGATGCCATTATTGCCGCATCATTTATTGTTCCTGGTGGCAAGTTGCTCTGGGTGCTGGCGCTGTTAGGCGCGGTATTCACGGCGATTTATGCTTTTCGGCTGTATTTTCTGGTATTTGAAGGACCTGAAAAACCGGGCGAGCCCTACCAGATGGGTTGGGGCATGAAAATTCCACTCGGCGTTCTGGCCGTGGCTAGTATTGGTATTGGCTGGCTACAGTTTCCACCCGGCTGGCCGGGACCGAAACTCTGGTTACCCTGGCTGGCCCCGGAACTGGGCATGCCGCCAGCCCCTGCAGGTGGGGTAAACATTTTTCTACAGGTGGCAGGATCAGTGGCCACTCTCATTGGCATTGCCATTGCCTACAAGGCCGCCCAATGGGAGCGCGAAGGCCGTGGCCTCAGTCGTATTGCCTTCCTCTTCAATGCCTGGTTTTTCGACCGGGTTTTCCTGCGTATCTTTCCGCCAATCTGGTATGCCCTGGCCCGGGTTCTGGACCGCTTTCTGGAACAGGCGGGTTTTCAACTGTTGCTGCTCGGGGGGTTGAAAGATGGCTTCGGGCTCGGAAGTCGGGTTCTGGAAAGTGGTGAAGATGGTCTGCTCAGTCGTTATGCCAGTGGTATGATTCTCGGGCTGGTGGTGCTGCTCTTTATCGCCTGGGGGTACTTGCTGTGATTCTCGTGACAGTATTGATTCTCCTGCCCTGGTGCGCCGCCCTCTGGTTATCCGCACAAAAACAGGCAGGGCAGCGTCTGGCCATGACCATCGCCCTGATCGAGTTGTTGCTGACGTTGATTTTGCGTTTCGCTCCCGACAGCATGGGCACTCTCGGACACGGGTTGCATATTCCCTATCTGGGGGGGCTTTGGACCTTGCATGCGGGTCCGCTGGGCAGCACTCTGGCCTTGCTCTGTGCCCTGTTGATACCGGTGAGTCTGGCTTTTGCCTGGCGCCTGCCGGAATTCCGGTCCCTGGCCAGTGCCGTTCTGGTCATGGCTGGTGCCTTGTTCGGTATATTTTATGCCCAGAATGTCCTGATGTTTTATATTTTTTATGAAATTCTGGCACTTGCCGGTGCTTTTCTGATTTTACGCAGCGGCCACAAAAATCGCGCTGCTGCCCTGCAATTCCTTCTGTACACTTTTGTCGGGTCTTTACTGTTTCTGGTAGCCCTGGTGGTGGTCTATGTGCTCCATGGCCAACAGACTGGGGTATATAACTTTTCCATTTTGCAGCTGGCGGACACCCGGATCAGTGCGGGGCTTGGGATCTGGTTATTCCTGGGAATGGTTGCCGGCCTGGCAGTCAAAATGCCGCTTTTTCCTCTGCATAGTTGGGCCGCTTCAGGGTATGGCCATGCCGCTCCGGCGGGGAGTGTGTTTCTCTCGGGGGCGGCGGTGACCGCCGGTGCTTATGGCCTGATCCATTTTGCGATTCCCATGTTGCCCCAGGCCGCTCTGGAATTTGCCCCGGTCGGCATCATTCTGGGGGCTATTGGTACGCTGTATGGCGCATTTCTGGCTCTGAATGCGGCCAATTTGCGTCTATTTGCAGCCTGGGCCAGCGTCAGCCATATGAATCTGGTGGCCCTGGGATTGTTCGCGCTGCAAAGTCAGGCCATTCATGGCAGCGTGTTTTTGCTTATTGCCCATGGAGTAGTGTCCGCCGGATTGTTCGGCGTAGTCAGTGTCATGGAGAATCGAGGCCTTACGGGCGAATGGGCCGGATTAGGCGGCTTATTTCGACGGGCTCCCCGACTCGGGGCCTGGATGCTGTTTTTCTTTCTGGCCGGTATGGGGCTGCCGGGATTGGCCAATTTTCCGGGGGAGTTTCTCAGTCTGGCCGGTGCTTTCCGGGTACTGCCTTGGGCGGCGGCCCTCGCTACCCTGGGGATTCTGGCGGGGGTGGTGTATTTTTTGCGGGCCTATGAGCGGATCATGCTGGGTCCGCTGAACCATACTCTGCCAGAAACCCTGAAAGATTTGCAGCAAGGCGAATGGTTGCTGTTCTGGGTACTGGGTTTGCTGACTTTATGGTTGGGTCTGGATCCCCAGGTCATTCTTTCTCATCTGGGTATTTTACTCTCGACCCATAGTGCCGAACTGATTCAGGGAGGCGGTCATGGCGTATAATCCGACCTTGCTGCCATTACTGATAGTTGCTTCTGCAGCACTCATTGCATTTTTGGCAGATGCCCTGACTCTGGGCCGCTTCATGCCCTGGTTGGGCGGGGCCAGCAGTATAGCGGCGGGTGCCAGTATTTTTGTGGAGCACATGGCCCTTGGTGCCGATCTGTACTGGGATCTCAGCGCCAGTCTTTTAGGCATTTATCTGAGCCTGGCCGTTGCGGCGGGATTGTTTTTTATCGCCTTTCATCCTATTACCCGAAAAATGACTGGCAGTCTGGTGGGTTTGTTGCTGACACTTCTGGTAGGCAGTCTGATTTTGGTCAGTGCCCAGAGTCTTCTGCTGCTATTTATTGGTCTGGAACTGCAGGTGCTGCCCTTTTTTGCCCTGCTGGCCTGGCCCGGCAGTGGTCGAGCCGCGCTGGAGTCTGCCTTTAAATATGCGTTGCTGGCGGGTCTGGCTTCTGCCCAGTTTGCCATTGGTGTTGCCCTGATCTATCTGGGAGATGGCAGTTTGGCAGTGATTCCCCCCATGGGTGACATGACTGCGAATGTTTTCGGAATGATGGGGGTTCTGGCGCTGCTCGTGGCCTTGAGTTTTGAAATTGCCGCTGCGCCCTTTCATGCCTGGGTGGCGGACATTTATCAGGGTGCCCCTGCTCCATTTCTGATTTTTCTCGGGGGAGTCGGCAAAGTCGCCATCATGGGCGCGCTGATTACCTTGGTAGCGGCGACCCCGAAACTGGAAATTCCAGTCGCCATCATTGCCGCAACGAGTATTGTTGTGGGTAATGTTCTCGCCTATCGTGCCGGACATTTACGGAGAATGTTGGGCTATTCGGCCATTGCCCATGCCGGCTACTTTCTTGCCGCACTCGCGGCAGGTCCGTTGGGTATCATTGCCGCAGCTATCTACGCTTTGGTTTACGGACTGATGAATGTAGGCACTTTCATGGGGCTTTCGGCATTGCCTGAGAACAGCATCGCGATTCCTTGGTCCGCATTGCGAGAACGCCAGCCAGTTTTGGCGGGGCTTTTGGGCCTGACCTTGCTGGCCCTGGCGGGGATGCCGCCCAGCATCGGTTTTTTTGCCAAGCTGCTGGTGATTATTGCTGATGTGCATGACCAGGCCTACTGGCTGGCGATTTTGCTGGCCCTGGGGAGTGCCTTTTCTTTCGCCTACTATCTAAGTGCCTTGTGGAAGCCCGCCGTGCTCAGCAATCCTGAGCGATTGCTGCGCCGCCGCAGCTGGGAGACTTTTGCGGCACTGGGGATCGTGATTCTGCTGTTTGCCTGGTTGCTGATGCCTTATGGTTTAAGCTAAAAACCGAGCAAAGGATGAGCAGAACTATCCAACCAGAGAAAAACCTCTCCGCAGCAACGCCTGCAGAAAGGTTTCTAGTCTGAAAGTATTCAAGCTGCTACGGGACGCAGGAATAAGCGGCGCAGGGGGGATGCCGCAAACATGCCAGCTCCCATGGCCAGAAAAAAGAACAAGCCACTGCTGCCGTTCAGGCCCAGCCCGGCAACAGCTGGGCCGGGGCAAAGCCCAACCAGTCCCCAACCCACGCCAAACAGGGCTGCGCCCAAAAACAGTTCCCGATTGATTTGCACCGAGGCCGGGCCGGGCAGGGCATTGCCCAGAAACGCCTTACCGCGTCGTGCTCCCAGAGGCCAGGCCAGCAGCATGGGTAAAATGGCACCCAGCAATACGAAGCCCAACGTCGGATCCCAGTTTCCCAGCACGTCCATCCAGCCTTGGACCCGTTGGGCATTGACCATATCGGAAACCACCAGGCCCAGACCAAATAATGAACCGGAAAATAAAGCGACCAATAACCGCATCATGGCAACACCCCCAGAAAGTGCCTGAACAAGGAGACAGCCAGCACGCCACTGAATAAATACACCGCCGTCGCGAAAATGCTGCGGATCGAAAAGCGGGAAATACCGCAGACGCCGTGACCGGAGGTACAACCATTGGCCAGACGGCTACCGATACCCACCAGCAGGCCAGCAATAATGACCAGTCCGATATTACTGGTAACGTGGGTGTCTACCGGAGCGACGAAATGTGCCCAGAGAACAGGGATCAGAAACAGACCAAACAGAAAAACCAGCCGTTCTGCCCCATTGCCCCAGCCGGTCCGATCGATGAGGCCACCGAGGAGACCGCTCACTCCCATGATGCGTCCATTCACGAGTAAAAAAGTCAGGGCCGCCAAACCAATCAACAAACCACCCAAAAAGCCCATCAACCATTCCTGTTGCATGGAGGATTCTCCCTTGAATAATCAGACTGCGTTGAGCGGAATGCGCAGATAAGCCACGCCATTATCTTCTGCCGACGGTAGTTCTCCGGCACGGATATTCACCTGCAGAGCAGGGAGGATCAGTTTGGGCATGGCCAGGGTGGCATCGCGTTGCTGGCGCAGGGCCACGAAATCGGCCTGGGTCCGACCATTTCCCATGTGAATGTTATGGGCTTTTTCTTCACCCACGGTGCTTTCCCAGCGGAATTCATCCCGGCCCGGTGCCTTGTAGTCATGACCGACAAAAATGCGCGTGTCATCCGGAAGCGAGAAAATGCGCTGGACCGAGCGGTACAAGGTATCGGCGCTGCCACCAGGAAAGTCGCAGCGCGCCGAACCATAATCGGGCATAAAAATGGTGTCACCGACAAAAGCAGCATCTTCATCGACCACATAGGTCAGGCAGGCGGGCGTGTGTCCTGGTGTGTGCATGACTCGTACCGGCATGGCGCCGATAAAAAAAGTCTCTCCATCGTCAAAGAGATGATCAAATTGACGTCCGTCCTGAGGGATTTGCTGTGACTCATTATAGAGTTTGGCAAAAGTGCTCTGTACGGTGGTGATGTGCGCACCAATACCGATTTTGCAGTGTAGTTTCTCGCGCAGATAGTGGGCGGCGCTGAGGTGATCGGCGTGGGCGTGGGTATCCAGCACCCATTCCACCTGCAGATGATCCTGCTCCACCCGTTCAAGAACGCGCTCTACCGAACTGGTGGAAGTACGACCACTCGCATAGTCAAAGTCCAGCACCGGATCGATGATGGCACAGGCAGAGCCTTCTGGTTCCCGAACTAAATAAGTGGCGGTAAAAGTGTTTTCATCAAAAAAGCATTCAACGTTGGGTTTCATACGCTCATTCTCCTCAACTAGTATTTAAGAATTGATCAGTATAATTACTTATTCTAAATTTATGGTCAATATGGCTGAGTTACCACAACTTTTGTTGTTCGCAACCCAAACGCGATTCTTTATTGAGCCCATGACAGACGCTGCATATGCCTTGACAAGACTCCGTTTCGTCGCTAGTCTCCCGCCCCTCAGTGAAAAACCCGAAGCCGGAGTTTTGTGATGAAGACCTATTCTGCCAAGTCTCATGAAGTCCAGGGAGACTGGTTCGTAGTCGATGCAACCGATAAAGTATTGGGCCGCCTGTCTGTCGAGGTAGCCACGCGTCTGCGCGGCAAACATAAGCCCGAGTACACCCCCCATGCCGATATTGGGGATCACATTATTGTCATCAATGCTGACAAGATCGCGGTGACCGGCAATAAAGCCAAGGACAAAATGTATTACCATCATACCGGCTATGTCGGCAATCTGAAGAGCGCTTCTTTTGAAAAAATGATGGAAACCCACCCGGAGCGGATTATCGAAATTGCGGTGAAGGGTATGCTCCCGAAAAACTCCCTGGGCCGGGCCATGTACCGCAAGCTCAAGGTGTATAGCGGTTCCGAGCATCCCCACTCGGCGCAACAGCCCCAGACTTTAGATATTTAAGGTGAGTACTATCATGGAACAATATTACGGCACGGGTCGGCGCAAAAGCGCCACTGCACGGGTTTATTTGCGGCGCGGTTCCGGTAAGATCGTCATCAACAAGCGGAGTCTGGAAGAGTACTTCGGCCGCGAAACCTCGCGCATGGTGGTTATGCAGCCCCTGGAACTTACCGGACACGGCAGTCAATTTGACATTCTGGTGAACGTCAGCGGTGGCGGTGCCAGTGGTCAGGCGGGTGCCATTCGTCACGGCATTACCCGTGCCCTCATGGTGTATGATGAAACCTTGCGTCGACCGCTGCGCAGTGCAGGGTTCGTGACCAGAGACGCCCGCGAAGTGGAGCGTAAGAAAGTTGGTAAGCACAAGGCACGGCGCAGTCATCAGTTCTCCAAACGTTAAGATCACGCTTGGAATTGAAACCAGCCGCCTCCGGGCGGCTTTTTTGTGGTTTTTTCTTGGTATGGCTTTAAAAGCAATAGAAGGATAAATGACATGATTCGGGCAGGGATTGTGGGCGGTACCGGTTACACGGGAGTGGAATTGTTGCGTTTGTTGATTCCTCATCCCGAAGTGGAGGTACAAGTCATTACCTCCCGCGCCGAGGCCGGAGAAAGGGTGGATGCGCATTTTCCCAACCTGCGCGGAGTTTGTGATTTAACTTATACCGCCCCCGACCCCCAGGCGCTGACGAAACTGGATGTCGTGTTTTTTGCCACACCCCATGGCGTGGCCATGGACAGTGCTCCGGAACTGTTGGCGCAGGATGTCCGGGTGATTGATCTTGGCGCAGATTTTCGCTTGGCGAACCCTGAAGTGTTTGCGCAGTGGTATGGTATGGCCCATCGCGCCCCAGATGTGCTCCGAGAAGCGCGCTACGGGCTGCCTGAATATTATCGGGAGACCATTGCTCAGTCGCGCCTGATTGCCAATCCGGGATGTTATCCCACGGCAGTCATTCTGGGATTAGCCCCCTTGCTGGAGGCGGGTTTGCTGCAGCAGGAAACTCTGGTGGCCGACTGCAAATCGGGCGTCAGTGGTGCAGGACGTACCGGAAAGGTGAACCTGATCGTTCCTGAAGCCGCCGACAGTGTGAGTGCCTATGGCGTCAGTGGCCACCGGCATCGTCCGGAAATTGAGGCGATTCTCGCGGAAATCAGTGGGAATACCATCGAATTGCAGTTTACCCCGCATCTCATGCCCATGATTCGCGGTATTCATGCCACTCTTTATGGACGCCTGCGGCAGCCCATGAGCGACACTAATTTGCAGGCAGTGTTTGCAGAACGGTACGCGCAAGAGCCTTTTGTGGATGTCATGCCTTTTGGAAGCCATCCGGCTACCCGGTCGGTGCGCGGCGCCAATGTGTGCCGAATTGCCGTGCATCAGCCCCGTCCGGGACAGGTCGTGGTGTTGTCGGTGATTGATAATCTGGTCAAAGGTGCGGCCGGCCAGGCGGTTCAGAACATGAACCGCTTGTTTGCTTTGCCCGAAACCGCTGGATTGACACAAATAGCTTTGTTGCCATAGTGTGCTAATAATAGGAGTATATGATATGCCTATGTATTCATAGGCACTACTTTGTTGATCGGGTTGGATAATCGAAAAATGTTTTGTCACGATTTTTTCGGTGCTCTTAAGCCAGCACCTGAATTTTCACTGTGAAGCCTTCTCAGCAGACAAGCTGGCGCTTTCCCCAGGATCTGCTTGCCTATCAGGGCCCTGTCAACCTTCCATCTAAGCTGCTGATGGAGTAGCACAAAGGGTTTTTCTGGACTTCTCAGGATGAATGCGGTAACTTTTGCCGCATGGAAGTCCCAACTCTCACCGAAAACCAGCAAGCCAGCCTGCACCGTGTTCAGGTGCGACCCATCCTGCCCACGGAGCGGGAACGCTGGAATACGCTGATGCAAACGTATCACTACCGGGGCTTTCGCACCTTGGCGGGCCGTAACCTGCGCTATGTGGCTACGCTCGATGGTCGCTGGGTAGCGTTACTGGGCTGGCATGCCGCCGCTTTTCAATGCCAGGCGCGGGATCGGTGGATCGGCTGGTCCTGGATCTTGCGCCGCCAGCGCTTGCATCTCATCGCCAACAATGCCCGTTTTCTGATCCTGCCCGGAGAATCCTTCCCGAATCTGGCGTCCCGTATTCTGGCGCTGAACCTGCACAGGCTCTCTGCGGACTGGCAATCCGTCTATGGGCATCCCATCGTGCTGGCTGAGACCTTTGTGGAATCCCCCCGTTTTACCGGTGCCTGCTACCGGGCCGCCAACTGGGTGGATGTCGGCGGAACCAAGGGCTTCGCCCGCCGTCCCGGTGGTGGCTATGTCCACCACGGCCAACCTAAACGTCTTCTGCTCTTTCCTCTCCATCCACAGGCGCGGGCCTGGTTGGCCCAGCCGCAGCCCCAACTCGAATGGACCCATACCCCCATGCAAACCGTGACGTTGAGCGACCGCGCAAATGGAAGGCTTGCGCCAAATCTTTTTCCGCCTTCCCGATACCCGCAGCAAACTAGGCAAGCAGCATCCCCTCCCGGCCATCCTGACGGTGGCCGTGGCCGCTGTCCTGACGCGGGCCGAAAGTTATGCCGCCATCGCCGAGTGGGGCGGTCGCTTGACCCAGGCTCAATTGAAGCGCATCCGCGCCCGATTCGATCCCAAAACCAAGCGCTACCTCGCCCCCTCCGAACCGACCATCCGGCGCGTCTTGCAAGGGGCCGATGTGGAGGCGCTGGATGCGGCGATCGGCGCCTGGCTACTGGGTACGGCGGGCTTTGAAGCGGTGGCCGTCGATGGCAAAGTCCTCAAAGGGGCCGCACGCGCAGACGGCGCTCAGGTGCATCTGCTCAGCGCGTTCCTGCATGGACAGGGGGCCACCATCGCGCAAAAAGAAATCGCCCGGAAAACCAACGAAATTCCAGAACTGCGCAACCTGCTCCAGGACGTCAACATCGCGGGCAAGGTCGTCACCGCCGATGCCCTGCATACCCAGCGGGAGACCGCCCGCTTCCTCGTCGAAGACAAGAAAGCCGATTATCTCTTCACCGCCGTCAAAGGCAATCAACGAAAACTCCGCGACCGTCTGACGTGCCTCCCTTGGGGCGATTTTCCCCCTCAACGCTGAAACCACAGAGGTCGGGCATGGCCGCTTTGAATACCGCAAAATCATCGTCGCCACCCGGGCAACCGGCCTCCATTTTCCGCATGTCGGACAAGCTTTCCTGATCCAACGCTCCACCATCAACAGCAAAGAGGGCACGATTCGGGATGATTATGCCTTCGGACTCACCAGCCTGACCCCGGATCGTGCCACGCCCGAAAATCTGTTGGGCTTGGCCCGTGGTCACTGGGAAATTGAAAACCGGAACCATCATGTCCGCGATGTGACTTTCCACGAGGACCTCTCCCAAGTCCGTACCCAGAACGGTCCCCATATGATGGCGACCTTGCGCGAACTGGCCATGAGCATTATGCGTCTCACTGGCGTCAAGAATATCGCCAAAGCGTGCCGGGATTTCGCCGCCAGCGCGCACAAAACGCTCCGCCAACTCGGATACTGAGGCGCCACCACGGGGTTTACCTATCCGAGAATAGCTCCGGAGGGCGAGCTGCGTCCGTCAGCCACCCCATTCACGATTCTGCACCCAAAATCGCCTGAAAATGCCGCATTTCCACCAACTATAGCCCCTTCAAACCACCATTAAAATCAGTGGCGAAAACCTCTGCTACTATATCTGGCGAGCTTGACGGAGCCCTGCTTGCCTATTTTCAGCCCGAATACTCCATCAACCAGCAAAAAATAGTCGGCATTGAAGCCCTCGCACGTATGCGCGATCCCTCTGGGCAGATTCTCTCTCCCGATAGCTTTATTCCGTTTCTGGATATGGATGAGCGTCGGGAGCTCAGCCGCTTGATGCTGGTGGCCGGCCTCCAGGTTCTCGAGTCTCTAGATGCGAAAGGGATTTTTTTGAATCTCTCCTTCAATGTAGACCCTGATTTTATGGTGGACCATGATTGTGCGACTTGTTTTACCGGGACGATGGCTACCAGTCCTATTGCTCCAGCCAGAATTTTTCTGGAACTTCTGGAGAGTGGCGATTTTCTGAACCGGAATATCGCCAAGGAGCGATTGTTGGCTTTGCGGGCTACGGGGGTACGTATTGCCCTGGATGATGTGGGTTCGGCCTATTCTTCCCTGCTCCGCATGAAAGACCTACCTATTGACAAAATCAAGCTGGATCAAGGCTTCATCCGCGATTTGTGCGCGCAGCCCAAAAATCTCGCTTTTGTTCAGAGTATTCAACTGTTGGCGAATGCCCTCAATGCCGAGCTGGTCATTGAAGGAGTCGAAACCCTATCCATACTGGATGCCATGCGCGCCCTGCGGCTCGACCATGTACAGGGCTATGCCATTGCCAGACCCATGCCTGCTGATGTTTTGCTGACCATGCTGCAATCGGATTACATCATGCCCGAAGGAACAGCCAGCCATCCCGCAACCCTGCTGGGTGCTTACGCAGCGCACCTGTTGCGCCGCCCCCTGATGGACGCCCTTCGGCGGGGCTGGATTGATGTCTCTCTTGCGATCGAGCCCCCGCCTTGTCCTCTGGTGACCTATCTGCATGAGCACGGCGCACCGCCCGATCATCCGCTTTTGCTGGCCCATGCCCGCTTGCGTCAGGCCAAATCTGACCCGGGACAGGGATATCTGGATCAGGCGTTGACGCGTATTGAAGCTGAAATACAGGAGCTGGTTCGCGAAGCCATTCTCTTTGAGAGCGACCGTTGATAAGCCTGAGTTTGGAATAATTACCCTCAGCTTGTCGGCGACCTTCACCTGGTATTATTTTTATTCCTGATATGGGCGACAGGGTAACCCGTTAGAAAGCAGTTGTTTTTTTCTTTTGGAGCAATTTTTGTGGCGATTTGGCTACAGAGCCTCTTGGTATCGCATTGAATAATAACGTGCATAATCTGGCAAGCTTCTTGCTTGTGTTTCTTGTTGATCCGATAATTAAAAGCAGTATCCTGATAATTTTCGGCAAAGGCGAGTGCCCAGATGGGCCTGATGGCTCAAGGAGAAACTATGAAAAATAGAGGGATAGATTCTATGCATCGTTTGCCGCAATGGACAATTTTTGTGGGATTATTTGCGGCGCTATGCATGGGAGTGGATCGCCCTGCCTGGGCGGATAGTGACTTATCCCTGGGCGTTGCGGTCCCGGGTTTGCGCGTGTTTCTTGGGAACAACCAGGGATATTATGGGGCTCCGGTGTATGTTCCCCCGTCGGTATATTACGTGCCACCACCACGGCGCGTGTATTATGTACCAGCCCCGCCGCCACCCCCACCGGTCTTGGCGTATCCAGCACCAGGCTATTATGTGCAGCCTGCGCCCATTCGCTATTATCGTCCCCGGCCATGGAAGCATCACGGCCCGCCTCCTTGGGCGGGTCGCTGGCGCCATGATGATGACTGGAGACATTGACTGCCCCATAAGTCCAGTTATCAGTCTTTTGAGGCAACGTAGAGGAGAAGTTCTGATGAAGGTCAATATTCGCACCTGGGAGCATCGTCCCAGAAAAAGTAGCTGGTTAATCATTCCGTTATGTGTGCTTGCCCTGAGTGGCTGCGCCAATATGAGTCCTACCGGACAGCGGGCGCTGAGTGGTGGCGCTATTGGTGCTGCTGGTGGTGCTGTGCTGGGTACTGTGGCCGCCGGCAATCCCGCTGTTGGCGCCGCAGTGGGTGGTGCGGTCGGCGCTGGCGTGGGCGCAGCCCTACCCAAGATTGAGAGAACCCTGAACGGCAATTAATCTTTTTTGTCCTGAAGACGGAAACCCGGCCATGCGCCGGGTTTTTTACGGGCGGAAGAATGCTTGCACGGGAAAAGTGCGCTGCGCACTAAATTGGTGCGCTTGCTTGCTGTTTTCATAGGTTAAATATTATTATCATATTGTTTAATAATGATAATTTTTATTCTGGCGGGGTATGAATCATTGGGCATGTACTTTGCTGTTTGACCACAGCTTTGATTGTTTTCATACATGCCAAGGAGTCAACATGTCGCACTACAGCAATCGTTATTTCCGTCGTGCCATCCTCGCCAGCTTATGCGTGGGTCTTCCTCTCGTTGCCGGTGTGGCTGATGCCAGCCCGTTATCCTTGCCCAATCCCCTGACATTCTGTGCCGGCCCCCTGGGCCAGCTGGATGTGCAGGGCGTTGCCAGTGGTATGGCTTTTTATCAGGATAATCCTCAGGGAGCAGCAGGTACCTTGGGGGCTAAGCGGGTGGGTGCGTCCATTACCAACGGCATGGTCATCATCCAGAAAGAAAATGGGCCGATCCAGTTTTATATTCAGGCGGGTGCATACAGCTTTCCAACATTAGTAGCAAGTTTATCCACAGCGACGCCAAGTAATACGATCAATGATTTTGGGGCCTTGCCTGTTGCATATCTAAAATTTGCCCCATCTTCTCATTATTCTGTGGAAATTGGCCAGTTACCCACCTTGATTGGTGCAGAAGGTGGCTTCACCTATCAGAATGTCAACATTGAGCGTGGCTTGCTGTGGGATATGGAACCCATTATCAGTCGTGGTATTCAGTTCAATGGTAGTGCGGGTCCATTGAGTGCATCGCTGGCCTGGACAGATGGTTATTTCTCCAATCGTTATAACGTACTCAGCGGCTTGGTCAGCTACGCCATTAACGGTTCGAATACCGTCAGTATTTACGGCCAAGGTTCCCTGGGTAAATCCCGTGTGAGTTCCAATGAGGTGGCTTACAGTCCCATTGGTAATGAAAGCCAGATTTACGGCATTGAATATGAATACAGCTCCGGTCCGTGGATGATCGAGCCTTATTTCCAGTATATGCATACCCCTGAATCCGCACGGCTAGGCATTCCACACTCTTTCGATAATTATGGTGGTGCTTTGTTGGCTGACTACAGCTTCACTAACACACTCTCTTTGGGTGCGCGTGCAGAATATTTGCATGTGGGCGGACCCCTGGGTTCTGGGCTGAATAGCGATAGTATTGCCTCAACACTCACAGACCTCCCCGCCGATTCTCACGCCTGGTCCATCACCCTCACGCCGACCTATCAGGATGGCGGTTTCTTCGCCAGAGCGGAGCTGTCCTATGTCACCGCATCGACTCCGGCTAGCTACGGCTTCTCCGGAGCGGATGGGACCAACACCAATCAGTTACGCGGAATGGTCGAAACCGGCTTTATGTTCTGAGGCAAACACACATTGCGTATTTAGGAGAGACGAACATGAAAAATTCTGCGCCATTCATCAAATTACTGCTTTCAGGAGGGCTGCTGGCTGCCTCGGGTTGTGGCCTCTATGATGTAACCCCCTGTCCGGCGGGTCCGGCGCCAGTGGCTCCGGTGGTCTCTGCGCCCACCCCGCCGCCGCCTGCCCCCATCGCTCCAGTGGAAAAAACGGTGCTGATCAGTAAGCCCATTACCATCACCGGGATCAATTTCAAGACCGGTTCCGCCCAGTTGATGGGGACGGATATTGCGGTTCTGGATAAGGTGGCAGCTTTTGCCAAAATGCATCCAGATGCGACCTTGGATATTAATGGGTATTGCAGTAAAACTGGAAGCTATGCTTATAACTACAAACTTTCCAAGGCCCGTGCCGGCAGTGTGGCGGGCTATCTGGAAAATCGTGGTGTCGCAGCGGACCGAATGACCGTTAAAGGCCACTCCTATGAAGACCCCATTGCCAGTAACAAAACCCCGGAAGGCCGATTCAAAAATCAGCGTGTTGAAATCAATTCCAGTGTGATGCTGCGCAGTACGGTAAAATAAATCCGGCCAATCAATACTGGTGATGTTTGTCACAACCCGCAGTTTTCAAGCGGGTTTTTTGGCTGGCCATATTCAAGCCAATGTTCTCCCTGTTTTGGGGGAAATTTACCAAAATTGTGCCATAGCGCAGCGTATCTGGCACTGGATATCTGGGTCGAGCAGTTTCCGTGTATTCTCCTTTAAGCAGTATTCTTGGGTGGGAAGCCGCCCATTTATTCGGGTTGAGCGCTACCCGGGGCTTGGTTATTCAGGTGCGCTGTGTGGCTTGGCTCTTGACGATTTACGTCAGCCTAGGCCATCATCCCTAAGAATTTAGCTGAAATTTTTCACTACGACCACGTTTGCCAATGTGGTCCATTTACTTTGTCTGGGAGGACCATGGACGCCACGGACCAGAAGCGCCTGTTGCGTGAAATGCTTTTTGCCCGCCGCTTTGAAGAACGCTGTGCGGAGGCCTATCACGAACGCCAGATCGGCGGTTTTTTGCACCTTTATCCGGGTCAAGAGGCCTGTGCCATTGGCGTTCTGGAAAAAGCCCAGACGGGTTCTGACTATGTGGTGACCGGTTATCGGGATCACATCCACGCCCTGAAATCCGGCATGGATCCCAAGGCGCTGATGGCAGAGCTGTTCGGAAAAGAAGCGGGTTGCTCCAAGGGGCGTGGTGGTTCCATGCACCTGTTTGATCCCGATGTGCATTTCATGGGGGGCTATGCTCTGGTGGGCGGGCCCTTTCCCCTGGCTGCGGGTTTTGCCAAGGTCATTCAGTTGCGTGGCGGTCAGGAAATTTCTATTTGCTTCCTGGGGGATGGTGCCAACAATCAGGGTACCTTTCATGAAACCATGAACATGGCGAGTCTCTGGAAGCTGCCCGTCCTCTTCATTTGTGAAAATAACCTCTACGGCATTGGTACAGCCATCGAGCGCGCTACAGTAGAAATCAACCAGTACAAGCGGGTGGCGCCCTATGGTATCGAGGCCGCGCAATGTGACGGACAGGACATCGACATCGTCATGTCCCACGCCGAAAAAGCCGTCAATTATGTGCGCGAACAGCGCAAACCCTATTTTCTGGAGCTCATGACCTACCGTTTGCGCGGACATTCCATGTCGGACTCCGGTGCCTATCGCAGCAAGGAAGAAGTGGAAGAATGGGCGCAACGTGATCCTATCGGCATATACAAGCGCCGTCTGGTAGAAGCCGGAGTGGTGACGGAAGAAGAGTTCCATGCCATGGACAAGGCCATCCAGGATGAAATCGAGAACGAGGTGGTACGTTACGCCATGGAGTGTCCGGAACCCCGCGTTGAAGATGTAGCGCGTTATGTGTATACCGAAGGAGGTAATCACCATGGCTGAATTGATGTATTGGCAGGGAATTCTGCGTGCCCACGATGAAGAAATGGCGCGTGACCCGCTGGTATTCGCCATGGGTGAGGATATTGGTGTCGCTGGTGGTACCTACAAGGCGACTTCCGGACTTTTTGCCAAATATGGTGAACAACGGGTGATTGATACTCCTATTTCCGAAAACAGCTACACCGGCATTGGCGTTGGTGCGGCCATGCTCGGCGCGCGCCCCATTGTCGAAATCATGAGTGTCAATTTTGCCTGGCTGGCCATGGATCAGCTCATGAATAATGCTGCCAAAATTCATTACATGTCCGGTGGCCGGATTCGCTGTCCTTTCGTCATGCGGGTTCCTGGTGGAACGGCGCATCAGTTGGGCGCCCAGCACTCTGCGCGCATGGAAAAAGTGTTCATGGGGATTTCCGGTTTGCGGGTGGTGACTCCGGCAACGCCTCGGGATGCCTACGGCTTGCTGAAAAGTGCTGTCCGTTCGGACGATCCGGTGGTGATCATCGAACATGAAAGCATGTACAACCTCAAGGGCGAAGTCCCGGATGAAGAGTTTTTCACGCCATTGGAAGGCGTCGAAATCATGCGTCCGGGTAAGGACATCAGTATTTTTGCCTACAATATCAGTGTTCACTGGGCGCTGGATGCGGCGCAAAAGCTCGCCAGCGAATATGGTATTGATGCCGAAGTCATTGATTTGCGTGCCCTGAAACCGCTGGATCGGGCCGGCATTGCCGCCAGTGTGCGCAAAACCCATCGCGCCCTCATTGTCGAAGAGGACGAGGCTCCGGTCGGTGTCGGTTCAGAAGTCATCGCCATTATCAATGAAGAATGCTTTTTTGATCTGGATGCCGCCCCAGTGCGGGTGCATGCGCTGGATGTTCCCATTCCGTACAATCACCGCCTGGAAAAAGCGGCCATTCCCAATGCCGGGGATGTAGTTGCTGCCGTCAAGAAGATGTTCGGTCGTTAAGATCGTCCATTTTTACACATGCTCGCCGCCCCCGTCGCAGCTGACGGGTGTGCGGATTGCTTCTGATCTAGAGATTCTCAAAACAGGGTGAAACATGGCTGAACCTTACGTCATCAAGATGCCACAACTGACCGATACCATGACGGAAGGCGTCGTCGTTTCCTGGGAAAAACCCATTGGGGCCCGGGTGGAGCGCGGCGATGTGGTGGCGACCATTGAAACCGACAAGGCGATCATGGATGTGGAAGTGTTCCGCTCCGGTTATCTGGCCGGACCCTTGGCAGCGGTGGACAGTGTCATGCCGGTGGGGGCAGCCATGGCTTATCTCACCGAAACACCTGAAGAAGCACAGTCCCTGGCAGCGGGCGGGGGGGCGGTAGAGAATGTTTCTGCCGAAGCTGCTCCTGCTGCTCCAGCCTCTGAAATGCCGGAACCCCTTTCCGGGCATGCCATCAAAATGCCTCAGCTTTCCGATACCATGAGCGAAGGCGTGCTGGTTTCCTGGGAAAAGTCTCTGGGCGATAAAATCCAGCGCGGGGACGTGGTGGCGACCATTGAAACCGACAAGGCCATCATGGATGTGGAAGTATTTCGTGAAGGCTATCTGTCCGGTCCCCGCGTCGCGGTGGATGCGGTGGTTCCCGTGGGTGACGCCATTGCCTGGTTGGTGGAAACGGCCGAACAGGTGCGGGATACCAGTAGTGCGGTGGCATCCACCCAGCCTGCAGCACCCGTTGTCAGTGTGGACAAGGCAGCGCCTGCCGTAACCAGCAGGCCTCAGCCATCCGTCGCGGAAGTGGCCATACAGCGCGTTCCCGGGGCGCAACCCGCAGCCCGCCCCCGGCAGGGAGCAGCCAGTCCTTTTGCCCGCCAGCTGGCGGGACAGCAGGGCGTGGATCTGAATCTGCTGCAAGGTAGCGGGCCGGCAGGGGTGATTGTCGGCGCCGATGTGCTGGCCGCTGCCAGTCGCGCCGCCCCGGCCATGCCCGGTGCCCGCGTGCCGGAGCCTGCCGTACCTGGGGAAGGGCGGGCGATGAGTGCCATCGAAAAGGCCATCAGTCAGGCGATGGTGGCGTCCCTCAGTATTCCGGTGTTTCATGTCACCGTCAAAGCCAAGCCGGAAGCGCTGATGCGTGCCGCCAAGGCCCACAAGGTGTCGCTGACCGTGGCCATTGCCAAGGCGGCGTCTCAGGCGTTGGCCAGGCATCCCCTGGTCAATGCCGCCTATCAGCCGACCGACAAAATTGTGGAACGCGCCCAGCATGATATTGGCATTGCCGCGACCACCGAAGATGGCGGGCTGGTGGTGCCGGTGCTGCGCTCGGTGGAGGGCAAGGCGCTGGAGCAGTTGCAGCAGGAATGGACGCCCCTGGTGGAAAAAGCCCGTAAACGTCGGCTCAGTCCTCCCGAATACACCCATCCTACCTTTACCATCTCCAACATGGGGATGTATGGCGTTACCCAGTTTGATGCCATCGTCACTCCGGGTACGGCGGCCATTATTGCCATTGCCGGAAATAGCCCGGAGGGCATGCCCATTACCATTACCGCCGATCATCGGGTGGTGAACGGGGCGGAAGCAGCGCTATTTCTCAAGGATCTCAAAAAAGCCATTGAACACCCGGAAAGCTGGCTGGAAACTGGTGCGACCCCGATTCCCGAGGGCGACTATGATGTGCAGGTGCTGGTCATCGGAGCTGGTCCGGGGGGCGAGGATTGCGCCCGCGAACTGGTTGAAAACGGCGTCAAGGTAGCCATGGTCAATAATGCGCCTTACCCCGGGGGTGAATGCCTGTGGCGCGGTTGCATCCCCTCCAAGGCCTGGCGGGCTGCCGCCGACCGCATCCGGGATCGGGAACATGATGCGGCCATGGGCTTGCAGATGGGCACTCCAAAGCTGGACTGGGCACAGTTGGAAAAACACCGTCGCGGCATTTTGCAGGCGCGGGGCGAAATGGCCCTGAAAACCGATCAGGGTATGAAAATTCAGGTGCTGGAAGGCGCTGCCCGCTTTACCGGTGAGCACAGCGTTGAAATTACGGGTAAGGATGCCCGGAGTCTGAGTTTCGGGGCCTGCGTCATCGCCACCGGGGCTCCCGCCTTTGTGCCTCCCATTCCGGGGGTGCAGGAAGCGTTAAAGAGTGCTGCGGCGGTCACCTCAGATACGGTCTGGGATCTGGCCCAGCCGCCCAAGCGGCTGTGCGTGATCGGTGCGGGTGCCATCGGTATGGAAATGGCCCAGATGTTCCACGATTTTGGTGCCGAGGTGCTGGTGCTGGAAGCACTGCCGCGCCCGGTGGCCGAAATGGAAAAAGAAGTTTCCGAGCAACTGATGAAGGCTCTGGCCCATAACAGCCCGCGTCTGCAGGTACTGACCAGCGTCAAGGTGCAGGAAGTATCCGGCAAGCCTGGTGCTCTGGATATTCACTACCAGGTGGGCGATACCGACACCCATCATGTCTGTGACCTGCTCCTGGTGGCTACCGGCAAGCGTCCGGATACCAGCGCCCTGAACCTGACCGCTGCGGGGGTGACTCTGGCGGAGCGCGGCGCCATTGCCGCGAGTGCCACAGGGCAGACCAGTGTTCCACATATTTATGCGGTGGGGGATGTGGTGGGAGGGTACATGCTCGCACACACGGCGGGCCAGCAGGGGCGGGTGGCAGCGGCCAATCTGCTCGGCCATGGGGCTCGTTATGATGCGGCCAAAGATAGCGGCGTAACTTTCACCCGACCCCAGTGTGCCTTTGTCGGGCTTTCTCTGGAACAGGCCAAGGCCGCCGGAATGGATGTGGCCGAAGTCAAGGTGCCCATGAGTATTGATGCCAAGGCCATGATGACCGGTGAAACCGATGGCCTGATCAAAATGATTGCCGACAAGGTCAGCCACCGGATTGTGGGGGTGCATTTCCTGGCAGATCATGCTGATCTGCTGGTGGGTGAGGCCGTCATGATGGTCAGCGCGGGCTTGACCCTGGAACAGGTGGGCGAAGCCATTCATCCCCATCCGACCCAGACGGAGCTATTTGGCGAAATGGCCAGACGGCTGCTTTCGCGCTTGCGGCGTTCAGCCCGGGCGGCGGGGTGATGGCTTGGCCAAGTCAGGCGCGGAGGAATCCCTGCCTACTATAGGCGTCAGCGGTCTGCGCGGGCGCATTCTGCGCTTCTACGAACGATTTCTCGATTTCATCGTGGTCGTGCTGATTTTTGTCATGCTGCTGACGCTGGTCGCCTCGTTGGTGGGGGTGGTCTGGGATGTGTATGAAACCTTCCTGTCCTTCCGCGAAGAAGATGCCATTCAGGGACTTGTGTCTGACGTGCTTTCTGTGTTCGTGCTGATTGAATTGTTTCGGACTTTCACGGATTATCTGGAGTTTCACCGCATCCGTTTGCGGGTGTTGTCGGAAGTGGCCATAGTCTTTGTTTTGCGTGAACTGTTCATTGGCCTTTATGCCCATCACCTCGGGCCCATGGATCTCATCGCCACAGCGGTGCTTCTGGCGGTGTTGGTTGGTGCACGGGTGGCCGCTGTGAAGTACGCCCCCCAGTCTCCCGAAAAAGACTGAGCCGGGGCTTACATTCCGACAACTTGACGCTACCCTGAAAAAGCGAGCAAAATAGTCGGGTATCCACTGAACAACGCGCTGCGGCGCATGGAGTTAAGCACAATGAGCACAGCAACAGAAACAATGACCAATCTGGATTCCATTCCTCCGGTAATGACCCTGACCCAAAATGCGGCGGATAAAATCAGCGCCCTTATTGAAGAGGAAGGTTCTGAAGACCTCAAGCTGCGCGTTTTTGTGACCGGCGGTGGCTGTTCCGGTTTTCAGTATGGTTTCACCTTTGATGAAAACATGAACGAGGGAGATACCGAAGTCCATCAGTTTGGTGTCAGTCTCCTTATTGATCCCATGAGTTATCAGTACCTTGTGGGTGCAGAAATTGATTACAGTGAAGGTCTGGAAGGCGCACAGTTCGTCATCAAAAATCCCAATGCGACCACCACCTGTGGTTGCGGGTCTTCTTTTTCTGCCTGAATAAGCGGGTAAATCATCATTAATGGGGAGGCTCGCGGCCTCCCTTTTATTTTTCCGGCGCGTTATGATGACAATCATCGGCTGCTGTTCTGTGTCCAGATCAGTAGCGGCTGATAGTGCATGACCCGACGACGCTTGGATACAGGACTGATCAGAATAAAAGGGGTTCGATATGGCAGATACGAACGTAGCTCCCGGTCTGGAAGGAGTGGCGGCCACCCACTCCAGTATTTCTCACATAGATGGCGCGGCAGGTTTGCTGAGCTATCGCGGTTACGCGATTGACGATCTGGTGGCGCACAGCAGTTTTGAAGAAGTGGCCCTGCTGCTTCTGGATGGCGCACTACCCGCAGCTGGCGATCTGGAAGCCTTTGACCAGGGCCTGCGCAGCCACCGCCAGGTCAAATACAACGTGCGGGAAATCATGAAGTTCATGCCGGTTACCGGACACCCCATGGATAT
This sequence comes from Acidithiobacillus marinus, assembly GCF_002847505.1. GTDB lineage: Bacteria > Pseudomonadota > Gammaproteobacteria > Acidithiobacillales > Acidithiobacillaceae > Acidithiobacillus > Acidithiobacillus marinus. Next base: position 32,723 of record NZ_MXAV01000025.1, read on the forward strand.
GTTGCACTGCGCTGTGGCTAGCCTCGGCATGTTTTATCCGCAGCAGGAACTTTCCGATGCCGAGCGCGAAAATGTTCCGCATCTGGACGCCATGGCCATGCGCATTATTGCGCGCATGCCCACGATCGTAGCCATGTGGGAGCAGATGCGTTTCGGTAATGATCCCATTGCTCCGCGCACAGATTTGAATCACGCCGCCAACTTTCTGTATATGATTTCCGGAAGCGAGCCGGATCCTGCGCTGGTCAAGATTCTGGATACCTGTCTCATTCTCCATGCGGAACATACCATTAACGCCAGTACTTTTTCAGTACTGGTGACTGGCTCGACACTCACCAACCCTTATCATGTCATTGGCAGTGCCATTGGGACTCTGGCGGGCCCGCTGCACGGCGGCGCCAACCAGAAGGTGGTGGAGATGCTGGAAGAAATTGGCAGCGTCGACCGGGTTGCTGCCTATCTGGATGCAAAAATGGCAAACAAGGACAAAATCTGGGGCTTTGGGCATCGGGTATATAAAACGCGGGATCCGCGTGCAGCCATTCTCAAAGAAATGATGGAAAAGCTGGCGAGCAATGGCCATCTGCGCCACAGCCAGCTTTTTGAAATTGCTATCGAGGTCGAAAAGCTGGCGACAGAGCGGCTTGGACCCAAGGGCATTCACGCCAATGTGGATTTCTACTCCGGCGTGCTGTACCACGAAATGGGGATCAAGGCCGATTTGTTTACCCCCATTTTCGCCATGGCCCGTTCCGCAGGCTGGCTGGCCCATTGGCGCGAACAATTGGCGGATAATCGCATATTCCGCCCCACCCAGGTATATAACGGAGCCAGTCCACGTCAGTATGTGGCTATCGATAAAAGGAATCAGGTCCAGGCATGACCGGAGTTTTACAAAACATCCCCCTGCTTGCCACGGAACGCACCGAGGCTTTACTGGATATTGAGCGGCACCTGATAGCCGGACAATCGGCTATTGAACGCTGGTTTCGCAGTCAATTTCAGACGACACCAGCCCCCTTTTATGCGTCGGTGGATTTACGCAATTCCGGTTTCAAGCTGGCACCGGTAGATACCAACCTCTTTTCGGCGGGTTTCAATAATCTCAACCCCGAATTTTCTTCGCTCTATGTGTCGGCCATTCAGCATTACCTGAACCAATATTATCCCGGTTTGGAACGGCTGCTTCTGATTCCGGAAAATCACACCCGTAACCTGTTTTATCTGGAAAATGTGGCGAGATTGCGGGAATTGCTGGAAATGTCCGGACTGGAGGTCAGGGTCGGCTCTTTGTTGCTCGAAGAACGGACAGCCTATGATTTACCTTCTGGTAATGTTCTGCTCCTGGAGCCGATTTTTCGTGAGGGTGCCCGCCTGCAGGCAGCGGACTTTGATCCACAGCTGATTTTGCTCAATAACGATTTGTCCGGCGGTGTGCCGGAAATACTCGAAAATCTGGAACAGCCCATTTCGCCGCCACTGGCGGCGGGGTGGCGGTCCCGGCGCAAGTCCCAGCACTTTGCTCACTACCGGGCTGCTGCCCATGAGCTGGCGGAGGTCATTGATATTGATCCCTGGTTGATTGATCCCTTTTTTCGACGCTGTCAGGGCATTGACTTCATGCGTGCTGAGGGTCGTGACTGCCTGGTTGCTAATGTGGATGCCATTCTGGAAATGACCCGTGAGCGCTATGATCATTATGGCATCACCCAGCGTCCATTTGTCATTGTCAAAGCCGATGCCGGTACTTATGGCATGGGCATCATGACCGCCTATTCCGGGGCGGAGTTCATGGATCTCAATCGCAAGGAAAGAACGCGCATGGCCAAAAGCAAGGAAGGCTTGCCGGTCAGCGACGTGTTCATTCAGGAAGGGGTATACACCTTTGAGCAAACCGCCGAGGAAGCTGTGGCGGAACCAGTGGTGTATATGGTGGGTCAGCAGGTGCTGGGCGGTTTTTATCGGGTCCATACCGGACGGGGCCGGGATGAAAATCTGAACGCTCCCGGAGCACATTTTGAGCCCATGGCTTTTGGCGAGCCCTGCATATTGCCCTGCCGCAAATCGCCGCCCGATGCTCCAGTCAATCGCTATTATGCTTATGGCGTCATTGCCCGCCTGACACTGGTTGCGGCAGCACGGGAAATGGCCGACTGGCGTCAGCAGCAAACAACGGGAGCCGCATCATGACGACTTTGAAAGCGGCGATTCTCATGGATCCCATCTCCGCAATCAAACCCGCCAAGGATACCACCTTTGCCATGCTGCTGGCGGCCCAGGCGCGCGGGCATCAGTGCTGGGTGTTCAGCTTGCCGGATTTGTTTCTGCGCGATGGCAAGGTCTGGGCGCGACTGCGTGAGGTGACGGTACGCGATGAAAGTAATGACTATGTGACCCTGGCTGCCGTGGAAGAGCGGCCTCTCGCCGAAATGGATGTGGTCCTCATGCGCAAGGATCCGCCGGTGGATCTGGAATATCTGACCGCCTGTTATCTGCTGGAACATGCAGGTACATGGGTGGTGAATAACCCGGTGAGTCTGCGCAATGCCAATGAAAAATTGTACGCATTGCATTTCCCGGAGTTGCTGCCGCCCTTGCTGGTCAGTCGTGATCTGGGAGACTTGCGCGCCTTTCTCGCCGAGCATGGGGAGGCTGTGGTCAAGCCCCTCTCGGCGCGGGGGGGCGAAGGGGTGTTTTATCTCCACCAGCAGGACCGCAATGTGGGGAGTATTCTCGAAACCGTGACCGGTTGGGGGCAGCATTACGTCATGGCGCAACGCTACATTCCCGCCATTCGCGAAGGCGACAAGCGGATTTTGCTGGTGGATGGACAAGCGGTTCCCGGGGCCATGTTGCGGGTGCCTTCGGAAAAGGATTTTCGTGGAAATCTGGTAGCCGGAGCCACGGCAGTGGCGGCCGAGCTTACGGAGCGTGATCAGGAAATCTGTGCGGCCCTGGGGCCGGCTCTCCGTGCCGCCGGCTTGCTCTTTGTTGGACTCGACGTGATCGGTGGCTATGTGACCGAAATCAATGTCACCAGCCCCACCGGTGCCCGGGAAATTCGCCGCTTTTTCGGGGTGGATGCCGCCGAATTACTCTGGCAGCGTCTGGAGCGGGGTCAATAAGGGGGTGATGCATCTTCCCGCCCAGGTCATCTGCCGTTTTACTCAGAAAACCCGTATGATAACGGCATGACGACTTTCTCATCACTTAAAAATCATCTCCTCATCGCCATGCCGGCTCTGCATGATGGCCTTTTTGATCGTACGGTCATCGTGGTCTGTGAGCATAGCCCTGAAGGGGCCATGGGGGTGGTCATCAACCGTCTTGTCGATATCAACATGGCCGATGCCCTCAAGGCCGTGGATATCCAGCCCTCTGAAGAAATGATCCACCGTCCGGTCTATTGGGGCGGGCCGGTGCAGCCGCAGCACGGCTTTATTTTGCACAGTCCTCGGGGTGAGTGGCTCTCCAGCCTGGAAATCAATGAGGATCTGGCGCTGACCAGTTCCCCGGATATTCTCCAGGCCATTGCCCAGCATGAAGAACCTCAGCGCTATTTGCTGGCGCTGGGCTATGCCGGTTGGGGCGCGCAGCAACTGGAAGAAGAATTGAAAGAAAATTCATGGCTGCACGGTCCTCTGGATATGCAGGTCATCTTCGATTTGCCGGCCAGTGAACGCTGGCAGGCTGCAGCCCGCTCTATGGGGGTGGATATGCGTCTGCTCAGTGGTGCTGCGGGCCATGCCTGAAGTTTCGGGACCGCTGCTCGGTATTGATTTTGGCGAGCGGCGCATTGGTATTGCCGTGCTGGGAGAATCTGGATTACCCCCCCAGGGCGTGATTACCCTGCGCAATGGTGAGGCTGGCCCCGATTGGGAAGGCTTTGCGCGGATTTTCCAGGAGTGGCAACCGCGTGCCGTGGTCCTGGGCTTGCCCCTGAATATGGACGGGAGTGAAGGATTGATGGTGCGGCGAGTGCGCAATTTTGCCGAGCGTCTGCAGCGCCGTTTTCCCCTGCCCATGCACTGGGTAGATGAGCGCCTCAGCAGCCATTCCGCCGAAACCATGCTCAAAGATCAGGCCTTTTCCCCCAAAAAGCGCGCCCAGCTTTTGGATCAGGCCGCTGCCTGCGAAATTCTTCAGACTTTTCAGGATCTCGGGGTCAGCGTATGAACGCAGATTGGGATGTGAGTAGCTTGCTGGAGGGTATGGTCCGGGATTTGCTTCCCCGGGTGGATCCCGAGCAGACGGCCATGATCGGGATTTTTACCGGCGGGGTCTGGGTTGCCCAGGCATTGCACCATGCTTTGGGTCTGCAAACCGCACTGGGGCGCCTGGATATTTCCTTTTACCGGGATGACTTCAGTCAGATAGGGCTACACCCACAGGTCAGAGCCTCGGATATCCCCTTTGATGTGAATGGCCGCTCTATCATTCTGGTGGATGACGTGCTCTACACCGGGCGCACCATCCGCGCGGCCCTTAACGAGATTTTTGATTATGGCCGCCCTGCCAGTGTGATGCTGGCCGTGCTGGTGGATCGTGGAGGCCACGAATTGCCGGTGTCTGCGGACATTGTCGCTCTGCGCCTTAATGGCGCGGCGGGTGGACAAATCAAGTTGCGGGGGCCTGACCCTTTGCGTCTGGAATGGCTGGCGGCTGCGCCGGGGAGTGTGACATGAGCCTTCAGACCTTCCGCCTCGGGGACGGAAATCCCCAATATGATGACCAGGGACGCTTACGCCATCTGCTCAGTACCGAGGGATTGCGTGAGCGGGAGTTGTTGCAGATTCTCGATACTGCCGAATCTTTTTTGAGCATAGCCCAGCGTAGCGTCAAAAAAACCCCCACCCTGCGCGGCAAGACCATCGTCAATCTGTTTTTTGAGAATAGTACCCGAACCCGCAGTACCTTTGAACTCGCCGCCAAGCGGCTGTCCGCAGACGTGCTGAATATTGCCGCCAGTACCAGCAGTGCCAGCAAGGGCGAATCCCTGATTGATACCGTTGATAATCTCATGGCCATGCAGGTGGATGGTTTCGTGATCCGTCATCCAGAGGCGGGAGCGGCTCACCTTATCGCCCGCCATCTGGGCGATTCGGCGCTGGTCATCAATGCTGGTGATGGTCAGCACGCCCACCCGACCCAGGCGCTGCTGGATGTGTTCACTATCCGCCGCCTAGCTGGCCCCATTGAAGATCGGGTGGTGGCAATAGTCGGCGACATCCTGCATTCGCGGGTGGCCCGTTCCCAGATTCATGCCTTGTCCATTCTGGGTTGCCCGGAAATCCGCGTTATTGGTCCCCGGACTTTGGTCCCCAAAGAGCTTGCTGCCCTGGGTGTGCATGTGTATCACGACTTGCAGGCAGGCTTGCGGGGGGTGGATGTCATTTGTGCTCTGCGTCTGCAGAAGGAGCGCATGGAATCCCATCGCCTGCCCAGTCTGGATGAATTTCATCGGCGTTTTGGTCTGACTCCGGAGCGCTTGCAGTGGGCGCAGCCCCACGCCCTGGTGTTGCATCCCGGCCCCATGAATCGTGGCGTCGAAATTGCCTCGGAAGTGGCGGACGGGAATCAGGCGGTAATTTTACAGCAGGTTTCCCATGGGCTGGCGGTGCGCATGGCGGTGTTGACGCTCCTGGCGGGCGCGGCGGGGGGGGAGAAAGCCATGCGTAGAATCATCCGCAATGTGCGCGTGCTGGACCCTGTCGATGGCTTCGATGCCATCACCGATCTTGGGATTGCGGATGGAAAAATCACCACAAGAGGCCCTATTCCCCGGGATTTTCACGCCGAGGAAATTCTCGATGCTACCGGCCTGGTCGCTTGTCCGGGATTTATTGAGAGCAGTTTTCAGGGGCATAGCCCCGGTCATGGGCGGGACGGGGATCTGGCCAGTGAATTGCGGGCGGCAGTAGCCGGTGGCGTTACCCGGGTAGTCCTGCGTCCCGACACCCAGCCGGTCGCAGATACCCCTGCAGTGCTCCAGGAACAGCGGCTCATGGCCGAGTCCCTGGGACTGGCGCGCGTCCACGGGAGTGGCGCCTTGAGTATGGGGCTGCAGGGACAGGCATTGAGTGAAATGGCGGCGCTGCAAGAGGCGGGTGCCCTGGTCTTCAGTCAGGCCAAGGAACCCATCCGCAATGCCGCCTTGCTCCGATTGGCACTGAGCTATGCCGCCGACCTCGGCTGTCCCGTATTGCTGCATTCAGAAGATGCCGATCTGGCTGCCCAGGGGGTCATGAACGAGAGTGGCTTGAGTATGCGTCTGGGGCTTCCGGGGCGCAGTGCGACAGCGGAGCTGGTGGGTATCCAGCGGGATCTGGCGGTGGCGGCGCTGAGTGCTTGCCCGGTATTTTTCCCCCATCTCAGTACGGCTGCGGCCGTTGCGGCAGTTCAGGCCGCCCGGCAACGGGGTGAAGCCGCCCACTGCGGAGTGAGCATTCATCACCTGCTCCTCAGTGAGCAGGATGTGGGCTATTTCAATGTCCATGCCAAGGTGCTGCCGCCCTTGCGTTCTCTCGCCGAACGGGATGCCTTGCGGCGTGCTGTGGCAGCGGGAGAGGTTGCGGCCATCAGCAGTGATCACTGCTCCTGGGGCATCGATCGTGAGGGGATGACTTTTATGCAAGCTCCTTTTGGAATCAGTGCCGTTGAGTGGCTGTTACCGTTGACCTTGCGTCTGGTGGACGATGGTCTGATTACTCTGATGGATGCCCTGAAATTACTGAGTAGCGGTCCCGCCAAAGCCCTGGGGCTGCCGCCTCCCACGCTGCAAGTCGGCAGTGCCGCCGATATCTGCCTGTTTGACCCCGATGCTGGGTTTACCCTGAATCCTGTTTCCGGCGCCAGTCGCGGTCGCAACCTCCCCTACGCCCAGTGGGATTTACGGGGTCGGGTGCGTTATACCCTGGTAGGTGGGAGCGTGGTGTATCGGGGGTGATTTTTGAAAAAGTTGCAGATACCCAAAGGGGAAAACGCTGGTGGCAAGCAATAACGGTAAAGACAAATCCCTCGAATCGTGGATCTGGGACGCAGCCTGTTCCATTCGTGGCGCCAAGGACGCGCCGAAGTACAAAGACTACATCCTTCCCCTGATCTTCACCAAGCGCCTGTGCGACGTCTTCGATGACGAGCTGAACCGCATCGCCGCCGAGGTTGGCTCGCGCCAGAAGGCCTTCCAGCTCGCGAGAGCTGACCACAAGCTCGTCCGTTTCTACCTCCCCCTGGTGCCAGACGATCCCGAGCAGCCGGTCTGGTCCGTCATCCGCAAGCTCTCCGACTGGATCGGTGAAGGCGTCACCAGCCACATGCGCGCCATCGCCCGGGAAAACCCGCTGCTGCAGGGCATCATCGACCGCGTCGATTTCAACGCCACCACCCACGGCCAGCGCGACCTCGATGACGACCGCCTCTCCAACCTCATCGAGGCCATCAGCACCAAGCGCCTCGGGCTCGATGACGTCGAAGCCGACATCATCGGCAAGAGCTACGAATACCTCATCCGCAAGTTCGCCGAAGGTGGCGGCCAGAGCGCCGGCGAGTTCTACACCCCGCCCGAGGTCGGCAGCATCATGTCCCGCGTGCTCCAGCCCGAGCCCGGCATGGAAATCTACGACCCCACCTGCGGCTCCGGCGGCCTCCTCGTGAAATGCGAGATCGCCATGGAAGAACGCACCCAGGGCAAGAAGCGCAGCGTCGCCCCGCTGAAACTCTTCGGCCAGGAATTCACCCCCGAGACCTGGGCCATGGCCAACATGAACATGATCATCCACGACATGGAAGGCCAGATCGAGATCGGCGACACCTTCAAGAACCCCAAATTCCGCAGCAAGCAGGGCAAGCTCCGCACCTTCGACCGCGTCGTCGCCAACCCCATGTGGAACCAGGACTGGTTCACCGAGGCCGACTACGACAACGACGAACTCGACCGCTTCCCCGCCGGAGCCGGTTTTCCCGGCAAGTCCTCCGCCGACTGGGGCTGGGTGCAGCACATCCACGCCAGCCTGAACGCCACCGGCCGCGCCGCCGTCGTCCTCGACACCGGCGCCGCCTCACGCGGCTCGGGCAATGCCGGCACCAACAAGGAAAAGATCGTCCGCCAGTGGTTCGTCGACCACGACCTCATCGAAAGCGTCCTCTACCTGCCCGAAAACCTCTTCTACAACACCACCGCCCCGGGTATCGTGCTGTTCCTCAACAAGGCCAAGGCGAAAGAGCGCCAGGGCAAGGTCTTGCTCGTCAATGCCAGTCAGGTCTTCGAAAAGGGCGACCCCAAGAACTTCATCCCCGAAGCTGGCATACAGCGCATCGCCAACACCCTCATCGGCTGGAAGAAAGAAGAAAAACTCAGCCGCATCGTTGACCACGCCGAGCTGAAGAAGAACGACTACAACATCTCCCCCAGCCGCTATATCCACACCTCGGATGCCGAAACCTACCGGCCCATCGCGGAAATCGTCTCGGAGCTTAAAGTTATCGAGGCCGAGGCGCGCGAGACGGATGCGGCCTTGCTGAACATCCTTAAGCAACTCGGAGTCGGTGCATGAAGAAAAAAGCCACCAACGCTACAATCAATGTCCGGGGCACCGAGGTCTCCGTCATTCGGCGGGAGGATCAGGACTACATCTCCCTCACCGACATGCTCAAGGCCAAGGACGGCGATTTTTTCATCTCCGACTGGCTGCGCAACCGCAACACCGTCGAATTCCTCGGCATCTGGGAGACAGTCCACAACCCCGATTTTAATTCCGGCGAATTCGCCATAATTAAAAGTCAGGCCGGGCTCAGGAGATTCCGGAGATGAGTGAGTGGAATCAAAAACCCCTGGGAAGTCTTTGCGCGATCAAAACGGGCAAGAAAGATGTGAACGAAGGATCGCCAAACGGCGCATATCCATTTTTCACATGCTCCCGGGACGTTCACGCTTCGGATTACTACTCGTTTGATACCGACGCAATCCTTATCGCTGGGAACGGCGCAGTTGGCGAAACAAAACTCTACCGGGGAAAGTTCGAAGCCTATCAGCGCACTTACGTTCTCGATGGGTTCGAAGAAGATTTGGACTTCATCTTCTACGTTCTCAAAGGCTCATTGAGCGAGGCTCTCAGCAAAGTGGTTTCCGGTTCAACCATGCCTTACATCCGAAAGGGTGATCTGGAACGGTTTCCCATCCCGCTCCCCCCTCTCCCCGAACAGAAGAAGATCGCACACATCCTTTCGACGGTGCAGCGGGCGATCGAAGCGCAAGAGCGGATCATTCAGACCACCACCGAGCTGAAAAAGGCCCTCATGCACAAACTCTTCACCGAAGGCCTCCGCAACGAGCCCCAAAAACAAACCGAAATCGGCCCCGTTCCTGAAAGCTGGGAAGTGAAACCACTGATCGATACCGTGGAGTTCATCGACTACGGTGTCTCGCAGGCTATCCCAAAGACACCTACTCCAGAGGGAGTCAAAATCGTCAGCACTGCTGACATCGACAAACAGGGAAATCTGCTCTACCGGAAAATTCGCCGCATTGTGGTTCCTGTGAAAACGGCCAATCGCCTTGTTCTGAAAGATGGCGACGTTCTTTTCAATTGGCGGAACAGTGCCGAATTGATCGGGAAATCGGCAATCTATGAGGAGCAGGACGAGCCACATATCTTTGCGTCGTTCATCTTGAGAATCTGTGCGGGCGAGAAAAAGTCGCACAACTACTTTCTCAAACATCTGATGAATCACTATCGCGAAGAAGGCGTGTTCGTGAAGCTCGCCCGACGTGCCGTGAATCAAGCGAACTACAACAAGAACGAGATATCGGTTCTTAAAATTCCGTCGCCGCCCTACGAGCAGCAGGTCGAAATCGCTAAAACAATCGGTGCCGTTGACGCAAAAATTTGGAGTCATGCCGACAAGAAGCGCAGCCTTGAAGACCTCTTCCGCACCCTCCTTCACGAACTGATGACCGCGAAGACCCGCGTTAACGAAATTCGATTGGGGGCTAACACATGAGTGTTTTTGCCGACAAGCCAGCCCCATTCTTTAACATTGTCACCCACGACTTAGGCCGTTCACCCGGACTCACCGCCGCATCTTCTGGTTACGAAGGCGGAAAATGGCGCCATGAAGCACTGGCATCCTACCTATTTGAGTGGCTACCTGAGTTTGCGCTGCACTACTCAGACCTTGAGAGTATGAATTCAGCGACCGCGATGCGGTTGATCAAGAAGGCTGCCGTCACGGTCTACACCACCGAGAAATATAAGAAGAGGGGGGAGTTTGGAGAACTTCTCCTACATGCCTTAATACGCGAGGTCTTTAATTCACAACCCGCAATCAGCAAACTCTATTTCAAAACATCTACGAATGAAACCGTAAAGGGATTTGATGCTGTACATGTGGTAGAGAATGATGATGGTCTTGAACTATGGCTTGGCGAAGTAAAGTTCTACGAAGATATCCACCAAGCAATTTATGCCGTCATCCCTGAATTACAGTCACATACTGACGGAGACTGGCTGCGGAGGGAATTCATTCTTATCGATTCAAAAATAGATCCTAAGTGGCAACATGCTGACGCACTTAAAAAACTAATCAGCGATCGCACCTCTTTGGATGTCATTTTCAAGCGTACATGCATTCCTGTTCTACTGACATACGATAGCGAGTGCGTAAATCAACACTCAGAGGTTACAGCCCCCTTTGTTGCAGCACTTCAATCAGAGCTAGAGTCAATCTATGCCAGTTTTGCAGATCGGAAATTGCCTGCACTGAGAGTGCACCTTTTTCTGGTGCCTCTCGCATGTAAAAAGACACTACTTGAGGTGTTACAGCAAAAACTGGAGGGCCTTCAAAGGTGACAAGGATGCCTCTCACTCAATTCTCCGACCCGCAGTGGCTCAAGGACAATGCATTTCAGGCACTTGCAGAGATTTCATCTTTGCTTACGCAGAACGAGAATGCAGGTCGTGAGGCATTAATTCGTACTCTTGAGTTTCGTTCTGTTCTTGATGGGTATCAGGCCATTATAACGGCACTAGTGCAAAGAGCGGGACTTTATCCATACACGTCAAACCCGGAAAACCTCTCCACCACAGATTTGCTCAACTTCGAGTTCCACAAAGTTGTTGGCCTCAATGAAATCGTTCTGCATTCCGTACAGGGCCAAGTGTATCGGGCGCTTCTTGATGGAGCCAATGTCATCCTTAGCGCACCAACGAGCTTTGGCAAAAGTTTGCTTATTGATGCAATGGTTGCATCGCGCAGGTACGCACGCATTGTGGTGATTGTTCCAACGATTGCGTTGATTGACGAGACACGCCGTCGGCTCTCTGAGCGCTTTTCGCCGGAGTTCAAAATCATGG
>NZ_MXAV01000026.1 GCF_002847505.1 Acidithiobacillus marinus
GGGTAGGGGGTAGAATGCTGTGGAGCGGTCGTGCCCTGAATTGGAGTTAGCTGATGGTCCCTGAAGAGCTGTTTTCTCTCGCGTTAGGATTGGTTCCGCCGTGGTTGGTGGATCATGTGACTTTCACGGTGGAGGAGAAACGCCTGGATCTGCACATCAACTTTCCCAAGGGTAGTCGCTTTGCTTGCTCCGTCTGTGGTGAGGAGTGTCCGGTACATGATACCCGTGACCATACTTGGCGGCACATGGATTTCTTCCAGCATGAAGCCTATCTCCATGCCCGCGTACCTCGTGTGAAGTGCCAGGAGCATGGAGTGCATCAGATATCTGTTCCCTGGGCACGGGAAGGCTCGCATTTCACCCTGCTCTTCGAAGCGCTGATCATGACCCTGGTGCGGGAGATGCCGGTATTGACCGTAGCCCGCCTAGTCGGCGAGACCGACACGCTCCTGTGGCGGGTGATTGACCACTATGTGCCAGAAGCCCGTACCAGAGTGGATATGGCCCATGTCCATGCCGTCGGCGTCGATGAAACCAGCAGTCGGCGCGGCCACGACTACATCACGCTCTTCGTGGATCTGGATGCCCGGCGACTCTTGTTCGCTACTCCCGGCAAGGATGCCAAGACCTTTGAGAGATTCTCCGCAGATCTACAGGCCCATGGTGGTAGCGCGGAAGCGATCACCGATGTGAGCATGGACCTCTCGCCGGCCTTCCAGAAAGGGGCTGCCGAGCACCTGCCCAATGCGGAGATCACTTTCGATCGTTTTCACCTCATGAAGCTCGTCAACGAGGCCGTGGACGACGTGCGCAAGGGGGAAGTCCTCACTCAGCCAAATCTCAAAAAGACCCGCTGGCTCTGGCTCAAGAACGATTGCAACCTCAAGGTGAAGCAGAAAGAAAAGCTGCAGGCATTACTCAAAGACCAGAACCTCAAGACGGCGCAGGCCTACCAGTTCCGCCTGACCTTTCAGGACATCTTCACGATCAAGAATCGCCATCAGGGGGCTACCCTCTTGAAAGCCTGGTTGGAAAACGCCAGAACCAGCGATCTGCCGCCTATCGTCAAGGTCGCCTACACCATCATGAATCACTGGGATGGCGTGCTCCGATGGTTCGAGAGCCAGATCACCAATGGAATTCTGGAAGGTTTCAACAGCCTCATTCAATCCGCCAAGGCCAAGGCTCGGGGTTACCGCACGCACAAGAACTTTATCAACATGGCCTACCTGATCCTGGGCAAGCTGGATCTCAGGCTACCCACTTGAAATGACGAGGAACCAAAATCATCACCCATCCTTCACAGCACACGGAAGAGAAAAATATCTACGTTTTGACACAAGAGCGGTTCGTTGAATTCCAGGAGATGCCGCCCCCTGAATTCTTTGTTCTTGATGAATTCTACAAGCTGAGCCCAAATCGTGGTGACGATCGGACTTTTGTTCTCAATGAGGCTTTTTACAAGCTATTCAAGTCCGGTGCGCAGTTCTTTCTCATTGGCCCCAATGTTCAAGATATTACTATCGACGAAGATGCCTTGAAGTTTCGTTTTTTTAGAACAGATTTTGCAACAGTAGCGACGGAGGTTCGGCTAATAACGCAAGGTGACGAAACAGAGAATGCAATCAACATTTGCAAAGCAGTTGACGAACCCACTCTAATATATTGCAAGTCACCAAAGAGCGCATATGCGCTTGCTCAAGCCTTGTTCAATGCAGGGGTCGCGGCACCTTCGGAATCTGCTTCAGAGTTTGCCGATTGGCTCCGAAGCAACTACCACCCAGAGTGGGTTCTTGCAGACCTTTTGAACGCAGGTATTGCTGTACATCACGGGGCATTACCCCGTTCAGTCGCATATCACTTACTTCGCAAATTCAATGATAAAGAAGTTAAATTCCTCATTTGCACATCGACGATCATTGAAGGAGTAAATACCTCGGCGAAGAACGTAATAATTTTCGACAAACGGATTGGGAATCAGAAGCCATTTGATTTATTTACATTTAACAATATAAAAGGGCGTGCCGGACGCATGCGTAAGCACTACGTTGGTCACGTCTTCGTTCTAAATCCAGAACCACAACCCGAGCTTCCGCTTGTCGATTTCCCTGCATTCACACAACCTAACGATGCACCAGAATCCCTATTGATACAGCTAGAGAAACACGACCTTTCTGGGCATTCACTTGAAAAGCTGAAATATCTCTATAACCAAGATATTCTTCCTATGGAGGTTATGCGCTCCAATTCTGGAATGGAACCCGGACATCAGTTAAGTCTGGCCACTGCGTTAGCTTCCAATATTGACAAGTATCACTACGATCTATGCTGGTCCGGATTTCCGAGCATGACGCAGTTGCACACTATCTGCTCTTTGATATTTGTTCATTTGATGGGTGGAAAAGGGCGAGATGGAATCGGCAACGAAAACCATCTCTACATGAAAATCAAGACATTGGTTCAGAATAAGACGCTGTCAGCATTGGTAGAAGCGGAACTCGACTACCAGAAGGATATTTCACCAACAGAAGCACTGGAAACCGTACTCAAATTTGTTCGGCAGTGGGGAGAGTTTCATTTCCCGAGATATTTGGCGGCTCTCGACAACATTCAAAGAAGCGTCTTCGAGAAGGCCGGAAGAAAACCAGGTGACTACTCGGTTTTCGGTGCATCGGTGAAGCGCCTTTTTATGCCACTAGCCGCCACTGTCTTGGAGGAATATGGCCTTCCATTTCAGGTCACTCTACGAATCGAAAAAGCGAGCCCACTTGGCGATGAAGTTGACGAAATTTTGGCCAACCTACGGAAAGCTGATGTCTCAAGCATTGGGTTGGACCCCATTGAAGTTGAGATGGCCAACGACACGATTTCGAATCTATAAGGCTCTGTTATGCCCACCCCCTCCGAACACAAAACCGTCCAGTCCCGCATCCTCGGCTACGCAGAGGCCATCGGCTGGATCTTTGTGTCCCGCGAGGAAGCCGAGCAGCGGCGTGGCTTTGATCCGGACGTGCCGCCCGCTGAGCGCGCCAAGAACCGTTCACTGTTCTTCGACGACCTGCTCGACGCCAAGCTGCGGGAATTCAACCCGCGCTATGCCGAGGCCGAGGGCGCCTTACTCGGGAAATTTCGGCATCTGCACGCCGACATCTACGGCAACCGGGAATTCGTCGAGCATCTGCGCAACCGGGGCAAATTCTTCGACCACGAGGAGAAGCGCGAGCGCGACCTGATGCTGGTCGATTACGACGATCCGGCGCGCAATGTGTATGAAGTCACCGAGGAATGGGCCTTTCACAACGGCCACTACGGCACGCGGGAGGATGTGGTCTTTCTCATCAACGGCATCCCGGTGCTGGTGATCGAGTGCAAGAACGCCAACAAAGACGAGGCGATTGCCCTGGGGGTGGACCAGATTCGCCGTTATCACCGCGAGACGCCCGAGCTATTCGTATCGCAGCAGCTTTTTACCGCCACCGACGCCATCGGCTTTTCCTACGGGGTGAGCTGGAACACGGTGCGGCGGAACATCTTCAACTGGAAGGACGCGGAGGTCGGCAAGCTGGAGGCCAAGGTGAAAAGCTTCTGCGCCATCCCGCAGGTGCTCGCCTTCCTCAAGGACTACATCGTCTTTGCCGAAAAAGACGAGGAACTCAACAAATACATCCTGCGCCAGCACCAGACCGGCGCGGTGGAGGCGGCCGTCGGCCGTGCCCTCGACCCCCGGCGCACGCGCGGCCTGGTCTGGCACACCCAGGGCAGCGGTAAGACCTTCACCATGATCAAGGCGGCGGAGCGGCTGTTCCGCGCGCCAGGGGCGGACAAGCCGACCGTGCTGCTGATGATCGACCGCAACGAGCTGGAAGATCAGATGCTCAAGAACCTCGCCGCGCTGGGCCTGGGCAACCTGGAGCACGCCAGCAGCATCGTCCGGCTCAACCAACTGCTGCGCGACGACTACCGGGGCATCATCGTGACGATGATCCACAAGTTCCGCGACATGCCGGCGAACCTGAACACGCGCGCGAACATCTTTGTGCTGATCGACGAAGCCCATCGCACCACCGGCGGCGATTTGGGCAACTTCCTCATGGCTGGCCTGCCGAATGCGAGCTTTATCGGCTTTACCGGCACGCCGGTGGATAAGACGGTGTATGGCAAGGGCACCTTCAAGACCTTCGGCTGCGAGGACGATCAGGGCTACCTGCACAAGTATTCCATTGCCGACAGCATCGGGGACGGCACCACGCTGCCGCTCTACTACCAGCTCGCCCCCAACGAAATGCTGGTGCCCCACGAGACGCTGGACAAGGAGTTCCTGTCGCTGGCCGAAGCCGAAGGCGTGGCCGACATCGAGGAGCTGAACAAGATTCTCGAACGGGCGGTGAACCTGAAGAACTTCCTCAAGGGCAAGGAGCGCATTCAGCAGGTGGCGCAGTTTGTCGCCAAGCATTACCGCCAGAATGTCGAGCCGCTGGGCTATAAGGCGTTCCTCGTCGGCGTCGACCGCGAGGCCTGCGCCCATTACAAGCACGCGCTCGACGCGGCGTTCAAGGAAATGGGCGTGCCGCCGGAATATTCCGAGGTCGTCTACACCGGCAGCAACAGCGATTCCAAGCTGCTGAAGGAATTCCACCTCGACCCGAAGCGGGAGCGGCAGATTCGCAAGAGTTTCGGCAAGCTCGACCAGATGCCGAAGATCCTCATCGTCACCGAGAAGCTGCTCACCGGCTTCGACGCGCCGGTGCTCTACGCGATGTATCTCGACAAGCCGATGCGCGACCACACGCTGCTGCAGGCCATCGCCCGGGTGAATCGCCCCTACGAGAACGAGGCCCAAGAAATGGTGAAGCCCCACGGCTTCGTACTGGATTTTGTCGGGATCTTCGACAAGCTGGAAAAGGCGCTGGCCTTCGACAGCGACGAGATCAACGCCGTCGTCAAAGACCTAAAGCTCTTGAAGGTGCTGTTCAAGAACAAGATGGAGGCCGAGGCATCGAAGTATCTCGGCCTGATCGAGCGCAACTTCAACGACAAGGATGTGGACACGCTCATCGAGCATTTCCGCGATCCCGAGCGGCGCAAGGCGTTCTTCAAGGAATACAAAGAAATCGAGATGCTCTACGAGATCATCTCGCCCGATGCCTTCCTACGCCCGTTCATTGCCGACTATGGCACCTTATCGGCCATCTATCAGATCGTCCGCAAGGCCTACACCCGAACCGTGATGGTCGACCGTGAGTTTCAAGCCAAGACTAACCATCTGGTGCAGGATCAGGTCGGCAGTTATGGTGTGGGTGGTTTGGGCGAGACGGTCGCGATCAATGGCAACACCATCGAGCTGATCAAGAACAAAAGCGGCGGGGATGGCACCAAGGTCATCAACCTGATCAAGAGCATTGAAAAACTGGCCGAAGAAAGCAGTGATGACCCTTACCTCATCGCCATGGCGGAACGTGCGCGGGCGGTGCAGGAGAGTTTCGAACAGCGCCAAACCAGCACTGCCGAGGCCCTGGCCGAATTGCTGCGGGAAGTGGAAGGTAATGAAACGCGGAAGAAAGAACAGGCCGAAAAGTCTTTCGATGGCCTGACCTATTTTGTCTACCGCAGCCTGCTGGACGCGAAGATTGAGAACGCCGAGGCGGTCAGCCGCACGATTCGCCTCGCTTTCACCGAATTTCCGAACTGGAAACGCAGCGAAAACGCCCTGCGCGAACTCCGCAAGAAAGTGACCTTCGCCCTCTTTGCGGAAACGGACGATCTGGACCGGGTGACGGCGCTGGTGGATGAGCTGTTTACGCTACTGGAAAAGGCGGAGCGGATTTGAAACCGCAGATGACGCCGATGGACGCTGATTCAAAGAAGACGGAATTCAAGCAGCGAGTCCGCCACTGGGCTGACAAGCTGGATGTCAGGATCGTCTGGCTGGGGGTGCGGCCGATGCGCAACAAATGGGCCTCGTGTTCCATCGCCGGCCATCTGAATTTCAGCGACGAACTGCCTGCACTGAAACCAGAATTGTGGGACTACGTGATCGTCCACGAGCTGCTCCACTTCTCGGTACCCAACCACGGCAAACTTTGGAAAAGCCTGATGCGTGCGCATCTGGGCGAATATGAGGTGCACGAGGGAGAGTTAATGCGGATCACAGGTGATCAAGCGCCGCAGCATGCGCGCCGCTAAGCAATCTCAACTGAAATCAATATGAAATTTTAACTGCCAGATTTTTATGGTGGCGCTTCAGGGATTCGAACCCCGGACACGCGGATTATGATTCCGCTGCTCTAACCGACTGAGCTAAAGCGCCGTGAGGCGCAGATTAAACCGTTTATGGCTCCTGCTGTCAAGAAAAAGCAGGGAAATATGGCCGGGACCACTCTCAGCGTAACAGTCGCCTTACCAGCAGGTACCAGGCGACTGCATAGGCGAGGAGGGTATAGAGTAGCAACACTGCAAGATGATAGCCGATCTGCTGGGGCAGATGTCCGGTGAGCAAAGGGCGGAGCAGGGCCACGGCATGGGTGAGGGGTAATACCTGGGCGATGTCCTGGGCAAAGACCGGGAGCGAGTGCAGGGGATAAAATACCCCGCAGAATAAAAACATGGGAGTCACCGCCAGGGTGAAGTAATACATGAAAAAGTCATAACTGCGGGCCATGGCGGTCATGACCAGGGCCAGACTGCCAAAGCTCAGTCCGGCCAGCAGGATGACGGGAATGCTCAGCCAGACCCAGGGGCCTTGAATGGCGCCAAAAAACCAGGCGACGATGACGATCGCCAGCGCGCTGATCAAACCCTTGACGGCCGTCCAGAGGACCTCTCCAGCGAGAATGTCACTGACCCGCAAGGGCGTGGCCAGCATGGCCGCATAGGTGTGCTGGGCATTCATGCGGGTAAATGCGGAATACAAGCCTTCGAAGCTCGCCGTATTCATCACGCTGCTGGCGACAATGCCGGAGGCGATGAAGGTGATGTAAGGCATCCCGTCCATGGGTCCGACAAAATGCCCCAGCCCGTAACCCAGGGCCAGCAAATACAGGAGGGGATCACCGAAATTGCCGAGCATGCTGGGGATGAGCAACTTGCGCCAGACGGCAAAATTGCGTTGCAGCACTGCGAAAGCACCGGGACCCGGAACCGCTTCCCGCCAGCCCCTCATTGTTCATCCTCGCGAAGATGGCGACCAGTGAGGCGCAGGAACACATCTTCCAGGCTGGCGGGTCGTTGCAGCCAGCGATAGGCCGGGTCATGGGCAAAATGTGCCATGACGGGCTGCAGCTCCTGCCCGTAGCAGATCAGAGTGTCCCCGACCCTCTCACTGACGGCAACATGTGGTTGATGCCAGTTTTCCGGGTCCGGGGTGTTGCCATCGAGGCGCCGCAATTCCAGCACTTCTCCCGGAATGTGGGTGCTGATCAGGCCTTGGGGGCTGTCCTGCTCAAGGATATGTCCCTGGTCAATAATGCCGACCTGATCGGCAAGCCGCTCCGCTTCGTCCATGTAATGGGTAGTGAGCAGCAAGGTGGTTCCCTGCCGGCGCAATTCCCGCAGGCGTTGCCAGATCAGATGCCGTGCCTGGGGATCCAGCCCTGTGGTGGGCTCATCCAGCAAGAGCAGTTGCGGTGCGTTGATCAGCGCCCGGGCAATGGTCAGGCGGCGTTGCATGCCACCGGAAAGCGCCGTAATGGGTTGTCGGGCATAGCTGCTCAGCGCCATGAAATCCAGAAGCTCTGCACTCCGCTGGCGGATTTTGGCTTTGGGAAGACGAAAATAGCGGCCATAGGTCCACAGGTTTTCTTCCACCGTAAAATCCGGGTCGAGATTGTCCATTTGCGGGACGACCCCGATTTTGGCCCGCCCGGCCGTGCCCAGCGCTGAAAGTGTCTGTCCCGCGATGCAGATTTCCCCGCCGTCCACCGGCGTCAGGCCCTGGATGGCGCGAACCGTGGTGCTTTTGCCGGCGCCGTTGGGGCCTACCAGGGCAAAACAGCTTCCCTCTGCCACGGAAAACGTCACACCCCGCAAAACCGGGTGGCCACCATACTGTTTTTGCAGCTGCTGCAGGTCAAGAAATGCGGGATTCAGCACAAGGGTTTGTTCCCGTGTAGTGCATCTGCGCGACTTCGTCCTGGAGAGATTGCAGAAGCGCCGTCTGCAGGGTATTGAGTTGACCATGAAAAAAATGGTCTGCAGGCAGCAGCAGCGTCACCGGATTGACGGGCAAACTCGCGACCCAGTGCTGGACGCTGGCGGCTGGAACCAGCTCGTCCTGTTCCCCCTGGATGAGGGTCCAGGGACATTCGGGCGGAGGCAGCTGCTGAAAATCAAAGAGATTGACCGGCGGGGCCACCGTCAGAAGACGGGTGATTCGGGGATGGCGCTGGACTGCCCGGTAAGCGACATAAGCCCCGAAGGAAAAGCCCGTCAGCCAGATGTCAAAGCCCGGGCGGCGTTGCTGTACCCAATCCAGCACCGCCAGACAGTCATCCGTTTCTCCGCGACCATCATCGTAGCTACCGGCGCTTTCGCCCACGCCGCGAAAATTGAAGCGCAGAGAGGGGATGCCCAGCAGATTGCAGGTTCTACTGAGATAATGCACCACCTTGTTATGCAGGGTGCCCCCATACAACGGATGCGGGTGGAGGATGACCGCCACCGCCCCCCGGGTTTCCTTGTCCGGACAGGCGGTCAGCCCTTCCAGATCACCGGCGGGGCCGGGGATGACAACTTTCTCGCCGACGCACTCCAGGCCGGCAAGTTCACCCCCGTCATACAGATGACTGCGGTCGATGGGCAGCATCAGATCTGCAACCTTTTAACGGGAACGCCATCGCGCAGATGGGATTCGACAATTTCCCGCACGTCGTCGCCATCCACAAAGGTGTACCAGACCGCTTCGGGATACACCACCGCTACTGGCCCTTCCTGACAGCGTCCCAGGCAACCGCAGCGATTGACGCGCACCTGATGATCGCCATGAATGCCCAAAGCTTTGGCGTGCTTTTTGGCCAGATGAAACATCTCGTCGGCCAGCCCGCTGTTATTGCAGGCCTGCTCGCCATTGTCGCGGTGATTCAGGCAGATAAACAAATGTCTTTGATAGAAACCATCATCCATAAGCGTTGACCCTTTCTCTGCTGAGGACCATCATACCTGAATCAGCATTTACAAACAGCGTAGGGAGAAGTCATGCTCAGTGATCTGCTTATTGCCAATCTGGATAATGCCTTGCGGACCCTGACCGGACTGCAGGCCGGCAGTGATCGGCCGTATCCGGGTGAAGAAGTGCCTGACACGCTGCTGCGTCCCTGGGAGCGTCAGCAGGCGGGAAGAATGATGCGGGTGAATCACGCCGGTGAGGTGATGGCTCAGGCGCTCTATACCGGACAGGCGGCGGGCACTGCTGATCCGGAACTCAAGACCCAGCTGGAACATGCCCGTACTGAAGAAGAAGATCACCTGCGCTGGTGCCAGACCCGCCTGCGTGAACTCAACAGCCGCCCCAGCCTGCTGGCCCCCCTGTGGTATGGGGCCGGCTGGGGTATGGGTTTTCTGGCTGCCCGGCAGGGTCGCGGAACCAATCTCGGCCTGGTGGTAGCCGTGGAAAATCAGGTGGAAGAACACCTGAACAGTCATCTGGAGAGCTTGCCGATGGATGATGAGCGCAGCCGGGCGGTGGTTGCGCAGATGCGCGATGATGAGGTCGGCCACGCCGCCACTGCGGAGTCCCTGGGTGCCGAGAAGCTGCCCATGCCGGTGCGGATGGCGATGGGCGTGTTCTCGAAGGTGCTGACGCGCGGAGCGCTGTGGATTTAGTGGGAGAACTTGCTTACGACACCGGGTGTCTGCTGACGACGGGGCGGACCGATAACTCGCCGCCACCCGGCAGATGGATGCGATAACGACCGGCACGTACAGCTTCCGCCATGCTGCCGATGGTTTGCTGGGCCAACAGGCCCATCACATCTTTCTTCAAGGGCTTCCACTGATAATGCATGGGGCAGGCGGTTTCGTCAGCGCAGGCTTTCAGGCCCAGTACACAGCCCTGACCAAAGGGCTGCCCTTCCACCACTTCCACAATATCGAGAATATTCATCTGTTCGGCACCGGGGCGCAGGACAAAACCACCCCCCCGACCCTTGAAGGAGTCCAGGACGCCGCGCTTGGCCAGATCCTGGAGGATTTTTGCCAGATATTGGGCCGGAACCCGTAGATAATCGGAAATATCCCGGCTCAACACCGGTTCGCCCGCCGGCTGGGCGGCAAGGTAGATCAATGCCTGTAAGGCATATTCGCTGGTTTTACTCAGTAGCATGAAAACTTCCTCAGGATTCGTCGACGACCGTAAAGTCGTGGGTGATTTCTGCTGTTTTCCCCAGCATCACGCTGGCTGAACAGTATTTTTCCGCCGAAAGACTGATGGCGTGCGCTACTCGCTTGGGATCCAGTGCTTTGCCGGATACCCTGAAATGCAGATGTATTTTGGTGAAAACCTTGGGGTCGGCATCCGCTCTTTCGGCGTGAATGTCGACGATACAACGGGCAATATCCTGGCGGGATTTCTGCAGAATCATCACCACATCGATGCTCGCGCAGCCGCCCAGCCCCATGAGCAGCATTTCCATGGGCCGCGCACCGAGATTATGTCCACCGATGTCGGGCGATCCATCCATGACCACTGCATGACCGCTATCGGCGCTGGCCACAAAGCTCATCTGACCAGGACCCATCCATTGCACCTGTGCCTGCATGTCTCGCTCCCTTATAAACAATAACGTACCATTAGATGACAATATAGGCGCTATGTAAACTGCAAGACATTTGCGGATGGTTTTTCAGGGCTTAGAAACGGGTTCTGGAAACAGTCGGGACAGGGCGGCACCCGGCTCTGCCTCACGCATGAAGGCCTCCCCTACCAGAAAAGTGCCGACGCCAGCATTCCGTAACCGCGCCACTTCTTCACCACTGCGAATGCCGCTTTCGGTGACGACAATGCGCTCGGCGGAAACTTCTGGAAGTAATTCCAGGGTGGTTTCAATGTCAGTAACAAAACGATGCAAATCGCGGTTGTTGATACCAATCAGCGGCGTGCGCAGCTTGAGGGCGCGCTGGAGTTCTGCCTTGTTGTGCACCTCCACCAGTACCGCCATACCCAGATAATGGGCTGATTCTTCCAGCGTCTGGAGTTGCTGGTCAGACAAGGCCGCCACAATCAGAAGGATGGCATCTGCCCCGATAGCTCGCGCCTCCCAGACCTGATAGGGGTCAATGCAGAAATCCTTGCGCAGGACGGGAAGCGCGCAGGCTTCCCGGGCCGCCGTCAGATAAATATCCGCACCTTGAAAATAATGCTCATCGGTCAATATGGAAAGGCAGGCTGCACCATGGGCAGCGTAGTCCTGAGCAATGCTTACGGGGTTGAAATCTTCCCGGATGATGCCTGCTGAAGGCGAAGCCTTTTTGATTTCGGCGATGACCGCTGCCTGCCCGGCAGCCAGCTTGCTACGGATGGCTCCAATGAAATCCCGGGGCTTGGCGCTCAGGGCGACGGAGGCCTGTAACTCGGCAAGACCCAGACGGGCCTTGCGTTCGACGATTTCTGTCTGTTTTCGGGTGATGATGTCCTGGAGAATGTCCGCCATACAAATCCTTAAGGGTTTTTGCCCAGTAATTCCTGCCATTTTTGCCAGGCAGCGCCTGATTTGAGTATTTCTCGTGCCCGTATTACGCCCATGGTGATATCGGGCACTACGTCCGCCGCGTAGAGGGCGGCTCCAGCGTTCAGTAACACCACATCCAGGCGGGGCCCGGGGCGATTTTGCAGGACTTCTTCGGCAGCCGCCAGGGCGCTGGCGACGCTGTCAATCTGCAGGCTGGCCAGGGGCGCACGGGTAATGCCAAAATCTTCGGGCTGAATCCGGCTGCGGGCAATAACGCCATCCTTCAGTTCGGCCACATCGGTGGGCGCGGAGAGACTGATTTCATCCAGACCATCATGCCCGTGGACCACCAGCACATGCCGAGAACCCAGTTCCCGGGCGGCTTCGGCCAGAGGCATCAGCCAGCGTTCAGCATAGACGCCGAGCACCTGATGGGGGGCACCGGCGGGATTGCTCAGGGGGCCCATCAGATTGAAGAGGGAGCGGATCGCCAGTTCCTTGCGCGGACCCACAGCATGGCGCATGGCACCGTGATGAGCCGGGGCAAAAAGGAAGCCGATACCGATACTTTCAATACTCCGGGCGACGCTGTCGGGAGTCATATCCATGGGCAGGCCGGCGGCTTCCAGGACATCGGCGCTGCCACTGCGGCTGACCATGGAACGATTGCCGTGCTTGGCCACCCGGGCGCCTCCGGCAGCCGCTACTACCGCCGCCACGGTGGAAATGTTGAAGGTACTGAGGGCATCTCCGCCAGTACCGCAGGTATCCAGCAAATGGTCGGTCGCAACGGAGACCTTGGTCATGCAGGCGCGCAAGGCCAGGGTGGCACCCACCAGTTCTTCGACTCTCTGCCCTTTCATGCGCAGGCCCATGAGGAGGGCGCCAATTTGTGCGGGCGTCCATTCTCCGGCCATGATGGCGGCAAACACATCCTGGGCTTGCTCGCGGGACAAATCCTGCTGGGCAGCAATTTGTTCAAGAATATCGCGGACGTTCATTGGGCTGCTGTTCCCTGCAGAAAGTGCTGGAGGAGGGTTTTGCCGCATTCGCTGAGAATGGATTCCGGATGAAACTGCACGCCCTCCACCGCCAGGGTGCGATGACGCAACCCCATGATTTCTCCCGCTTCTGTCCAGGCGGTGATTTCCAGGGTTTCGGGCAGGGTTTCCCGCTCGACAATCAGGGAGTGATAGCGGGTGGCAGGAAAGGGGACGGGCAGATCGTGGAAAACGCCCTGTCCGTTGTGATATATGGGTGAAGTCTTGCCGTGCATGACCTGCTCGGCGCGAATCACCCGGCCACCAAAAGCCTGACCGATGGCCTGATGTCCGAGGCAAACCCCGAGCAGCGGGATTTTGCCGGCAAAGTGCTGAATGACGGCCACGGAAATACCGGCTTCATTGGGCGTGCAGGGGCCAGGAGAGATGCAGATATGGCTGGGAGCCAGTTTTTCGATGGCTGCCAGGTCGATGGCATCATTGCGCTCGACCCGCACCTCAGCCCCCAGTTCACCGAAATATTGCACCAGGTTGTAGGTAAAACTGTCATAATTATCAATCATGAGAAGCATGATCTACCCTCCCTTCGGGATCCAGGCCATTTTCGGCCAGGGCGACGGCCCGAAACATGGCGCGGCGTTTGTTCATGGTTTCTTCCCACTCTGCAGCGGGTTCGGAGTCGGCGACAATGCCGCCCCCGGCCTGAATGTGCAGGGTGCCGTTTTTGATGACGGCAGTACGGATGGCAATGCAGGTATCCATGTTGCCATTCCAGCCCCAGTAGCCGACGGCGCCGGCATACACTCCCCGGGAAACCGGTTCCATTTCACGGATGATTTCCATGGCGCGAATTTTCGGGGCTCCCGACACCGTCCCGGCCGGGAAAGTGGCACGCAGGGCATCCATGGCGTCCAGTTCCGGGCGGAGTTGACCGGTGACCTGGGAAACAATGTGCATGACATGGGAGTAGCGTTCGATGTCAAAAGCATCGGTGAGGGTCACCGTGCCGACTTCGGCAATGCGTCCCACATCATTGCGCGCCAGATCAATCAGCATGAGATGTTCAGCGCGTTCTTTGGGGTCGGCCAGCAGTTCTTTTTCCAGGGCCTCGTCTTCTGCCCGGGTTTTTCCGCGCGGGCGGGTTCCGGCGATGGGACGCACCGTTATTTGCCGGTCCTCGACCCGTACCAGGATTTCCGGTGAGGAACCCACCAGAAATGTGTCATCCAGGTCCACATAAAACATGTAGGGGGAAGGATTGACACTACGC
This sequence comes from Acidithiobacillus marinus, assembly GCF_002847505.1. Classification (GTDB taxonomy): domain Bacteria; phylum Pseudomonadota; class Gammaproteobacteria; order Acidithiobacillales; family Acidithiobacillaceae; genus Acidithiobacillus; species Acidithiobacillus marinus. The sequence goes on from NZ_MXAV01000026.1 coordinate 13,932, forward strand.
AGGGCACGATAAATGTCCAGGGGATGGGCGGTCAGTTCGGTGGACAGACGTTGCGAAGGCACAACCTGCATGACGTCACCCGCCGCAATATAGGCCTTGATGCGCTCCACGACAGCCATGTATCCCGCGCGGCTGAAGCTGGCGCTGAAGTCTTCCTCGCGCACCCGGCGGGTTTGTACGGGGGGCGGCGGAGGCAGGGCTGTTTGCCGGAGTTTTTTCTGGAGCTGCTGGAGTCTGGCGACCCCTTGCGCGTAGGCGTTGCGTTGCGCGGGGTCCACATGGACCACCAGGCGGATGGTGCCACGCAAATTATCGAAAATCAGTAGTTCATCCGCTACCAGCAGCTGGATTTCCGGCAGGTCCAGCGGGTCGGCGAGGGCTTCGCTGCGCGCCAGGCGTGGCTCGATAGTCCGGACAATATCGTAGCCAAAATAGCCGACCAGCCCGCCACTGAAGCGGTCATCCCTGACTTCTTCCAGTGGCGCGACCCGGAAACGGGCGCGGAAGGCGCTGATCCAGGTGAGGGGATCCTGGGGCTTTGCCCGCTCGATTTCTTCGCCATCCACCTGCACGGTGACCAGTCCATGATGCACCCGGATGACTTGCCGGGCGGGGAGGCCAATGATGGAATAGCGCCCCCATTTTTCGCCGCCCTGAACGGATTCGAGCAGATAGGCGTAGGGGCCATCGACCAGCTTCAGGTAAGCGGAGAGGGGGGTATCGAGGTCGGCGAGAACCTCGCGGGTCAGGGGGATACGGTTATAGCCTTGGGCAGCCAAGGCCGCAAAACTGGCTTCAGAAATCATGGATCACCTCGTAGGAACGATACAAAGGAAGACACTGCTTTTCAGCAGCGACGCCATCGTTTTCCCGCAGGTTCCAATTTCAGCATGATTTCCGTAACTCCTGTGTCAGGCGAGAATATCCAATAATTCGCTCATATTGTCCAGTACTGCATCGGGATGGAGTGCCTGCACGGGTTCATCGCCATGATAACCGTAGGTCACACAAGCGACCGGCATGGTGGCTGCCCGGGCAGCCTGGGTGTCATTGCGCGAGTCACCCACCAGCAGACAGTCACTGACGGGCTGATGAAAGTGGCCTGCTGCATGCAGCAGTGGTAGCGGATCGGGCTTCTTTTTGGGCAGGCTGTCACCGGACAGCACCAGGCCAAAATAGTCATAGAGATCGAGTTGCTGCAGGATAGGCAGGGTAAAAGCCTGGGCCTTGTTGGTGATGCAGACCAGTTCCCGCCCTTGGGCCTGGAGGGCTTTCAGGGTGTCGCGCACACCGGGGTAAATCTGGCTGTGATCGAGCAGATGTGCGCCATAGTACTGACTGAAGTCTACCATGGCGGCATCCAGTTCATTTTCACTGGGCTCCTGCTGAATGCTCAGAGCCCGGCGCATCAGTTCGCGCACCCCGTTGCCGATGAAGCCGCGAATGACCGACATTTCTGCCGGTTCGCGCCCGAGTTTGCGGAGGACATGATTGGCGGCTCCGGCCAGATCCGGAGCGGTATCAATCAGGGTCCCGTCCAGATCCAGAAGCACCACCCGCGCCGGGAAGGGCGCGCTGGCATTGAGTTGAACGGTCATTTAACCCGCCAGTGCTTTACGGAAGGCCGCGATGGTCGCCTTGTAGTCCGAGGTATTGTAGATGGCGCTACCCGCCACAAATACGTCAGCACCGGCATCGGCCACCCGCCGGATGTTATCGACCTTGACTCCGCCATCCACCTCCAACTCGATGGGTTTGCCGATGGCATCAATACGTTTGCGAATCGCCTCAATCTTGCGCAGGGTGTAGTCAATGAAACTTTGCCCACCAAAGCCGGGGTTGACGCTCATTACCAGCACCAGATCGAGATTTTCCAGGACGTAGTCGAGGACATCCAGCGGCGTACCGGGATTGAGGGACACTCCGGCCTTGCAGCCCAGGCTATGGATCAGTTGAATAGTGCGATCCAGATGAATGGTGGCTTCGGGGTGGACGGTAATGATATTGGCACCGGCCTTGGCAAACTCGGGAATGATGGCATCCACGGGAGCGATCATCAGGTGCACATCCAGAGGTTTCTGGGTGTGGGGTTTGATGGCTGCGGCCACCAGCGGGCCAATGGTGAGATTGGGGACAAAATGATTGTCCATGACGTCCACATGAATATAGTCGGCGCCCGCCTCATCCACTGCCCGTACTTCTTCACCCAGACGGGCAAAGTCAGCAGAAAGAATGGATGGAGAAATCTTGTATTGTGTCATACGACCTCCAAAACAGGGCGAGAGCGCCTTGCGCCCTCGCCATTTTCAAGTGAAAGGCCGCTTTGTCAGAGACCCGTGACGCGGGGGTCCAGCTCGCCTTTGCTGTAGCGCTTGAACATGGTATCCAACGGAATGACCTTGATCTTGCTGGCGTTGCCGGCGGTACCGAAAGCTTCGAAACGCTGGCGACAGATGTCGCGCATGGCATCCAGAGAGGCGGTGAGGAACTTGCGGGGATCGAAGTTCTTGGGGTTCTTGTAGAGGCTCTGGCGGACTGCACCGGTAGCCGCCAGACGCAAGTCGGTGTCGATATTGACCTTGCGTACACCGTTCTTGATGCCTTCCTGAATTTCTTCCACCGGCACGCCATAGGTTTCGCCGATGTCACCACCAAATTCGTGGATGATTTTCAGCCAGTCCTGGGGAACCGAGCTGGAACCGTGCATGACCAGATGGGTATCGGGAATGCGGGCGTGAATTTCCTTGATGCGGTCAATGCGCAGCACCTTGCCGGTGGGCGGCTGGGTGAACTTGTAGGCGCCATGACTGGTGCCGATAGCGATGGCCAGGGCATCGAGCTTGGTGGCTTTCACAAACTGGGCGGCTTCTTCAGGATCGGTCAGCATCTGGTCGTGGGTCAGGCAACCTTCGGCACCGACGCCATCTTCTTCACCAGCCATCCCGGTTTCCAGGGAACCCAGACAACCCAGTTCGCCTTCCACGGAAACACCCACAGCGTGGGCCATTTCTACCACTTTGGCGGTGACGGCGGTGTTGTAATCATAGCTGGCAGGGGTTTTGGCATCTTCCATCAGGGAGCCATCCATCATGACGCTGGAAAATCCGGAGCGAATGGCCTGGATACAGACGGCAGGGCTGGCACCATGATCCTGATGCAGTACCACGGGAATATCGGGATATTCTTCGATGGCGGCCAGAATGAGGTGGCGCAGGAAGGGCTCACCGGCATACTTGCGGGCACCGGCAGAAGCCTGCAGGATCACCGGAGCATCAACGGCTGCGGCGGCTTCCATGATGGCGCGGACTTGTTCGAGGTTGTTGACGTTGAATGCTGGAATACCGTAACTGCGTTCTGCAGCATGGTCCAAAAGCTGGCGCAATGAAACAAGAGCCATAGCACTTCTCCTAAACGTGAATGAAAATGGGTTTTGATCAATCCTATAGACGCGGCCGGCAAACTGCAACCTGACCCGTCATTGTGCGTTGTTTTTCCTTCGGCTAGGCGCGATGGGTGACGTCGCCCACACGCACCAGTTTCAGGGTGTTGGTACCGCCCGGTGAACCGATGGGTTCACCTATGGTGATCAGCATCAGATCTCCATCGCGTACCGCGCCGCGACGGCGGAGTTCGTCTTCGGCCGCCCGCATCACCTGCAGCGGGTCGTCGTGCCGACTCTGCGGGAAATTGACGGGATGCACCCCTCGATACAGTGTTACCTTACGGCGGGTATAGACCTGAGGCGTCAAGGCATAAATGGGTACCTTGGGGTTAGCCCGTGACAGCCATAAAGCTGTGGCGCCACTTTCTGTAAAAGCCGCAATGGCCGCAATGGATGAGCGCAGGGTGGCCAGAAGTGCGGCTGCAGCAATGGTTTCATCGACGCCCGCCAGGGGGCGGTCAATAATCTGCAGGGTATTGGTACAAGGCGCATGGCGTTCTGCCTCACGACAGGTACGATCCATAGCGGCTACGGCTTCTACCGGGTAGGCACCGCTGGCTGTTTCTGCCGACAACATGACTGCATCCGTGCCATCCAGAACCGCGTTGGCCACGTCGGAAACTTCGGCGCGGGTAGGAATGGGCTGATGGATCATGGATTCCATCATCTGCGTGGCGGTAATCGTCAGGCGGTTATGTTTCTGGGCCAGGGCAATAATGCGTTTTTGCACGGGAGGAACAGCGGCATCACCGATTTCCACACCCAGATCACCACGAGCCACCATGATGGCTTCGGACACCGCCAGAATTTCCTCGATGGCATCTACTGCTTCGGCCCGCTCGATTTTGGCCACCAGCGCTCCGTGTCCTCCCGCTTCCCGAAACAGTCGGCGAGCCTCATCCATGTCTGCCGCACTGCGTGGGAAGGAAACTGCCAGATAGTCAGCTTCCAGCTGTGCGGCGGTGATGATATCGGCGCGATCCTTGTCAGTCAGCGCCGGCGCAGTGAGGCCGCCACCAGCACGATTGATGCCCTTGTTGTTGGACAGCTCGCCCCCCTGGACAACGCGGGTATGAATTTCGTCAGCTTGAACTTTCTCCACCCAGAGTACGATCATACCGTCATTGAGGAGCAGGGTGGCACCGCGTTCCACGTCGCTGACCAGCTGTGGATAAGTCACCCCGACCCGGGTCTGATCCCCCATGGTGCAGTGAATATCGAGAATGAAGGGTTCCCCCTCTTTCAACTGAATTTTACCATCGACAAACTTGCCGATACGTATTTTCGGACCTTGTAAATCAGCCAGCACGCCTATGGCACGGCCATGAGCGCGAGCGCGCTCGCGGACCATTTTGGCTCTTTGTACATGGTCCTCGGGAGAACCATGAGAAAAATTGAGACGGACGACATCGACGCCCGCCTCGATCAGACGATCGATGACCTGCACATCAGAACTGGCAGGGCCCAGGGTTGCGACGATTTTCGTCCGACGTATCAAGCGTGATTTCCTTTTGCGCGTTCTTCCAGAATGGCTACGGCCGGTAGGGTTTTCCCTTCAAGAAATTCCAGAAAGGCCCCCCCACCGGTGCTGATATAAGATACCTTGTCTTCAATATGGAACTGATTGATGGCAGCTATGGTGTCACCGCCACCGGCTATGGAAAAAGCCGCGCTCTCGGCAACCGCCTGGGCAATAGCCTTGGTGCCACCGGCAAAATTCGCAAATTCGAACACACCTACAGGGCCGTTCCAGACGATGGTGCCCGCTTTGCGGAGAATGTCTCCAAGCGTCTTGGCAGTGTCGGGACCAATATCCAGAACCATATCATCTTCAGCAATGTCGGCGACGGCACAGGTGCGTGCCGGGGCGGTAGCGGAAAATTCCTTGGCTACCACCACATCCGTGGGCAGAGGGACATCGCCACCTTTGGCTTTGGCAGCGGCGATAATGGCTTTCGCCTCGGGTACCAGATCGGCTTCACAGAGGGATTTCCCAACCCCGTGACCTTCGGCAAGGATGAAGGTGTTGGCAATGCCTCCTCCGACCACCAATTGATCTACCTTGTCTGCCAGAGACTTGAGAATGGTGAGCTTGGTGGACACCTTGGAGCCAGCGACAATGGCGACCAACGGGCGCTTGGGACTTTGCAAAGCCTTGCCGAGGGCGTCCAGCTCGCCGACCAGAAGAGGACCGGCACAAGCCGTAGGCGCGTATTTGGCAATTCCATGTGTACTGGCTTCGGCGCGATGGGCGGTGCCGAAAGCATCATTCACATAAATATCGCAAAGTTTTCCGTATTTCCGGGCCAAGACGTCGTCATCTTTCTTTTCGCCCTTGTTGATGCGGCAGTTTTCCAGCATGACCACATCACCGGGCTTCACCTCAAAACCGCCATCCACCCAGTCGGCTTGCAGGCGAACTGGGCAACCCAGCAACTCCGACAGACGCTTGGCTACAGGCGCCAGAGAGTTTTCGGGCTTGAATTCGCCCTCGGTGGGGCGTCCCAGATGAGAGGTGATCATCACTCCGGCGCCAGCATCCAGCGCCATTTTTACCGCTGGCGCAGAAGCCCGTACCCGGGTGTCGTCGGCAATGCCCTCCTCCTTGTTGAGAGGAACATTGAGGTCGGCGCGAATGAATACCCGCTTACCTTGTGCCAGACCCTGCTTACACAGATTTTCAAAAGTCAGAACATGCATGCGCTCATCTCCAGTGTGCAGAATCAGTGACTGGCGACGTGCTTGACGAAGCGCATCATGTTGCAGGTATAGCCATATTCATTGTCATACCAGGACACTACCTTGACGAAGGTGGGGTCGAGTTGTATTCCCGCGCCAGCGTCAAAAATGGAGGGAGTGGGATAGCCCCGGAAATCGGTCGAAACTACAGACGCATCAGTATAACCCAATACGCCTTTGAGGGGGCCTTCACTGGCGGCTTTCATGACCTTGCAAATTTCTTCGTAACTGGTTTCCTTGACCAGTTCGGCGGTGAGATCCACGACCGAAACGTCCGAAGTGGGTACCCGGAAGGACATACCGGTCAGCTTCTTGTTCAGCTCAGGAATGACCTTGCCTACAGCCTTGGCGGCGCCCGTTGAGGAAGGGATGATGTTTTCGAGAATACCCCGACCACCGCGCCAGTCCTTGGAAGAAGGACCGTCGACGGTTTTCTGGGTGGCGGTGGCCGCATGGACGGTACTCATCAGGCCGCGCTTGATCCCGAAATGATCATGAAGCACCTTGGCGATGGGGGCCAGGCAGTTGGTCGTGCAGGAAGCGGCAGAGGCGATTTTCTCGCCGGCGTATTTGCTGTGATTGACCCCGTAAACAAACATCGGGGTGTCATCCTTGGAAGGAGCCGACTGCACCACTTTTTTGGCGCCGGCATCCAGGTGCTTCTGGCAGGTTTCTCCAGTCAGGAAAAAGCCGGTGGATTCAATGACCACATCCACATCCACATCACCCCATTTGAGGTTGGCGGGATCGCGTTCGGCAGTCAGGCGGATGCTTTTACCATTGACGACCAGATCATTCCCTTCGACTTTGACGTCACCCTGAAAGCGGCCGTGTACGGAATCGTACTGGAGCATATAGGCCAGATAGGCGGGATCAAGCAAGTCATTGATGGCAACCACCTCCAGATTGTTGAACTCCGCTTCCTTGGCGATGGCACGAAAAGCCATGCGGCCGATACGGCCAAAACCATTAATACCTACACGAATGGTCATTATAGTAACTCCTCAAAATTGCAAATAAATTCAAAGTGACTGGTACTGGGCGACAATGTTGTCCACAGTGAATCCGAATTTGGCGAACAATGTCGGCGCCGGCGCGGAAGCGCCGAAGTGGTCGATACCCACGACCGCGCCCTGCAGGCCCACATATTTGTACCAGAGTCCGGTGGTGCCAGCCTCGATGGCGACCCGCTTGCTGATGCCGGCCGGCAGGACGCTTTCCTGATAAGCCGCATCCTGGGCGGCAAAAATGTCCATGCAGGGCATGGATACCACACGCACCGCGTGGCCCTGTTCGGCCAGTTTCGCCTGGGCCGCCAGAGCGAGCTCCACTTCGGAGCCGGTCGCAATCAGGATACCTTGAGCCTTGTCACCCTCGGCGTCCTTGAGCACATAGCCGCCGCGACGGGCGTTGGCTACGGTTTCATCGGTATGGGGCAGGGCGGGCAGATTCTGGCGGCTGAGAGCAAGCAGGGAAGGCGTGCGCTGGAGCTTGACGGAGGATTCCCAGGCAATTGTGGTTTCCACGGCATCGGCAGGACGCCAGACGTTGAGATTGGGAATCAGGCGCAGGCTGTTGACCTGTTCGACGGGCTGATGGGTCGGGCCGTCTTCGCCGAGGCCGATGGAGTCATGGGTCATGACGTAGACCACGCGAATACCCATCAGGGCCGACATGCGAATGGCATTGCGGCTGTAGTCCGAGAAAATCAGGAAGGTGCCACCAAAAGGCAGGAAACCGCCGTACAAGGACACGCCATTCATGATGGCGGACATGCCGAACTCCCGCACCCCGTAATGGATGTAGTTACCCATCAAACGGTGTTTGCCAATGTCGATAGCTTCTTTCCAGCGGGTATTGTTGGATGGAGTCAGATCTGCAGAACCGCCGAGAAATTCCGGCAGGGAGGCAGCAATACCTTGGATGGTTTTGCCGGAGGCGACGCGGGTGGCAATTTTCGGATTTTCCGTGCGGAATTCGCTGATTAATCGGGCAATGGCGGCGTCAAACTCGGGGCTCGCTTCGCCTGTCAGGCGGCGTTCAAATTCGGCCGCTTCCTTGGGGAAATTGGCCTTGTATTGAGCAAATTTTTCCTTCCAGGCGCTTTCGGCGGCTTCACCCTTGGCCTTGGCGTTATAGCCGTGATAAATAGCTTCGGGAATTTCAAAAGGTGCACCGCTCCAGCCGAGATTCTTGCGGGTCAGCGCGACTTCTTCGGCGCCGAGGGCGGCGCCATGCACATCATGAGTGCCCGCCTTGTTGGGAGAACCGTGACCGATAACCGTCTTGCAGCAGATCAGGGTCGGCTGTGTGGTCTGCTTGTGGGCCTGGGCAATGGCTTTTTTGATCGCTTCAGGATCATGACCATCTACATGACGGATGACATGCCAGCCATAGGCTTCGAAGCGGGCGGGAGTATCGTCACCGAACCAGTCGTCCACATGACCGTCGATGGAAATGTTGTTGTCGTCATAGAAGCAGACCAGCTTGTTCAAACCCCAGACGCCAGCCAGCGAGCAGGCTTCGTGGGAAACGCCTTCCATGAGGCAGCCGTCACCCAGGAAAACATAGGTGTAGTTGTTGACGATTTCGTGGTCGGGACGGTTGAACTGGGCGGCCAGCATCCGTTCAGCGAGGGCCATGCCGACGCCATTGGCAACGCCCTGACCCAGGGGGCCGGTCGTGGTTTCTACGCCGGGGGCATCACGATATTCAGGATGACCGGGAGTTTTGCTGTGCCACTGGCGGAACTGTTGAAGATCTTCAATGGACAGGTCGTAACCGCTCAAATGGAGGAGGGCATACTGCAACATCGACCCGTGACCGTTGGACAGAATGAAGCGGTCACGTCCGGGCCAATGGGGATTGGCGGGATTGTGCACCAGAAAATCATTCCATAGGACTTCGGCTATGTCCGCCATGCCCATGGGCATTCCGGGGTGGCCAGACTTCGCCTTTTCGACGGCATCCATGGCCAGAACGCGAATGGCATTGGCCAGATCAGTACGGGTTACAGTCATCACACACTCCTTGAATAAATGAAAATATCAGTCAGCGCGCTGGTGGGTGCGAACCCGACGCAAAATGCCGTCATGGCCGGAAATCACCAGGGTTTCGCTCTCTACAAAGTAGTGGGAGCGGGTCACGCCATCGAGAATGTCGCCGGAAGTCAGGCCCGTAGCCACGAAAAGTACGTCATCACTGGAGACGAGTTCGTCACGGCTGAGCCATTGTCCGACCTTGAGGCCGGCTTTTTCGATGGCTTCGGCTTCACCGGGTTTTTGCGGTGCCAGGCAGCCAAACATGTCGGCGCCCATGGCCCGGGCTGCACAGGCCGAGATCACGCCTTCGGGGGTGCCGCCGATACCCATCATGGCATCCACCTTGGTGCCCAGTGCAGCCATGATGCCGCCGCTGACGTCGCCGTCGGTCTGCAGGCGAACGGTGGCGCCAGCAGCCTGGATTTCGCGAATCATGGCGTCATGGCGGGGTTTCTTCAAAAGGAAAATACGCAGTTCCTTGACATCCTTGCCGAGGGCCTTGGCCAGTGCCTGCAACTTGGCTTGCATGGGGGCTTCAGGATCAATTTTGCCGCGCGCCGGGGCGGGGACAATCAGCTTGTCCATGTAGTAGGCCGGGCCGGGCTGGAACATGCTACCTTTGGGGGCTGCGGCCAAAACACAAATGGAACCGGGCATGCCCTGGGCGAGAAAGGTGGTGCCTTCGACGGGGTCCACGGCAATTTCCACTTCGGGGCCGCTGCCCGAACCGACCTGCTCACCATTGTAGAGCATGGGGGCTTCGTCTTTTTCGCCTTCACCGATGATGACGACGCCGCGCATCGGCACCTGAGCGATGGCAGCACGCATGGCATCCACGGCGGCACCGTCACCCAATTCTTTTTCACCTCGCCCTATCCAGGCACTGGCTGCGCGGGCGGCTGATTCGGTAACGGGGAGCAAAGACAGCGCAAGACTACCTATGGATGACATACGGATTTCCCTTCTAGTGGCGATTTTACATGAAAGACATAATTGTTTTTAGCATAAATCAAAGGGCCGCGTTTGGGAACTCGACGCCTTGATCAGTGGCCTGGTCCATCCAGTTGCGCCAGGTCTGGTGCAGATCCGGGTCGAGAGTGGCAATGATGGAGCGGGGTTTCAGATCTTTTTCCTGTAAGGGGGAGCCGTCAAAGCAGGAGATCTGGCCACCGGCTTCTTGCAGGATCAGCGCCCCTGCAGCGCGGTCCCAGAGCTGCTGGGCGCCATGGAGATAAAAATGGTAGCGTCCGGCGGCCAGCCAGCACCATTCGAGGACCGAGGCGCCAAAATTACGCTGACTGTGAAAGGGGCGTTCATCAATAATGCGCAGGGCCAGAGGGCGCTTTAGTCGCTTGTAATCGACTACACCGACACAGTATTTCAATGCTGGTGCTTCCCGGGTGAGAAGCGGGTTGTTGTCCACTTTTGCGCCTTGTCCACGGACGGCCGAAAACAGTTCGGCGCGCACCGGATCATAAATCCAGCCCATGATCGAATGACCTTTTTCCAGTAGTGCCAGGGAAATCCCGAATACCGGCACCCCGGCAGCAAAATTACTGGTGCCGTCCAAGGGGTCCAGACACCAGAGCGCGGTACTGTTTTGGAGGAGTTGTTGTTGTTCCTGGGGCGACATTTCCTCGCCTAGCAAGGGAATGTCGGGATAGCGTGCCGCCAGCATATCCTGGAGAAAGTTCTGGCTGTCAATGTCGGCGCTGGTCACGATACTGCCATCAGGCTTGCGGCTGCTTACGACGGTGTGAAATCGAGGGAGTATGAACCTCTCGGCACTGGTCCGTAGTAATTTCCCAACCCATTGCTGATCGATTTCATGGATGATGGACATGTTTTTCTCCGCGTTTTTTGACCCACCCTGGCGGCGCTGCGATGATATGCGGGTTATTGTCAGACTGCTGAAATTTGCCGTTATGCCACGCATTCATTTATACGCTGATTCCGAATTGCCCGAAAGCGGTACTTATTTGTTGCCCAGGGAACCCAGTCATCACTTGTTGAAAGTGTTGCGGGCGCGTCTGGGTCAGGATCTGACCCTGTTCAATGGGGATGGATTTGTACATGCCGGAATATTGACGGGGACCGTAGATCACCGCGCCGAAATTCAGATTAGCCAGCGCTTTTTGCGGGATACTCGCTCGCCCCTTGCCATTCATCTTTGGTTACCCTTGATGCGGGGCGAGCGCTGGGACTGGAGCTTGCAGAAGGCCGTGGAACTGGGCGTGCAGACGATCCAACCGGTTGCCTGTCAGCATGCGGTGGTGCAGCTCGGTGAGGCGCGTGGCGAGAAGCGGCTCAAGCGCTGGCAGGACATAGTGATTGCCGCCTGTGAACAGAGCGGAGCCACCACAGTCCCGAGTGTGTTGCCGCCTGTGGCCTTAGATGAGGTCTGGCCCCGCCGTCGAGGAGCAGGACTGGTATTGGATCCGGGGCCTGAGAATCCGCTCATGCGTGATTTGCTCCATCCCGGCACAGAGTTGACCTTGCTCAGCGGGCCGGAGGGCGGATTAAGTGTTCAGGAGTTGGCAGTTGCGAGTGCTGAGGGTTTTCAGAAAGTACGCATGGGGCCCCGGATTCTGCGTGCAGAAACCGCCGCAGTGGCGGCGGTTGCCGTGCTCCAGGCTCTGTGGGGTGATGGCTGATAATCCGGATTAAATCCAGCCGGCTTTTTTAAAGCGTCGATATAAATAGAAAGATGATCCCCCGATGATGCTCAGCGCCATGGGATACCCGAATTTCCAGTGCAGTTCAGGCATATACTCAAAGTTCATGCCCCAGATGCCGGTAAAAATGGTAATCAACACCAGAATGGCGCCCCAACCGGCCAGTTTTTTGTTGACTTCGCCGTGATCGATGGCGATCAGGGATAAATTGACCTGAATGGCGGTAGAGATGGTATCTCTGATGGTATCCAGCTGGCTGTTCAGCAGCATGATGTGATCATGCACATCCCGGAAGTAGTTTTCGGCGCCATCGATTTGGGCGGGTACCCGTCCACCAAAGAGTTTACTGAAGCCGTCCGCCAAAGGCAGTAAAGCATGGCGTAACACGTTGCTTTTGTATTTGAAATCATACAGGCGTTCCATGTTCTGGCGGGCTGCCTGATTGTGAAACATGACGGTTTCCAGTTGCTCCAGCTCATCATCCAGCATATCTACCACTGGAAAAAACAGGTCCACAATGGCGTCGGACAGCGCATAAAGTACATACGCAGAGCCATATTTAAGCAGATGCGGTTCCCGTTCTGCCCGGGCACGTACCCCGAGTAGCGTTTGTTCACAATCCTGGCGAACGGAAAGGACAAAATTGCTGCCCACAAAAATGTTGATCTGCCCCATGTGGAGGTCCTCGCCATGATAGGCGGGGGCCTGCAGGATCACGAAGAGATGCTCGTCATACTCCTCAACTTTGGGCCTTTGCAGGCCATTGAATACATCCTCCACAGCCAGTTCATGGAGTTGGAACTGTTTTTGCAGAACACGTAATTCCTGCTCGGTGGCATCCTGCAGAGCGACCCAGACAAAATTGCCGGATTCCTGCAGATAACGGGGAATATCTTCCAGCACGCTGTCTGCGACCTTATGTCCATCGTTATATACTACACAGTTGACCAGCATTTTCCGGCTCCTTTCTTGTATTTTGCAGCAGCGTGTAAATAATTCCGCCGGAAAGGCCTACAGCCATTTCCGGCGGGAAAGCGGGCCGATTGTTTTCGGCCCTTGTATCAACAGGGATGTCAGACCTGCGGCTGAATACGCGCCTTTTCAATTTTTTCCAGGCTGCCACGAGTTTCCACCCGGAATATCCAGGTTACAATAGCGCCCAGTATTGATGTTCCTACCAGAATGATCAACAGGATCTGGGTGCCGATATTGTGCAACAGAATGGGAAACAGAAAAGCGGTCATGACCGCCCCAATCTTGGCGAAAGAAGCCGCGAAACCGGCCCCGTAGCCACGAATGGAAGTGGGGAACACCTCTCCTGCCAGCAGATAAGTCTGAGCATTGGGCCCAAGATTGGTCATGAAGTTGAAAAGCATGAATCCCGCAAAGAGCAGAATGGTCTTGTCACCAGCGGGCAGGTTCAGGGAGATGGCCGCCAGACCCAAACCCACAGCACAACCAATGAAACCGATGATCTGCAATTTGATCCGGCCCGTACCTTCCACCATGAAGATGGCCGCGAGCACTCCCAGAATCAACAGGACGTCGAGCAGGGCGGTACCTTTGGCGGAGAGCATCACGTTCTGCGCCAGATCAGCCACAGAATGTACATCTTTGGAGGAACCCAGGGTGGTAGCCAGAATGATCGGGGTAAAAATACCGATGCCGTAAGTACCCAGATCCTGCAGGAACCAGGGAATGGAGGCGAGGAAGGTGGCACGGCGGTTATGGGTGTTGAAAAGTACCGCCGGGCTGACTTTCTGATGCCCGTGGGCATGTTCCTTGTTCAGGCGCACTTCCTTGGGATATTGGGGTTCGCGCTTGAGGAGTCTGCGGGTTTCTTTTTCAGCTTCTTCGACGCGCCCCTTGCTGGCCAGCCAGTGGGGACTGTCGGTGATGAAAAAACGGCCGACAATCACCAGGATGGCGGGAATGATGGCGGCGGCATACATCCAGCGCCAGGCATCGACTTCGGGATAGACGTCGAGGATGACGATGCCCAGACCCGCTCCGACAATGGCGCCTACCGCCTGAAAGGCAAAGGCGCCGAGCACCAGACCGCCGCGCCCCTTGCTGGGGACGGCTTCGGAAATGACCAGATGGGCGGTGGGATAATCACAGCCCAGGGCCAGACCAATTCCGAAGAGGCACACCACCATCCAGATATAATTGGGGCTCAGAGTCAGACCGATAAGAAAAGCCACGAAAAGTACCATCTCGACAATGAACATGCGCTTGCGGCCGAATACATCGGAGAGCCCGCCCAGCATGGTGGCACCAATCAGAATGCCAAAAAGTGCCACAGCAGTAACCACACCCTTTTCTGCAGCTTGCAGGGAAAAGTCCTGAACAATGAGAGGCAGGGCAATACCGGTCATGAAAATGACCAGACCTTCAAAAAACTTGCCGGCTACGGCAAGACTCCAGATTCGCCATTGCATGGCGGTCATGGGTGTGCCCTTCAGTTCTGTGCCGTCGGGCCAGACGGGTACTTCGTCAATATACTGCTGGATACTTTTCCCGGAAGGGGGAATATGCACGGGTTCCGTACTCATGGTTGAGAGCTCCTTGAAGTGGGATCACCCGGCAGATTCCGGGCTGTTATTAAAAGGGTTGAGTTCCTGAGAATTGGTTTCGCCATACATGACGTGGGCCCGGCTGACGACCAGGCTGTCGACGGGACCAATGGCGTGCATATCCTTGTTGTCGTAGGGAATCACCTGGAGCAAATGGCGCAAGGCGTTCAGTCGTGCTCTTTTCTTATCGTTGGATTTGACGACGGTCCAGGGGGCATAGGCCGTATCCGTATGGAAAAACATGGTTTCCTTGGCACGGGTGTAATCATCCCAACGATCCAGGGAAGCAATATCCATGGGCGACAGTTTCCACTGCTTGAGGGGATGGACCTTGCGCTCTTCGAAGCGGCGGCGCTGTTCGTCGCGAGTCACGGAAAACCAGAGTTTGACGAGATGAATACCACTATAAATAAGATGTCGCTCAAACTCCGGCACCTGACGCATGAATTCCTGGTAATCGGCCTCATTGCAAAAACCCATCACTCTTTCGACACCGGCGCGGTTGTACCAGGAGCGATCAAAAAAGACCATTTCGCCGGCAGTGGGTAGCTGCTCGACATAGCGCTGGAAATACCACTGGCCTTTTTCCTTTTCCGAGGGTTTGTCCAGGGCGACCACTCTGGCCCCGCGCGGATTGAGGTGTTCCATGAACCGTTTGATGGTGCCGCCCTTGCCCGCCGCATCGCGGCCCTCAAAAACCACCACAACTTTTTGGCCGGTGGCTTTTACCCAGGCCTGCAATTTGAGCAGTTCCACCTGCAAACTGTATTTTTCGTGCTCATAGTCCCGGCGTGTCATCCGGTATTTGTAGGGGTATCCACCGGTGCGCCAGTCTTCATTGAGGGTGTCATTGGTGTTCGACACATATTTGTCGGGATGAATGGCGCCACTTTCATGTAGGTGTTCCAGATCTTCGGGACTGACATCCGAATGGATCACCTGAATCGCTGCATCCAGGGACTGGGCGGCCTGGGGATGGGTATTCACGTAATCGCTGACTATGGCGTTTTGCTGGGCCTGTGCCGCTTCTATGGCCTCATTCACTACAAATTCACGAATGCCATCCGGACGTAAATCCGGGGCAACGTCTCCGGTAGAGGTAAGAATGGCCTCATCGCTATCATTCGAAGAGGTTTGCTGTTTCAGGTTTCCGGTGGTGGTGGAACTGTCGACCATGCTAACTCCTGAAAAAAATGGATTTTCCAGATTGATCATATCAGCTCAATATGACATTTTTATGACGCTCAGGAGGTTGCGGTTAACTATCAGCTTCTACAGAAATAAAGAGTGAAGCCCATGAATGAACCGGCAAAGCTTTGGGTTGACAGCGTCGGCAACAGGATGGACCATTCCCTCAACTGTCAAAGAGAGCCTTCCTATGGAAATTTTGCTTGCCAATCCGCGTGGATTCTGTGCCGGTGTCAATCGTGCCATTCAAATCGTCGATCGGGCCCTGGAGCTGTTCGGCGCGCCAATTTATGTGCGACATGAAGTCGTGCATAACCGTCATGTGGTTGATGATCTGCGTGCGCGAGGTGCGGTATTTGTGGAAGAGCTGGATGAGGTGCCCGATGCGGCGACGGTGATTTTCAGCGCCCATGGGGTGCCCATCGCCGTGCGTCAGCATGCTGCCGCACGGGGTTTGAGTGTGTTTGATGCGACCTGTCCCCTGGTGACCAAGGTGCATATGGAAGTCAAAAAATATAGCCGGGAGGGTATGGAAATGGTGCTGATCGGCCATGCCGGACATCCGGAAGTCGAAGGGACCATGGGGCAGGTGGAAGAAGGCATGATGTATCTGGTGTCCACCGTGGCTGACGTGGCCACCCTGACGCCACGGAACCCCGAAAAGCTGGCGTACATTACCCAGACAACTCTCAGTATGGATGATACGGCCGAGGTGATTGTGGCATTACGCCAGCGTTTCCCTCAGATTCAGGGACCGAAAAAAGACGATATTTGTTATGCCACCCAGAATCGCCAGGATGCCGTCAAAAGTCTGGCGCCCGAGGTAGATATTTTGCTGGTGGTCGGTGCGCCCAACAGCTCCAATTCCAGCCGTTTGGCCGAGTTGGGGGGGCGTCTGGATACGCCGACGTATTTGATAGAAGATGCCAGCCAGTTGCGCCGTGACTGGTTTGCGGAGGTCAGCAAAATCGGCATCAGTGCTGGTGCTTCCGCCCCGGAGAGTCTGGTTAAAGGGATTATCGAGCAGTTGCAGGCGTGGGGAGCTTCGGTCCCCCGGGAAACCGCAGGGGTTGAAGAAAAAGTCATTTTCAGCTTGCCTTTGGCCTTGGTGCAGGCGCAATCCCGTCGGCAGGAAGCCGGACAAGCCTCGGGGGAGGCTGTTTAGTCCCCGGGTTCCGCTGAATCCCGATCCATCAATTCGTCCGCCTGCAAATGGCGGGCGCTGATTTCCACCGGCTCCTGAATGCTGATTTCCTTATTGTCGGCTGTGGCTTGGAGATCCCGAAACTTGCGGGCAGAGCTCAGTACGCGCCCTTCCAATGAACCGGTCGCCTTGTTGTAGGCGTCTACGGCCTGGCCCAAATTCTTGCCTAACCGGCTCCAGTGGCCTGCCAAAGTATGTAGACGATCATAAAGCTCCTTACCTAGATCGCTGATAGCCTTGGCATTCTCGGCTATGGATTCTTGCCGCCAACCGTAGGAAACAGCCCGCAGCATGGCGATAAGAGTAGTGGGACTGGCGACAATCACTTTTTGTTCGACACCAAATTCAATAAGGGTAGGGTCCGCCTGCAAGGCGGCACTGAAAAACACTTCACCGGGAACGAACAATACGACGAACTCCGGGGTGGGCTGAAATTGTTCCCAGTAGGATTTTTTGCTGAGTTGCGTCATGTGATTACGCAGCGCATGGGCGTGTTTGAGCAATAAAGACTGACGTCTGGCCTCATCATCGCTTTCCATGGCTTCCAGATAGGCATTGAGGGGCGCTTTGGCATCAAGCACCAGACGTTTGCCGCCGGGGAGCCGTACCAGCATATCCGGGCGTTGCTGACCCGTTTCAGTGTGCACACTGGTCTGCTCGGTAAAATCACAATAGGCCAGCATTCCGGCCATTTCCACTACGCGTTTGAGCTGCATTTCTCCCCAGCGTCCGCGCGCTGCCGGTTGTCGCAAGGCCTTTACCAGAGAAGCTGTTTCCTGATGCAGGCGGGGAAGATGATCCTGTACCAGCCCCCGCAGTTGTTCATTCAGGGCGCCATAGGCATCAATACGGGTTTTTTCCATGGCCTCCATACGCTGGCCGACTTTTTCCATCGAGCTGCGAATCGGTTCGATCAGTCGATCCACGGCTTTCTGGCGTCCCTCCCAGTCGCTTTTGGCATTTTCCTGGAAGCGTTCCAGATTTTCCCGGGCAAGCTCCAGAAAAGACTGATTATTACGGCGCAGGGCATCCGCAGAAAGAGACTGAAAAGTGTCGGCAAGGCGTTGCCGGGCCTCTTCCAGTAATGTCAATTTCTCGGCGCTGCGCAAGCGCTCCTGTTCCAGGCGTTCTTGCAGTTCGGCCAGTTGTCCTTGCAAGCTGCTCAAGCTTTGCCGGACTTGTCCAGTTTCGGTTTGGGCGGATTGGAGAGTTGCTCGGAGTCCGGGGATCTGTTGGTTTTCGGTTTCTGCCCGGACCCGCAGTTCATTTTGTTGGAGCAGGGCGGCTTGCTGTTCTTGAACCTGCAGGCGCAGTGCGTTGATCACTTGCTCCTGTTGGGACTGAAGGGTTTTAGTAGCGTCTTGTTGGCGGCGTAAATTCTGCCGACTCAATATATAGAGAATGGCGAGCCCAAGCAGTAGCCCTAGCAGAAAAACCAGAAGAAATTCCCAGATCACCAAGCGTATTCCTGTATTAAATTAAGGAATCATAAGCATACGCTTGGTATCAGGAAAGACGAAGGCGATATCCCGGCTTCGCCAGGTAACTGGATCAGGATTCCAGTTGGGAAGTGCAGTTGGGGCAACGGGTAGCCGCCAGGGGAATACTGGACAGGCAATAGGGGCAACTTTTGGTGGAAACGGGTGCGACAGGCTTCGGGTAGAGTTTGTTGATAGAGCGAACAATGAGAAAGATGACCAAAGCAATTATGAAAAAGCTGATCAGAGCCATGATGAACAGGCCATAATTCAGGGTAACAGCCCCGGCCTTTTTGGCAGCGGCTAGAGTCAAGTACGGACCCGCGGGATTACCTTCTTTGAGAATGAGATATAAATTCGAAAAATCCACCTTGTCGAGCAGCATACCAATGGGTGGCATGATGATATCTCCTACCAGCGCGGTGACAATGGCAGAAAACGCGGTACCGATGACAAAGGCGACAGCCAGGTCAATGACATTCCCGCGCTGCAGGAATGTCTTAAAATCTTTGATAAAGTCCTTGAGCATGGTGTTTCTCCCTTTTTTGAATATGGAAAATCAGATTCCTGTAGTTGATTGTAAAGACAGTGAGTTCTGTCTGGTGGAATCATAAGCATTTTCCGAAGAATTGCTCAAGCTAAAATAATCAGGACCTTAATCTCTGTTTTTCGGGGAGGACGTGTTGCTTACGGTTAATGGCTGCAGAAATGATTCACCTGGATTTTTTCCTGATCCATTTGTTGGTGTCCACTGGCCTGGGTACAGGCTTCGCTGTCATTTTCACAGGTCATGGCCCAGCTTTGTGCCAAATCAAAAAAATGCGCGGCATGTCCGGCAGGTCCGGCGTAAAGCGTGTTTGCAAAAAGAGGTTGCAGAGCATGAAAATAATGGCTTTCCTCATTGGTCCACTGGGCGACGGCCTGCCAGCAGGTGGACTGGGCATTGACCGGCATCTGGGCACAACCAATAGCGTTATTTCGAGCACGGAGTAAAGCCTGCTGCCAATTGGGGCAAAATTGTCGCTCGGCACTGGCACGCTGCCCCGCAACGGCGGCAAGAAGCTGTTCCGCCTGTTTTGATTTTTCCTGGGCCAGGCGGGCACTTTGGGTGGCGGCGTTGCTTGCCCCTTGCTCAGGTGTACCGTAAGGAACGGTGGCACATCCTGCCAGACTGACCAGGGCAAGTAGGAATAGAATTTTTGCAGGCATTGCGGACTCTCTCTTCTGTGGATAGTTGTCCGTTTTATATCACAATTTCATGATAATGCTAAAAAAGTATCTCCAAACTTTGTCTTTTGGCAAAAATGCCGGACTCATCCACAGCGGTAAGCGTACGGGTGTTGCAAAAAGCCAAGTTATAGAGATTCTCCGGATATTGCCGTTTGGTTTTGAGGCGCCTGGGAATGACGCCGCCAGCGACCTTTCCAGTTTTCAAACAGCACATAAAAGGCCGGGGTGATGTAGAGGGTCAGGAATTGCGAAACAATAATGCCGCCGGCGACTGCCACACCGAGTGGTACCCGAGAATCTGCACCGGCGCCGATACCAATGGCGATAGGGAGTATTCCCAATACTGCTGCGAGGTTGGTCATCATGATTGGCCGGAAACGGGTCATGCAGGCGTCGACAATGGCATCGACTGGGGTGGCTCCCTCGCGGCGGCGATGTACGGCGAAATCCACCATGATAATCCCGTTTTTCTTGACCAGACCGACGAGCATGATGATGCCGACGAAGCTGAACAAGTCCAGTTCCTGATGAAATATCCACAAAGCCAGGAGTGCGCCGAAACCGGCAAGAGGCAGCGCAGTGAGGATGGTCAAGGGATGAATGAAGTCCTCATACAAGATGGCCAGAATGGCGTAAATCAGGGCGATGGTGGCCAAAAGCAACAAGGGTAGGGTGCTGGTGGATTGGGAAAAAGCCGCCGCAGAGCCGCCGAATTCCCCTTGCACATTAGCAGGCAGAATGCGCGCGGCGGTGTCTTGGACTCTTTGGGTGGCATCTCCCAGGGAAACGCCGGGGGCCAGATTGAAGGAAATGGTCACACTGGGCAAGCCGTCATAATGGCTGATGCTTAAAGGCCCCACGCCATAGGCAAAATGAGCGATAGCGGCCAGAGGTACCAGGCCGGCGCTACCGGGAATGCTGATGGCAGAAAGTGCCCCCAGGTTCTCCTGGAATTTTCTTTCCAGATCAAGAATAACTTTGTATTGATTGGTTGAGGCATAAATGGTGCCGACCTGAGTGCCACCAAAGGCGAAGTTGAGCGCCTGTTCGATGCTCTGTGGGGTTACCCCCATCGCCTGCGCACGCTGGTGGAGAACGTGCACCTCAATTTCGGGATTGGCGAGTTGCAGGTCACTGTCGACCGCCTGCAAGCCGGGAACTTGACGCAATGCCTGCACCAGTTTGGGTACAGTGGCATCAAGACTTTCCTGATCTTCGCTCTGAAGAATATATTGATAGTGAGAATGAGAGGATACCGGTCCCATCTGAATGGCTGACGGCATGTGGAAACTCGCCTCCACACCGTGAAAGCGGCTGACAATCTGGCGTAGCTGGGCGATGACTTGCTCGCCTGAGACTCTTTGGCCCAGGGGTTTCAGACGGATGATCAGCCGTCCTTTGTTGGCTGCGCCAAATGCGCCGGCCCCTTGTCCGGCGCTGGACATGACCGCTTGCACGGCCTTGTTATGACCCACTGCAGCGGCAATGCGCTGCTGAGTGTTTTCCAGTTGGCTGAAGGATATTCCCTGGGGATATTCGAGATCGCCCATGATCATGCCGCTATCTTCTCTGGGAATGAAGCCCTTGGGCAGAATCATGAATAGACCAATCATGCCCATTAAGCTGAGCAGAGCGGCGCCATATACCCAGCCACGATGCTGCAGGGTGCTGCGCAGACTGCGTCCGTACCAGTCGCGCAGTCTGGAAAAGCCAGATTCAAAGCGACTGGGACGGACATGTTTTACGCGCAGGTAGCGGGCACAAAGCATGGGCGTCAGGGTCAGAGAGACCAGTCCCGACATCAGAATGACAATGGCAATGGTGACGCCAAATTCACGGAATAGGCGACCGATAATGCCGCCCATCACCAGAAAGGGCAGAAACACTACGGCCAGGGATAGGGTCATGGAGATAACCGTGAAACCAATTTCTCGGCTGCCCGCAATGGCTGCCTGAAAAGGTGCTTCCCCATTTTCTTCATGGCGCGATATGTTTTCGAGCATGACCACAGCATCGTCCACCACAAATCCCACCGCCAGGGTCAGGGCTAACAGAGTCAGCGTATTCAGGGTGTAGCCCAGTTCGTAGATGATGGCAAAGGTGGCGAGAATGGAGGCTGGGATAGCCACTGCACCAATCAGTGTGGGGCTGCCCCGGCGCAGGAAGAGCCAAAGCACACCAGCCACCAGCAGGGAAGCCAGCAGCAGGGTAATTTCCACTTCTTCCACGGCGGCGCGAATATAATCGGCCTTGTCGTAAACAATCGTCATTTTTGCCCCGCCCGGCAGGCTGGCGCTGAGGCCAGGGAGGCGTTTCCCGATGGTATCGGAAATAGCTACGGTATCGGCATCGGGCTGACGGACTACCGCCAGAATCAGGGCCCGCTGATTGCCGATCCAGCTGGCAATCTGATCATTGTCGACACCATTGCTGACCTTGGCGATATCCGCAAGAGGCACGACTGCCCCATTGGCAAAGCTGACCGGCATATGCGCAAAGGCCTGGGCATCATGGAGTTGTCCATGCACATTCACGGCATAATTGCGCACCGCACCCAGTACGGTTCCCTGGGGCAGGTTGACATTATGACTGCTGATGGCTGCACTCAGCGCCTGCAGGGAGATGCCATGGGCCTGCATGGCAAAAGGGTTGGCATGAATGCGGACAGCATAATTCTGTTCACCGAATATTTGTACCTGAGCGACGCCCGGGATTCCGGAGATGGCTGGTACGACCTTATCTACTGCGTACTGGTTGAGCTGATAGATAGGCATATTGGGAGCCGAAAGCGCGATGAACTCAATGGGCGCCGCCGAGGGATTCAGCTGCTTAACGAAAGGCAGGCTGGGCATGCCGGGAGGCAAGAGATGGCTGGCCTGAGTTACCGCATTGGCGACATTCTGCGTCGCCACATCAATGTTCTGGCTGAGATCAAACTGCAGGACGATCCGCGTCGATCCCTGATTATTGACGGAACTCATCGAAGACAGTCCGGGGATGGACGAGAACTGTTTTTCGAGCGGGGTGGCCACAGCGCTGGCCATGGTCTGGGGACTGGCCCCGGGCAGGCTGGCGGAAACCATGACCGTTGGGAAATCGACGCTGGGTAGCAGGGCTACCGGTAGGTTGGTAAAAGCGAAAATGCCATAAAACACCAGGCCGAGAATGGTGATGACTGTCATCACCGGGCGGCGGATGAACAAGGCGGAGAAATTCATGATGCTTTCCCTGAATGGGTATGTCGGAAGCTGCTGTTTTTACCCCCTACCTGCACAGCTGCACCCGGATAAATCCGCGCCGGGAGCGGGAAAACCACGCGATCAGTGCTGGAGATGCCACTGATGACCGCCTGTGTGCCCGTTTCCCAGAGCACCTGAACCGGTTTATCGCTGGCCTTGCCTTGTTCTACGGCATAAACGAAGGGGCCAGAACTGCCCTGTTGCACTGCGCCGACCGGGAGCACCAAGGCGTTGTCGACATGCTGGACAGGCATTTGCACCTGCACATACTGGCCGGGCCAGAGTTTGAAATCGGTGTTGGGCACGGTGGCTTGCAGATTGATAGTGGCCGTATTGGCGCTGACGGTGTTGTCGATAAAAGTCAGTTTACCCTGGGCCAGAGTGCTCCCCCCTTTTTCGTCCATGATGGAGAGCATGCTTTTTTGTTGTTGCGCCTGCCGGGCTGCTGCCAGTTCAGCCTGGGGAACACTGAAATTGATGGTGATGGGACTGATTTCATTGATGGTGGTCAACTGGGTCTGGTTGGCGACGACCAGGTTGCCGGCCTTGACCAGCGCCAGTCCAATCCGGCCGCTGATGGGAGCAACAATATGCGTGTAGGACAGGTTGATGCGTGCCTGGGTGACTGCTGCCTGATCCTCGGCAATCTGGGCGCGGGCCGCCTGCGCCTGGGAAACAGCCTGATCAAAGCTTTGGCGAGTGATGAAATCCTTTTCTACCAGGGGACGTTCCTGATCCACGAGATTCTGGTTGTAGCGCGCCGTGGCCTGATCGGCAGCCAGTTTGGCCTGTGCCTGGGCCAAGGCTGCCTGGGTTTGCGATGGATCAATGGTAAAGAGGTGTTGTCCTTTGTGGACCATGGTCCCCTGGGTAAATGCAATGTGCTGCAAAAGTCCCGAGGTTTGAGGAATGACGGTGACGGTCTGGATAGGGGTAACGGTCCCCAGATAGCCGATGTAATGGGTCATGTCTTGTACCCGGGGACTGACCAGTTCGACCTGGAGGGGCGGGATTTCATGCCGGGCTTTGCCCTGACAGCCAGCGATGCCTAGTACAGCGGTGCTCAGGAGAAATATCAGCGGGTAACGACTCACGGTTTTTGTGCTCCCAAAGGCATGCCTACGGCCTGGCTGAGTTGTGCCAGTGCCACATAACTGCTGACCAGATTCTGAATGAGGGTGTATCGGGCCTGAGCCAGAGTGGATTCTGCCAGCAGGACATCCTGGATGGTGGCTTGACCCACCCGATATTGAGCCTGGACCACTTCCAGCGCCTTTTCGGCATTTTGCAGGCCGCTGCGAGCTCCCGGCCAGGCAGCTGTGGCCCCCTGAAAATTATGATAATCCTGCCAGACGATGCTCTCGGTACTGTTGCGGCTGGCAGCGAGATTGGCTTCCGCCTGATCACGCAGGGCTTCGTTCTGGCGAATCTGATAATGATTATTAAAGCCGGTGAACAGGGGGATAGTCAGCGTAAAACCGACCGTCCAGGTGTCGCTGGGTTTGAAACCGCCCTGAAACAGATAGCCATAAGAGCTGCTCACCCCAGGGCTCCGTCAAGCTCGCCAGATATAGTAGCAGAGGTTTTCGCCACTGATTTTAATGGTGGTTTGAAGGGGCTATAGTTGGTGGAAATGCGGCATTTTCAGGCGATTTTGGGTGCAGAATCGTGAATGGGGTGGCTGACGGACGCAGCTCGCCCTCCGGAGCTATTCTCGGATAGGTAAACCCCGTGGTGGCGCCTCAGTATCCGAGTTGGCGGAGCGTTTTGTGCGCGCTGGCGGCGAAATCCCGGCACGCTTTGGCGATATTCTTGACGCCAGTGAGACGCATAATGCTCATGGCCAGTTCGCGCAAGGTCGCCATCATATGGGGACCGTTCTGGGTACGGACTTGGGAGAGGTCCTCGTGGAAAGTCACATCGCGGACATGATGGTTCCGGTTTTCAATTTCCCAGTGACCACGGGCCAAGCCCAACAGATTTTCGGGCGTGGCACGATCCGGGGTCAGGCTGGTGAGTCCGAAGGCATAATCATCCCGAATCGTGCCCTCTTTGCTGTTGATGGTGGAGCGTTGGATCAGGAAAGCTTGTCCGACATGCGGAAAATGGAGGCCGGTTGCCCGGGTGGCGACGATGATTTTGCGGTATTCAAAGCGGCCATGCCCGACCTCTGTGGTTTCAGCGTTGAGGGGGAAAATCGCCCCAAGGGAGGCACGTCAGACGGTCGCGGAGTTTTCGTTGATTGCCTTTGACGGCGGTGAAGAGATAATCGGCTTTCTTGTCTTCGACGAGGAAGCGGGCGGTCTCCCGCTGGGTATGCAGGGCATCGGCGGTGACGACCTTGCCCGCGATGTTGACGTCCTGGAGCAGGTTGCGCAGTTCTGGAATTTCGTTGGTTTTCCGGGCGATTTCTTTTTGCGCGATGGTGGCCCCCTGTCCATGCAGGAACGCGCTGAGCAGATGCACCTGAGCGCCGTCTGCGCGTGCGGCCCCTTTGAGGACTTTGCCATCGACGGCCACCGCTTCAAAGCCCGCCGTACCCAGTAGCCAGGCGCCGATCGCCGCATCCAGCGCCTCCACATCGGCCCCTTGCAAGACGCGCCGGATGGTCGGTTCGGAGGGGGCGAGGTAGCGCTTGGTTTTGGGATCGAATCGGGCGCGGATGCGCTTCAATTGAGCCTGGGTCAAGCGACCGCCCCACTCG
Organism: Acidithiobacillus marinus; assembly: GCF_002847505.1. Classification (GTDB taxonomy): domain Bacteria; phylum Pseudomonadota; class Gammaproteobacteria; order Acidithiobacillales; family Acidithiobacillaceae; genus Acidithiobacillus; species Acidithiobacillus marinus. The sequence continues at coordinate 39,448 of NZ_MXAV01000026.1, forward strand.
GCGATGGCGGCATAACTTTCGGCCCGCGTCAGGACAGCGGCCACGGCCACCGTCAGGATGGCCGGGAGGGGATGCTGCTTGCCTAGTTTGCTGCGGGTATCGGGAAGGCGGAAAAAGATTTGGCGCAAGCCTTCCATTTGCGCGTCGCTCAACGTCACGGTTTGCATGGGGGTATGGGTCCATTCGAGTTGGGGCTGCGGCTGGGCCAACCAGGCCCGCGCCTGTGGATGGAGAGGAAAGAGCAGAAGACGTTTAGGTTGGCCGTGGTGGACATAGCCACCACCGGGACGGCGGGCGAAGCCCTTGGTTCCGCCGACATCCACCCAGTTGGCGGCCCGGTAGCAGGCACCGGTAAAACGGGGGGATTCCACAAAGGTCTCAGCCAGCACGATGGGATGCCCATAGACGGATTGCCAGTCCGCAGAGAGCCTGTGCAGGTTCAGCGCCAGAATACGGGACGCCAGATTCGGGAAGGATTCTCCGGGCAGGATCAGAAAACGGGCATTGTTGGCGATGAGATGCAAGCGCTGGCGGCGCAAGATCCAGGACCAGCCGATCCACCGATCCCGCGCCTGGCATTGAAAAGCGGCGGCATGCCAGCCCAGTAACGCTACCCAGCGACCATCGAGCGTAGCCACATAGCGCAGGTTACGGCCCGCCAAGGTGCGAAAGCCCCGGTAGTGATACGTTTGCATCAGCGTATTCCAGCGTTCCCGCTCCGTGGGCAGGATGGGTCGCACCTGAACACGGTGCAGGCTGGCTTGC
>NZ_MXAV01000027.1 GCF_002847505.1 Acidithiobacillus marinus
AGGGTCTGTTGTTGGGCGGCCAAAGTGGACTGGGCCTGGGCCAGGGCGGCTCGCGCCTGGTATAGGGAGCCCACCGTCGCCTGTCCCGCCTGATGCATGACTTCCGCCGCCTCCAGATTTTTCTGGTTCTCGGCGACGGTTTTTTCATCGGCCAGCAACAAGGACTGGTTACCCAGGACCTGGTAATAAGCCTGGGCCACGCCAAAGGCCACAGACTGGATTTGTTGATTCTGAGTAAAACCTGCCACCCATTCCTGGGCTTTAGCGGCAGCGGTTTTGGCGGAGCGCAGGCCAAAGTCCCAGAGGGTGTAGCTCAGGGTCAGATTCGGATTGACGCTGTTGCGGGCCGGCACAGTAAAACCGGCGGTGGAGGCGGACTGACGGCGGGAGGCAGTGGTGTTGAGGTTCACCGTTGGCAACCAGGCACTTTCGGCAATACCAACGCCAGCGGCTTGGGCACGTAGGGCATCCCAAGCTGCCGCAGTCTGGGGATTGTGGGCGAGGGCATAAGCAGTGAGTTGGGACAGGCTCCAGACCTTGCCCTGCTCTGCTGGGTGGAGACTGTGCGCGTCGGGTACTGCAGGTAGTTTGCTCGGCCCAGTCCAGGGCTGTCCGGGTTGCTGGTTGATCCCGCCATCGGTATCAAAAGGATCGGCCAACCAGCCCGTTACCCCGGCTGTTGCCTGATTCAGGCCGACACAGGTGAGCAGCAAGACGCAAACGGCTGCACTTGGCATTTTGGGGGGCACGCTCAGGCTCCTCGTTCGTGGAGTCTGCATTCTCCTGAAAAAATCGGGTCGAGGAAAGCAGGATTTCATCCGAAATTGTTGCAAAGTGTGAATGGATACGGCGCCTTATTCACAATTTTTGACAATTTGCCGCTGGCAACCGAGAGGGTATGCCTTTAACGTGTATTTCACGGAAAGGAACCGTCCTTTCCCCCTGAGAAACGAGGAGCAGTGTGATGTCAAAACTGAAATATGTCGTATCCGGTCTGATGATGACCGTCTTGGGTGTGGCCACAGTGTCAGCATTTGCCGAAGATGCTCTCCCGCAGCCCATGGCCGGACATGGTCCCATGGAAGGTGGCATGGTGCCTGGTGGGCATTCCGGACACTGGCAGCATGGATCCATGCGCAGAGCCTGGATGCAGAACATGCCGGTGCCCATGTTGATGCCCATTGTCTGGCGCCACGCCATTGACCTGAAGTTGACCCCTGCCCAGGAAAGTGATCTGAAAAACTGGCGTACTACCCAACGCAAGGATTTTCCCACATGGCGCCAGGATGTGATGGCGCACAACAAGGCACTGCGTGAGGCCTTGCTTCATGGGGAATCGGGTGCAGCGCTGACGCCCCTGAAAGCTGCGGTGGTCAAGGATCATGAAATGATGCTGGATCGGGGAATTCAACAGGTCCAGTACCTGCACAAAATCCTGACTCCGGTGCAGTGGCAGCAGGTGGTCAAAATGACGCAGGATATGGGGCATCGTCACGGATCCTGGAGAAAATAAAATGGCAGAGAGCGGCAAGATTCTGTTGGTAGATGATGATCCCCGGGTGCGGACCATGTTGGTCCGTTATCTGGAGGGGCAGGATTTTGCCGTTCATGCCGTGGGTTCGGGACAGCAGATGGATCGCTATCTGGAGCGGGAGTATTACGATCTGCTGCTGCTGGATGTGATGATGCCCGGTGAAGATGGTTTCAGCATTTGTCGGCGTCTGCGCGAGCAGGAGCCCCATCTGCCTATCATCATGCTGACCGCCCGTGGCGACCTCAGTGATCGGGTGGCGGGTCTGGATGTGGGCGCGGATGATTATTTGCCCAAGCCTTTTGAACCGCGTGAACTGACGGCCCGTATTCGTGCAGTACTGCGTCGTAGCCAAGAAATCAGGACGGTGGATCCGGTGCCCGGAGCCATAGAATTCGGTCCTTTTCGACTGGCCCTGGATACGCGCAGCCTGTGGCGGGGAGAGGAAAAAATCTCTCTGACCGACCGTGAATTTTCTATTTTGCATGCGCTTGCCAGCCATGCCTGGCAGCCCTTGTCCAGGGAGCGTCTGCTAGCCATGAGTCATGGCACTGATGAGGTGACTGCCGGTTCCCGGGGGGTGGATGTATTCATTTCCCGGCTGCGACGCATGGTAGAAGCTGATCCGGGAGATCCACGTTACATCCAAACGGTGTGGGGGCGCGGTTATGTCCTGGTGCCCGATGGCGCCAAAGTTTCTGTGGTGGGAGATAAAACCTAGGGCAGCAGATTGTTTATGCAGTATTCATTTTGCCGTCCATGATGGAAAGTAGATGAAAAAAAATCGGGTCGGGTGGCCGGACACTTTGTTCAACCGGATGTTTCTGATTATTGCCGGGCTGCTTTTTTTGAGTCAGCTGGCGGTATTCTGGTTTTTCAATATTTATCAGGCCAATCCCCAGGCGGAGCACATGGCCCAGAACTGGGCGCAGATTCTGACCCTGAGTGAAACCCTCAGTCCTGCGCAGCGCATCGCCATAGAACCGATTTTGTTCCGGCAAGGTTTGCAAGTACTGCCGGCCACGACAATACATGGGCGTCATCCATCCATGCCGCTTCTGGTCAATGCCTTGCAACAACTCCGGCGGATGGGTTGGCCGGATGCTCAATTGCGTTTTGATCGCCGCTCCGGGATTTTATGGCTACAAACCCGTCCTGGCGCCACTCTGGCCCTGGCTATGCCGATGCCGCGTCCGGCGGGCTTGCCTTTGCCCTGGTTCAAACTGGCTGCCATTTTGCTCTTGTCGTGGTTGGGTGCTTATCTGGTGGTGCGTCAGGTGACGCGGCCACTGACCCGGCTGATGCAGGGAGTGGATGACTTGCGCAGCGGTGATGCGCCGGCAGATCTGCCGGAAGCGGGGCCAGCCGACTTACGCCGTCTGGCGGAAAAATTCAATCAAACTCTGAGAGATCTGCAACGCTTGTGGCGGGAGCGGGAAATGGTTCTGGTTGGAGTATCCCACGATTTGCGCACGCCCCTCACCCGGATGCGCTTGAGTGCCGAGTTTTTGCCCGCCGAAGAAGAGGCGCGGCAGGAAATCATCGACAATATTCAGGAAATGGACAAGGTCATCCATCAGTTCATGGGTTACGCGCGCAGCGGCGAGCGAGAGTTACTGGTGGATACGGATCTGGGCCGTTGGTTGCAACAACTGGTTTTGCGGCAGCAGGCCGAAGTGCGCTGGCATCCGGCCAGCACGCCCTTGCCGAATCTGCCCATTCAGGAGGTCGGTCTGGCGCGGGCCCTGCAAAACCTGATTGATAATGCCCAGGCCCATGGGGCAGGACCAGTGGATATTCAGGCGGAAAAAGTGGGCACACAGGTGCTGATCCGGGTGCGGGACCATGGTCCCGGCATTCCTGAGTCGGAACTGGCTCATGTTCGAGCCCCTTTTGCCCAGGCGGGGAAGGGAGGTGGCATTGGTCTGGGCCTGGCTATTGTCGAGCGAGTTATGGCCTACCATAACGGTCGCTTGAATTTGTACAATGCTCCGGAGGGGGGCTTGGTGGCCGAGCTGGTATTGCCCTTGCATCAGTCACACTGAAGTCAAATGAGCGTCGGTTCAGGACGCCGGTTTGGGCGCCGGGCACAACTTACGCAGATTGGCTTCGGCAGCAGGGCTGAGATCATGCCAGGCAATATTGCCACATCTTCCGCTGAGTGGACCCTCCAGGGAGCCTTCCTGGGAAATGGTTTTCCCCACCGGGAAATCGATGACGGACACGGTCGAAACGGTCGGGGCGGCCAGTTGCACTGCGGCCGCCGCTTCGGCTGCCTTGGGCGATTGGCGAGCTGACGAATGATGTTGCCAGAAGAAAAATGCCAGCACCGCTATCAACAGCAGGATAATGACCACGATCAGCCAGCGCCAGCTTTGGGATGATTGCTCTTGCTCCATTGCTTTGGTCCCCCCATGGTGTTTCGCTGCTTAACTGTAGCAAGGCGACGGGCAGATTGCGAAATCTGTCTGCTGCTGCGGTAAGGTTGGAGCGCCAAGGTCAAGGCTGAGGCATGGACTGGCGAAACAGGGGGCCTTTTCGCTATAGTCGCGGGCAGAAAGGAGGTGCGGGCATGAGTGAAAAAATGTGGGGCGGGCGCTTTGCGGCCGCGACAGACAGTTTGGTGGAAGCATTTACGGCGTCCATTCAGGTGGACAGTCGTTTATGTGCGGAGGATATCCGGGGCTCACAAGCCCATGCCCGCATGTTGGGGAAAGTCGGGGTGCTCACAGCCAGTGAGGCGGAAGCCATTGTTGCCGGGCTGGACCAGGTCCGTCAGGAAATTGCCGAAAATCGCCTGCCCTTTGTGGACAGTCTGGAAGACATTCACATGCACGTGGAATCCCGGCTGACGGAAATCATCGGAGATGTAGGTAAAAAACTGCATACTGGCCGTTCCCGCAATGACCAGGTGGCCACCGATCTGCGCTTGTATACCCGCAGCTGCCTGGATGATCTGCTGGTTTCCCTGCGCCATCTCCAGACCGTATTTGTGGACCTGGCCGAGCGCGAAGTGGAAACCATCCTGCCGGGTCTGACCCATATGCAGGTGGCCCAGCCCGTCAGTTTCGGGCATCACTGCATGGCCTATGTCGAAATGTTTCAGCGCGATGCCCAACGCCTGCAGGACGCCCGCAAGCGGGTCAACGTCCTGCCCCTGGGCGCCGCCGCCCTGGCGGGAACGACTTTTCCTATTGACCGCTGGGATGTGGCCCGACAACTCGGTTTTGAGGCGGTCGCGGAAAACAGCCTGGATGCGGTGTCTGATCGGGATTTTGTCATGGAGGTGCTGGCGGATCTGACCATGATTGCCGTGCATTTGTCGCGGCTGGCGGAAGAGCTGATTTTGTGGATGTCCGCGCCCTTCGGTTTCATCGATCTTCCCGACAGCTTTTGCACGGGCTCCAGTATCATGCCCCAGAAGAAAAATCCGGATGTGGCTGAAATCATTCGCGGTAAAAGTGGCCGTGTTGTGGGTGATCTGGTCGCCATGCTGGTACTCATGAAGGGCCAGCCCCTCACCTACAATCGCGATAATCAGGAAGACAAGGAAACCTTTTTTGACGCGCTGGATCAGGTGCGGACCAGTGTCGAAATCATGGGACGCATGTTGCCGGGCCTGAAAACTCGCCCGCAAGTCATGCGTGCCCAGGCCGAGCGGGGCTATGCCACGGCTACGGATCTGGCTGATTACCTGGTTCGCAAGGGCTTGCCCTTTCGGGATGCCCATGCGGTCGTCGGCAAGGCTGTGCGCTGCGCCCAGGAGCGCGATATCGGCCTGGAAGCTATGCCCCTCGACGATTTGCAGGCCCTGTCGCCGCTGATTGATCAGGACGTTTATCAGGTGCTGACGCTGGAAGGTTCTCTTGCCGCCCGCAATCATCTGGGTGGGACAGCACCTGAACAAGTCCGGGCAGCCATTGTCCGTGCCCGTGCCCGCCTGGCCCAGGAGTCATCGGCATGAAACGTCTGGTGACACTGGGCTTCATGTGTCTGTTGGTGACCGGCCTCGCAGGCTGTGGGCGGAAAACCGCGCTCAGTCTGCCACCACCTCCGGCGAAACATCCCGTTTCCACTGCGGCAGCTCCTACATCGCCGCCAGATAGTCCGCTCAGCGCGGCCACTGGGAGTGCACACTCATGAATACCTTTCACTATCGTCAGGGGGAGTTGTATTGCGAGGATCTATCCCTCGCTGCCATTGCCCAGCATTATGCCACCCCCTGTTATGTGTATTCCGAAGCCGCCCTGCGCGAACGCTATCAGTCCTTCAGCAAGGCGCTGGGTGAAAGCACGTTGGTCTGTTACGCCGTCAAAGCCAATAGTAACCTGGCGGTGCTGCGCGTATTTGCAGAGCTGGGCGCAGGTTTTGATATAGTTTCGGGCGGGGAGATGGAACGGGTGCTGCGTGCCGGTGGATCTCCCGATAAAATCATTTTTTCCGGGGTGGGCAAGTCTTCTGCCGAAATTCGTGCAGCCCTGTCCGCCGGAATTGTCTGTCTGAACGTAGAGTCTGCGGCTGAGCTCTGGCGTATCGCCGATATTGCCGCCGATCTGGGCCTGCGCGCACCTATTGCTCTGCGGGTGAATCCCGATGTGGATCCGGGTACCCATGCCTACATTGCCACCGGCCTCAAGGAAAGCAAGTTCGGTATTCCCATGGACGCGGCGCGTGCCCTCTATTTGGAGGCCGCGCAACACCCGGCGCTGGAACTGAAAGGGATTGCCTGCCATATTGGCTCCCAGTTGCTGAATCTCGCCCCCCTGGCTGAAGCGGTTTTACGGGTTCGTAGTCTTTACGAAGATCTGTCCGCCCAGGGAATAATCCTGGAGCATCTGGATCTCGGGGGTGGGGTGGGGATTCGCTATCATGAAGAAAATCCGCCCAGTCCTGCAGATTATGCCGAGCTTCTGGAGCAGGCCCTCGGCGATTTGCCGGTCAAAAGAGCCGTAGAGCTGGGTCGGGCTCTGGTAGGAAATGCCGGTGTATTACTCACCAGGGTGGAGTACCTCAAGGATAATGGCAGCAAGCAGTTCTGTGTGGTCGATGCCGCCATGAATGATTTGCTGCGTCCGGCGCTGTATGGCGCCTGGCATGATATTTTGCCGCTTCGTCAGGGTACGGAACCGGAACAGGTCATGGATGTGGTGGGTCCGGTTTGTGAAAGTGGCGACTTTCTCGCCAAGAATCGTGTTATCTCTGCCGCAAGCGGAGATATGCTCGCAGTCATGGGGGCGGGCGCTTACGGATTCGCCATGAGCAGTAACTACAATAGCCGGCCTCGCCCTCCGGAAGTGCTGGTCCACGGCCATCAGCACCGAGTCATCCGCCGCCGCGAAAACGGGGACGACCTGATGGGGCTGGAGCTTCTCTGAGCACGTCCCGGCCTCACTTTTTCTGCTATCTTTAAAAGGTCAGTTTATTTGCGCGGGCATCGCCTTTGCACCGTTTATGGATGTTCCGGCCAAAAGCCCGCACGTCAGTGAGGAGGCAGATATGGCAGCAGAAATGAAAGTATTCAGTACCGGTATTGATCCAGAAGACTGGATTCCCCAGCGTTTTGCCCACCCCGGCGATGGGCTGACGCCCTCGATTTTCTGGCAACATCTTCCCACTCATACCCAAAGTCTGGTGTTGCTCATGGAGCACAGGGAAGCCGAAGCCGGGCAACGGGTACACTGGTTGCTCTATGACATTTCCCCCGGCCTGGAAGGGTTGCATGAAGGCGGTCCCTTGCCTGACGGTATCCGCACCGGGCGTAACAGCTTCGGAACCCTGGGTTACCGGCCTCCGGAAGCAGCGGACAACCATCAGCTGCAACATTATGATTTCCTCCTGTTGGCGACAGATCTCAGCACGCTTGGCCTTGCTGAAGGGGCCGATTGGGATGCCATAAAAGCGAGGCTCCATACGCCCGGCAATGATGCTGATCAACTGGGGCCACCCCCAGCTGCAGACCGCCGCGCACGTGAATTCCATGGGCTAGGACATGTGCTGGATCATGCTGAATTTTCTGGACATTTTGCGCTGGATAATCCTTGAGCTGCTGTTCGAGTCCCCTTCTGCCCGAGGGGGCATTGTTGTGTGACTAGCAGGAGGCTTGGCTGCTTTGAGCTGGTAAAGCGGGTTTGACTTGACCGATGTGCCTTCACCCCTGATAATACGCGGCCTTGACGCTGTTATAGTGTCACTTGCGTTGTTATGGGAATGTAGCTCAGTCGGTAGAGCAGCGGCCTTTTAAGCCGTGGGTCGCGGGTTCGAATCCCGCCGTTCCCACCATTAAAAACAAACGCTTACAAGCTATTCCCTTGGTTCAAAATGCTGTCATGGGGCACTGGTGGGACACCTAGCCGCAACTCGTGGGCATCTTTGGGAATAAAAACCGCACCCCTTTAGCCTTCCCTCTGGCGTTATTGTGACAAGTCACTTTTCTGCGGATAAGTGCCCCATTTTGCCCCGCACTGCCCCATCAGTGCCCCGTATCCGCTTTCATGGTGGACTGATGATATATAAATCATTGTGTTGTCTTTCATACGCTCCGGCTATGTAAGCCATTGTTGCGCTTTTTTGCCGTGTTTGCCATAATAAAAAAACAGGCCGGGGGTGTTCTCAGCACCCGCCCAGCCCTACCACCGCAAGCTATGAAGGAGCCTGCAAAATGGATAACGCGATTATATCAATCTGGCGGGGTGCATGACATGGCCGCCATAGAGAAGCGCACCGCCAGCGACGGCACCACGTCCTATAGGGTGAAGGTCAGACTACGGGGCCAGCCTGTCCAGTCCGCCACCTTCGCCAGTCTGACGAAGGCCAAACAATGGGCCACCCAGACCGAAGCCGCCATAAGGGAAGGTCGGCACTTCAAAACGTCTGAGGCCAAGCGTCACACTTTGGTGGAGGCCATCGAGCGATACGAACGGGAGAACCTGCAAGGTATGCGGGCCAAGGATGCCAGAAAACAGCATCTTGATTACTGGAAGGCCGAACTAGGCACTCTATCCCTTGCGGACGTAACCCCTGCCGCCGTGAAGCAGAAACTAGCCCAGCTTGCCGACAATCCCAGCGAGCGCACCGGGAGGCCGCGTAGTGCTTCGACGCTGAACCATTACCGCCAAGCGCTGGCGTCTGTACTCACGGAAGCCGTAAAAGATTGGGAATGGCTGGAAGCATCGCCTATGGTCAAGGTCGGCAAGAAAGCAGAGCCAAGGGGCCGCGTGCGCTACCTGTCAGACGATGAGCGCGAACGCCTGCTATTAGCCTGCAAAGAATCCGCCAATGATGATTTATATCTTGCCGTGCTGCTGGCGCTGACCACTGGCGGCAGGCAAGCCGAGACAATGGGCGCGTCATGGTCACAGGTAGACTTGAGCCGGGCCACCTTGCAGCTTGAGGAAACGAAGAACGGCAGCCGCCGCGCTTTGCACTTGGTCGGTCCCGTGCTGGATATGCTCAAGGAGCGGGCCAAGGTGCGCCGGATAGATACGGGCTTGCTGTTCCCAAGCAAGGTGAATCCTAAGCAGCCTGTAGACCTTCGTACCCCTTGGGAAAACGCACTCAAGGCGGCAGGCATCGAGGGCTTCCACTGGCACGACCTGCGCCATACGTTCGCCAGCATGGCCGCTATGAACGGGGCCAGCCTGCCCGAACTCGCCGCGTTACTCGGTCATAAGACCTTGGCAATGGTCCAGAGATACGCGCACTTGTCGCCTCAGCATACCGCTTCACTGGCGGAACGGGTCGCCGCCCAGATGGTGGGTGGGGGTGCGGCATGATGCGCGAACTCACTCAAGAGCAAACGGAAGCCTTAGCCATTGCAGAGAAATGGGAAAAAAGGGTTTCCGAAGAAATCGCCGCCGCCACCATAGAACCATACTGCCCTACTGAAGCCGAGCGGCAAGAATTCGCCCAAGCCTTCGAGCGTGCCCACGAAGCAGGGGAAATATCTGACAAGGATTTTGCCCGCGCCCGCATTGAAGGAACGCTTGCACGGTGGCAATTGGAAGCATGGGAAGCGGCAGGCAAGCCCGAACCTGTGCCCGACAACATCACGGACGGCAGGCCGCCAATAGAAAGTGTTGGCGTGCCCGTTGTGGATAAAGCCCTACAGTATATCAACATGCCCGCGCATGTATTCCTGCGTAATGTTGCCTATCTGCTGAACGAGAGCGACGACGCCCTAGAGATTGCCGAGCGCCGGGCCAAGGATTGCGATAAGGCCGCCCGACTACTCAAGGAAGCCGCCGCGTTGCTCAGGGAAGCCGATAACGAACCGCTAGCCCGTAACGTGGAAGCATTGGCACCGTGGGCAGAGCGTGGCAAGTATGGGCGTGTGTATCCCGCCGGGCTGTCCGGGCGGCACATGCACGCAAGCCAGCACGGGGATGCTCTATCCGCTGCGTTTGCAGGGAAGCGAGGCACGCCCAGCCGTAAAGGGGCTATTGTTCGCGCCTTGGCGGGGTGTTTCACCGTTGACGGGCCTTTTGTTGAAGCAGGGGGATTTACCATCATCGCCAGAATAGCCAATCTCTGCGAGCTGGGCACTACGCCAAACTTTGTCCGCTCAGTGATGGAGCAGTCAAAGCGCACGGCAGAACCCAAGCCGGAGCCGCGACGGGATAGCAGCATAATCGGGCTATTGTCCAAACCTAAAATATAATCGCCTTTTTTACCCACTAAATATTTTAGCCCCTTTTTTGGGGCATTTCCGTTTATAGGCTTCCGTTTTTTAGCCTTTGCCCATCGCCGCAAATCGCGGCAACTTTGGAGCAAAGACAAATGCAAGATTTACCCGATTACAAATCAGTGAAGCAGTTTTCAGAATGTCACCCGGCTTTCCCTATTGGCGGACTCAGAAGCGCGATATTTTGGAAGGGCGACGAACTCGAAGCCGCCGGAGCCATCGCCCGGCTGGGGCGTAGAGTCTTGATTAATGAACCTGTATTCCTGCGCTTTGTGCAGGATGGCGGCCTGCGGAACATCCGGGGGGCAGCATGAGTGCCGGGCTTTGGTTTAGCGGTGATACCGCCATTGCGTGGACGTGCCGGGAGTTAATCAAGGGCCGCACCATATCCCATGCCGATGAAATCGCCGAAGTTGGCGCGTGGAGACTGGGCGCGATAATCCACGTTTTACGGACACGTTATAAATGGCCGATTACCACCGAGCGCCGGGGTGTCGAGCGTATCGCGTACTATCGGCTAGGCCGGAGCGCCGAACCGCTGAAACTTCCGAAAAGCGCAAGGGAAGGCGACGCCGCAAACGCCGCCAAGGATACCGAAAGCAAGCAGGCAACCACCCAAGAGCAGGGGGGAAACCATGCAGAAGCATAGCACATACAAGCAGATACGCCACAACCTAGCCCGCATGTTCTGGAGCCTGCGGAAGCTGCGCCGGGCTATGGGGGTGCAACATGGCAAATAACCCCATTGCAGCCTTTCGTGAAGCCTTGGCGTCTGCTGGTGTAATCCTTCACCCGTCCGAAACAATCCGCGCTGATGGTGTCTTGCATCGCGCCAGAAGTGCCGACGATAGGCCCGGTAAAGTGTCCTGCTGGTATCGTTTGCACCTTGACGCGCCCATTGCTGGCGCTGGTGGCTCTTGGAAGTCCGGGGCTTCCGTGCGCTGGTGCAGTAAGAGAGAATCAGCACTCACCGCCAAGGAACGCGCCGAACTCGCCGCCCGTATCCTGCGGGAACGTGCCGAAGCTCAGGCCGAACAAGAAGCCCGTTACCGTAACGCTTCCGAGCGTGCCGCCCGTATCTGGGCAGCTTCAGCGCCAGCCGACGCCATGCACCCATATTTGCAGCGCAAGGGCATACAGCCAGGTATTAGCCGCCAGTCTGGGCCTGCATTGGTTCTGCCTGTTCAGGGCTACGCCGGGAAACTTTGGGGCTTGCAATTCATCCAGCCGGACGGCGGCAAACGCTTTCTATCCGGCATGAAAAAATCAGGCTGTTTTATCCGCACCGCTGACATGCCCGCACCTGATACCCGGCTGATAATCTGCGAAGGCTGGGCGACGGGCCAAACCTTGGCGGCACTCAGCCCGGGGGCTTGTGTTATCAGTGCACTGGATGCAGGCAATTTGCAGGCCGTGGCAACCGAAGCCCGCCGCCTGTTCCCTGCGCTGGATATGGTAATTGCTGCGGACTTGGGCGAAGTCGGTTTATCCAAAGCCAAGGCCGCTGCTATTGCAGCCCGTGCCCGCTGGATATGGCCCAGACTGCCCGCTGATGCACCTGCATGGGTAAATGATTTTAACGATTGGCACACATGGCGGAAATCTCAGCGGCAGGGGGTGGCGTCATGAGCTGGGCCGACGATATACCGCCATTGGAAGCATACGACGAGTTCGAGCCATCACCGCCGCGCCTGTCCGTTGTGCAGGATACTGGGACTGCTGACGATGTTCTGCCGGAATCGGAACCCGCCGTAAACATCCCAACCGTGGACGTGGCCGGAGTCTGGGACAACCCCAGCCCTGAGCCGGATTTTGTCTGGGATAAATATATCCCGCGTGGGCATGTTTGCCTGTTATCTGGGCATGGTGGAAGTGGCAAGAGTACCGCCGCGCTTCAACTATGTGTTGCAGTGGCAATGGGTTTGCCGTTGTTCGGTGTCCCGACGACGCAAGGCCCTGTTGTGTTCTTCTCAGGTGAAGATGCAGGGCCAATCCTGCGCCATCGTCTCGCTGGCATCTGTCACAACCTGAACGTCAACCCGCATCTTCTGGCGGAGCGTTTGACAGTACTGGATGCCACCAGCGAGCCTGTTTTATATCGAGAGCTTGCGGAGTTTGGGCGGCACACCTTGGAACCTGCGCCCGTGTTCCACCGACTGGCGGAAATACTCACCGAGCGCCAGCCCGCGTTGTGCGTGGTGGATAACGCAAGCGACGCATACGAGGCCAACGAAAACGACAGGGCGCAAGTGCGGGCTTTCGTTCGTGGGCTGGCATCGCTGGGCCGCCAAGGAAGCAACCCTGCAATCATGTTGCTTACCCATACACCCAAGGCCAGCGTAAGGGGTGGCGGAGAGTCATACAGCGGCAGCACGGCATGGCATAACTCAGCACGCGCCCGCCTGAGTCTGGCACCGGACAGGGACGACACCAGCCGCGTTGTGCTGAGTCTGGATAAAATGAACCTTGCACCCATGACTGCGGAACCGTTGCGCCTTGCCCGGACAATGGGCGGGGTGCTGGTGCTGGATGAGCCTACCCACGACGCGGCAGGCGAACCAACCGAGCCACCACAAACGGCGCTGCTGCGAGTGCTGGGCGACTTTAACCACCGTGGCGAGCATGTATCAGCCGAGCAGTCAGCGCACACCAACGCATGGAAGCTATGCCGCCCAGAGCCATCATTCCCTAAGCGGGCATTCCCTGTTGCCGGGCCGTTGTTTGCCACTCTCCGCCAAATGGAACGCGACGGGCTTATTGAGAAAGGCACCTACGTCAACGCCTACCGGAAAGACAGGCAGGAATGGTTACTCACCGCCAAAGGATGGGATGCAATCGGGGAATCTGCGCCAACCGCGCCAACCGCGCCAACGTATGGGGATGGCGCACTTGACGCAGACAGCACCAGCGTTGCGCCAACCGCGCCAACGTATGGTGCAGGGGGTATGGGGGATTTTTTAGCGCAAGACGTTGGCGCAAATCTTCCCGATTCACCCTTGGCGGAAAAATCAGTCTGTCCACGTTGCGACGGTGAAGGGTGCGGGTTCTGCCAGCCAGAAGGGGCTAGCCAATGAAAACCGAGAACGTTGTCATTTTGTGGGACTACTCGCCAGCTAAGGGCGTGCATAACGTCCTTTTGGCGGAGCGAGGCAACTACCCACAAAGATTTTCAGACGGGGCCGTATATTCCGACTGGCGGGAACGGGGCGGCTTGTCGGTAGTCTTTGGCATGAAGCGCCGGAAATCCGCCCCAGCCGTAACCCCTGCATATATGGCGGCATGGGCGAAACTGTTTGCCCGCACCCCCGACGAACTGGAAGCCGAACGACAGGCCCGGAAGCCAGCACCAGCACCACAGCCACCGGGCAGCCGTGGAACAGTAAAATAGTGGAAATTGCTGGAACCGCCAAAGGCAACCCAAAGGCAACCGCCATCCTCACCACTGGCGGCACCTCCAAGGCCAAAGGCAAACGCTCAGCAAGGCTCTTTCCTTGCCCTGTGCTGCATTCTACGGCATAGGGTGCGGCCACCGTACCACTCACACGGAAAAACGCCTTAAACGCGCCCGTCATCGTGACCGCTGATAGTCAGCATTGGCAGACATTACAGCCCCATGATGGACGGATGGTGGACGTCTGTATGAATTTTGCTCACGTCCTGATGACGCAAAGTGGCAGGTGTGGTTGCACCCTGCCACCACAAAAAAAGTGGCCGGGCAAGTAGCCAGTGGCCGCCACAAAAAAAAGAGGTCGCGCCCTAGTCGCACCCTGCAACCATAAAAAAGGCTGGTGCTGTTACTGCGTAACGACACACTGACTAACTGCCCCGTGGGGCACTCATGGGACACTCAGGGGCAAAAAACGGGAGTTATTCACAATCAACAGGAAACAGCGCCAGCGTGTAAGGCTCTGTTTTTATAGTCGTATTTATTGCCCGTTTATTGCGGAGTGTGCAACGTCCCTGCCCTTTTAAGCCGTGGGTCGCGGGTTCGAATCCCGCCGTTCCCACCATTATGAAAAGCATCATAAAACCATCAGCTAGGCTCTTCACCACGAAGACCGTAGTGACGGCATTTTTTCGCCCAGTAGATTTTCCAGCTTATCCAGATCGGGAGCGTAAATGTCTTGCAGATATTGCCGCGCTGCTGGATCTATCTGGGGTTTTTTAGCGGCTTTGAGGATCAGGTTCTGATAAAGCCACCACTGCATTTTACGCGGTATGAAATGATAGCCAATCCAGCGGGCCAGGGGGCTGGAGGCACAACGACGGGACCAGTTCCCTCTGGGGGCTTTGAAGCCGTTGTGAACCTCATCGACGTCTATTTCACGAAAGGGCTGCGGGTCTATCCGCAGGTGCGCGGCCACCCGCTCTAGAGTCTGTTCGGGCGCATTGACCAGATCCTCAAATTGCAGAACCAGAACCTGGTCACGGCCAAAAGTGTGGAGATAACGCTGTACCTGATCGTGGTAAAGACCAAGATCTACGTACATATGCGAAACGCCCCAACCCTTTTGGGGCTGGGCAAAATCATCTTGCAGTAACTCCACCGAGAAGGGTTGGTCCACAAGACCTTCACGGAAATCCATCAGATAGTGGGAATGAGCGCGGCTGACGGGATCGCGCAAGAGCATGATGATGCGCGCATTCGGGGCGACGGCGTGGATGCGTTCCGCGGCCTGGGGATACCAGATATTGGAGGTGCTGGCATCGCCGATAGCCGCAAAACTCGCCGCATTCTCGTAAAGCTGGAGGTAGGCTTTCGTATCGTTCAGGTGTTCAATTAAGTGTTTGCGTTCAGGTTTGGGTTGAATCTGGGCAAAATAATGCGGTTCCTTGAAGGCAGGTAAGAATACCTCGGGATGTTTCTGAAGGTGGCGATATAATGAGGTTGTACCGCCTTTCACTGTTCCGGTAATGAAGAAATTGGGCCAAAGAGGAGTATTGAGTAGCTCCGCATGCTGAGGGACTGAACTGGACAAATCAACTCCTTATCTGAAGATTGAACACAACTTCTCCCGCCAGGGAATTCGGGACTGCTGAGAGTATAGCAGATTGAGGCTCAAACTCAGGTAAGGTATGGAGCAGAATGCGTGTCCAGGCTGATGCTTCAGGATAAATTTCGGGTCATGATCCGTAAGTAAGCCTTTTGCGCACCGGTGCTCAAATCTTCTACCTCATGCAAACGTGCTCTAATCCAGGCATCAGCTTTTTCGGCATTGCCTTTACAGGTGATCAGGCAGCGCCAGTCTTTTTCGCTGATGCCATAATGCTGCAAAATGGTACTTTCAGACGCTGCAGATTTCGTGATTGGCTGCATAACAAATTGACCCCGCTGTGTTTTTGAAAATAAAGATGCGACTTTCAAAGAGCTTAAAGGATTGGGTAGTCAAACCCTAACGATAATTATTAACGGGGATATCGATTCCGTGGAGAAGCAGCAGTTCGCCAATGCCCTTTGATTTATATTTCTTGTATGATTTCCAGAAACTTTTCCAGCATTTTCGAACGACGATCAGGCTGTGGTGCGGCCATGAAATTCAGGCAGACCATCTGGTGGCTTTCCAGTGTGGCAGTAGCAACCTGCCAGTCTGAACGCTGTTCCAGCACTCTCTGGCTCATGAAGCCTATGCCAAGATCCGCATTAATCATGGTGCCTACCGATTCGATATCAGCGACTTCAATAAAATGCCGGGGGACGATGCCACGCCGAACAAATTCCTTTTCGATGGCAGCGCGAACTGCTGAACCCGGTTCGCGCCAGATAATGGGGTAACTTTCCACTTCTTCAAAGGAAACGTCCTTGCGGCCGGCAAGAGGATGATGTAAAGGGGTGACAACGACTATTTCATTATCCTGCCAGGGAATGTTTTCAAAATAATCGGGTAGCTCAGGGAGTTCGCTGTCTCCTTCATAAAAAAATACATCCACTTCTCCTGCGGCGGCATCTTTCCAGTAACGTTCACCACTTTTGATGTAAAGATTGATGCCGGGATACTGTTGCCTGAAACGTGTCAGATAAGGCGGTAAATAGTAATTTGCGATGAGACTGGTGGAAACAATGTTGAGCTCTCCTTCTATCAGGCGTTGTCGACGAGCGATAACGCTGTCAATATCACGCATGACCCGGCGCAAGCGTTCAATATCGGGAATCAGTGCAGCCCCCGCCTGAGTCAGTTTAACGCCGTTGACTTCACGCACATACAACGGTTCGCCGACATACTCGGTCAGTTTTCTCAGGCGTTCCGAAATGGCTGATTGTCCACGATGTAAATACTCGGCTGCGGCACTAATGCTGCCAAGCTCGGCGACCGCCAAGAGAGAGAGAAGTTGTTCGTCATCTGCCATTATCGATTTCTCCGATCAAGATACCAGTAAAATACATTTGCCATGATGGTATGACTGTTCGTATGTTTGTAAGTTGCATAACACTCTATGAATATAGGAAAAAATTCCCATGGCCTCAAAAATCTCCACATCAGCAGATCCGCTTCCATCGAGCGCGGATCAATATCCCCCTCAAAATAGCGTCAGTCCGATAGATTCTGGTAAAGACGCTGATCCTGCTATCACGTATTTACAGGCTATTGGCTATCAGGAAGTCCTCACCCGGGCAGAAGAACAAACACTGCTGGAAGCTCTACAGCAGCAGAATCCCGAGGCCTGGCATACACTACTGGAAGCACATTTGCGTCTGGTATTGCGTATTGTCCGTAGCTATCAGGATAATACGGCCTTATCTTTGAGTGCTCTCCTGGAAACAGGTAATCTGGCACTCATTGCTGCAGCACGGCAATTTCAGTCCGGAAGTGATGAGCGTTTTTCCATTTATGCCACCAGGATGATTCGTGAGTCCATTGAAGCGGAGCTTTTACTGCACAATGCTGCGCTGGCATAGTTGGCCGGATAACAAAATGTCAGCAGGCAGAAAGGATGAACAACGGATCCGATGACGGCTGATCTTTTTGAAAACTTCCCTCGCTCGGCACCTGCTCTGGAATCCCTTGGAGAAGGGGCCATGATTTTGCGGGGCTGGGCCCTGGCTGACGCAGAGGCGCTCATCCATGGCGTAGAACAGGGCTTGCTGCAGTCAGGACTGCGACAGATGCTGACCCCGGGGGGCAGAAAAATGTCGGTAGCCATGAGTAATTGCGGCGCATGGGGTTGGGTATCGGACAAACAGGGTTATCGCTATGTATCGAAAGATCCGGAAACCGGACAACCCTGGCCGGAAATCCCGACGCTACTTTTCCGAATGGCGCAAACAGCAGCAGCAAAAGCCGGTTTTGCGTCTTTTATTCCCGATGCCTGTCTGGTGAATGTATATGTTCCCGGTGCACGCATGTCTTTGCATCAGGATAAGGATGAGCAAGATATGGGCGCGCCCATTGTGTCAGTTTCACTGGGCTTGCCTGCCACTTTTTTGTTTGGCGGGGCGGAGCGCCGGGATCAGGTGCAACGGATCACTATAGAGCATGGTGACGTACTGGTTTGGGGTGGTCCGGCCCGGCTCCGTTACCATGGGATTGCTCCCGTGAAAACAGGAGAACATCCCCTTGTGGGGGCGCGGCGTTTGAATCTGACCCTGCGTAAGGCGCGCTGATAACGTGTCACAACCACAGTTCATCCGGTTTTTATCCCGCCCATAATTGTTTTGTTCCTGGCGCCAGCTTAAAATCACCTCTTATGTCAGGAGGAACAATCAGCCATGTTGCCGACTGGTTGAAGAAAAACAGGAGTCATCATGAGCGTGGAAAATTCCGACGGAAAAGAATTGAGAAAGATAGCGCTGGCTATCGGTACGGCGCGGACCCGTTGGGGACGAAATCTGAAAATTGTGACCTTTTTTGTCACCTTTGTCTTGACCCTGCTCATTCCCATGGGGGTTATTGTCATCTACTATTTATGGAAGCACGGCGCAGAGATTATCCGGGAAAGAGAGTCAGTGTCAGCACCATGAGCCACGCTCGATTAAGGCAGCAGCACTGGTGAGGAGTACATGGATGCGGGAGCCGGTGGGGGTAGCAGTACCGTCGGTGGTCGCGTGACCGGAGGGCGGCCAGGGCGGGGCGGAGGGTGTCGCCAGGATGGCGGGGGCCGATGTCCATACGGAGGAAAAGGCCTTGGTCCGATATAAGCCGGTATATAGACATCATGCTGCCGGGGTTCTGGTGCTGGGCGCAGGCTGTTCTGGTAGTTGTTGAGTGCAGTTAGAAGGTTGAGACGCTCAATGGCGGTCAAAGCTTTCTCTGCTGCTGCAGGAGGAGAGCTGGGTGTTTTATGCGGGGGCGCCGACGGGTGCACGGAGGGTGGTGCTGGAGGCGCAGAAGGAAGCGATTGCAGCTTTTTGGCATTGGCCGGAGGCTGATCCCCGAAACTGACGGTCCCGTCAGGGGACACCCAGCGATAAATACGCTCAGCCTGAGCAGGTAGTACGAAAGTGCTGGCCGACACCATTACGGCAGCGGCCAGAACGGCCGCAGCCCAGCGACGGCTGGCAGGCTTCAAGAGCGGCCGATCCATGGTCGCGCGTTCTGTAAAAACCGGTCTTCTATGCCGGATATTTCTCGGGGCTGCCAGCCCCTCCGGCACAGGTCCGCAGCGGATTCAGTCATCAACATGCATGCCACCGATCGTCCATATTCCAAAACTCAGACCAACTGAGATATAGCATAGTTCAGCAGCGAGGCAAGTTTTGGGGAAAATGTGTCGTGGAGTTCCTTTATTCCGGCTTGCCCCAGTCATTCTGGGGCAGGTTGGCGTATTTGCCGGTATAGGTCTGTTTGATCATCTGGAAGGAGACGGGCACCGGATTCTGGCCCTGGTATTTGACGACCCAGAAATAATCGAAGGTATGTTTGGGCCAGGTTTTGGGAACTCCGCTCAGCTGGTTCAGATGCAGGAGCTGACGAAAAGTCACCTGCTGCCCCGGGTGTTTTTCCTCCAGTTTCTGACTGGCGATGCGCTTGTGTTCCCACATGACGATAACCACTTTGCCGTCATATTGCGGGTCGTGAAGCAGTGCCTGGGCCGCCTCCTGGGTCCGCAGGGTCTCGTGCGCCTTCTTTTCCTTTTCGGTCTGGAAATACTCCGGCACCGCGGTGAAAGCGGTCTCCGGCAAGCCCCAGCTCAGGGCGGTAGGGGTCATGGTCTCCACGGTGTGCAGGGTGACGGTCATCAAGGCAGCGGGCTTCACGCCCTTGGGCAGAATGCTGTGGCTGGCGTCCTTACCCAGATAGACCTGGGCTAGCGCATGCGCCCGCTCTTCGCCAATCGTGGACAATTTGAAGGAGTCCACTTTCTCACCATGCCGTACGAGAATGATCTCGGCAGGTACGGCCTGGGCTAGCAAAGGGGTGACACAGCCTCCCAGGATCAGGAATAAGCCGAGATTGCGGCGAAGGGACATGAACTTTCTCCTTTTGGTTTATCGACGGATGAGAGCCTTGCGGGCCAAACCCAGAATCAGGGCCGAACTGAAAATACCGATGACCGAAAGGGCCATGCCATTACCAATGACCCCCTGGCGAAAATTGCCATAGATATAGGTAGAAATCACCTGCATCCCTGCCGGTTGCAACATCAGCGAGGCCACCAGTTCGCGCATGGACAGGGCAAAAACCACTGTTGCCCCACCGACCAGCATGGGCCAGACCAGCGGCACCTGGATCCCCAGGGCAGTGCGCAGAGGCGAAGCGCCATGCACTCTGCCTGCCTGTTCCAGACGTGGTGGAATCTGGGCCAGACCCGTGCGGGCGTAGCGCAAGGCAAAGGGAAAAGTGACTGTGGCATAAGCCACCGCCAGGATGATGGGGTGACCGAAAACCGGTAACTGGTTCCAGGGGGCATTCCAGAAGAGGATCATTCCCACCGCCAGCACCACTCCCGGCACTGCCATGGGCAAAGTCCCCAGTAAATCGACCAGCGCGCCAATGCGTCCGCCCCGGCGCACCAGATTGGCGGCCAGTAGCGCCGAGGCCATACCAAAAACGGCCACCAGGGCAGAAATTTTGAGGCTGGTAAGCAAGGCAGCAAAGCCTGACGAGCTGTTGCTGAAAATATGATGGTAGTGCTCCCAGGTGAAATTGGACGCCTGCAAGCCTGCTGTCATGGCTTTCTCCAGGGAGATGGCGAGGACCGCCAACACCGGCATGATGGTGCCCACAAGGACGAAAACGGCGATGGGCAAAATACTCCACCAAACGGAGCGGGCTGGCGCACGGCGCTGGATTTGTCCCTCGTTGTTGCGAACCAGCGGGCGGTAGAGAAACCAGACCAATACCCCCATGGCACAAAGCACCAGACCGATGGCCGAGGCCATGGGCAGGTTCACGGGCCAGACATTGGTGGCGCCCTCGATGCTGGTACTCAGAACCTGCACCCCGGCATAACCGGCCAGCAGCGCCGGCACGCCGAACTCGGCAGAGGTGTCCATGAAAACCAGGAGCCCGGCCGCAGCGAGCGCCGTCAACAGCGTCGGCAGAATACCCAGGCGGAAGGCCGCCAAGGCCGAAGCTCCATGCACCCGCGCCGCCTGCAACAGGCGTGGGTTACCATTATCCAAAGCAGCACGTAATAAAATATAAACCAAGGGCGTCAGATGGAGGGCCATCATCATTCCCATGCCTGCCAGAGAAAACAGAAATCCCTCCAGGCTGCTGCCCAAAAATCCAATGACCTGCTCGATCATTCCTACGGGTCCGACCAGGAGGCTCCAGGCCTCGGCTGTCAGGTACGGAGGAATAAGGAAAGGAATCAGAATCAACGCCTCCCAGAAGGGTGTCCAACGGGGTGGCACGTAGTACATCAACATGGCCAGAGCAAAACCCATGGGCAAGGCGAAAAGCACGGCAAAACCCGCCATGCCCAAGGTTCCAGACAAGGAATCCAGGAAATGCTGGTCCACCCCCAGTTGCAGCAGGGCGACCCCATGCTGGTGGCCGGCTCCGGGCTGCAAGGCCTCGTAGACAATGGCCCCGAGGGGTGCCAGAACCAGCACCCCCAGAATCAGGTAGACCAATAGGTGATTGACGACCCGCGTCACTGGCCCAGGATTTCCTTCTTGAAACGGGCCAGAATGGCAGGCTGCTTGGCCGCCATCTGACTCCAGTTGACAGACATGACCTTGAAGCTGCCCATCTTGTTCATGATGGGTTTGGCCGGTACCCCCTGGCGGGCTGGATACAGATTGTTTTTAGCTACCAGCTTCTGCCCCGCAGGGGACATAGCAAAGTTCACGAACTGCTCGGCCAGCTTCTTGTCAGGAGCCGACTTGAGGATCAGGATGGGGCGCGGGATCATGATGGTGCCTTCCTTGGGGAATACCTGGACAATGGAGTTCCCCTGGGCCTTGGCAGCCACGGCCGCATGGCCCACGCACTCGAACATGCCGCTGCGTTCTCCCGACATCACCGGCAGGAGGGCGGCATGGTTGGTGCCCGGCCAGACAGTACCGTTGGCCTTGAGTTCTGACAGGAATTTCCAGGCCTTGTTGCCATATTGGTCCACGAAGGCGGTCAGAAAGCTGGAAGCCGTACCCGAGAGCAGCGGATTGGGAGCGGTGATCCGGTCCTTCCATTGCGGTTGGGTCAGGTCAAACCAGCTGTCGGGCAGCTTGGCACCTTTGGGCAGAGCCTTGGTATTGAAGACCATGGACACCGTATCCAGGCCGTAGGGTAGAAAAGGAGCCGACACCTGGGCGGGCTTCACCAGTGCCTTCTCGATGTCGGCCGGATGATAAGGATAGACCATTCCCTGCTGGGCTAGGTCCAGACCTGCCGACCAACCGGCCACCATGACCACGTCGGCATGGGGATGATTGGCCTCGGCGGCCAGACGGGCCATGACCTTGCCGGTGCTGGAGGTCCAGACTTCCACATGGTCACCGGTCTTTTTCTCGAAATCGGCGGCCAGAGTCCTGGCCAGGGTGGCCGGCGCGGCACTGTACAGGGTGAGGGTGGCGGCATGGGCGGCACTGGCCAGTCCCAGACCCAGCAAGGCAAGCATCAAACGTTTCATACGAACTCCTGTCATTAGTGATTTGCGGAAGACTGCAAGGGAATACACCAGCCCTGCCCCCGGCGCAGTTGCCAGCGACGGGGGCCCAGATCCCCTTGGCGGGAATAGGCTAGAAATTCCTGGCCATCACTGGCCTGGAGGGTCAACAGATACTGTCCGTCATGCCAGTGGGCGTGACGCACCTGGGCCTCAGGTGCAGCAGTGGGTGCCTCGTCCAGCTCCAGGTCACTGGGTCGCAGCAGCAGGGTCGCCTGGCTGGCACTCTGCAGTTCGGAAGCGGCTGGCACAGTCCAGCGCTGTCCTTCCCACTGTAGAACCGCCTCTTTGTCGCGTGATTCCAGAACCGGCACTTGAATGGCACGCACCGAGCCTCCCAAACGTGCCACCACCAGACTGGCTGGCTGTTGATAGAGGCGCTCCGGGGTATCCCATTGTTCCAGGTGCCCCCCATTGAGTACGCCCACCCGGCGACCCAGATAAAAGGCCTCTCCCGGATCATGGGTCACATGCAGGGCAGTGATACCTTCCTCGGCAAACAGTCCGTGCAGAAACTCCCGCAGGTTCTCTCGCACCCCGTGATCGAGGGCCGAAAGGGGCTCGTCCAGCAAGACAATACGGGGCTTGGCAATGATGGCTCGGGCAATGGCCACCCGTTGCTGTTGCCCGCCCGAAAGCTCATGGGGCCGACGACGGGCCGCAGCAGTTGGAATCGCCATGCGCTCCAGCAGGGCCATGGCCCGGGATTTTTCCACCGCCAGCCGCCGCGCCCGGAGCGGATAAAGTACATTATCGAGAATACTCATATGCGGCCAGAGTGCGGCATCCTGAAATACCATGCCGATCTCACGCCGTTCGGGCGGCAAAAAGGTTTTATCCTTGCTCACTACCTGGCCATGGATACTGACCTTGCCCTGCTGTGGACGAATCAAACCGGCGATAGTGGCCAGCAAGGTACTTTTGCCCGAACCCGACTCGCCGAGGAGGCAGGCATAGGTGCCTGTCTCCTGACACAGATTTACATCGGCCAACACCGCCCTTCCACCCAGTTCCACCCGTAAAGACTGAATCTGCAGCCCCTCAGATAGCTCAGAAGGCATACTGGATTTTCATGAGGTTATAGATGTAGGAGCATACTACGCTGTTGATTTCGTTCTTGTTGACCAAACGAGTCGGGAAGCCCCGTTGGGCGAGAATCGGAAGTAACATACCCATAGCACTGATCAGTAGTGCTTGAAGCAGTATGTTTCGAGGCATCACTATTATCTCCAACTATATTTTGGAGAGTAGTGTACGCCTCGAATATGACAGTTTTATGACAGTCTGCGCGCAGTGCAGGTTTTTATCACAATCCGGGGATGCTGGTCAGACCACCATAAACGCCCAGCCCCGCCGAGAGGATGACCACAAACAGCACCAGCCAGAGATAGGAGCCACGCAGCCGATGCTCGGCGGGCAGGGCTTTGACCGCCAGCGCAACCAGAAAACCCAGGACCAGAGGCAGCAGCAGGGCATTCATGACTTCCACGCCGATATCGAGGCTGACCAGATCGGGGATGCTGATGACGGCTACCGCTCCAGCGATGATGATGGCCGTGTAAATGCCGTAGAACCAGGGTGCATCTTTGGGATGATGTTCGAGAGAATGGCGAAATCCGGTGACTTCGCCCCAGCCCCAGGCCCCTGCCAGGGAGGCGACAATGGCGGCAACCATGCCGGCACCGAGAATACCCATGGAAAACACCAGGCGTCCCCAGGTGTCGCCGAGGTAAGGGGTGATGGCCTCGGACAGTTGATGAACGGTATTCAGGGGCGCGTTGGGATTCAGTCTGCCGATGGTGGCTGCGGTGGCAATCAGCACGGCGGCCATAATGGCCTGGGTAAGCACTGCTCCAATGGCTGTATCCCAGCGGGCATGGCGATAGTTTTCGGGATGAAGCCCTTTGTCGGCCACGGCCGACTGCTGATAAAACACCATCCAGGGCATGATGACAGCGCCGATATTGGCTGCAACGAGCATCATGTAATCCTTGTCGGTAATGGGGGCGTGGGTCAGGCCGTGGAGGATGTCCTGGATGTTGGGGTGAGCAACCCAGGCAATCCCGAAGAAGACGAGTTCAAACAGTCCCATGATCAGGGCGATACGTTCGACGCGGCGGTAGGAGCCCGTCCAGACAATGGTCAGCAAGGTGGCCGCAGCGAGAAGCACTCCGACAACACGCGGCAATCCATACAGATGGCTGACCCCTGCCACGCCGGAAAACTCGGTCAGCAGGGCACCGGTAGTGGCAATGCTGAGTCCGGCCACGGACAGGTAAGCCCAGCCGGTACCAAAGGTTTCGCGAATGAGTTCGCCGTGTCCCTTGCCGGTGAAAATGCCCAGCCGGACCGTCAATTCCTGGACCAGGTAAAGAATCGGCATGAGGATGAACTGCAGTAACAACAGTTTGAATCCCCACTGGGCGCCACTCTGGGCAGCGGTGATGATGCTGCCGACATCCGTATCGGCGAGCATGACGACGAGGCCGGGACCCAGTACAATCAAAAAAACCGACCAGCGTGAGTGCTTTTGTGGGACAGTGGGATTGCTTGCAGTCATTATTAAGAATAATCCGTATTTACGTTTTGGTTTGCGAATGATTCCTGTTTAGTCAATTTTTGTCAAGCTGTTTTGCCCGTATCCGTCGGGAAAAGCAGCTGGACGCTGAGTCCGCCATCTACTGCGTTTTCAAAGCCCAGGCTGCCATGATGCAGGTCCATGATACGCTTGCAAATGCGCACGCCAATGCCGGCGCCATGGCCAGACTGGCGGGGCAGTATTCCGAGGTTCATGGCCAGCAGATGGGCGGGGGAAACGCCCGGACCGTAATCCCGTAGGCGTATTTCAATGTGCTGCGCTTGCGGCGTGACCTGGATCAGCATGCGGCCGCCGCCGTAACGGTGAGCATTGTCAAAAATATTGCGAAAAACTCTCTCCAGGGCCAGGGGGCGGCATTGTAAAAAACAGGGACTTCCGGCAGGAATATCTTCGCTGCAACTGATCTGGAGCGCATAACGCTCCCGGGCGATGGCCTGCATTTCTTCCAGCCAGTCGCGGACAGCAATGGTCATGATTTTCTCCTGGTCGTTACTGCGCACGAGGGTCAGAAACTTGTCGATGGTTTCGTCCATTTCGTTTACATCGACACACATGGCTGATTTTTGCTCCAGAAAATCGACGTCCGGTAGATGCAGGGCCAAGAGCAGGCGGGAAAGTGGGGTCCGCAGTTCGTGAGAAATGCCGGTGAGTAACAGGGTGCGTTCTTCATGGAGATGGTGCAGATCGTTGGCCATACTGGTGATGGCCCGGGTCAGATGTTGCACTTCCAGTGGTCCACCAATGGGTTCCAGCGTATCAGGCGTGTCGCCCAAACCGATGCGTGGTGCTTCGGCGGCCAGTCGGGCGAGGGGGCGATTGATCTGGCGAACAATCAGCCAGGCCCCCAACAAGGTTACCAGGGCAATAACGCTTAGGCGCATGAACATGAACCCCTGTCCACCAAAATCCATGGGAGAGACAGGCATTCCCAGCCAGGGCTGGGACGGCCCGCCGCGTATCCACATCCAGGTGCTGTTACCCTCCTCGGCACCGACCCGGAGTCTGGCCCCGGGGGCCATCTGCTGCAGATAGCCCGCACTTTTATGTAGAAAATACCGATCAGGGGCTTTTCCGGGCGCGGCACTGGCCGGTCGCCACTGTAGATTACCGGTGGGCGCATATTGGGCACCGCTGCTGATGAGGGCGTGGTCGGTCTGCAGCAGAAACTCGGCAAAACGCTGGGCGGCAGGATTCAGAACGTACTGATGAAACAGGACGTAAACAGCTGCCTGGGTGCCCAGTAACAGTAGGCCGAGGAGCAGAAGCGTCCGCCCCAGGGTGCTGCGCGGCCAGAATCTGCGGATGTTCAGGGCTCGGCCACGAACAGATAGCCATGTCCCCAGACCGTACGAATATAGCGGGGACGGCCTGGCCCTTTATCCAGCAGGCGTCGCAGTCGGGAAATCTGCATGTCGATGCTACGATCGTCAGCCTCCAGCTGCCGGCCCCGGGTCAGCCACATCAGCTTTTCCCGGGTGAGGGGCTGGCCTTCATGCTGGATCAGGGTGGCCAGCGTGGAAAATTCGGCACTGGTCAGCGGGATCAGCTTGTCCCCATGACGAATTTCCTGACGGCTCATGTCTACTTGAAAAGCGCCCTTCTGGAAGCTCGCCGTCGTTGTCCTTGGCGCAGGGCCGCGAACCCGCCGCAAAATCGCCTGGATGCGGGCAACCAGTTCGCGGGGATGAAAAGGTTTGGCCAGATAATCGTCGGCCCCCATTTCCAGACCCAGAATACGATCGACTTCATCCCCGCGTGCAGTCAGCATGAGAATGGGAACGTCGTGCTGCTGGCGCAGGCGCCGGCAGATCTGTAAACCGTCCTCGTGGGGAAGGCCGAGGTCAAGAATGACCAGATCCACGGGGTTTTCTTCGAGAGCAGCTTCAATTTGGCGACCGTCACTCATGCCTTGCACTATGAATCCATAGCCTTTCAGGTGAGATTCCACCAGGCTGCGCAGGCGCAGGTCGTCGTCGATGATCAGAATACGGGATTTGTTTTTCATGATCACGATTATACCTCCACGCTGGACTTTGACAAAGTATAAATGTAACTCAATCGGTAATCCTGGAGTCAAGCTTCACTTAACAATTTTTTGAAAATATGAATATGTTCTGCAGCATTGAAACATTAAGGGTCGCGATGATATGCAAACTTTGATAACTGCCTACGTAACTTCTGTTTCTAGGCTGGCTGCTGCTATAGGAAGTAGTGAGAGGCTACGACAATCTACGGCAGCAAAAAAGTCATTGTTTATCGGGTGGGTTCAAAGAGGCCTTGATGATTTGTAAAAACTTCTGGCAGCGGTTGATCTCCGCATCCATAATAGTGATCTGGTCGTCGATTTCAGCACGCGTACGATGATCAATGGATTCCAGAACGTCCGTACATTGCTGCTCGACAATATCCAGCCGTGACTCCAACACATTGAGCACGTCCATGAGCGTTGGACGTGTCTTGTCAGCAGCTCCCGTGCTTTGCCGAGGATGCTGTAAATTTTTGCTCAAAGATTTTCTTTTCAAGATAAATGGACCAGACCCATATCCTGTCTGCGGGATACCAGGTTTTTGACGGAAGAGAAATAGTTTTTATAACGCATGATTTCGACGGATAGTTCAAAGCATTGATCGGAAATATCCGCTCTGTTTTCCGAGGGAATGGTTCTACGCACTTCATTCAATCGTTCGGCAAGTTGCTCATAACGGGATTCGATGTTCTCAATAATATCTATGGCGGTCATTAAAGATTGTTTATCATCATTGACGGACATTTTTTCACCTCACTCAATCAACAGGAGGCGATGTCCCTTTGGGAACATCGCCGCTGCACGCATTGATTAATGCGCTCCGTAAGCCATTTTTTTGCTGAAGCGACCACGGAATACCCAGATCTGATACCAGTTGTACATGATCATGATGGGGAAGAAGCCCGTCATGAACAGGGTAAACACGGCAATGGAATCTGCCGGGTTGGCCGCCTGCGCAATGGTCCAGGTATTGGGTACGATATAGGGGAAAATGGTCGCCCACATGGCCGTCCAGAGCAGGGCTACGACGCCGATACCCCACATCATGGCACTGAAGTCCCTGCGCGCTGCGTGATTAGTGGACGATTTGAAGGCAAAAAAGAGCACAATCACAAACCAGATCAACCATACCCACCAATCAGAGCCGGTCCATTTGTCAGATGCCCAAGGGAAAATGGCATAGGACCAGATGAGCGTGATCACGATAGCCGCGAGGGCCAGCAAAGAGACGACATTGGTCCAGGAGCGTGCGCGTTCATGAATGGGATCCCCGGGAATGAAGCGTGCGCATAAATACAAGCCACCGGCGAGGCTGGCAGCAATGACAGCGCCTACTCCTGTCCAGATAGAAAAAGGAGTGAGAAAGGCAAAAACTCCCCCAGAAAAATGCATGATCGGTGTGGTGTAATCGTGGACGTTGATTCCGTGTGCTGCCAGCGCAGACTGCATGGCGAGCCCCGATTTCATGGGGAACCCCTGCAAAACGGCACCCAGGGCAACACCGGCAAAAAAAGTGGGAAACAAACTCCCTACGGCAAAAGCCCAGCCCCAAAAACTTTTGCTTTTTTTGGCATGGACATGAAATTCAAAGGCTACAGCCCGGGAAATGATGCCCCAAAGTGCAAATGCCAAAGGAATCATCAGGTAATTGAAAGCCGAACCATACACTAGCGGGAAAGCGCCGAAGAGTACGCCGCCAGCCACCACTAGCCAGCTCTCGTTGCCATCCCACATGCCGGCCATGGAAGCCATGATGGCACCCCGTTCTTCTTCGTCGCGGGAAAACAAAGCGAAAATGCCAGCGCCCAGATCTGTACCATCGGTGGCTATATAAAGAAAAAAAGCAAGAGAAAGCAGCAGCCACCACCAGGTCGATAAGGTGCCGGTGATGCGTCCTATTGAGAGAAGATCCATAAAATATCTCCAGTAGCTGTGGGTGGGGAGTCGCGCACCCCACCATGATTATTAAAGACGGTTAAAGCCTGATCAGCGATCGGAACGCAACATGGGTTTGCTGGCGAAAGTAGGAGTGACATGACCGCCACCTGCTTTAATGTCGGCGTCATCCGTATGATCATGCTCAAACAGCGTACTGGAGTCGGGAATTCCGTCGACTCCCTTCTTGATGACCCGGGTGAAGAAATACCAGGAACCTGCCCAGACGGTCAGTTCGAAAATGATATAACCGATCCACCAGAAGATTTCTGCAGCAACAGGCATATGGCTGGCCCCTTGATAGGTCCGCATCAAGCCATTGACGACCCAGGGCTGACGTCCCACTTCACGGGTCCACCAACCGCACCAGATGGCGAGATAAGGCAGGAAAGCAGAAAACACCAGAGCACGGAGAAACCAAGGACGCTTCCGCAGTTCGCTGGCATTGAGCTTCCCACGCAGACGTAGCCAGTTACCCCAGATAGCGATAAAAAAGAGGAAAAAACCAATAGCGACCATCACCCGGAAAGAATAGAAAGGCACCCAGACATCAGGACGATCATTGGCCGGGAAACTATCCATTCCTGGCACCTTGCCATTGAGGGTATGGGTTTCCAGTATACTCAGTACATAGGGGATGGTAATGGCGAACACATTACCGTCATTCTTGGCATTGGGAATAGCGATGAGATGCCAGCCGGTATTGACCTTTCCGTCAGGCAGGTAAGTGTGATAATGCCCTTCCATCGCCGCCAGCGAGGTGGGTTGAGTCTGCGCCACTACCCGACCGATGCTGTCACCAATGTAAATTTGAACGGGCGTGACAATAATCAAAGCCAATAGCGTGGGCTTGAGAAGCTTGGTAAATAAATCCGCATTGCGATTTTTCAGGATGAAAAAACCGCTGAGTCCTACGAGTGCAAACAGTGCCAGCTCGACACAGGCGACCCACATGTGCGGGAAACCCCACTGGAAATTGTTGTTGAAAATGGCATGCCACCAGTTTTTGACCTGGAACAATCCATCTTTAAGGAAAATCCCGTCAGGCGTTTGCATCCAGGAGTTGGCGACCAGAATCCACATGGCTGAAAGGCTGGAGGCGAGAGCCACATTAAAAGTAGCAAACAGATGCATGCCTTTACCGATTTTACCCCAGCCGAAGACCATCAGCCCGATGAAGCCGGCTTCGTACATGAAAGCGGTAATGGTTTCAAAACCGAGGATGTTGCCAAAGAAAGGGCCCACGGCCTGAGAGAAAGGGCCATAGAGAATACCGAAGGCCATTTCCATGGTGACGCCGGTGGCTACCCCGGCACCAAAGTTGATAAGAAATATTTTTTCAACAAAACGGTTGATTTTGTACCAGCGTTCATCACCGGTGCGCAACCAGACAACTTCCATAATGAACAGCAACCAGGACATGCCGATCGTCATAGGTGTCCAGAGAATGTGCATGGAAGTGATCCAGGCAAAATCCAGTCGACTTAAGAGGATCGGCAGAGAGTTTTCAATAACCATAACTTCCACCCCTATATAAATTTTGTGAATGAGAAAGTTTTTGCTGCACCATAAACCTGCAAAGTATATGCCAACATTACAATATTCTGTAAATATATGATTTGTGGTGAAGCGGGCGTGCAAGAACATTGTTTTTGGTGGATATGCACCAGCTGAAGCTGGTTTAAATCAACCAATGGGGAAAATAAATAAAAACAAAAAACTATTATTATTTTTTTAT
This sequence comes from Acidithiobacillus marinus, assembly GCF_002847505.1. Classification (GTDB taxonomy): domain Bacteria; phylum Pseudomonadota; class Gammaproteobacteria; order Acidithiobacillales; family Acidithiobacillaceae; genus Acidithiobacillus; species Acidithiobacillus marinus. The sequence continues at coordinate 30,561 of NZ_MXAV01000027.1, forward strand.
ACAATGCATTAAGTTTATCATGAGTTACTGATATTGGCTGGCTATGGCACCCTCAGCCGGATTGCGGATGAACGAGATGGTGCATGTGCTATATTGTGTTTTTTGAGTGACACAGACTGTGGATGCGCTTGCGAGATGAATATCAGTGTTGAACAGCAGCATGGAGGCTTTGCTGCAGAGGCCTTGAGTGCCCTGCTGGCCCGGCAGCCCACAGAAAAAGTGGTGCAGGTGCGGGCGTTACGCTGTACTGATGCTGTCAGAATCTCCCTGCTACCCTGTCCCGGAATTCCCGGGCGTCCGGATCGTCCCGAGCTGGTGGCCCCTAAAAAGTTGCCCCGGCGCCGGGCCTTGAGTACTCCAGCGGGGCGTTTCGCCCTGCTCCACGCTTTGGCGCATATTGAATTCAATGCCATCAATCTGGCGCTGGACGCCATTTGCCGTTTTGTCGATTTACCCGTGGATTACTACCGGGACTGGTTGCAGGTGGCCCAGGAAGAGGCCGAACATTTTGTCCTGTTGCGCGAGTTGCTCCAGGCGCTGGGTGGTGATTATGGCGATCTGCCCGCCCATGACGGGCTTTGGGAAATGGCCATGGAGACAGCGACGGATCCACTGGAACGTATGGCCCTGGTCCCGCGCGTCCTCGAAGCACGCGGTCTGGATGTGACCCCTGCTATCCGCGAAAGGCTCAGAGAGGCTGGTGATCTGGTTGCAGTGGCCGTGCTGGAACGCATCGAAAGGGATGAACGCGGGCATGTGGCCATCGGTACGCACTGGTTTCACTATTTGTGTGCGCAGCGCGGGCTGGATGCCGATCACACTTTCCGGAAGCTGCTTGAGGAGCGCTATCGGGGTCGCATTCAGGGACCTCTGGCCCTGGACGCCCGTCGTGCAGGCGGTTTTTCCGAAACGGAGTTGCGATGGTTACAAGCATGTATTGACCAGAACCCAGCACCGCCAGGAAATCAACATGTGGAGAAAACCCGGCATGTCTGAAGCACAAATCACGCGTGTTCTGGGTATTGAAAGTTCCTGTGATGAAACCGGACTGGCGCTTTATGACATCCAAAAAGGCCTGCTGGGTGAAGTGCTGTTCAGTCAGATTGCTCTGCACGCCCCCTACGGCGGAGTAGTGCCCGAACTGGCTTCCCGGGATCATGTGCGGCGCTTGCCCCTGCTGCTGGAAGAATTGATGGCACAAAGCGGCGGGCAGCGTCCCGATGCGGTGGCGGTCACCGCCGGACCCGGTTTGATCGGCGCTTTGCTGGTGGGGGTCAATTTTGCCCGGGCACTGGCTTACGCCTGGGATATTCCGGTGATTCCCGTGCATCATCTCGAAGGCCATCTGCTGGCGCCGCTGCTCAATGGTGTAGCGCCCTTTCCGGCCGTGGCCTTACTGGTCTCCGGAGGGCATACCATGCTCATCGAGGTGCGGGGGCTGGGGGACTATGTTTTGCTGGGCGAAACCCTGGATGATGCCGCCGGAGAAGCCTTCGACAAGGCTGCGAAAATGCTGGGACTCGGTTATCCCGGCGGGCCAGCCCTGGCGGCCCTGGCAGAGGGCGGTGATCCCGAGGCTTTTCGTTTGCCCCGCCCATTGCTGGACCGACCCGGCATGGACTTCAGTTTTAGCGGTCTGAAAACGGCTTTTCGTCTGGTTTCCTTGAAAGTGCCGGAAGAGGATTCAGTGCAGAGAAGCCATCTGGCCGCCAGTTTTCAGCAGGCAGTAGTCGACACCCTGTTCCGGAAATGCCAGCGAGCCTTGCAGGCAACCGGTCTCAAGCGCTTGATCGTAGCCGGTGGGGTGGGCGCCAACCGGGCCTTGCGTGACGCGCTGCAAAGCCTGACTGCCGATGGTGTCGAGTTATGCATCGCGGATCTGGCGCACTGTACAGATAATGCGGCCATGATTGCCCTGGCTGGAGCCCTGCACCCGGAAATGGCCCAGCCGGCCAGCGCTGAATTTCCGGTGCGGGCGCGTTGGTCTCTGGTAAAGGAGGAAACGTGAACCACGAACCTTTCTCTTTGGACACCGCCATCGAAGAACGGGCGGTAGTGGATGCGGATTTCCAGACGGGTCTGGACTGGCAGCAGACCGGCCATCCGGAAGAAGCCGCCGAAGCCTTCAAGCGCGCTCTGGATGCCGACCCTGACTCGGCCTTGATCTGGACCTTTTACGCCTGGGCGCTGGCCGCCTCGGGAGATAGTCACGGAGCGATTGCGGCTTGTCGCCGTGCCATCGCCTGTGATGCCGAATGGGGCCAGGCCTGGAATGACCTTGGTGAATATCTCATGGATACCGGGCGGGAGAGCGAAGCTCTGTTTGTGATCCGCCGGGCGCTCAAATCCCGGCATTTTGATGCCCCGCACCTGGCCCAGATGAATCTGGCCCGTTATTACCTGCATCAGGGCAGCATGCGCCGGGCTCTCGCCGCCGCCCGGCAAGCCGAGTTACTCGCTCCCGGTTTTCGGCCTGCCGAAAAGCTGGCCCGCTGGATAGACGAGCGCATGCGGGAATGGAATATCCACGATTAAGGCCGCAGTGATTAGTGGCTCAGTTTTTCTTGAAGGGGGTTTCGCGACCATCCAGCAGACGCTGGATATTGCTGCGATGCCGCCAGAGAATCAGCAGTACCAGCAAGACCACGAGGGCGCGCAAGCTGCTCTGGTCCGACAGGGCAAAGGCAATGGGTACAGCGCTGCTGGCGGCGAGGAGTGCGGCCAGAGAGGATACCCGGGTTATGGCAAAAATCAGGATCCACACCCCCAGTACGGCGAGTCCCATGAACGGCAGCAGCGCCAACAGGATTCCCAGCGCCGTAGCTACACCCTTGCCGCCGCGAAAGCCAAAATAAACGGGATAAAGGTGGCCCAGAAAAGTGGCCAGGGCGACAGCGGCGAGTATCCAGTCATCCACTCCCAGGCTGCGGGTGATGACTATGGGGATGACGCCCTTGATCAGATCACCAAAAAGCGTCAAGGCCGCCGCCTTTTTTCCGCCCATTCGCAAAATGTTGGTCGCGCCCGGATTTCCTGAACCGGATTGGCGTGGGTCACCCAGACCCATGGCCCGCCCCACCAGGATGGCGGTGGCTATGGAGCCGATCAGGTAGGCACCCAATATGCAAATAATATCGAGAATGACAGACATGCAGTGCGTTGGCCGGGAAAAGCGTTATTATAGGACGAGACGCGACGCCTTGTCGCACTTTTCGGGATAATTATGGATATTCTTTTTGTGCGGGAACTGAAAGTCGATACCCGCATCGGGATTTATGACTGGGAACGTCAGGTTAAGCAAACCGTATTGATTGATCTGGAAATTGCGGCCGATGCCCAGAGCGCTGCGCAAAGTGACAAGGTGGAATACACCATCAATTATCAGACAGTTTGCCAGCGTCTGGTCAGTCACATCAGCGCCTCTGAGGTGGAGCTGGTGGAAACCCTCGCCGAGCAGATTGCCGACATCATTCGCGGTGAATTTGCAGCCCGTTGGGTACAGGTGACGGTCCACAAACCCGCAGCAGTCAGAGGAACCCGGGACGTGGGTGTTCGTATTGAAAGGGGTTCGACCAGCTAAACCTGATATTAATTCAGGCCGAAGCAGTCTCCGTACAAGTCATGATCATCGGCCCGGGTGATGGGTACTACCAGGCGGTCACCCACTTTGAGGCCGCTGGCATTTTTCAGATGCACCACACCGTCTATTTCCGGCGCATCGCTGTAGGAGCGGGCCAGAGCCCGGCCGCCGGGTTCCATAGCATCTATAAGCACTTCGCGGCGTTGTCCCACATGGCGCTGCAGGCGGGCACGGCTGATGCTCTCCTGGACGCGCATGAATTCGGCGCGACGTTCTTCCCGGACCGCTTCGGGAATGGCTCCCGGCAGGGAGTTGGCGGGCGCTCCCTCCACCGGCGAGTAGGCAAAACAGCCGACCCGGTCGAGCTCAGCGGCGCGCAGAAAATCCAGCAGTTCAGCAAATTCCGCTTCACTTTCACCCGGAAAGCCGACAATGAACGTGCTGCGGATAGTGAGATCCGGCACTTCCTGCCGCCAGCGCAAAATCCGCTCCAGGGTTTTCTCGGCGGCAGCCGGGCGGCGCATGGCCTTGAGAATCCGGGGGCTGCCATGCTGCAGGGGCACATCCAGATAAGGCAGGATTTTTCCTTCCGCCATGAGGGGCAAGAGGGCGTCAATGTGCGGATAGGGATACACATAATGTAAGCGTACCCAGACGCCCAGCTCCCCCAGCGCTGCGCAAAGTTCGGTGATGCGCGTCTTGAGGGGTCGGCCATCGTGAAAGGCTGTCCGATATTGACGATCCACGCCATAGGCTCCGGTATCCTGGGAAATCACCAACAGTTCCTGCACTCCGCTGGACACCAGCGCTTCCGCCTCCCGCAAAATATCGCCGGGTTCGCGACTGACCAGTTTGCCACGCATACTGGGAATGATGCAGAAACTGCAGGACTGATTGCAGCCTTCGGAGATTTTCAGGTAGGCGTAATGGGCCGGTGTCAGACGCAAGCCTTGGGCGGGAACCAGATCCGTATAAGGGTCATGGAGCGGCGGCAAGGCCTCATGAATTGCCGCCATGACTGCCCCGGACTGCTGGGGACCGGTAACCGCCAGCACCTTGGGGTGGGCCTGGCGGATGAAATCGCCGTGATCCTTGGCGCCCAGGCAGCCGGTCACCACCACCTGGCCGTTTTCATTCAGTGCCTCGCCGATGGCTTCCAGGGATTCGGTGACGGCCGCATCGATGAAACCACAGGTGTTGACCACGACCACATCGGCCCCGGCGTAATCCCCCACCAGCATATAGCCCTCGGCCCGGAGCTGGGTGAGAATGCGCTCGCTGTCCACGGTGGCCTTGGGACAGCCGAGGCTGACAAAGCCGACTTTGGGAGGGCGGCTATTCAAAAGGTATTGCTCACGCTGACGACTCCGGGGACGGCACCGACAATGCGCTCCACTACCTGTTTGAGGTCAATGACCGCATTGGGGCAGCCTGCGCAGGCCCCCTTCATGCGCACCCGGACATCCCGCTCGATGATTTCCACCAGTTCAATGTCCCCGCCGTCGCGCATGAGAATGCGCCGTACGGTTTGCACCGCCTCACCGACGGCTTCGGGGTCGGGCAGGGGGTCGTCCGGTCCATAGCGTTTCTGGCGGTCCAGTCCCCGGGCGGCCATGGCCTGGGCGTGGGCAATTTTGGCGGCCGCCAACGGGTCCTGCTCTTCCAGGGCATCCAGTTCTTCTTCGCTGTAAAAGCGGATAGGGGTTTTCGTGCTCATGGACATCAATATAACATGCGCCCGCCATCGACGACGAGGTTGTGACCGGTGGTGTAGTGCGCATCAAAGAGCAGGTAGGCGACGGCTGCGGCAATGTCCTGAGGATCGCCTACCCGTTTGAGGGCGTTGCGATCCAGCAGGGCCTGCTTGTCGCCATCGGGAGGATCCTGGTTTTCTGCCCAGAGCACCACGCCCGGAGAGACGCTGTTGACGCGAATCTCTGGACCCAGTTCCTTGGCCAGTGAGCGGGTGAGTGCCAATAGCCCCGCCTTGCTGACGCTGTATGGGAGGTAGGAGCGCAGCGGAATCTCTCCATGAATATCACCAATATTGACCACCGCGCCCTGATTGCGGCGTAAATGGGGCGCTGCCGCCTGGGTGAGGAATAAGGGGGCACGCAGGTGGATGGCTTCCATGCGCTGCCAGTCTTCCAAGGTGATTTGCGCAAAGGGCGCCGCCTGATAAATCGAAGCGTTGTTGACCAAGCCATCCAGCCGTCCGAAATGGGCAAGACCTGCGGCAATCAGCTCGGCGGGGAAGCTGGCAGCGGCCAGATCACCCTCAACCAGCAGGCATTCACGGCCATATTGCTCCCGGACTGCGGCGGCCAGGGCTTCGGCCTCCGTTCGGGATCGCCTATAATGCAGGATCAGATGGCAGCCCCTGGCCGCCAGATCTCGGGCGATAGCGGCACCAACCCTGCGGGCAGCGCCAGTGATCAAAACCACTTTTTCAGATGCTTTCAAGAGGATTCCATGCGCATAGAGCGTCCCGATTTTTTAACCTATTCCCGAGGGGGGCGCAAGGTCGAGCTGCCAGTTCCAGACGACGCAGCGCAAGCGCATTCTGCACGCTTGCTGGAGCGGATTCGTGCGGCTATTGCGGAGGCTGGTGGGGTCATTGCTTTCCGCCACTACATGGATATGGCCTTGTATACCCCCGGTCTGGGCTATTACATGGCGGGACAAAATCGTCTGGGTGCGGATGGAGATTTTGTCACCGCTCCGGAGATGGGCGCTGTGCTGGCCAGAGTGCTGGTGCGGGTCCTGGCCGAAGTCCTGGCGACGGTGGCCAACAGTGACGGAATTCTCGAATTCGGCGCGGGTCGGGGCACTTTGGCGCAGCAGATCCATCAATGTCTGCCGGAACAGCCCTATGCCATACTGGAGCTGAGTCCGGATCTACAGGAGCAGCAACGCAGCGCTCTGCCCAATCTGCGCCATCTGCAGCAGCTTCCCAACCGCTGGCGCGGGGTGATGCTGGCCAATGAAGTGCTTGACGCCATGCCCGTGCAGGTCGTGGAGCGCGATGCCGGGGGGCTGTTGCGCGAGCGCGGCGTATGCTGGGACGGAGAAAAACTGGACTGGGACTGGATGCCGGGTAACTATGCGCTGGATGATCGCCTCAAGCCGCTGCTGGAGCAATGCCCCGCAAACTACCGAACCGAAATGCATCCCCTGGCCATCGCCTGGCTGCGGGAAGTAGCCACCTGTCTCCAGGCGGGCGCGTTGATCTTGATTGATTATGGTCAGGAAGCGGGAGAGTATTATCATCCGCAACGCCAGTCGGGCAGTTTGCGAGCCTACTATCGACAACACTGGCTGGATGATCCGTTCTATTGGCCCGGCCTCTGTGATCTGACCGCCCATGTCAATTTCAGCGCCTTGCTGGAAGCCGCGCCGGAACTGGGGCTGGAAGTGCAATTTTACGGCAATCTGGCGCGCTTTCTGGTGGAGCATGGCCTGGCTGAAGCTTATGCCGGGCTGGCCGCCGGACTGGATGCCCCAGGCCTTTTGGCCCTCAATAACGAAATCAAGCGCCTGACTCTGCCCCAGGAGATGGGGGAAAGCTTCAAGGTACTCATTCTGTGCAAGAGAGAAACTGCATGACCATACACATTTACGGCATTCGCAACTGTGACACCATGAAAAAAGCCTTTGCCTGGCTGGATGCTCAGGGAGTGTCTTACGATTTTCATGATTACAAAAAATCAGGCGTGGACCGCGCCGATTTGCAGCGCTGGGCCGCCCTGTGGGGCTGGGAGGCGCTGATCAACCGCAAGGGGACGACCTGGCGGCGTTTGCCGGAGAATGATCGGGACTGTCCGGACGCGGAAAGTGCTTTCGCGCTGATGACGGCTCACCCCAGCATGATCCGTCGCCCCATTCTCATCCGCGCGGAGCAGGGTCTGCTGGGCTTTGACGCCGAGCGCTGGCAGGCGTTTTTTCAGGACCGTTCCTGATCTTTGGATAAAGGCCACAACGCATTCCTGTAGCCATGAGATCATACCAATTTGCGAATGATGCGCTTTCTGCGAGCAGTTATATCACCCGGGAGTAGTGAACCGCCTTGTGCGGGAGGTAGGCATCAAAAATCATGCAGACGTGACGAATCAGCAGGCGACCCTGGGCTGTTACCCACAGACTATCTGAATCCATCTGAATCAGCCCGTCCTTTTCCAGTCTTTCCAGTGCGGGCAGGCAGTCACGAAAATGTATGTGGAAATCCATACCATACTGCTGTTGTAATCGATTAAAATCCAGGCGGAAATCGCAGGTCAGGCGGTTGATGACATGGCGCCGCAAAAGATCTTCAGCGCTGAGTTGAATGCCTCTTTCCACCGGCAGGTGCCCCTGGTCCAGACGCGCTCCCCAGGCATCCAGCTCCTTGATATTCTGACTGTAAGTCGAGCCGATCATGGCGATGGCGCTCATCCCGAAGGCCAGCAGATCACTCCCCGCGTGGGTGGAATAGCCCTGAAAATTGCGATACAGACTACCCTCCCGTTGCGCCAGGGTCAGCTCGTCCTCGGGCAGGGCGAAATGATCCATGCCGATGTACACGTACCCCGCCTCCTGCAGCGTCGCAATGCTTTCCGCCAGAATGCGCAGCTTGTTTTCGGGAGCAGGAATATCCCCATCGAGAATCCGTTTTTGCGCAGGAAAACGTTCGGGGAGATGGGCGTAATTGAACACCGACAGACGATCGGGACGCAGGGCGATGACCGCTTCCAGGGTGGCGGCAAAACGCTCTGGCGTTTGCAGGGGCAGGCCATAAATCAGATCCAGACTCACCGAACGAAAACCCAGGGAACGGGCTTCGGCAATGACGGCAGCCGTCAGCTCCAAACTTTGTTCCCGATGCACGGCTTTTTGCACGGCCGCATCCAGATCCTGCACCCCGATGCTGATCCGGTTGAATCCAAAGTCTCTTAATAAGGAAAGCGTGCCGGGTTCCAGAGCGCGAGGGTCGATTTCGATGCCATATTCCCCGTTATCATCGGGCAGGAGTTGAAAATGACGGTGAATACTTTCCAGCAAGGTACGCAAGTCCGGTTGGCGCAAAAAAGTCGGGGTTCCCCCGCCAAAATGCAGTTGCTCAACGGGTCTGCTGGCGTCCAAATGGGCCAGGTACAAAGCCATTTCTTGATCGAGGCGCGCCACATAGGGGCTGCCCCATTCGTGATGGCGGGTGACGACCTTGGTGCAGGCACAATAAAAGCAGAGGTTTTCGCAAAAGGGAATGTGAAAATACAGGGACAGGGGTCGGGCTTGCGCATTGGAGCCCTGCAATGCCTGAATGAGCTGCCTTTCGCCAAAATCGCTGTGAAAATGCGGTGCCGTAGGATAGGAAGTGTAGCGCGGCCCCGCCTGGTCATAGCGACGGATGAGATCGGCATCAAAAATGACTTTTTGTTCAAAAGCAGATGACATGGCGAAAGCCCCTATCTGGCAAACAGCACCTGCAGATCATACCCCCTGAATATCTTTTACTCCAGGGAGATTGGCCGCCACGCTGGCCCGCACTTCGGCCAGAAAGGCCTGCATGTGTGGCTGTTCGGCCTGTTCTGCCGTGGTCGCGGCCTGCAGGGTCTGCCAAAGTCCCTGCGGGCCGAGGGGCAGGGCACGGACGTAGCCTTTATCTCCGTAATTGCCAACCGCCCAGGCGGGCAGGGCGGCAATCCCTTGTCCCGAGGCCACCAGTTGCAAAATGATGACGGTCAGTTCGGCATGGCGCCGTCGCCAGGGCTGAATCCCGGCAGGCTGCAGAAACTCCCGGAACAGGTCCAGACGGCGATCCTCCACGGGATAGGTAATCAGGGTTTCTTCGAGGAAGTCCTCAGGTTCCAGAAATGCCCGACCGGCCAGGGGATGACGCGGATTGACCAGTGCCAGCACTTCATAGGCGAAGAGGGGATGGAGAACGATATCCGCCGCCATGGCGTCAGGCGTGCTGAGTACAGTCAGATCAGCCTGATGGCTTTGCAGCAGAGGGAGGGGATCCTGCTGGAATCCCGACACCAGATCCATCTCCACGTCCGCCCAGTTTTCCCGAAACCGATCCATGGCCGGGGTCAGCCAGTCAAAACAGGTGTGGCATTCCACCGCAATGCGCAGGCGGCCACTGTTACCCAGGGCCCGGCGCTGGAGTTCTTCCTGGAGTTGGCGCACCCGGGGCAGCACTTCCCGCGCGGCCGCCAGCAATTCTTCACCCGCCGGACTCAGCCGTAACTGACTGCCCCTTTCGCGATCCAGCAGATGCACACCGAATTCTGCTTCCAAGCCACGTAATTGATGGGACAGAGCAGACTGAGTCAGATGCAGTCGCTGTGCAGCCGCAGCCAGGCTTCCGAATTGGGCGACCGCTTCAATGGTGCGCATGTGGCGGATTTCAATGGGCATGATGATCTACGATCCGAAAAAAATTTAGCAGTCTTCATTGTCCCACGATCCCTGCTTTCTGCAAGATAAGCTATGACTCAATCCTGTATATATTTTTAGAGATTGTCACAAAAAGTTCATCTTAGTGTCATCATAGTGTCACATAACGCGCGTATGCTCTTGGCTATTATTAAATAAAAGACAGTGCCAAGAGCGTGGCCAATCCCCCTATCCCCCTGAGTTTCCAGGTGGATATATCTTTGTTTTGCGCTCTTGTCAGTGTTCAACTGAGAGGGAGTGTAGAAATGAAGAAAAAAGTGTGGTTTATACCGGTGTTGGCAGCTTTGGCCCTAAGTCCATTGGCGCATGCTGATGATAAGTCGCTGCTGAGTTCCAGTCTGGCCAAGGAAAAAAATGATGATTTCAACCTGAATCTGGGCGGGCGTATTCAGGCGGATTATGCGACTTATTTCAATAATCCCATTGAAGGTTCCGCAGGGGCCAAATTCCGGCGGGCGCGGATTTTTACCAGTGGCAATATTGCCCGGGAATGGGGTTTCAAATTCCAGTATGAATTTACGGATTCAGGCGCAGCCGGTTTCAAGGATGGTTACTTCACCTATTTAGGGCTCCCCAACTCGGTGATTACGCTGGGTCAATCCAAAACCTTCTTCAGTATGGATCAGCTCAACAGTTCCAATGATAACGTCATGATGGAGCGTCCTTTGCTGGAAGCTCTGGATGCTTATGGCGACCGGCGTATGGGTCTGAAGTTCACCACCCATGGAGATAACTGGATGCTGGGTCTGGGCGGATTCATGAATGCCCTGGATGAAAAGCAGGTGACCAGCTACAGCGGCATTGTCCGCAGTGGCAGCAATAAAACGACGGCTCTGGCTACCAAAACCAGCAAAACCAATCAGAGCGGCATTTATACCATCAGTGGTCGTGCCACCTATGTTCCGGTGCACAGTGAGGGCAGTGATCTGTATTTTGGTGCCAACCTGAATTACACCGGCTTTGGCGAACAGAACAAGGCGGCTTTGTATTCCACCCGTCCGGAAACTAGTGTGGCGGGCACCAAACTGTTGGAAACCTACGTCAGCAATCCCAGTTCCCAGTTTCAGTATACGCTGGAAACAGCGGCGGTGGCAGGACCTTTCTCCATTGAAGGAGCCTATGTCGGAGCCCATGTTTCCCGGCGCAACGGGTTGCCCACGGCGAGCTTCAACGGCTACTACGTGCAGGCCAGTTATATCCTCACGGGACAATCCCGTAATTTCAAACCCAAGATTGGTGAATTTCATTATCTCAAGGACATCGGACCCGGTGGGGCCTGGGAACTGGCCCTGCGTTATGATCGCCTGAACATGAATGATGCCAAGGCCGGAATTTATGGCGGGCGTGGCGATAATATTACCGCCGGGATCAACTGGTATGCCAATGAGCATGTCCGGCTGATGTTGGATTATTCCCATGCCCACATTGGCGATATCCCGACCACGACCCCGGTGGGCGCGAGCTATGTGAACAACGCCATCTACAACACGGATTTGAATATTCTCCAGTTCCGTGGGCAGTTTTTGTTCTGATCTGATGGATACGGACCGGGCGAATGAGTGCCCGGTCTCGGGAGGATTTCATGAAAAAAACGTGGATTTTTAACGCATTGAGTGTGTGGGTGCTGATGGCGGGACTACCAGCTGGCGCTGCGGAGTTGAATGTGGCCGCCTTGCAGGTTCCCTTGGCTGATGTATCTGTGGCAGGGCATCCCCTGCATTTGAGCGTTGGGATGGGTAGCGGGCTGGCCCATGCCCGGGGAACACCTGCACCGGTTTTTTATAGTGTGACCGACCGGGGACCGAATATAGCCTGTAACAAATCCGCGAAAATATTTGGATCGCAGCTTTGTCAGGGGAAGTCGGTCATATTCCCGGTGCCGACCTTTACGCCGAGGATTTACAAATTGGCGCTCGCAGGAGAAGAGGTCAAGGTGCTCCAGTCCTGGCCTTTGCATGCCGTCAATCAAACGGCCCTGACGGGACTTCCGCCTGCGTTGACCCACGCCGAAAAAGCACTGAATGCCGATCTGCAAGCACTGGCAAGCAGCCCGGACGGCGTGGATAGTGAATGTATTGCCGTATTGGACAAAGGCGGATTCTGGATTGGCGAAGAATATGGCCCCAGTCTGTTGCGGGTGAATGCCGAAGGAGCGGTATTGGAACGTCTGGTCCCCAAGGGTTCGGAGCAGGCTTACGCAGGAAGTGCCGTGCCCATTCGCGCGGTACTTCCTCCGTTGCTGGTCAAGCGCACACTGAATCGGGGTTTTGAAGGTATTGCCCTGGCACCGGATCAACGCACGCTGTTTGTGACTTTGCAGAGTCCGTTTTCCAACCCGGATGCAGAAACTTTCAAACATTCCCGTAACGTGCGTATTCTGAAAATCGCCCTGAATGCCCAGGGGGACTTTGAAAAAATGGCGGGTGCCTATGTATTTCAAGTGCCCCAGGTAGCGCAATTGGCTCCCGATAAAAAGCAGAAAGATGTCAAGGTGTCTGCCCTCAGTGCCGTCAACAATCATGCTGTGCTGGCCATGGTGCGCGCCGGTAAAGGGCTTCAGGTGTATTTACTGAACTTCGCCCATGCCAGTAGCCTTTTGGGGACAGCATGGGCCAAGGCGGAAACCACTCCCAGCCTGGAGGCCCAGCATGATCTCGAGAAAGTGGGGATTAAGCCCGCCAGGGCGACACTGATTTACGATGCGGCTGTGGGGAAAGGGAAACTTCCGGAAAAAGTCGAAGGCATGTCTTTAGTCGAAGGTCGGACATTGGTGTTTATTACCGATAATGATTTCGGGATTCGCGGTGAACAGACCGAGATGGTCCGTGTTCCACTGGATGCCGAGGCTGAGGCGCGGCTGCGGCTGTCTTCCGCCCCGGCTTGAAGACGTTTTGTCCTCTTCTGATTGAGAGGCGGCGCCTGCCGCCGCCCAGCTTTGCAGGCTTTTTCCGCAGTATGATTTGTGGAATACTCGATATATCTAAAAAGGAATAACGTCACAAAAGGTTCATAAAACTGTCATCATGTTGTCATATTCCTTCGTTAATATGCACACAGTGTTGCAAAGAACCCTAAATCGAGGAGGTCACATGTTGAAGAAAACCCGCGTTGCCGTTGCACTGTTTGCTGCCCTGAGTGGCTTTGCTGCGGTCGCCCATGCCGATACCAGCTCGACCGGAAATACCCTGGCTGATTTTTTCATGCACAGCAAGGTAGATGGACAGATTCGTTCTTACTATTTTGATCGTTTTTTCGGGAAGAACACCACTAATCTGCACGCATTTTCCCTAGGTGGCTACATCAATGTGCACACGCCTTCTGCAGCGGGGTTCAGTGCTGATGTGGGTTTTTACACGGCCAACAGTCTGGGGGCCAATCGGAATAATCCCGATACGACGTTGATGGGTAAGGCCGATTCCATCAATGCTTTGGGTCAGGCATATCTGCAATATGCTATCCCGGATGTGGTGATGATTCGTGCCGGTAATCAGGAGGTCAACACGCCTTTCGTCAATGGTTCTGACTCCCGCATGATCCCGGCCACATTTCAGGGTGTCTTTGCACAAGTAACCCCTTACTGCGGCTGGAATATCTACGGAATGCGCATGTTCCGTTGGAAAAGCCGTACTTCCGGTGATTATTATCGCGACAACTTGTACTACAAAACTGGTTTTGACGGTGATCCAATTTATGGTGGCGCTGCCAAGTTGCCCGAGAATGAGCAGGCTTCCAATGGTATTCTGGCGTTCGGTACGAGTTACAAACGCTACGGTATCAATGCCCAGGCCTGGTATTACAATTTCTACGATTTCACCGATATGTTCTACGGGGATGCCAGCTATACCCTGAAAACTGGTATGGGGCTGAATCCTTTCCTCGGTGGGCAGGTGGTGCGTGAATGGGGAGCCAATAGTCGTCTGAATGGCAGTAACATAGGTGTTGGTGAGATCGACAACTTCAAGGGGAACGGCGTGAACAGCACTGCCTGGGGTGTGAAGGGTGGTGTTGAATATAATCTGGATAATGCGATTCTCGGGAAAGGTGCATTGACCGTTGCATACAACGAAATCGAATATCATCCGGGGGCCATTGGTGGCGGTGCTATTGTTTCGCCCTATACCGTCGGTTATGCCACGGATCCCCTCTACACTACGTCCATGATTCGTGGTCTGGTGGAAATGGGTCCCGGTCATGGCTGGAAAGTGGGCCTAAGCCAGCACTTTCTCGATAACAGTTTCTTGTTCCAGACATCTTATGCCCAATATCAATTGCAGGCGGCGGGTTATGCCAACGATATTTACGGCGACCTGACATATTTCCCTAAGGGTTTCCTCAAGGGGCTGTCTATTCGTGACCGTGTAGGTGTGGCGCATGGCGATCTTTCGACCGGCTACTTCATCTATAACCGCGTGATGTTGACCTACGCATTCTAAGCAGGCGCATGCTACCAAATTCAGGGAGAACAACGATGATTGCCAAGAAACATGTATTGCTCGCAGTAATGCTTATGGCGGCGGCCGGTTGTGCCGAAGCCCCCTTTCAGGGCTGCCCGGCGCATAAAGCCCCGGTAGCGGCACCTGCGCCGGCTCCGGCTCCCATGCCTGTTGCTCCGGCACCCATTGCGCCGGTACAACGGACCGTCCTCCAGAGCAAACCCATTACCATCACCGGCATCAACTTCAAGCTCAACTCCTCCAAGCTGATGAGCCATGACATCAAGGTGCTGGACGAAGTAGCGGATTTTGCCGAGAAGCATGACAGTGCCGTCCTGGATGTGAATGGTTACTGCAGTAAGGTGGGCAGCTATGCCTATAACCAGCGCTTGTCCGAACAGCGTGCCGAAAGTGTGGCCCGTTATCTGGAAAATCACGGTGTGTCCCGCTCACGGATGGTCTTGAAGGGTCACTCCTATAATGACCCGGTCGCCAGCAACGCGACTCCCCAGGGCCGTTTTGCCAATCAGCGGGTGGAAATCAATTCGACCATTCAGGTGGAAAAAACCGTCAACTAACCCCCCAACCATCTGAACGCTACAGGTCCTCTGTAATGTAAAACTTTACCTCTGCAATGCTTCATGGCATTGCTCCTCCTCTCCTCGCCCCGCTTTGCGGGGCTTTTTTTGGCGGATTTTCTGGCCAAACTATGGAGGAGAGAGTTGCTGGAGTATCTGTTCGGGCAAAAGATCTTCCATACAGCGATGATGTTTGAGGGGGCAATCTCTTTTACCGCAGGGGCTGCAGGACAGCCCGAGGCGCAAGGCCACAGCCCCGCTGGATAATGGCGGGGTCATGTCCAGGGGGGTTGGCCCATAGAGGGCAATGACCTGGGTGCCGACGGCACCGGCAACATGCATCAGTCCCGAATCATTACTCACGGTGAATCTGGCCAGAGATAGCAGGTCGATGGCTTCCGCCAGAGAGGTTTTGCCGCCCAGATCAATCACTTCAGGTACGGCGGTGGCGATGGCCTGGGTGATTTCGGTATCCTTGGGGCTACCAAAAAGCCAGACTGACCATCCTGCGCGGATCAATTGTTGCGCCAGACGAATCCAGTGCCGGACGGGCCAGCGTTTGGCCGGGCCATATTCGGCACCGGGCGCCAGGGCCACCAGATTGGGACCGGGGCGGAGTATGCCCAGGCGCTGCAGCGTTGTGCCTAGCGCGTGTTGATCCACCAGCAGCCGTGGTGCGGGTAACCGGGTGGGTTGGGGCAAGCGGCGAGGCAGACCCAGGGCCACAAAACGATCGACGGTCCGTGGCAGCTGTTTTTTATGCAGTTGGCGGCGATCATTGAGAAGAATTTTCCGGGCCTGGCCGCCAAAGCCGGTGCGTACCGGAATCTGCGCCCAATAGGGAACCAGTGCCGATTTCAGGCTGTTGGGTAAACAGATGGACCAATCGTATTCTTCTTTCTGGAGTGTTTCGGCGATGCTGCGACGGGCTTTCCAGCCCAGTTTGCCGTGAGGAACATCCAGGGGGAGACAATGCCGTACTTCGGCCATACGTGAGGCAACCGGCAGGCTGGCTGGTGGGGCGAGGACATCAATCTGCAATTTGGGCCAGCGGCGGCGCATGACCTGCAATAAAACCTGGGCCATGACCATGTCTCCCACCCAGGCAGGGCCGACCAGCAGCAGGCGGGCGGGATCATAAGTTCGGGCCAGACGGGTGTTGTGCGCGGCGAAAGCGTCCTCTTCGGCGTAGGGCGGCTCGCTCTCGGCGGCCAGGGTCAGCTCCTCGCTCATGCTTATTTGCCCAGCAGCATGATCAGGGCTTCCACCGTAATCAGAATAATGATGATCCATTCGAGAATGGTTTCCCGATGATGGCGGCTGGCCACAATCATGATCTCCAGACCTTCATGAATGGCATCGAGTTTTTCATCCAGTGCTCGAAAGCGGCTGGTGAGTTCCAGATCGGCGGAGAGCTCCTTGGACAAGATTTCCAGACCCGGCGTTTCCCAGACAATATCGGGATTATCCAGCACGGCAAGGCGCGACAGGATTTCCGTGCGGGTGGCCGAGGTGGAGGCGAGAAAGCGTAAATGGCCGCCACGCCGCCCGGGCAGACGGCCCGTACGGGTGACTTCCGAGAGCAGATTCAGGGTGGTTTCCAGCAGGGTTTCGACGGCTTCTTCGTGAAGTTCCAGCGCCAGACTCTGGGCCAGGCGCAGGGCCACCAGGAGGATGCGCTCTTCATCCAGATATTTCAGGGTCACCCCGTCACGTCCGACGGCATCCCGTTCACCGGTCCTGATAGTTAATTCTTCGACATTCGGGTTGCTGATGGCGGTAAATTCCGCTTGCACGCTGGCGATGATTCGGGCTTGCAAAGCGGGTCCCGCCCCGAAAAAGCACAGCACCCCGGAGCGGAATATGGCGACCCAGGCATCGCCATCACGGAGCAGACGATGGGCCGGATTGTCATCCACCAGGTCCATATCAAAGGTTTCAGACCAGTTTTTCAGGGCAATATGACGCACGGGTTGAATCGCGTGAAGAATGCTACTCATGCCATTTATCCTTCCGGGAGCAGTTTGCCCGGATTGAGGATGTTCTCCGGGTCGAAGAGTTTTTTGATGGCGCGTTGTATGGCGAGATTTTCCGGGCTGAGCTCCAGGGGCAGAAAATCCCGCTTGCTGGTGCCAATGCCGTGTTCACCAGAGAGCGTACCCCCCAGCCGGAGTACGCTCTGAAACAGCTTTTGCAGCCCTTGTTGCGCTTGGCGCATTTCTTCACGCTGGTCGGGATGCACCAGGAAATTGACATGCAGATTGCCGTTTCCCGCATGTCCAAAGCTGACAATGTGCAGGGAGTGCTCCTCAGCAATGTCTTCGATGGCTTCCAGCAACTCACGCAGTCGACTGACGGGAACTACCACGTCTTCATTGATTTTCAGGGGGGCCATGGCCTTGGTGGCCGGAGACAGGGATTTGCGGGCGGC
The DNA here is from genome assembly GCF_002847505.1 of Acidithiobacillus marinus. Classification (GTDB taxonomy): domain Bacteria; phylum Pseudomonadota; class Gammaproteobacteria; order Acidithiobacillales; family Acidithiobacillaceae; genus Acidithiobacillus; species Acidithiobacillus marinus. The sequence continues at coordinate 48,021 of NZ_MXAV01000027.1, forward strand.
CCAGAGTGCCGCTGTTGCTACTGGATCCGTCGCTTCCAGGGTTTCCAGATGGCCATCACCGGCCAGGGCTTGCTGCATGGCTTGCAGTTGGGTGGGAATGGTTTCGCTTTCGCCATCGACTTCGACCATCAACAGTGCTTGACTGGCGGCTGGCAGGTCAGTTGCCGCGCCCATGCTGCGGACGGCTGCCAGGGCGTGGGGATCCATCAATTCCAGGGCACTGGGCGTGTGGCGCTGGGCCATGACCCGCTGGACAGCCGCGCAGGCGCTGGCGGTACTTTCATAGGCGGCGCGCAGAGTGGCCTTGGCGCCAGGCAGGGGTAGCAGGCGCAGGGTCACTTCGGTAATCAGTGCCAGGGTGCCTTCACTTCCCACCAGCAAGCGGGTCAGGTCATAGCCGACCACACCTTTGCTGGTGCGGACGCCGCAGCAGAGGGTTTCGCCGCAACCAGTGACGGCGCGCAGTCCCAGAACATAATCTCGGGTAACGCCATATTTGACCGCATGGGGTCCCCCGGCGTTCATGGCGAGATTGCCGCCAATCCGGCAGTAGGGGCTGCTACCGGGATCGGGCGGATAATAAAGTCCGTCCTGAGCAACATGGGCATTGATTTCTGCGGTGATGAAGCCTGCTTCTATGGTGATGGTCCGGTCCACGGGACTGTAGTCGCAGACTTTCTGCATACATTCAAAGCTGATAACCGCGCTGCCGGGTACGGGTTGGGCGCCCCCGACATTGCCCGATCCGGCCCCTCGGGGAACCAGAGGAAGATGATGACGACGAGCGATGTTGACGATGGCCTGTACTTCCTCATGACTGCGAGGAAAGAGGACCAGCGCCGGCATGCAGCTTCCCGGTGTATCATCGCGGCTATAAATCGAGAGGGTTTCCCGATCATCCCGGACTCTTTCGCTATCGAGGGCGGCGCGCAGTGCTGGAAGAATGACGCTGATACTCATGGTCGCGAATTCCTGATTTTTTCCAGTAAAGTGCTGGTGCTGCGCTGGTGGCGAAAAGGAATGCTGAGCACCCGTCCGCCCCGGGCTTGCACGACACTGGCGCCGACGATGTGCTCCACCGGCCAGTCGCCTCCTTTGACCAGCACATCCGGTTGCAGTTTTTGAATGAGCGGCAAGGGCGTGTCTTCATCAAATACAGTGACAAAATCGACAGATTGCAGAGCGGCAAGCACGGCCATGCGATCGTCTTGCGGGTTGATGGGCCGATCTGCGCCTTTGCCCAGGCGACGCACGGAAGCGTCACTGTTGACCGCAAGCACCAGGCAGGCGCCCTCAGACCGGGCTTCAGCGAGATACTGGACGTGACCACGATGCAGGACATCGAAAACCCCGTTGGTGAAAACTAGTGGGCGACGATAGCTGCAGGCCTGCTGGAGGGTATCCCAATCGCGCAGGATCTTGCTGGAAAAAGAGGGCGTGGTCTGATCGGTTAGCGGGAAGTCCTCGGCAAAGGCTGTATCGACCTCCGCACAAAGGGCGTGGATGAGCACCAGATGGACTTCCTGGATGCGGGCGGTACTGTTGTCGGGAACCCGCAGCTCAATATCTGCCGAACCCAGAAGGCCAGCCATCTGTCCACCATCCTTGCCGGTCATGGCCAGAATCCACATGCCCCGGGCCTGGGCAGAACGGATGGCCTCCACAACATTTTCAGAGTTGCCGGAAGTGCTGAAGGCTACCAGGCAGTCGCCGGGTTTGCCCAAGGCTTCCACCTGACGGGCGAATACCCGGGCATAGGAGGCGTCATTGGCAATGGCGGTCAGGACGCTGCTGTCGGTGCTCAAAGCAATGGCAGGCAGTGCCATCCGGTTGCTTTCAAAGCGGTTGACCAGTTCCGAGGCGAGATGCTGGGCGTCCCCCGAGGAACCGCCGTTCCCGCAGCTTAACACCTGACCGCCAGCCCGCAAGGTCGCCACCAGACGGGTGCTGGCCGAGGCGAAGGGGGCAGCAAGCATCTCTGCTGAGCGTTCCTTGCTGTGGATGCTGGCACGCAAGGCGGCATCCAGGGCGTTATTCCTGATCATGGGCTGGGTACTCTGAAAGCATCACGAATCCACTCTGGCGCTGCGTCGCCGTCAATGGCAATGACATCAAAGCGGCAAGGACGCAGACCCTGCCGGGGATTACGCAGTAAAAAAACTTCGGCTGCACGAATCAGGCGTTGCTGCTTACGCTGATTCACGCTGTCAGCAGCGCTGCCTTGCCGGTTGTGAGTCCGCTGGCGGACTTCCACAAAAACCAATGTCTCTTGGTCCAGGACGATCAGGTCGATTTCCCCGGAGCGACAACGAAAATTACGCCCCACCAATTTCAATCCGGCTTGTAGCAACAGGGTCAAGGCGCGATCTTCTCCTTGTTGACCGAATTGCTGGCGCGGGGAAGGCATAAACTCAGGGACCTGTTTTAGGAATCCCCGATAAGGGAACTATGGCACCATTTTCTATTTTCATCCAATCCATTTCCCGCCCGATGTGTCCTTCTTGGCCAAAATGCAGGGTGCCCGTGACTCCTGCAATGGGTTGATGGAAATTTTTGGCAAGAATGCTTTCGGCAAGTGCGTAGGCATCCAGTCCAAAAGCCGCCATCCGCCACTGCGTGGCGCTGGCATTGGGCAGGGTGGTATGGAGGAGCGTGGCGGCCCGGGGACGGGTAATGTTGGGCTGAATAATCCAGGGCATATCTACCGAAGCGATGCCGGAGAGGCTGCTGGCATCGGCAGGGAGCGATGCCCCATGTAACAATGCTGGACTGAAAATTGGAATGCTACTGTTGATGGCACGGATGGCGGTGACTGCCGCTTCGGCATTGTCTGCATTGGTCACCAGAAACACAAAGGCGTGGGAGGCGCTGCTCCCGCTCAATAGTTGCTGGGCCTGTCCGGTAAGAGAATGACCCGGTAAATAGGTCGCGACACCGGCCACGTTCCCTCCCAGTTTTTTCCAGGTCTGGATAAAATCGGCCTGGATGCTCGCGCCACTGGAATCCTGGGGATAAAGCACGTAAACCTGCCGATAGCTTGCCGCGTAGCTCTGCTGAGCGATTTGCCGGGCAGCCACATCCCGACTGAGGCTGAAAATATATAATCCCGGCTGCTGTACCCCGGCATCGCTTCCCAGGGCAATCACCGGAGGGTCAGAGGGTTTGCGGACCCCGGCAACGGCATTGATGTCTTGTGGCAACCAGGGACCAACAAATATCTGGCAGCCTTCCTTCACCCCGCGTTCAAAAAGTACCGCCGTAAAACTGGGATTGCCGGTGCTTTGTAGAATTTTGACGGCGGGACCAGCCTGGAGTTGTGCCGCCGTTTCCATGCCGGCACTGATGGCCTCGGATAATCCTGAATAGGGTCCAGAGGAGGGCAGGAGTGCACAGATTTCACCGCCTGACTTTGCGCTGGTATCGGCAACGTTCAGTTCGTCGTGGCTGGAGAAATTGATGGGCGGGTGCCCGGGATGGGTGGCCAGCCAGGCATCAATAGCTGCTTTGCGATGTTCTGGATCGGGATTATGGCGGGTGATCAGGGCGATGGCCAACCATTCCTGGACCAGTGGATTGCCACTGCGACCCTGCCAGTTCTGAATACGTGCCGAAGAGACGGAGTCGAGCAGGGCGTGAATGCGCTGGTGGTTTTTAGAAATAGCAGGGCCGCTGAGCAGGCTGTCCCGTTCTATCAAAAAATTCAGGGCGGTTAGTTCATGGCTTTCTTGGGTGTACAATGTGGCCAGAGTGCCCATGGCCTTTGCCCGAACACTCTGAGGCGTGCTGGCAATGGTCAGGAGTTCTTCCAGGTTGCCTTTGGCCCGGGGCGTTTGTCCCTGATCCATCAATCCCTGGGCACGCACCCACAGGGCTTCACCGCGGAGAGTATTATCCCCCTTTTGCAGACGCAGTACCTCATCGGCCAGAAGCACTGCAACCTGGGGCCTGTTTCCCTGTAGAGAAGCCTGTGCCGCCTTGAGGAGATAGCGCAACTGCTTTTGACCCTGAACAGCCGCTGCTGCCTGTATATAGTCCTTGGCTGCAGCCAGATCGTGCCCCTCTGCGAGCAGGTTGTCTGCCTGCCGGGCACTGGCGGCTTCCGGAGAGTTGACTGGCGTGGTCGCGATTTTCGGCGCCGTACTGCCCACGGGTGCCATGGTGTGTGGCATACTTGCGCAAGCGCTCAATGCGCCGGCGAGTGCGAGGGTCGCGGTCAGACGCGATAAACGGAACAGGCGGTCAGACAGTTTCATGTGCAGAGTGTATGGAGAATGGGGCAGTGGTTCAATGACTGAAATACGTTCGGGGCGTTTGACGATTATTGCAACGCCTATCGGCAATCTGGACGATCTTTCACCTCGGGCTGGGCAGGCGATTGCCGAGGCTGCTCTGGTTCTGGTGGAAGACCGCCGCCACGCCCAGCGTTTATTCCAGCATCTCGGTGTGCAGCCCAAAACCTTGGCTCTGCACGAGCACAACGAGCGGGCTTTGGCGCCGCAAATGGCCCAACGTATCGCCGAGGGGGAGAGCCTGGCCTTGCTCTCGGATGCCGGGATGCCGCTGATTTCCGATCCGGGGTTTCCCCTGCTGGCCTTGCTGCGCGAACAGCAATTGCCGGTGACCGTCATTCCCGGCCCCAATGCCGCCGTGGCGGCACTGTCCTTGTCGGGATTGCCCAGTGATCGCTTCAGTTTTGAAGGGTTCTTACCCGCCAAGGCGGGCGCGCGTCGGGCGCGCCTGAGCATCCTGAGCCATGAACCCCGGACCCTGATTTTTTACGAAGCCCCCCATCGCATTGTTGCGACCCTCACGGACATGGCAGAACTGTGTGGCGCCGAGCGGCCTGCAGCGCTTTGTCGGGAGTTGACCAAAATCTATGAGGAATGTCTGCGGGATTCCCTGGGCGGGATTGTGGAGCATTTGTCCCGGCATCCCGATAAGATACGCGGCGAAATGACCCTGGTACTGGGCGGAGCGCCGGAACGGGACCCTGAAGAGATGGAAGCCGATCGCTGGTTGACCCCGCTCCTGGAAGAATTACCCCTGACCCAAGCGGTGCGTATTGCCGAAGCGCAGAGCGGCTTGGCTCATCGCGTTGTATATCGTCGTGCCCTGGCCTTGACTTCCGGACGCGACCCCGCTTAAATACGCGCTCCTGGCCCAGATAGCTCAGTCGGTAGAGCAGAGGACTGAAAATCCTCGTGTCGGCGGTTCGATTCCGTCTCTGGGCACCATATAAATCAGCAAGTTGATGGATGGCTGTTGACAATCCTCTGCTACTCAGGTACAGATTCAGTACAGTGCTGAATTTGGACAGGGGAGTATTGTCTTATGGCTACCATCGTCAAGAACCCGTCAGGAACCTGGAAAGCAGTCATTCGCAAGCAGGGCTGGCCCACCACCGCCAAAATCTTTCGCACCCGACGGGATGCCGAAGACTGGGCGCGGCAGTCCGAAGATGAAATGGTCCGTGGCGTGTATATTCGCCGGTCCACCAGCCAGAAACTCACGGTAGACATCGCCCTCGACCGCTACCTGCGGGAAATTACCCCGACCAAGAAAGCCAGCAGCCAAAAACGCGACCATACCAGCGCCAAGGCGGTGCGTCCGCACTTGGGGCCATATGCCCTGGTGGCCTTATCTCCGGAGATTATTGGTCAGTATCGGGATGAACGCCTGGCCGAAGGGCGGGCGAATGATACCGTGCGTTTGGAACTCTCTTTGATTTCCCATCTGTTTACCGTGGCCATCCGCGAATGGGGCGTCGGCTTGCCCGGCAATCCCGCCCTCGCCGTCCGCAAGCCCAAAGGCCGTACCCGAGACCGCCGCTTGCACGGAGACGATGAAGCCGCTCGCCTGCTGCAGACGGTGCGTGCCCATAGTAATCCCATTCTGGCCTGGGCCACCGAACTGGCCATCGAAACGGCCGCTCGCGTGGAAGAAATCCTGACACTTGAGCTCCGGGACGTCCATCTAGACCGGCGCATCATGGTGCTTCGGGATACCAAAAATAAGGACACCCGTGGTGTGCCCCTGACGGCCCGTGCCACGGAAATTTTGCAGGAGGCCATTGCCACCTATCCCCGGCAGGACTCCCCCCTGATATTCCCCGGTAATCCCGGTCGGGATGGGGTGCGACGTCCCTACCGCATGGGTAAGGTCTGGAGAAACGCCTTGCAGCGCGCGAATATTCAAGGCTTGCGTTTTCACGACCTGCGCCATGAGGCGACCAGCCGATTCGTCGAAAAAGGGCTTTCAGACACCAAAGTGCGCACTATCACCGGCCACAAATCGCCCCAGATGCTCGCCCGCTATGCCCATTTGCGGGCAGAAGATCTGGTCGCGGAGCTGGACGACAGGCAGGGACATCCCACGATGTCCCCACCCATTCGGCACAAAGCACCCCCTGAAAAAACAGGACAGTCGGCGAAAATTGTGCCTTTCCGTCCCCAACGGGCAAAATAGAGCCAGTGAGACGGGCTCCAACGGTTTTGGGGGAGGATATAGATCATCAAAGGGTCAACAAAACCTGTTATCACAGCAAGGGTCGGGGCCGCTGCGCTCTGGAAATCTGCTGTTTAGCTGCCAGCAAGGATGGATGGTTTATCCCCACCCAGTTCCAGAGGTTCGCTAGAAAAAGTAAGGAAAGAGCAAAGAAGGCGGCGGCGATTATTGAGGAGATGGCCCATGATAGGGACCACAGATCGTTCTCCGGTTGTTGGCGATGCTTCCACCAGGCATAGAGGGCGACCGCCAGGGCAAGCAGGGAAATGGCCAGCAGCAGGAAGCCGATCAGGAGATGCTGCAGGGCATCCATATATGCAATTTGCGTGAGTTGGTGTGAGATTGGCATGAGCAGGATCCTCAAAGAGCATTGATGAAGTGGGGGAACGGGTGAAAGTGCAGGCCGGGCTATTCAGAGATTCAGAGGAGCGCCCGCCTGCACATGCGCTTTACGAATCCGCGAGTAGAAATCGTGGGACCAGACCCGGGCGGCGCTTCAATGCCTGCATCCGTTCCTGTCGTTCGGCCGGATCCTCAGCCTCCCACAAGAACTGGTACTGGCCGAGTGTCGCGATGGGGAACTCGTTTACCAGGAACTTGATGATGGGCTTTTCCATGAACTGGAACAGCGCCTGCGTCAATTCCATTTGGGGGTCAGCCCCTAGTGGCCCCAAGGGACGTGCCAACTGAGCGACCAAAATGATGGCCCGAGACTCGTCCCACATTTCGAGGGAGCCTGGCATGTGCTTCCAAGCCAATTGTTCGAGAAAGAGGGGATGCACCTGACAAAAATCCAGCAAGGTGGCCTGCCAGAGTTGCTGATGGGGAATGTCCCAGAGCCGTTTTTGCCCTTCCACCTGGTTTTGGAGGGTGGCGCTATTCAATCGGTAGTAGAGAAATTCCTTTTTTTGGTTGACCGCAACCAGCAGCATGTCCTGGTCAGGGCGCGGGACGAACCCAAAGAATGGCCATGTCCCCGAGGAAACGCAATAAGCACATCCGTTTTCTGCGAGGGACCATTGCTGGAAGTGTTGCTTCCGAAAGCCTGCAAGGTCTTTCTGCTGGATATAATTGGTCAAGCGGTCTTCATAACAATGAATAGATGGCATCGAGATGTTCCTTATGTGACGTGCGATAGTGCACATAACCAGATTACCACACGCAATTATGGGGTTATTTTTTCTGGCGAATGCCATCGCTTGGGTCATCAGATGGAACAGCATTTCTGCAGCAGGGCCAGAGTGTGTTCATCCAGGAGGATGGACAGTGACGTCAAGGAAATATTAGCCAGATTATCCGTCTTCAGGGTGGTAAGCACGGAACGCATCGTGATATTGGAGCGGGACAAAATTGATCCCGACGGATAAAACACAAAAATAGCCACTTTATGACAGCAAAATGACCACATTCACGCTTTACTATGAGCGATAGGATGATTTCACACGGAGTTATTGGTCATGCGCTCAGAAACGGTTTCTCAGGCAACACCCCAGCTCTTAACCGCTGAGGAAGCGGCCGCTGCTCTCAGAAAAACTCCCCAGGGTTTTCGGGAAGCCATGTGCCGGGGGCGCGCTCCTTGGTCGGTCTGGCTTCGCGAGCGCCGCGTCAAGTTAGGACGGCGCTATCTGTATCGCACTATGGACATTGCCAAGGTGCAGGAATGTGGTGACCAGGTGGCCTTGGTGGACAGCCCCAAGGTTATCCACCTCCACCGCTGAGGATACGAATGCGCACCCAATGATGCCCCAAAACATGAACGACACGGTTCAATTTCCTACCTGGACTTCGGGTCGGGGGCCATTCAAAAGGAGCCCGCAGCTAGTGCAAATGGAGCCAACGGACCTTGAGGGTTGTCGTAACCGGCGTGGCGAAGCGCCAGAGCGCGACATTGCGCTGGATTGGAAGATCTTGTGGGAGAGACAACGACAGAAATTTGGATAAAAAAGCGCCTTCGAGTGTTGATGGTCGACATGCGACGTATTGTGGGGCGATTTCCATCTATATCCGAGGGCAGCGTGGGATCAATTTGATCCCACGCCCAGGCGTCACCTTCTGCAAGGCGTTGTTAACTTGAGAAGCCCAAGGGTTTGGGCATGTCATCAAAATGTCATCTAAATTCCGTGCCGTCATCTCATTTTTCGGACCAGCAGGGTATTATCAGATGGAGCGAAGCCTTTCTGCCTCTTTCTTGGGCGGGTTTTCTACAGCGTTTTGCTGAGCCGCGACGGCTAGGAAATCTGCGGCTAATGCGTCTACGGCTCGCTTGGCCAGTTCAGGCGGGACTTGCGCCTCACGCAACGCCATATACAAGGCCAGAGGAGCCTTCAAGGAATAAATCATTTTTTTCACCTTTAGGATAACCAGAGAGAATGTTTCACCACAGCTTCCATTTTACCATGGCATTTAGTCATAAATTTTCAGGCGTGCATGACGGCGTTGCTCTGCCATGCATCGGGGAATATTTTAAATAAACGCAAAAATACCCGCTTAATGAAACACAAAGGCGCGACAAGCGGTTGTAGTCTGATGCCATGACAAAGCCATGGACCTTTGGTGCTGGCTGAATGATTTCCTGCCCGGATGGGCTGCGCACGGGCGCATAATCCCGAAATTTTCAGTTCCACGAAAGTGGACTACATCAGGGGCTCGCCCCTTTAGGAAACGGCTGAATCTTAGGCCTATATATTTACGAACCGGCTGCAGTTTGGCCATTGTTTGCGTGCTTTTGCACCCAGAGGAAGCATCATCCCGTTACAGGGACGAAAAGGAAGGATGGCATTAGCAGTCATAAAATAGGGTAAATCTTCAAGCGCGTTGTGGTCGTCGGCTCGGCTGCTTTCAAGGCGTCCTTGGACAGAACGCAGCGGCCTCTTTTTCAATCCTGGTCGGCATTTCCCCGACCCCGGTTTTCCCGGTTTTGGACCGGATCAACTACATCGGTATCCCCGGAAGAAAGAGAGGGGATCGGATTTTTCACAGAAAGGAATTTTAATCATGAACTTATTACACATTATTCCGCAGAACAATGCGGATTCTGGGGTGGAACGCGCCACTGCCAGACTCAGAAATTGGCCTTTTAAAGAGCAGAACTTAGTAGCTATCGAGATGAAGTTCGCGAACTACTCTCCATGAGGCCCCCACTACCATATCCCGTTTCCGCTCTATGTGCGCATCGGGTCTGCGGTGCTGTCAGCCGTTCTGGGTATCTTCCTTGAGGGTATCCAGAACGGTTATCGAACCGTGAGGAGGGACTTATGCATTATGTCTTCAAAAATTATGGCTACGCCTTTTCGGTCGAACGGGCGGTAGACAAGATTATTCAAGCGCAGGCGCGGGGGTATGGGACGCTCCGCGCGAAACGGGTGCGGCTCCAACATTTTGTAGACTTCTTACAAGTGCAAGGCATAACGAATCTGGAGAAGGTGAAATTTTCCCACCTCCAACTATTTGCCCAGCATGTCCAGCAGTTGATGCAGGAGAAGGACTGGTCCCCCGCCTATGCCCAGAACATCCTCAGTGACGCCAATGGGTTACTGGGATTCGTCCGCAAACAGCGGGCATTCCGGGTGTCTCCATCTGCCTATACCGGGAAACGCCCCTGGACCCGTACCACCCCGCCCACCGGGATGGCACTCGCAGGGGTCCGTGATTGCGTCGAGGCGATGCGTAAACAGGGGCTACCGCGCGGCGCACTGATTGTCTTGATGGCCCGGATGTTTGGGATGCGCTTGCGAGAAACGGTGCTGGCGGATATTCCCCGCTTGTACCGTGAAGGCGTCAGACACGGTGCCATAGCGATAAGGCTGTATAAGAGGATGGGGTTTGAGATTGAAGGGAGGAAAAGACACTCGTTGTTGGTCAATGGGTCGTATGTGGATGAGTATTGCATGTCGAAGCTGTTGTGAACTCAAGCGCAAGTTTCGCTATGGCCTACCTGGTCCATGATGAATCATGCGCTCATCCAGTTAAGAATCACGCCGAACCAGATAGTCGAGTGGACCTGCTAAATGATGAGATTTTGTGTCGCTCCGCCACTGAAGATGATAAATTCTTCTTATTTTAGTCATACAAACTCTCTATGCGCAGCTATATTGAGTGGGCGTGGGGATGGAATGAAACAGCCCAACACAATGGCTTTTGGAGAAATTTACCTATAGAAAACTTCAAAATCATTTGCGTCTCTGGGCAACCTGCCGGGGCATTTTATGTCGAAGAAAATGAGCAGCGCCATTGGCTTCGTATGATTTTTTTGAGACCTGAATTTCAGGGCGGTGGTGTAGGCTCCGCATTACTTGGCCTAGAAGTAGAGCGGGCAAGATGTGCTGGAAAGTTTTTGGAGTTGAGGATCATAAAGATCAACCCCGCAAAACGCCTTTATGATCGCTTAGGATTCAAAGTGGTGGAAGAAGACGATGTTACCTACTCCATGAAAATGGTACCTTGATTAAGGCATGGATGTTACTTGGCGTTGAAACATCTATGACCGACAGTATTAGAAACCTGGTTCCTTATATGGATGCCTCCGATTGTGCAAGCCGACTTTTGCGATTTTTGGCGATGTGAGTTTAACGTGCTGCTTTATATCCGGCCTTTGATTCAGGACAATCAGTCTGCTGGCCCTGAGAAATCCGCTGGAAATGGCTTCAACTCGTCAACGTCCTTTAAGGACAAGGAACCACTAGGCTCTTCCTTCCCCGGTCTAACCTGTCATGCCATCAATCGTTTATCCGCCTGCGCAACTCCTTTTGCTGAACGTCAACAATTCTGTAACAGTTATGATATGGTCGATGCATTCCTGCCGTAATTGTCTGGTGTTGCAGCATGGGCGTCCCAAGGCCCGTGCATCATGCCGGTGCCTTGGGACGCCCTAGGTATTGCTGCACTGTGAGCCGGAATGGCGCTGGATGATGATTCGGGAAGATTCTCCGTGGTATCCCAGCCCCAGACAGTTTCGGCAAACCAAGCGCAATGACTGGCAATCGGTGTTGTACCGTGTTGTAGACGCGTTGATCCAACTTTGTAGGCTTTTTTAGGTTGCTCTTCAGTAACTTTGGGGCGAGAAACAATTTCTGCATCGGTATGAACGAGTTGGTTGCGCAACCATGCCGGATTCTGGCGGCAATCAAGGACCGCGTAGATGTGGATAATGCTATCTTCTAAGCGGTAATAAACAGCGAAGGGAAAACGCTTGGCCAGTAAGCGATGAAAATTGCCGAAATGAAGCGCGTGGATACCTGCATAGATGACCAGAGAGTCGATATCGGACGTCAGGCTATTGAGAAAATAGGGTTCCTC
>NZ_MXAV01000028.1 GCF_002847505.1 Acidithiobacillus marinus
CCCAGGGAACAGATATCTGATGCACTCCATGCTCCTGGCACTTCACACGAGGTACGCGGGCATGGAGATAGGCTTCATGCTGGAAGAAATCCATGTGCCGCCAAGTATGGTCACGGGTATCATGTACCGGACACTCCTCACCACAGACGGAGCAAGCAAAGCGACTACCCTTGGGAAAGTTGATGTGCAGATCCAGGCGTTTCTCCTCCACCGTGAAAGTCACATGATCCACCAACCACGGCGGAACCAATCCTAACGCGAGAGAAAACAGCTCTTCAGGGACCATCAGCTAACTCCAATTCAGGGCACGACCGCTCCACAGCATTCTACCCCCTACCCACTCAATCTGACGAAGAGCCGAAAATAGGTGCCGAGCCCCTCTGTTTGGGCTTCATAAAAATGGTAACCATCCAGAAGGTCTTGTTGTGCGGCGTTGGATATCTCGATGATCATCGGGTGCTTTTGCGCAGGTTCGCTTTGGCTGTATCCCAAGCCGAAAAGTAGTCAGACCCCTCGCGCAGGGCATTTTCTCTTTGAGCCAGTATTTCTCCGTGCCAGACGGGAGAGGGGATGTTTGTGGGTTGTTGGCAGAGGCTGTCCCACAAGGATTCCATCATCTGGATTTTTTGACGGACACTGAGTTCACTTATCTTGGGCAAGGTGGTCATGGCATAGCTCCTGATAGGTGGGAATCCACCACGCTGGTGATTGCTTGGTAAAAGAATAACGCATCAGACGTCACTCTGCGATTCTTGATGTTGCTATACTCTCGGTAGTTGAGGAGTTTGTGGAGGCCATTTCCAGTACAGTAGCGGTACACCGCCATTGCCAACGGGAAACGCGCCGACACAATAAAAACCAAACAAGAATAGTATGTTACGACAAGTGTACCCAATGGGTGGCAAGTAGGACCTATCTAACCTATTGATTTGTTGCGGAACTGAAAATCCTCGTGTCGGCGGTTCGATTCCGTCTCTGGGCACCATATAAATCTGACAGTTGTAGTCCTGCCGACAATACTTATGGGATGAGAGTAGTGCGACTTCTACTGCTCTGGTTCTGGTATCAGTATAGATAACGCCCCCATGAAATGTATCCACGATAACTCTTTTATGCAAAGGGAAAGTTTTTGGCGTTCATCCCAGACATTAATGTCGCAGGCTCATCACATTTTTTGCTTTCCACAGTAAATGACATTCACTTAAAGCGGTGCAAGTTTTTATAATCATTTTTCTACGTCTTATCTAGTAAGATTTTAATGTTTCAGGGGTGAGCTATACATATGTGCGATGGTGATCCCAATAAGTATCACTAGACCTACGCCACCATCAACAATAAAAAGTAATGACATGGATGCCATATGTGATATAAATATTGCAGCAATCGACGGTGCAATCAGCATTGCGATGCTGCGAAATGAACCCATCTTTGCCGTTACCTCTCCAGCATTATCTGGAAACTCCTGCACAACCACGACATTGGCGCGAATCGACTCTATAGCAGAAAACATACCTGTACAAAAGAATAGAAAAGTCGCCACATAGGGTGCAATGGACGAAGGTAGCATGAATGTAAAACCTAGCGCCACAAAGCACAACGCGATAACAATTACTGAAACAATAGTTGCTTGCAGAGGATTCATAGTGTCCGTATGTTTGCTCCGATGCTTTCGTGAAAGGTAGCTTGCGGCTAAAATCCCGCCGGAACCAGAAGCAGTTACAAGCACACCCAGCAGAACCATGCTGTATCCCGAGTTTCGCAAAAGCACTGGTAACTGATTATTTATAAAAAATACCATAAACGAATAAGTAGTGACCGTCCAGAGTAATTGTTTTAGGATGCGATGATTGGTATTTCTATTTTCTTCTGAATATGGGGTTTTATTTATAGAGGTAACGGTTTCTTCTCCTTTATGATTATTTATATTATTATGGGCATCATGATGTTTATATTTATGAAATGCATAGACAGTCAACATCGATGCTAATAGTGTCATCAAAATTGAAATTTTAATGGCGGTAGATTCGCCATAGCTTGAAGTAACAAGAACACCTAAAGTTGGTGCAGTAATTTTTGATGCACTTCTCAATAAGCCCAACAAACCAAAATAACGAGATACGTCACGGGGTGGGAGAATCTGTGTGCAAATGACATTACTTGCGGGATTCTCCGGCAGCGATATCACGGATCTAATGAATACGATCAGGCAAAAAAACAGAAATGAAGGTTTTAATAAGATGAGCATGGTAATAAGACTTCTCAGAACCAATGACCATATTAAAACCAAGGGGGGATTATTATGTGAATCAACCAGTCGCCCAATCGACGGCCCTAGAAAAACTGAAGGCTCCAATATCAAAGCGGGCTCTTCGTCAGATTGAGTGGGTAGGGGGTAGAATGCTGTGGAGCGGTCGTGCCCTGAATTGGAGTTAGCTGATGGTCCCTGAAGAGCTGTTTTCTCTCGCGTTAGGATTGGTTCCGCCGTGGTTGGTGGATCATGTGACTTTCACGGTGGAGGAGAAACGCCTGGATCTGCACATCAACTTTCCCAAGGGTAGTCGCTTTGCTTGCTCCGTCTGTGGTGAGGAGTGTCCGGTACATGATACCCGTGACCATACTTGGCGGCACATGGATTTCTTCCAGCATGAAGCCTATCTCCATGCCCGCGTACCTCGTGTGAAGTGCCAGGAGCATGGAGTGCATCAGATATCTGTTCCCTGGGCACGGGAAGGCTCGCATTTCACCCTGCTCTTCGAAGCGCTGATCATGACCCTGGTGCGGGAGATGCCGGTATTGACCGTAGCCCGCCTAGTCGGCGAGACCGACACGCTCCTGTGGCGGGTGATTGACCACTATGTGCCAGAAGCCCGTACCAGAG
>NZ_MXAV01000029.1 GCF_002847505.1 Acidithiobacillus marinus
GAGGAACCATCAAAGCGCTGACAAATGCCGGCTAGCTTTGTTCGACGCACAATGAGCATGCCCGCGAATCGACCCAACCACAGCGCAAGCAGCACAGCAGTGAATCCCCAGCCCGCAGACTCAACATGATGACTTTCGATGGCAAATGCGATGGGAATGAGTGCATCACCCAGTCCCGACAAAAAAGCGGCAATGGTAATTCGACGAAAGAACGGGAGTCGGAACGGGCTTATCTTTTCACGAAATTTTTTCTGCATAGACGAAAAAATCATCAATTTTTACCCAATGGTTGAGGGAGAATAATAATTTCAGTACCAGGCAGGCGTTAATAAGCAAATATCGCGCCTTCCCATATGAAGCGACGGGGAGGAGTATCACATCCGCCCGAAACTCAGCCGTATAGCTCTATACTTTCTTTCCCATAAAATCCTCCTCGATCCATTATACTCAATCGGGAGTGTCCACGAGATTCAGGGTACCTCAAGTCGGATTATGCGGTATCTTTGTGAGGTAAAAATCGAAACGGTACGTGTAGTTCCACCCAACACCTTGGTTAGTTCAACATCGTACAATCATCTTCCCACCCCAGCAATTCTTTATCCCATTACTCTACTAAATCAGGCTGCTCATGGTAGTTTTTCGAGGCGCCCATTAATAAATAGGAACCAAAGCATATCCTTTCTCTTGATAGGCTATGATGGATATAAACCCACTCTCCACCGGGGTAACGCTGGGAATTAGTGCAGCCGGTTTAACATCCATACCATGCAAGGCCACACCGCATGCCTGGAATTGTATTCCTTTTAGATGAAGCTGTTGTATCTCTTTTTGAGTTTCCGCAACATCACGCTCCTCCATGTAATTTATGCCACGACGACTTTTCGTGAGAAAAGCTACATCTGGACCAATGAAAACTACAACAAAATGAGGTGTAACTTTTTGTTCCAATAACTGCTTGCGTGTCAGCCCAATCACTTTTACCAAGTGCGCCACCACAGCAGGATTACGGACATTGATCAAGAATACGGCTTTTGCATCATGCAGGCCTGATAACGCCGCCGTATCATTAATGTCTGCCGCTTGAGCAGCGCTAGTAGTCAAACTAGCAAGAGAAAAAATCAGCAATGAAAGAATAAAATATTTCACGGAATATTCTCCTTGAAAATATTACAACTACCGGACAAGAGCTTCAGGATGGTGCTTGATCAAAGCTACGTATACTGGATTTATTTCCTGTTTAGGAAAAAAGGCTTTCCATGTGGTAATTGGAAGCAGCTGCGTTGGTGGTGGTGCAAAAACCAAGTCTTGGTGGCGTACCAGCACATGGCAAGCGATACAACTCCCCACCTTACCAAAACTGAGAACTTTTCCTGCAGGATTATAAGAAGCCATGACCCAATTGCGATCGGTTGGATCAAAGTTCGCGGCCTTCAACATGGCAGTAATTCCAACCAGTTGTTTGTTTACATTAAAATTTTCCTTTACCACAAGGCTGCCATCTGCGTAGCGAGTAACTTTCAGGATACCTCCGGCACTGTGAATGCTGGACTGCGCTAAAGCGTTGGCAAGATCCACCGTATATGGATCCGCCATCCGTGACCCAACTTGATAAGGGATACTGCCAGACATGATGGCGTGATTTTTCTGAAGTGTTTGAATTTCTTTCCATAAAACCCTTGGATCGGGCGCTGCCGTGCCTCCCCATGCCACAACAGAAACGCTGCACGTCATAAATAAAATAAATAATTTAATCATGTTCATGGCAAAGCTCCTGTCCCATTAACGACTACTTCAGTTTAGAATATTTATTCTGGCTTTGATGAGTTTTTAATGCCTTTCCCCCGGCGAAAGTGTTTGACACGATGACCGTGCCGTGGGGCCGACCCTTAGGAAAAAAGGTCGGCCAATGAGCAGCGTTTTGGGCTTCTCGGAATGGATTTCCTACTTCCTGGAGACTGTAAGAATTGCAATAAACATTGATTGAGACTTAGGTGAACAATCTTGACGCTGAGTTCTGCAGAAAACCGGCTAATCCCCGGCGTTGGATAGTCCAGCGGACTCCTCATGTTCTTGAATTTCGTCGCCATGACGGTAAACCCCTAACTATGAGAGCCTTGTTGCCCCCATAAGCAGGCGGGGGCGGGCAGCTGTTTGGGTTTACTGGAGTTCCGACATCAACGCGGGCTCCTGTCCTTGATAAGGAAGCGGGAAACAAGGCTCAAGGCTAGTACCGCCATGGCAGCTATCAACGCGCCCGCCCAGGCCAGATGTTGCCATTCTGGATAGGGACTCATGGCAAAATGAAAGATGACTACCGGGACATTGGCGATCGGCTTGTCCAGGTTTGTGCTGAAAAATTGATTGCTGAGCGCCGTGAACAGCAGTGGCGCAGTCTCGCCACTGATTCTCGCCACCGCCAGCAGTACCCCAGTGAGTATACCAGAACGGGCGGCCCGATAATTCACCTGTACGATCATCTTCCAGTGCGGCGCCCCCAGGGCCAGGGCTGCCTCGCGCATGGTACTGGGGACCATGCCGAGCATCTCATCTGTGGTGCGCAGGATGACCGGTAAAAGCAAAATAGCCAGTGACAAGGCTCCGGCAAAACCCGAGAAGCTCCCCATGGGTACCACTACGACGGCGTAAATAAACAGACCGATCACAATGGAGGGTGCGCTGAGCAGGATATCGTTAAAAAAACGAATGGCAGCCGCGAGTCGACTGCCTTGCGCAAACTCGGCGAGAAAAGTTCCGGCCAGAATGCCTACAGGGGTACCAAGTATCACTGCCATACCAATCATTAGCAGGCTGCCCACGAAGGCATTACGCAAGCCCCCGATACTGCCAGGCGCTGGCGTGTCACCCGTAAACAGTTCCAGATTGAGGGCGGTAGCCCCATAAGAGATGGTGGTCCAGAGAATCCAGACCAGCCAGAAGAGACCAAACAGCGTCGTTATCATGGCCATACTCAGATGGAAGATATTCCAGAAACGACGACGCAGATAGCGGGGATTCCTGACCGCGTTCATAAGCCGGTCTTCCCCTGTCCCTGACCGAGACGCCAGAGCATCAGTTTTGCCAGCACCAGCACCACTAAGGTAATGATGAAGAGAATAAAACCCAAGGCCATAAGCGCCGATTTGTACATGGGTGAGAAGGCCTCAGCAAACTCGTTCGCCAGTGTGGCGGCGATGGAATTTCCGGCGTCGAGCAAAGAGAGATGGAGGTCGTGGGCATTACCGATCACAAAGGTTACCGCCATGGTTTCACCAAGGGCACGGCCCAGGCCGAGGAACACCCCGCCGACTACCGCCGTTCGGGTATAAGGAAGAACCACATGGCGTGTCACTTCCCAAGTCGTGGCACCCAGGCCATAGGCCGACTCTTTGAGCATTGCGGGCACAACCAAAAAAACATCACGCATGATCGCGGAAATAAAGGGAATCACCATGATGGCCAGAATAATACCGGCTGTCAGCATACCAATGCCCATCGGCGGACCGCGAAACAGCACACCGATGCCGGGCAGAACACCCAGATGATCATTGAGCCAGGGCTCTGCACTGCTCAAAACCGGCGCAAAAACGAAAAGGCCCCACATGCCGAAGATGATGCTGGGGATACCCGCCAGCAGTTCAATGGCGCTACCGACCGGTTGGCGTAACCACTCCGGTGCGAGTTCACTGATAAACAAGGCAATGCCGAAACTGATCGGTACGGCGATCAGCATGGCGATCAGGGAGCTGACCAAAGTCCCGTAAATGGGTACCAGAGCCCCGAAGTTCTCGGTAACCGGATCCCAGGCATCACTCCAGAAAAAAGCGAAGCCAAAATGATGAAAAGCTTCCCATCCGCGCAAAAAAAGGGACAACGCCACTCCAACCAGCAGGAACAGGACCAGAATGGCGAGTCCTCCCGTCAGCCAGCGGAAGCCCCAGTCCATGGCATGCAGACGTCGTGAGCGGGCGGGACTGATGCGAGATGGTAGTGCAGGGGACGGTAGTGCTGCCTCCCGCATCCCCAATCCTGCTTCGCGAGTATCGTCGTCCATCTCTGCGTTCACTGGCCCAGATTTGTTTTCCAGTACGCCTCAATCTGCGTCACCGTAGTGTTTGGTAATGGCACATAATCCAGGCTCCTGGCTTCTGCTTGCGCCTGCGGAGCGGTCAGGAACCAACGCGCAAAGTTCAGGACTCCGGCATTGGCCGTCTTATCGGCGTCCTTGCGCATGAGGATATAAGTCGCAGCGGAAATGGGCCAACTCTGGGCACCCGGCTGGTTGGTGAGAATCATGTAGAAATCCGCTACCTTGTTAAAGTCCGCATTCGCCGCAGCAGCCTGGAAAGTAGCCAGATCAGGGGACACCACTTTGCCTGCAGCATTGATCATTTTGCCGTAAGCCATGTGATTTTCCTTGGCGTAGGCATATTCCACGTAACCGATGGCCCCTGGAATCCGCTGTACATATGCAGCAACACCCGCATTACCCTTGCCACCCACACCGACGGGCCAGGAAACAGCCGTATTGTCACCTACCCTTTGCTTCCATTCCGGGCTGACCTTGGCCAGATAATTGGTAAAGTTGAAGGTGGTGCCGGAACCGTCGGAACGATGGACCACCGTGATGTTCATATCCGGCAGCTTGACGCCCTTGTTGAGCTCGGCAATGGCTGCGTCGTTCCATTTCTTGATCTTGCCAAGGTAAATGCCGGTGAGCACAGTGCCGTTGAAGGTCAGTTCACCGGGCTTTATTCCGGGGACATTCACGACGGGGGTGATGCCAATAATCACTGCCGGAAACTGGACGAGTTGATCTTTGTTGAGGTCTTTAGGCTTGAGAGGCATGTCGCTATTGGCGAAAGCAACAGTTTTGGCCTTGATTTGGGCAATCCCGCCACCTGAACCGATGGCTTGATAGTTCACCATAATGCCCGTTTTCTGTTTGTAGGTTTCCGCCCATTTCGACAGGACGGGATAAATGGCCGTGCCGCCTGCGGCAGAAATGGTCTCTGCCTGCGTCATTCCGGCTACGCTCAAACTCATCATGCCCAACATAAAAGCCATGCCACTGTTTTTCATAACATTACGCTCCTTCGTACAGGTTTGGTGGAAAGCTGCACAAAAAATATAGCAAGGTTTTATTACCGTTTTATGACACATGTCTCCATCTGGTGGTTTGTCATCATATTGGAATCGTCATCAGCCCCACTCCTGCTTCGGAGTAGCAAACCCCTGTCCTTCCCAGGCATATCGGCAGCTGTAACCTGCTGCCTGATGCGCCGCAGATTAATTTGCCCCTTGTTACGCTTTCTCGCTAGAATCCAGAGAATACAAATATCGGCTGAGGATTTCCGAAAATCGGGCAACTCAGCTACCGCTTGATCCTAAATGGCAGACAATCCATGAAAATACTGGTAGTAGGTGGTGCAGGTTATATTGGCAGCCACATGGTGAAACGCTTGATCCAGGGCGGAGCAGAAGTGGTGACGCTGGATAATCTTTCCGGTGGCTATCGTGATGCGATTTGCGGTGGGACGTTTATTTATGGAGATATTGCCGACAGCAGCCTATTGAGCCGGGTTTTCGCCAGTCATGACTTTGCTGCCGTCATGCATTTTGCCTCCTATATTCAGGTAGGAGAATCCGTAATAGAACCCGCCAAATATTACCAGAACAATGTCAGCAATACCCTGAATCTGCTCGATATGATGGTGGCTTTTGCGGTAAAGCGATTCATCTTCTCATCCACGGCGGCGATTTTTGGCGAGCCCCAATACACGCCCATTGATGAACAGCATCCCAAGAATCCGATCAATCCTTATGGGCGCAGTAAATGGATGGTGGAGCAGGCCCTGGCGGATTATGACCGGGCTTATGGGCTCAAATCCACCTGCCTGCGTTATTTCAATGCGGCGGGTGCGGACCCTGACGGGGAAATGGGCGAGCGCCATGACCCGGAAACCCATCTGATTCCGCTGGTATTACAGGCAGCTTCCGGACGCCGTGAGCAGATTCGGGTTTTCGGGCGCGATTACGATACGCCTGATGGCACCTGCATCCGGGATTATATTCATGTGACCGATCTGGCTGAAGCCCACTGGCTGGCGCTGGAGCATCTTCTGGCCGGCAGGGATAGCTGCGCCTTTAATCTGGGCAATGGTAATGGATTTTCAGTGCAGGAAGTCATCGATGCAGCACGTCAGGTGACCGGCAAGACAATTCCTTGCGCCGATGAACAAAGGCGGTCAGGTGATCCAGCCCGACTGGTGGCCGACTCGCGTAGCATTCGCGATCAACTGGGTTGGCAGCCGCGCTATGCGGATCTGGACAAGATCATTGCAGACGCCTGGCGCTGGGAGACTCGCTCAGGGGGTTCTTAGCCTCCGGGCATTTTCGCAGCAGCCAGTCAGGCGTTCGGGATGCATCCCTGGGCGCCGACGCTACCTTCCAGTTTTTGCACGAATTCCGGAGTACGTTTGACGTCAATGCCGTGCTTCATCTGCATTTCCAATCCCTTTGGGGTTTTGATGCAGTACAGCAGGGCGGGCGTGGCGGTTTCTCCGGTTTTGTGCAGGAGTTCGGTATTGGCTTTGATCGCCGCCTGATCTTTTTCCGGTATGTGACTCAGTACCTGAGTGCTGCCTTCTTCGGTATGGACGTTAAAGCCTTTTTCATTATTGGCCCAGGCTGCGGCAGGGTTTGGGGCGGCGAGAATGGTGGCTGCCTTGGCCGGGCTGGACGGCTTCAGGAACCCTACCGGAATCACTTTGACTCGCACCTTACCCTCAGCCACAGGCTGTTGCAGCGCCTCCCAGAGGAGGTGACAGAAAATACAGTTGGGGTCCATGAAGACGACCATCAACGGTCCGGCATGACCGATGGTAAAACCGGGGGCGGTCAGGGCTGCCGGGGCGATTTTTTCCGCAGCGACTTTGGGGGGATGGGGTAGATACTGGTCCGCAAAATGGGTCGTAATATTCTGTTGTTGATCGTTCACGACCGGGCCTAACAGCAGGTATTTGTCGGCCAGCATCCAGAGGATGCCCTGTTGGTGCTGGTCAGTTTCGACGACGATGCCAGTAAGATTCCGGACGGGACCCGGGAACACCTTGTTGACATGCACCTGACCGTGGAAATTTTGTGCAACCAGATGTTCCGCCGGTTTGAGGTTGGAAGTGCTGGCAGCGCAGCCCGCCAACAGGAAGCCTCCAGCCAGGAATACGGAATTGCGGATTATCCTGGTCAATCTCATTTTCAAACTCCCCTGCACATATCATTCTGGAACAGCGCTCAATCCTAGCAAATACAGGCGGCTGCTGCATCTCTTCCACAAGCGACCCATAAATATTCAGGGGTGATGATGGATTACATCAAAAAAATCGCCGTAGCCCACAGGCCAATGCCGCCTCCGGCACTGATAATGGCTACTATAAATAACCATTTGCGGCGGGTCAGGGCAGTAATGGAGGCCAGAGAAATGGCGATCTGCAAAAAAATCATGGAGATTTCCAGATCATTGTGGGGGCGGTTGAGATGGGCGGATTCCCGGTTGGCCGCCTCGGATTTACTTTCCATGTCATCGGCATCTTTTTGAATGCTGACTTTCTGTTTTTGGTATTTGGCGATTTTCTCTTGAAAGCCGGCGGCCTTGGTGGGGGCCAGCACTACCGCCAGTTCCATCATGTGCAGTTTGGTGCTGACTGCCTGGTAGTAATTCCACTGGTCAGCGGCCTTGGCCTTTTCCAGGACGGCATCATTTTTGTGCAGGAGCACCTCGTTCATCAGATGGGTACCCTGATAACTGACAATGGCACCAAAAGCGGCAAGAATGGCAGTAAAAATGGCGACCCACTGGCTGAGGCTATGTCTGCCGCCATGGTGGGCATCATGTTCGGCCGAGTGATGGACGATTTCTTCGTGGGGAGGGTGGCTGTGTAGTCCATGTCCGCTCATGGTGGTCTCCGGGTTGGTTGCTGGTGGATTTGCCGCTATGCTCAGTAGATTGCCAGTTCAGGTCAAGAGCCTGGCTGGCCTGTATTGAAGCGTCAAAGGAGGAGCACGTATGGCTATATCGATACCGCCCCCGCAGTGGGATGACCCGGAAGCTAGCGCTCCGGGTGTTGCCGTGTTGGCAGGAGGCTGTTTTTGGTGTACCGAGGCGGTCTACCTGATGCTGGAAGGTGTCAAGAAGGTGGTTTCAGGTTATAGCGGCGGAGCCCAGGCAACAGCCCAATATCGGGCGGTGTGCAGCGGGACGACAGGACATGCCGAAGCCGTTGAAATTACTTTTGATCCGGCAATTTTGTCCTACGGACGCTTGCTGCAGGTATTTTTCGGCGTGGCGCATGACCCTACTCAGCTTAACCGGCAGGGTAATGATGTGGGTACCCAATATCGATCCGCCGTTTTTGCCTGCAACCCGGCACAGTTACAGATGGCCAAAAACTATGTGGATGAACTGAACGCAGCGAAAGTATTCCGGCAACCCATCGTGACGGAACTGACCATGCTGGAGACTTTTTATCCGGCGGAAGACTATCATCAGGATTACGCCCGGAGGAATCCGGATCAGCCGTATATTTGTGCTGTCGCTTTACCGAAGGTCGAGAAATTGCAACAGACTTTTCCCCAGTTTTTACGCAAGGAATAAAATATGCCCATGTCATCCGCAGGTTTTGACCTGACCCCCATCGATGCCCAGACCCGCGCCGAAATGGCCAAGGATTTACCCGCTGAGGTGCGTCATGTGTTGTTTGAACATGGTACGGAACCGCCCTTTTGTGGTGGCTTGTTACTGGAAAAAGAAGCGGGTAGTTATGTCTGCGCGCTCTGTAGTCTGCCCTTGTTTCGATCTACCAGCAAATTTGAATCAGGTACTGGCTGGCCCAGTTTCTGGGAGCCTTATGCGCCAGATCACATTCGGGAATTGACGGATACCAGCTATGGGCGGGTACGCACGGAAATTCGCTGTGCCCGCTGCGATAGTCATTTGGGTCATGTGTTTCCTGACGGGCCAAAACCCACGGGGTTGCGTTACTGTCTTAATTCGGCGGCGCTGCGCTTTGAGAAAGAAGCGTGATGATGTGATCTGCTTAATGTTCTTCTAATAAGGCGTTGCGGGTGGCGGCAAAGGTTTCGATCATTTTCCTTCGGAGCAGCATGATTTCTTCCGGACTGTGTGCCCGGGAAATACAGGCATGATATTCCTGGTGGGCGATGGCGAAAGAGCTGTGGCTCATACCGTGTCCGTCCAGATACTTTCCTAAACGGCATCTGTGGGAGTCTTCCAGGCAGGGCAATTGACTCAAAATAGCGGGTGCGAGTTGATATAAACTGTCGAATTGTAAATGGGAAGCATAGGCTCCCAGCAGGGTTTTGGGTTGATTGTATTGTGGCTGCGGCTTCCAGTTTTGGAGCCAGGGGAGCAGTTCGTTTTCGGGCATCGGCCGGGCTATGGTATAGCCCTGGGCGCAATCAACACCAAGAACGGCCAAAGCGTCGAGTATTTCCAGGGTTTCCGCACCCTCGACAATATAGCGGCTGCCCATGGACATGGCCAGGGCGGCTACGCTGCCCACAAAAATAAGATCAGTCGGTCGTTCGGGAATGCTGCGTACCAAACTCTGATCCAGCTTGACTTCATCTACGGCAATTTCTTTCAGGCGGAGCAGTGAAGCGTAGGCACTTCCCACATCATCCAGTGCAACGCGCACACCCATGGAGCGGATGACGGCAATTTTTTCCCGAGCCAGTGGCAAGGATAAAAAATCGCCATTTTCCAGGATTTCCAGAGTCAAGTGTTCAGGAGCTAATTCCGCTTTTTTTAGGATAGCCTGAAGTTCGTGCAGAAAACCTTTTTCCAGCAGTGTATCCGGTGGAATATTGACAGCAACTTCCAGGGGATATCCGGCATTCTGAAGCTTGAGTGCTATTTGGCAGGCACTTTCCAGCATCCGGTTAGTCAGCATCTGCATGGTTTTACTGTTCAGATGCGGAATAAAAGTGTCTGGTAAATGTATCTCGCCCTCATGCTGCAGGCGTGCCAGAGCTTCAATCCCAATGATATGACCAGTTTTCAGATCGAGAACGGGTTGAAAATAAGGAATCAATCTACCTGTTTGTTCAATCAGGCGGGAATAGGGGGTGCTGCTATTTTCTGCAAGAATTTCTTCTCCCTGAAAACTCGTCCAGAATTGTTTTCGCTCGGTTTTGTTTCTTTTGGCCATATACAGTGCCTGATCGGCATTGCGAAGCAGTATCTCGCTATCGCCTTCATCAAAGGGGTAAATAGTAATACCGAGGCTTCCACCGATGTTGACCGTGATATTTCCCGGAAGGGTATAGGGCCTTTCCAGCGCTGCAGATATGCGCTGCATGAGTTTTTCAATATCGTCCATGTTCTGGATATTTTCCAGCACCAGGGCAAATTCATCGCCGCCAATCCGGGCCACAAAATCGGTCTGGCGAATAGCCTGGCCAAGACGGTGGGCTACTTTTTGCAAAAGCTGGTCCCCGGCGGCATGACCATATTGATCATTGACCGGTTTGAAGTCATCCAGATCCAGCATACAGACGCCCATGAGTTTTTCATCGCGTTGGGCGCGTTTGCTGGCTTCGGGAATTCTATCCAGAAGTGCTGCTCTGTTGGGCAGACGGGTCAGGGTATCATGACGGGCCATCCAGCTTTGGGTGGCGCGTTCCTGCTCAATGCGTTTTTTGAGGTCCATTTCATCCAGACCGTAACCGAGGAGCTTGGCTACCCGTGCCAGGGTACCCAGGATCTCCTGGTCAAACACATGGGTTTCGCTACTGACAACGCCAAGAATCGCCCAGATCTGACCATTGCGCCGTATCGGAATGGTGGCCACACTGACCCAGAGCTGTTCTGCCATAAATGCATGCTGAGCCTTAAGGGCGGGGTCTTTGCAGTAATCATTGCGATACTGCAAGCGTTCAGTGTGCCAAGTTTCTTGCAGAAGGCTTGGGCAGTCGGATAAAAGGCGAATACCCAGATTATTCAGGATGCCACTCCCGGATCCTGCGCCAGCGCGGGTTTTGAATAAGCCGTCTTGATCCGGTTTCATGATATACGCGGTGGTAAAAAGTGTGTTTTCGACAATGTGCTGGCAGGTTTTGCGGAGCATTTCCGTTTCCGATCGTGCCCGGATCAGTATATCGCCTTCTGCCAGAAAGGCGCGGTAGAGGCTGCTGAGACGATCAATACGTTTCTGCTCCTGGCGACGACCAATCGCAATACCGAGCATGATGGCCAGATGGCGAATCAAGTTCTGGCGATTGGGAGCACGGAAAAAGCCCGGTATTTTGCTATAAAGACCGATGATGGCGTACGCTTTTCCATTGACTTTAATAGGAAATGTGACATTGGCTCGCCAGCCATATTTTTGCGAAGCTTGGTGCCAGGGCGACGAGATCGGATCGGCCTGCCAGTCATCTACATAGATAATCTCGCCAGTTCGCCAGGCGATCCCTGCAGGTCCCTGGCCATAGGGGGAATCATCTAGGCGTATTTCGACACCATCCAGATATTCCTGTAAATCCTGACCACTTACCTGGTCCCGAATTAAATGTATGCCATCCTCAGAATGACTGATCCAGGCTCCATCCAATCCCGAGATGGACATGAGCTTGTTCAGCATCCGCCGCACTGTTTCTGCGGGGCTGACATCACTGATGAGAAGTAGATCAATACGTTCCAGAATGGCACGTTCTTCCTGAGCGGAGGACTCCATACCTTGCAGTTGCCTGGCCAGGTCAGTCGCCAGCCTTTGCAGTAAGTAACTGCGTAACTCGGGGTAATTCCCAAAAAGCGGGGTCAGTTGTTCCAGCAGACAATCACTATACAAAGCCATGCTGCTGATCAGCCATTCACTCTGAATTCCCATCAGAGCATGAATTCTTCCAGTTTCCCGGGAGCGATTTTGGAGTAACTCACCGTCATCAGGTTGCAGCAAGAGCCAGGAGTGTTCAGCTTGCTCTTTTTTAAGACGAACAATTCTTTCGTCGCCCAAGCGTTCCAGTATCACTTTCAGCTCAGGATGCTCGGCGGCTCCGGCATAAAATTTTTCTACCGCCTCGACAATGGCCGCCTGGATGTCGCGCTGATGTTCTTGCAGCAAGGTTCTCAAGATCTGCTGGGAACGCTCGGAGAAAAATGGAGGCATATTTTCCTTTGTCGGTGTTGGAAGAGGGTGGAAAATGATCTGAACGGTGTGAAAACAACGCTTAGACTAATTGCCATATTTAGTAGGTTTTTGTAAAGCAGCAATCAGCCCGCTCATTCTTTGGGTTCTGCGGGCAATGGCTTGTTCGAGGCTGGCGGCCGGGGCGAAGAGGCTGAATTTTTCGCGGGCGCGGGTGATGGCGGTGTACAGTAATTCCCGGCTGGTGACGGGGCTGTCCTGAGGGGGCAGGATCAGCGCGGTATGCTGGAACTCGGATCCCTGGGATTTGTGGACGGTCATGGCCCAGGCGCTTTCGCAGTATTTGAGGCGACTGGGAAGGATTGCGCGGGGAGCGGCGTCGCCAGCGGGAAAATAGACCCGCCATTTGCCCTCGGGATCGGGCAGGGTAATGCCGATGTCGCCGTTACTGAGGCCCAGTTGGGGATCATTGCGGGTCATCAGCACCGGGCGTCCGACATACCACAAGCCCTGGGTGTTGAGGATGCCGGTTTCCTGGAGATAGTCTTCCACCGCCTGATTGATGCCGGTGACGCCCCAAGGGCCGTTACGCAGGGCGCAGAGCAGGCGGAATACCGCGTATTTCCTGAGCACCCTTTGTACCCAGAGGGTATGTTCTTCGGACTTTTTGCCAGCGCCGCTGCGGATTTCTTCCCAAAGGGGGTGATATCCTGCCGGGCTGTCGACCAGTTCCAGTATCTGTCGGATTTCCGGGGCGTTGTACCAGTCCAGTACGTCTTCCTGCTGGAGAATCTCCATGGCACTGGGCGTTTCGCCTTTTTGCACCGCATCTGCCAAGGCGCCAATACTGGCATTGAAGCGATGACTGCGTTGCAGACGGACGACTCCGGTGGAGAGGGGATTGATATGGCTGTGGTGGGCCTCCAACGGGCAGTCGCAAGTGGCTTGCAGCCAGTCGCAGGTGCTGCGGTCATAGGCTCCGGCATCGCTGCAGAGATCGGCCAGTACCGCACCAGCCTCGACGGAAGCCAGCTGGTCCTGGTCCCCAAGCAGAATCAGCTGGGCGTGCTCCGGCAGGGCGCGCAACAGGGCGGCCATCATTTCCTGATGGATCATGGAAGCTTCATCCACAATCAGCACATCCAGATCCAGAGGGTGCTGGCGATCATGGCGCAAGCGACGGGTGCCCGGTCTCGCGCCCAGCAGGCTGTGCAAGGTGCGGGCGGGTCCCAGGCGGGCAAAGGCAGCAGACATTTCTGCTGCGTTCAGATGACCCAGGGGAGGTAACTGGGCCATGGCGCTGTGCAGAGATTCATTGATGCGCACGGCGGCCTTGCCGGTGGGGGCGGCGAGGACAATGCGCAGCGGTTCCCGGGCCTGGGCCATGAGCAGGGCCATCAGGCGGGCTGCGGTATAGGTTTTGCCGGTGCCGGGGCCGCCGGTGATGATGCTGAAGCGCCCGCGCATGGCCAGGGCGCAGGCGATTTTCTGCCAGGGAACAGATTCCCGGGGGGTGGCAGCGTCGTTGGGAAATAATAACGAGAGCAGGGGGTGAAGGGTTTCTGCGGGTACCGTATCGGCGATGGAGTGCTTGACCCGTTCAGTCAGGCTGCGGGCGATGTCCTGGGCATCGCGCCAGTAGCGCCGCAAATAGAGGCAGCCCTGATCCAGCACCAGAGGCGTTTCGCTGCCGTCTTCGGGCGTGGAACGATGCTGCTGGTCAATCTGCTCCACGACCCGGCAGGGGCTGAGTTGATCTACCCATTGTTGCAGTCGGGGCCAATGTTGGATCTGTTCCTGAATAGCACTCAGCATATCCGGCGGGCCGCTGAGATAACGCGCAGGTTCCCGGTGAAAGCGGGCAATATCCAGACAGGTATGGCCTTCGCCTTCCAGGTGGGCGAGCAGGGCTGCGGCCAGCGGTAACAGTGCCGGAGGCTGCGCTTCGAGGCTGAGTAGAAAGCGGGCGAAACTCAGGTCCAGCATCCGGAGCCAGCCGGAAGCTGTCCAGCTTTGTAAAAGCTGTATCATGGTTTCAGTATTGGTCTGCCTTGAATGGCCATTCATGAGACAAGCTCTCCAACCGCGAACAGGCGGTCCATGGCATCAATCAGGGCAATATCTGCCGGCAGGTGGAGCATGCCGCGCTGTGGTCCCTGGATTCCGCGCAGGAAAAACAGCAGCGTTCCGCCCAGGTGCCTTTCTGGCTGGTAATGCTGGCCCAGCCGCTGCCGGAGCAGGCGGTGCAGGGCGAGTTGATAGAGGCAGGCCTGTAGTTCGTAACGATGGCGCAGCGTCTGGGCGCGTAAATGCAGGGCATCATAATCTGCGTCCTGAGCGCCCAGCAGGTTGGATTTATAATCCAGAACGTAATAGCGATCCTGCTGGACAAAGACCAGATCCATGAAGCCGCGCATCATGCCGTGCAGAACCCGGTCTGGCAGGCGGGGACGCTGCTCTTGAGGGAAAAGATGGCTGCGGCATAACTGGTCCAGCTCCTTGCTCCGTAACTCCGCGCTGGGAAACCAGAAAGCCATTTCACTCTGATAATGTTGCAGATGCATGAGGGTGATGCCGGTATCCAGCAGGGGCGTTTGCACTATGGCGCGCAGCCATTCCAGGGTGGCTTCGCTCCAGTCCGATAAGTCGGCCAGGGCGCAGTCGCGCTGGATGCGGGCGCCCGCGTCGGGTTCCAGGATGGTGGCGAAGCCCTGTCCGGCCAGCTTCTGTAATTGTTCATGGAGAAAGGTACCCGCCTGCATTCCCGGCGGATAGCGATGCCAGGCCGGACCCTGGCTGGCGCGTTGCGCAGGAGTGAAGGGGCTGGCCGGGAGGTCGCGAATCAGCGCGGAAAAACTCGCCACCCCCCAGTTTTTATCAAAGCGGGCCGGATATTCCGGGATGGTCGTGGTGGGGGCGCTGGCGGTTTCGGTGATTTCAGTGACGGGAACTTCTGCCGGTAAAGGCATGATCTGGATATTTTCACGAATATCGGGGTTGTCCTGAAGCTGCTGGAGAAGCGCCCATAAATCTGCATCGTGGCGTTGTTTGCCTAGTAAATAGGCTATGGCGCTTTGGTTGAAAATCGGGGATTTGCCACTACTCGGTTTCGCCAACCCCAGAAAGAGGGCATATTCAGCGCGGGTCAGAGCCACGTAGAGCAGACGCAGATCTTCCTGCAGGCGGGCACGTTCCGCCGCGTCCGAGCCTTCCGTTTCCCAGATAATCTCTGCCGCCGCGCCTTCCTGACGAATCTGAAAAGCCTCGGATTTGGCTTTTTTATAGGTGGCGATAAAGGGCAGAAAAACCAGAGGGTATTGCAGCCCTTTGGCCGCGTGAATGGTCACTACGCGAATCAGTTCCGCATCACTTTCCAGACGCAGGATGTGGGCATCGCTCTGGTCATGGCCGACGCTGATGGCTTCGCGCAGAAAGTGAATCAGGGCTTCGGGACCTTCCCGGGTGGCGCTGGCCGTCTGCAGCAGTTCACCGAGTTGCAGCAGGTTGGTCAGCCGCCTCTCGCCATCAGTCTGCTGCAATAAACGCCGGGCGATGCCGAAGTGATGAATACTGTGATGGAGCATGGCCAGCACCCCCTGGCGACGCCAGCGCCTGGACAGATCCTGAAAATTCGCCAGTTGTTCTTCCCAGACATTCTCCTCCCGATTGAAAGCATCCAGTTCCTGATGGGATAAGCCGAGCAACGGCAGGGCCAGGGCGACGCGCAGCCGCTGGGTATTTTCGGGGTCGGCCACCGCCTCCAGCCAGAGCAGCAGGTTGTGGGCTTCCGGACTGCTGTACACTGAATCTTTTTCCGAAAGATACACACTGCGCAGCCGCCGCCGCTGCAACGCCGCGCGGATGCAGGCAGCTTCGTGGCGGTCACGCACCAGCACAGCCATATCCTTGCCCCGTGCCCGGCGGAATGCCGGCGGAGCGCAGCGGTCATTACTAAAGCCGCTGTCGGGATCGGCGAGAATTTGCGCCATGCTTTCGGCGGCTTGTTCGGCAGCGTAGTGCAGGTACTCGTCCTTGTTGAGCTCTTGTTCGGCGGCCCAGATGCTCAGCGCGGACCCCGGGCGACCATGGAGCTGCCACTGCCAGTGCTTGCCCTGGGCCTGCACCGGCCAGTAAGGCAGGGGGTTCTCAGGATGGGGAGCGCTGCCTGATGGGGCTTTGTCGTGAGCTTCGACATAGGCAAAGGCCCCTTGGGGTTCCCGGCTTTCGGCGCCGTGATACAGGGCATTGAGGGTGGCCACCAGCGCCGCGCTGGAGCGGAAATTTTTATCGAGAATATAGTGACGCCCTGTGGTCAGGCGCCGGACGCGCAGGTAGCTGTCGATGTCGGCGCCGCGAAAGCGGTAGATGGATTGCTTGGGATCGCCGATGAGCAGCAGCAGTCGTTCGGGGTGGTTGTCGGCGGTGGAATAAATGGCATCAAACACCTGGTACTGCAGGGCGGAGGTGTCCTGAAACTCATCAATCATGGCCACGGGGTAACGACTTTGCAGACGACGGATGAGGGGCGCCGCGTGCAGTGGATCACGGAGAATCCCGGCAAGACGGCGCAGATAATCCTGATGGCTGAGCTGGTGGCGAATAGCCTTGAGGGTGTGCAGGCGCTGCTGAACCCAGGCGGCGGCATGGACCTGTAACTGCTTGTGGATATTGTCGAAAGCGTCCTGCAGCAGGTCCAGTTCTGCGAGTATGGTTTCCAGGACGTGGGCAGACTCCGGGGGAGTGACCTGCTCGTTCTTGTTGACGTTGGCCTGGAGATGACTGGCACAGAGTAGTTGGCATTTATCCGATTTGATGTTGATAGTGACGGCGCTGTCCAGCCAGTCCTGTAATGCCTGGAAAATCGGCTCTATGGAGGCCGTCTTGTATTTTCTGCCATTCAGAGGGCTCTTGGGGCCGTCGAGGATCTGCAGGAGCCAGACACGTAAATCTTCCTGATGAGCTGCCCAACGCTGTTTCAACGCCTGCAGTTGTTGCCGGGGTTCTTCCAGGGTCCGGGACAGATAATCGTTCAGGGTCAGGGTCGGCACGGGTAAAGACGCCGCTTTTTTCAGCAGGGGGGTGATGCTTTCCTGCATCTTTCCGGGGTCCTGAAAAACCGCCAGCATCGCTTCCAGCAGGTTTTCCGGAAGGGGATAAATCTCCTGACGCCAGAAGTCACGCATGGCATCTTCCAAGAGATCCTCTTCATTTTGCAGCAGGGTTTCCCGGCTGTCGCTGCCCGTCAGCAGGGCATGTTCGCGGAGACTGCGCTGGCACCAGGCATCGATGGTGAAAATCGCGCTCTGATCCATGGCGTCGGCGGCCAGGGACAGTCGCCAGGCGGCAAGCTGACGCTGGGCGGGGTCGGGATAATCCTGCAGTAAATCTTCCAGAAATTTATCCGCCTGGATTTGTTCAGGATGGCGGAAATAGCGCGCGGCTTCCTGCAGGCGCTCACGGATGCGTTCTTTGAGTTCCTGGGTGGCGGCGCGGGTGAAAGTCATGACCAGGATATTTTCGGGCAGCAGGGGCGCGAAACTGGGTTGATCGGGCTGGTGGTGCCCGAGGATCAGACGGAGATACAGGGCGGCGATGGTCCAGGTTTTTCCGGTGCCGGCACTGGCTTCAATGAGGCGACTGCCCCAGAGTGGCATTTGCAAGGGATCCAGAATGATGCTCATGGCCGGGCTTCCTCTTCCAGTCCGGATATTTCCAGGCGAGATATCTTTAGAGACGCCAGCCAGGTGACAAAGGGCCGGTACAGGGCTTCCGCATAGTCTGCAAAACCCCATTGGCGGAGACCGCAACGCTGACTGTCGAGGCTCGCAAAATCCGGGTAGTCCCGGGCGAGGCCAAGATAACTGTGGACCTCCCCGGCGCTGTACTGGCTACCGTCATAGACGATCTGGGGTTTTGCGCCCTGCAATGCGGCTATGGCCGTTTTCAGGGTGACCGGCATGGGCTGGAGCAGCCCTTCCGCCCAGATGCTCATGATTTCTTCCAGAATGTCGGCAGCCGATTCAATGGGTTCAACGCTGCGGATTACAGCGTCCCGGCCGAGGAACAGGGCCTTGCAGGGCAGCCCTTGCGCGGCAGCCAGCAATTGCTGGATCCAGAGGTCCGCGACCTTGTCGGCCTGAATCTGCTGTTTATTATCGAGCAAACGGCTGGCCCGGCAGACCAGAAACGCCTGCTCATGGGCGGCATTGCAGTAGAGAGGCGGGAGCCAGTCTTCCAGGGACAGATGGGCGTTGGCGTGCTGCAGACGGTGACGCTGGCGATCGGGCTGCCAGGTCTGCATCCACTGCTGCCAGACCGCGAGCATGGGTTCTGCAGTCTTACGCAGGGCCTCGGCCTGGCGTTGTCCGAGGATACCAAAGGAATAGTCGCCAGCGCGCAACTGGGCGGCGATTTTATGATCCACCAGCGCCGGGCTTGCTGCTGACTTTTCGCTCCGGTTTTCAAAAAACTCCGGGCTGGTGACGGTTTCCAGCACAGCGTTGAGCAGGACGTAGTGATCCAGGCCCTTCAGGACAAAAATTTCGTCATCCTCAGCGCCCGAGTCCTCTTCCCAAAAAAAGGTTTCCAGACGCTGCTGGTAAAAGGCCCGTGACGGACAACGGAAAAATACCTGCAAATCCCGCAGGCTACGCTGGCTGTTGGCGGGCTCGGGGAGGATTTGCGGAGATAGCGGAGATAGCGGAGATGGCGGAGATGGCGGAGATGGCGGAGATGGCGGAGATGGCGGAGATGGCGGAGATGGCGGATCGGGAAACCACTCCCTGGCCCAGGTGGGATATTTTTCGGGTTTTTCCAGATAGCGCGGGCTGAAGGCTTGCAGGGGATGCACCCGGGTAATGCGCTGGAGCAGGCGGTTTTTTTCCGGATCAGCGGCGTCTGTGGATGTTTGTGTGTTTTCTGCGGGCGCCGGCTCCGGCCAGGCCTGACGAATGGCATCACGAAGCTGGTTGATCATCAAGGCGGGTTGCCGGGGAGCGTTGTTGCGCGGATCCCGGCCCGTCCAGCTAATGTAGAGGGTTTGCCGCGCGGCCAGAAGGGCTTCCAGCATGAGGTAGTGATCATCATCCCGGCGCGATCGGTCACCGGGACGGCTCATGCCCGGCAGGGCCATCAGGTCAAAATCCGGGCGCGGATGGCGACGGGGATAATCTTCCTCATTCATCCCGAGCAGGCAGATCATCGGGTAGGGCACAGCGCGCATGGGCAGGAGGGTGCAAAAAGTGACCCCGCCGCCGAGAAAGTGACGCTGCAATTCGGGACGGTCGAGCATGTCCAGCCAGGTGCTGCGGAATACCGACAGCGGCAGGGTTTCGGCAAAGTCGGCCAGAGCACAGTCATCCAGCCATTGCTGCAGGGCGGTATCCAGTTGTTGCAGGATTTCCGCATCATCTGCGTCTTCGCCACTGAAAAAATCCAGGAGCAGTTGTCGGGCTGCTGCCGCCCAGTCTGCGGGGGTCCGGGTAGTGGACAAATGCTCCTGCCAGAATTCCAGATGCTCCAGCAGTTGGTTGAGAGGGCCCAGCAGCGCGGCATCCAGTCCTCCCGCCTCGCCAAAGGCTTCAATACCGGCAAAATGACTGTCATGCCCGTTGGCATAGCCGAGATTCAGACGCTGGAGCGCAAAAGCACCGCTGTTCTGGGCTCCGCAGTGAGTCATGCCCAGGGCTTCGCGATGGGCTGCCGATAATCCCCAGCGCCATCCCGCGCTTTCCATCCAGGATTCCAGCAGAGGCAGGTCGTCTGTGGCTATGGCAAAACGCTGACGCAGAGCCGGGCAATGCAGCAGGTCGCGGATTTCGCTTTGCCGACAGCGTTGTTCCGGCAATTGCAATAACCACTCCAGGGCTTCCAGCAGGGGGGATTCCTGGCGGGCCTGCAAATCGACAATATGGTAAGGAATGTAGCGGCTGTCGCTATGTGCATATTGATCAAAAGTGGCGCGAATCAAGGGGGCGAAGCAACTGATATCCGGAACCATGACGATCATGTCCCGGGGTTGCAATGATCCTGTAGCCAGCACGGCCAGCAGCTGGTCATGGAGAACCTGCAGTTCCCGCAAGGGGCTATGGGCCAGATGAAAGACGATGGAAAGGTCGCTTTCGGCAATGGGTGTAACGTGCTCCGGGGCGATGACTTCCTGCTCGCGGATCAATACCTGCAACTGCCGGAGCAGGGTTTCTCCCTGATCTTCGCTGAACAGGTCAATGCGCGGGATGCCCCACTGACTTTGTCGGGTGCGGGTATCATCCCACTGCTCCAGCATGTTCAGGAAATCCCGGCCCTGACGACCCCATTGGGCGAGCAGCCCATTACATTCGCCATGCAGGTTTTCGGGGGCAATCAGGCTCAGATCTCTGCCCTGGCGCAGGGGCTGACGACGATTTTCCCGGCGCAGCAGTTCGCGTCCGGAAATAATATCTCCCCAGTAATAACGACAGGGGTTGGGCACGGCGAGCAGGACCTGCATGTTCTGGCCCAGAGCGGCCAGGGCACTCAGGCTTTGTTCGGGCAGGGTGGCGGCACCAAAAAGCACGACGCGGCGTGGCAAGGCTTTGACCGGGGTGTGGCCTGTTTGCATGGCCTCCATAAAAGCCCGGTGGATTTCTGCCCGTCCCCTGGCGGTGTTCTGTCCTTGCAGGTCCTGCTGTACTGCCCGCCAGAGTTGAGCCTGCCAGCGTTGCTCTTCGGGGATACTGGACATGTCTCCCTGCGCTGAGCGCAGGATGGTCTGCCCTTTGCTCCAGTCCTCCAGCCAGTCACTGCGATACACCTGATATTGGTCGAACAAGTCGGCGATTTGTGTGGCCAGCTGCCAGCGGCGTTCGACAGCAACGTTGCCAGACGCGGCCAGGGTGGGATGCAGTGGGGCAAAGCCCGGATTAGATAATTGTTGCGGTAACAGGCGCAGCACACGCCAGGTCAGCGTTGACTTGTCCAAAGGTGAGCGGCTGCTGACCTGCTCTCGGCCCAGTACCCGGGCATAACAGTCCCAGAGAAAACGGCCCGGCAGCATGACCTTGACCGCAGCGCAGATACCTTCCTGTTGCGCCAGGGTCCACTGTAACCACTCGGCAATACCATTACTTTGTACCAGAAAAATTTCTTCTTCGAGGGGATGCAGGGGGTGCTCGCGCAGCCACTGGAGGATGGCATCGCGCAGCCACTCCAGGCGATCGCCGTGGAGAACCATAAAACCGGGTTCCAGGGAGGGGCTGGCGAAACTTTCAGTCATCAGGGTCGAGAGGTTGAATCATCTGCAGGTCCAGCATCTGGCGCAGCCGCTGGTATATCTGAGTTGCGAAGTTCCGGGCATCACCGTCAATCTGCCCGTTGTCCTGCCAATGCTGAAAAAGGGTGGCTCCGGACTGGGGGTGGGCCTCCAGTGTGACGAGTAGGTGCAGGCTCAAGGCATCGGGTTCCAGCATCTGGACAATATCGTCCCGGTCCCGATAAAGGTACAAGGAAACCGCTTGCGGGTCGAGTATGGGCGCAGCGCTGAAATCTGGCTGCAGCAGCAGTTGCTGAACGGGATAGGCATATTGTATCAGGGCGTGTACCGGGTTCAGTTGCAGGGCCCCGGTCCAGGGATCTGCTGCCTCGATATGCGCCCTGTTTTCGCGACATCCTTCGGCCTCGGCGACGCCCAGAGCCAGTTCCAGCCATTCCAGGTGGGCCAGTTCCGGGGCATAGGGCAGGGTTTGCCGGATTTGCTCCTGATGCAGTTTCAGGTAGGCCATGAATTCATCGGGAATCTGCCGAAAAAAAGGGCTGCGACAGGCATGTTCAGCAATGAAAGCATCCCGCCAGCGCAAATAGACGCTTTCGCCGAGGCAGCGAATCCACAATGGAAAACAAGCCCGCAGAGCGGCTTCAAAATTAGCGACCAGCAATTCCCGATAGAGGCTGGCGGCCGCG
Organism: Acidithiobacillus marinus; assembly: GCF_002847505.1. Lineage (GTDB taxonomy): Bacteria > Pseudomonadota > Gammaproteobacteria > Acidithiobacillales > Acidithiobacillaceae > Acidithiobacillus > Acidithiobacillus marinus. Next base: position 22,098 of record NZ_MXAV01000029.1, read on the forward strand.
CTATCAAAACTTTCTGGACAGGGAGAATGGCCAGGGTCGCGCAGATGCGCGCTCAAGGCGCGGAGCTGGACCTTGGGGTCATGCAACTCATCAGGAAACATGGGGATTTGCTGGCGGACGGATTTTTTGCGCTTCCTGGAGCAGGAGGGGCAAGGGCGGAATTTGATTATCCCATTCCAGCAGGGTGGGTTTGCTGCCGAAGAGTTGCCGACTGTATTGCAAAAGTGCCCATACGGCGGGGGTCACAGCCGTATCGTGGGTATCAATCAACCAGCCCTGCCCATGGCGCTGATGCCCGGCAACATGTTGATAAACGATGTGCTCTGTGGGCATGCTCCGTAAAAACGCCCGGGCATCATAATGATGATTGCTGCTGTTCACATATAAATTGTTGAGATCCAGCAACAGCTTGCAGCCGGATTTGTGCAGTAGTCCGAGCAGGAAATCCTGCTCGCTCATGCTACTCTGGGCATAGTCCCCGTAATAGGCGGTGTTCTCTATGATCAGGGGTATTTTCAGGAAATCCTGAACCTGCTGGATGCGCTCTGCAACATAATCCAGCATGTCTTCGGTCAGCGGGAGGGGCAGCAGATCGTAGAGCTGACCATGGTCAGCACAAAAAGCCAGGTGTTCGCTGTAGTAGTGAATGCTGTGTTCGCTGAGGAAGTCCTGTACGGCCTGCAAAAATTCGGTGTCGAGGGGATCCGGGCCGGCGATAGACAACGACAGGCCGTGAGCAATAAAGGGATAGGCTTCGGTTAACTGCCGCAGCTGGCGCTGTGGGCGCCCGCCAAAGCCTATCCAGTTTTCCGGAGCCAATTCAAAAAAGTCGATACCGCTTCGGGGGTGGGCAAGCAAATCTTCCAGAAACTCCCGACGCAAACCCAGGCCAACGCCCTGGTCAGGCAGGCTGAAGATGGACATAAGTTTCAGCCTGGCAACACAGCGCATAGAGAATGTGCCACCTGCTTCCTGAAAGGGATGCGGCCAGCAGAAGCAGTACTATCATGAACAGACGGAGTTTGACCTGATGCTCAGGAAGTCATCTTTGATTGGTGCATTTTTTCCATCGTGGTTTTGCCGCATTTTCCGTCATGAGCCTTGATAGCGGCACTGCTGGTGCAGTGCCCTTCCTGGGCCTTGCTGGATTTTTTTGCCATTTTGTTCATATTTTTTGAGCAGTTCCCTTCCTGGTAACCCTTGCTCATTTTCTGCGAACCCATCATTTGCGAACAATTTCCCTCTTTATGGGCATTGCCGCTCATCATGGCAACGGGTTGCAAGTTGGCGTTACCGGCGGTGGCCGCAATGGCCGTAACTGGCAGGGAGCTCAGAGATAGAGCAAAAGCGGAACCGAGGGCGAAAGACACTGGAATCAGATTGGTTTTCATGACGGCTACTCCATAAGATGGAATGTGCGGGTGCATGCAGCGCCAATTTCCAGCCGCTGCAAGAGAAGCTCTAATCTCTCACAGCACATGAAATCCCGCAACTTTATTGTAAGCAAAGGTGACCTGAATCAGTACCTGCTGACCATTGGCCATGCTCAGACGCCAGATGCCGCTTTGGTATTTCCCCTCATTGAGGGTGGTAACGTAATTGGCCGTCCAATGTTTTTGCAGGCCCAGCTTTTGATCCAGGCTGGTGGCCATTTCCTGGAAGCTCTGGGCGGAGGCCGCCGTCGTGAACTGTGCATCGGCATTTTTTATCCAGAGTTTGAAATCCTGATGAACCAGAGCGGTCATCAGGCGATCAAACTGTTTTTGGGTGTTGCCGGGTGCGGTCACCACGCATTGCTTGGCGCTGTCTGCCCAGGCGTTTTGGAAAAGCGGTGCCGCAGTACTACACAATAATATGATCAGAGCCCTTTTCAGCATGATGTTTTCCTGTCTTTGACCGTGGTAAGTGAAATTTCAGAAACCAGATATAATCTACAAGGGTTGAATTACCAGCGGCCCCGAGGCCAATAGCCCCAACCTGGTCCGTACCAGCCTGGATAAAATCCAAAGCCGGTACCCACAAAAACCTGTTGCTCCACTTGCGGACGGGGGGGCTCTATGGGCCATAAATACACGGTGCTGGCCTCCAGTCGGGGATAGGTATAACTGAACTGCCCCACATTGTGGTGTTCAGTGCCAGTGATCATCCCGATGAAGGTGACCTCACGGTCGGGGCGATAGAGCATGGGATCGTAAAACCCCGGAGCGCAGGCTTCAAAACGGCCAATGTGCGCTTCACCTTCTTCGGAACGGGGCCGACCACTGTTGCGCAGAGGCTCGCCCAGTACCGTGAAGCAGGTTTGTTGTGCTTCAGGTTGGGTTTCAATGATTTTTCCACCCCAGCGCACTTGCTGACCATTGAAATTACCGCTTTGTGCAGCCAAGGGGGTGATGTTCGGGAAAGTTCCGCTTACCGGGGTAACCGTGGCGCAACCAGCGAGGCTCGTCGCGCTGATCATAAAGGTCCAGAATGCCAGATGTCGCTTCGTCATGATGTTCGCTCCGCAAAACCGACTCACCAGGTGACAGAAATGTATCAGGAGATGATCTGAAGCCCCCTGAATCTGAATGTGTTTCTGAAGCATTTGCTATCGGGATAACCGATAACCTATAAATATTAGCCTAGCGAGGAGTGCCTGGTCTACCGTCATTTGTCGGTTCCTCGTCATTTCAAGTGGGTAGCCTGAGATCCAGCTTGCCCAGGATCAGGTAGGCCATGTTGATAAAGTTCTTGTGCGTGCGGTAACCCCGAGCCTTGGCCTTGGCGGATTGAATGAGGCTGTTGAAACCTTCCAGAATTCCATTGGTGATCTGGCTCTCGAACCATCGGAGCACGCCATCCCAGTGATTCATGATGGTGTAGGCGACCTTGACGATAGGCGGCAGATCGCTGGTTCTGGCGTTTTCCAACCAGGCTTTCAAGAGGGTAGCCCCCTGATGGCGATTCTTGATCGTGAAGATGTCCTGAAAGGTCAGGCGGAACTGGTAGGCCTGCGCCGTCTTGAGGTTCTGGTCTTTGAGTAATGCCTGCAGCTTTTCTTTCTGCTTCACCTTGAGGTTGCAATCGTTCTTGAGCCAGAGCCAGCGGGTCTTTTTGAGATTTGGCTGAGTGAGGACTTCCCCCTTGCGCACGTCGTCCACGGCCTCGTTGACGAGCTTCATGAGGTGAAAACGATCGAAAGTGATCTCCGCATTGGGCAGGTGCTCGGCAGCCCCTTTCTGGAAGGCCGGCGAGAGGTCCATGCTCACATCGGTGATCGCTTCCGCGCTACCACCATGGGCCTGTAGATCTGCGGAGAATCTCTCAAAGGTCTTGGCATCCTTGCCGGGAGTAGCGAACAAGAGTCGCCGGGCATCCAGATCCACGAAGAGCGTGATGTAGTCGTGGCCGCGCCGACTGCTGGTTTCATCGACGCCGACGGCATGGACATGGGCCATATCCACTCTGGTACGGGCTTCTGGCACATAGTGGTCAATCACCCGCCACAGGAGCGTGTCGGTCTCGCCGACTAGGCGGGCTACGGTCAATACCGGCATCTCCCGCACCAGGGTCATGATCAGCGCTTCGAAGAGCAGGGTGAAATGCGAGCCTTCCCGTGCCCAGGGAACAGATATCTGATGCACTCCATGCTCCTGGCACTTCACACGAGGTACGCGGGCATGGAGATAGGCTTCATGCTGGAAGAAATCCATGTGCCGCCAAGTATGGTCACGGGTATCATGTACCGGACACTCCTCACCACAGACGGAGCAAGCAAAGCGACTACCCTTGGGAAAGTTGATGTGCAGATCCAGGCGTTTCTCCTCCACCGTGAAAGTCACATGATCCACCAACCACGGCGGAACCAATCCTAACGCGAGAGAAAACAGCTCTTCAGGGACCATCAGCTAACTCCAATTCAGGGCACGACCGCTCCACAGCATTCTACCCCCTACCC
>NZ_MXAV01000003.1 GCF_002847505.1 Acidithiobacillus marinus
ATGGTATAGCTCCTCAATCCGTAGCGGGTTATGCTGTAATATCCTGAGTCTGAACTTACTGCCGTGGAGCAAGCACTGTGACTGTCCGCGTGGATTATCCTATTATCAATCAGTTGGGATTGCATGCCCGACCTTCGGCAAAATTCGTCAGCCTGTCGGCGCGTTATCCCTGTGCAGTCTGGCTGGAGAGAAACGACCAACGGGTCAACGGCAAAAGTATCATGGGACTGATGACGCTTGCTGCGGCTCAGGGAACAGTGCTGACCCTGGAAACCGAGGGCGAACAAGAGCAAGCCTGCGCTGATGCTTTGCTGGCCCTGGCTGCAGATAGATTCGGGGAAGACACATGAGTTTTGAACTGGCAGGTATCGGGGCATCGGGTGGCATTGCCATTGGCACAGCACTGGTACTGGAGCCGACGACTCTCGACATTCCTGAACATCTGCTGGCTACTGAGGCAGTGGAAGATGAGGTGCTGCGTCTGCGCGCGGCGCTCAGCAGCGCTCGCGATGAACTGTTTGCTGTGCGCGATGTCATTCCTGCCGATGCACCCCAGGATACCCGGCTGTTCATTGATGCCCATTTGTTGATGCTCGATGATCCGGCCCTGCGGGAAAGGCCGCTGCGTTCCATTCGCGAAGATCATCGGAATGCTGCCTGGGCCATCCAGCTGGAGCGCGAACGTCTGCTGGAAATTTTTGATCGTATGGAAGATGCCTATCTGCGCGCCAAGCGCGAAGACATCATCCAGGTCACCGACCGGGTATTGCGCCAGCTGGTAGGTGGCAAAACGCCAGGATTGCAGAGTGCCGAAGGGCAGATCATTATAGCCGAAGAACTGACCCCGGCAGACACTGTACTCATGAAAAAGGACAAGGTCTCAGCCTGGGTTACTGACTTCGGGGCGGCCAACTCCCATGCTGCCATTCTGGCTCGCAGTCTGGGTCTTCCTGCCGTGGTCGGTGCGCACTCAGCCACTCGCCTGCTGCGCAGTGGGGATACGGTCATTGTTGATGGTGATCAGGGAATCATTCTGGTGGCCCCCGACGCTTTGGTGTTGCGGCAGTATCAGGGCCTGCAGGAGCAGCGCCATCGGCGTCGACGCCTTCTGGAAGAACAGCGCGATCTGCCGGCCGTCACCCTGGATGGAGTGACTATTCATCTGCGCGCCAATATTGAATTACCCGACGACTCCAGTCTGGTGCGACGCATGAATGCTGACGGTGTGGGTTTGTACCGTAGCGAGTTTCTTTTCATGAATCGTCCCGATATTCCCGATGAGGAGGAGCAATATCAGGCCTTTTCCCAGGTCGTCAAGGAGATGGCGGGAGCCCCGGTGACTATCCGGTCGCTGGATATTGGCGCAGACAAGAGATTGAAAGAAGATGAAGTTATGGGACATAACACGCTGAATCCGGCGCTGGGATTGCGCGGATTGCGTCTTTGCCTGCGCCGCCCCGAATGGTTTCGGCCGCATTTGCGGGCCATCTTGCGGGCATCGGCTCTGGGCCCGGTCCGCTTGATGCTGCCCATGCTCAGCAGTATGAGTCAATTATTGCAAAGCCGGGCGCTGGTGAGCGAATTGCAGGCAGAATTGCGCGGTGAGGGGCTGGACTGTGATCCCGATATGCCCCTGGGAATCATGGTGGAAGTCCCCGCCGTGGCCATGGCCGCCCATTACTTTGCGGCATGTGCGGATTTTTTCTCCATCGGAACCAATGATCTCATCCAGTATGCCTTGGCGGTTGATCGCGGTGATGATGACGTGAATGACCTTTTTGATCCCCTCCATGTCGGGGTTCTCGGAATGATTCAGCACACGATTGCTGCCGGACATAGCAAGGGTATTCCAGTATCCATGTGCGGCGAAATGGCGGCCAATCCGGCATATACGCCCTTGCTGCTGGGCTTGGGCTTGCGAGAGTTCAGTATGTATCCGGGCGCCATTCCGGAAGTGAAGGAAATCATCCGCCAAACCTCGATCGCCGAAGCCGAGCAACTGGCCTTGGGAGCGCTTACTGGAGAGTTCGCAGTTCCCCTGGAGGCGGGACATCGCTAGGGCAGGGCTGCGCCGTACCGGGCAAGGTTTGCTGCTGCTCCTGTTCCTGTTGGTATTGGCGGGACTGATATTCTGGCTTGTGGGTGGACCACGCCTGCTCCTGGAAGAGTATCTGGGTGCCCAGGTGCAGATGCCCGTGCAGCTGGCAGATAATCCCAGCTTTTATTGGGGGAAACGCTACCTGCAGGTATTTTTACAAGGTTTGCGGATCGGGCCTGAACGGCAGCCCACTGTGCAGGTGCAGCGGCTGATGCTGAGCCTGCCCTGGCGGCCTTTGTTGACTGGCAAAGTGCAGATCCAGCAGATTTTTCTCGATCAACCCGCCGTCAATCTGCCTTGGCCCGAGGGTGAGATAATGGGTTCGGCCAAATCCCACAGCAGCACGAGTTTCACTCTACCTGCCGATATCCAGATCCGCAACGGTAGCCTCTGCTGGCACGATCTGGCAGGACATGAGCTTTCCCTCTCAGACATCGCGGCCACTCTGCCCCGCTCGGGTATGGCAACAGTGACCGGAGTTTGGACCTGGAAGCGGCACACCGGTCCTCTGCAATTGCAGATGATGCTTCAGTCCGGCAAGGAATTTTCCATACACCATCTGCAGTTGTTGATCGCCAGCCATCCCGCCTGGGAAAGCTGGTCTTTACAGCTGCCCAGTCTGCAAATGCAGCAGCACTCACTGTGGATACCGGCAATGCAGCTACACTGGCTGACCCATAAGGGGCGGCAAGTAGAAGGGGCCGTGCATGATCTGCATGTGCAACTGAGCCGGCAAATACTGGAAATGGGTAGCGCTACCCTGGATATGGGACCAGATTTCAACGCCCGTTTGGAACATGGCCATTTTTCCTGGGCGCAAGGCTCCGGGCAGACCCACTACCGGGTGACTGCGCAGCATCTGCCGGTACTGGCTCGGCAATGGGGGCTGCCCTGGCCGAAATTAAATAATCCCAAGGTGCCGGAACAGTTCATAATAGCTGGCGCACTGAGCTGGAAGAACTCCCAGTTTCACATGGTCGTTCATCAGGGGCAGCTCGATAACAGCTCCTGGTCGGGACAGATCAGCGGAACCTGGAACCCCCTGGCGCTACATCTGAATCTGCGCATCAGCAGTCTGAATCTGAACGCCTATCTTCCGGCCCCCAAACCCGGGCCGGAAGCCATATTACCCCGTATTCCCGAGCATTGGCCGGTAACCGGAGTGCTGCACATTGGCAAACTGAACTGGGGAAAAATCCGCGCCGAGGATGTGCTCATTCAGAGCCCGAAAAAAACCGGCTCTGAGGTAGCCACACCATGATCCCGATTGCCGACAGCCTGCTGACCTGGTATGCCGACAATGGGCGCCATGAACTGCCCTGGCGGCAGACGCAGGACAGTTATGCCCTCTGGCTAGCCGAAATCATGTTGCAACAAACCCAGGTAGAGAGCGTTAAACCTTATTACGCCCGTTTTCTGCAGGCCTTGCCCAGCTGGGAGGCTCTGGCCCGGGCGCCTCAGGATCAGGTCCTGGCCCTGTGGAGTGGGCTCGGGTATTACGCCCGGGCCCGCAATGCCCAGCGCGCTGCGCAAAAAGTCTGCGCTGATTTTGCCGGACAGTTTCCCGATACGCGGGAAGCTGCCGAAACCTTGCCCGGGGTTGGACGGAGTACAGCAGCAGCCGTGCTGGCCAGTGCCTATGGCCACCAAGAGGCCATTCTGGATGCCAATGCCCGGCGCGTATTGATCCGCAGCCAGGCGATTCGTAGTGACCCCAAGTCCACCCGGACCTTGCAGCAGTTATGGGAGCTGGCCGAGGCGCTAACGCCAACTGATGCACATGGCTACAACCAGGCCATTCAGGATCTGGGGGCAATGATTTGTACGCCGCGTCATCCCCGCTGTGATGCATGTCCTCTACAACACTCCTGTAAGGCCTATGCGGAGGGGCTGGGCGAACAATTACCGCTTGGCTTGCGCAAGCGCACTACTCAGGCGCGTTGTGTTTTCTTTTTACAGATAGAAGATGGCGATGGTCGGGTGTTTCTTGAAAAAAGGCCGGATTCCGGTATATGGGGTGGCTTATGGTGTTTGCCGCAATTCCATCCTCAAAGCGGATCGGGACAGCCTGTTCCATGTCCGGCTCAGCAGGATCCCCTGGCTGATGACGTCGTGCTGCGCGAACAGGTGCGTCATTTTTGTGCCGCGCAATATGGGTTGGCGGTGGAAGTGCAGGGATTGATGGCAATGCAGAAGCATGTGTTTACCCATTTTCAGCTACATTTCCGCTGTATTCATATCGGCTTGCAGGAAGATCTACAGGCAATAAAAGTGGCTGATCGGGTTTTGTCAGGCTGCTGGTTTGGCTCGGAAGCCGCTCTGGCCAAAGGGCTTCCAACCCCGATTCGCAAGATTTTACGCCGGTCATCATAACTTGCCCGAGAGGCAGGTTCAGGTAAGATGGGCGGCATTCCCATCCCGTATGCTAGTGAGGAAGTGCGTTATGTCTCGAATGGTGCAATGTGTAAAGCTGGGTCACGAAGCCGAAGGTCTGGATCGCCCTCCCTATCCTGGTCCTTTGGGCGCGCGGATTTATCAGGAAGTCTCCAAGGAGGCCTGGCAAGGTTGGTTGAAGCATCAGACGATGTTGATTAATGAATATCGGCTTTCTCCCATCGATCCCAAGTCACGAACTTTTCTCGAGAAACAGATGGAAGCCTATTTTTTTGGTGACGGCGCCCAGCAACCTGAAGGTTTCGTGCCGCCATCCGTCTGACCCCGTTTTGCGAAAACGGAGGCGTGCCAACGGGGTGCCCTCCGGTATTGATCAACCCCTCCAACACCTTGATTGACCGCATAGTCGTTGAATAACGACAGAGCTCTGCTGCGTCAGATCATTCATTTATTACAAAATCCTTTCCGCCTGTCGCTGGCAGGTGACGCATTGCTCATGGCATGAGGATGACGCAAGGCCTGATTTATTTTTAGTCATTAATAATCATGTTATTAGAGTAATGGCACGCATTGTGCTTTATGATCGTGCTGCTGAATCAGCGCCGCTCGAAGCGGAAACCTGGAATCACCTTTTGAGGAGAGCTTATTTATGAAGAAAATCGTTGCCCTGACTGCTGCCCTGTCTTTCCTGACCGCCACTGCTGCTTTTGCGACCACCGAAGTGCCTGCCAAGGCTCCCGAAAAGACCATGGAACACAAGGCTCCTGAGCATAAAATGATGAAGAAATCTGAGCACAAGATGCACGCTCATAAAAAGTATGAGCACAAGAAAATGGAAATGAAAAAAGAAATGAAGAAGCCTGAAATGACCAAGAAAGTTGAAGAAAAGAAGGCTGAACCCGCTGCGTAAGCAGTCTTGATCCGCGGCTTGATGGCGCGGTTTCCAGCTTTACAGATAACCCCGGGAATATACCCGGGGTTTTTGATTTTACGAAACTCAAAATTGATATTGCAGACTCATGTTGACGGAACGTCCCGGACCGGGAAGGGCAACGCCATAAGTCATGGGGCGTTGGCCCAGATAAATTCCGCCCAAAGGTTGTTCATAAAACTGATTCAGGAGATTGGCCAGTTCCAGGCTGGCCTGCCAGTGCCCATATTGATAAGCGGCGCGGAGATTGAGTAAGCCATAACCGAAGGTTTTCGGTTCATTGCGCAGCGTGTCCACCTGATTCTTGGCCGCAACCAGTTGTTCTTCAATGGTATTGCGCCATGCTCCCCAGCTTTGGTGCAAGGCAAGTCTTAGGTTCAAGGGCATCATGTGGTAGAGAGCAGTATGGCTGCTCAAGTTATATCCGCGCACATAGGAAGCTTTTGCCGACAGCTTCCAGGTTCCATAGCGCCGGGTTTCTGCCAGTCGTGCAGCGCTATCTACATTGATCCCCCAGATCTCAGCATTCTGGTTGGCAAATTGCAAATAGACAAAACCGCTTTTTGCGTGCAGATTGGCCGATGTACAGGCTCCGCCAAGGCTGGTTGGACAGCGCACAGCACCCATATAATGATGGATGTAGGTCAAGTAAGGCTGAATTTGCACATGCCATTTTTGTGGATCGGTTCCATGAAAATTGGCGGCCAGACTGACGGTGTTTGCGGTTTCGGGTTTCAGGTTGAGATTACCGATATAACCATTGCCATCATTGAACCAGCCGATCATGTTCATGGCCATGGCATTGCTGGACCAAGGATAGAGCTCATAAAGGTCGGGGGCTTGTGATTTACGCGCCAGTCCCAGGGTATAGGTGCTGTGTTTACCGGGCTGGTATTGCACAATGGCGGAAAAATTCCAGTTGTTGAACTGGCGCTGGCGATCACTCTGGTTGAATTTACCGGGCAGGCTTTGCGGGCTATCCGGATTTCCATACATCATGGCATTGTATCCTTGGACCGGGCCGGTATTCATCCGCACCACATCCAGGCGTACGCCGAGGTCGCTTTTCCAGCGGGGGTTCCATTGTGTTTTCAGGTCGGCGAAAGCGTCATAGCGATCCCTTCTGCCATTGTTGATATTCATATAGGTATTGGGACCCATCATGCTCATTTTGCTGCTTGCGGGAGGCCACCAGTCATTCAAATGCTCATGGTTGTAACTGGCCCCCAGTTGTAGACGATTGCGCGGGTCCAGAGGTAAGGTAATTTTTCCTTTCAAGCCGTTGTTCACGCCCTGGGTATTCATGGGCATACCCATCATGGCACCCAGGCTTTTATCGACAAGGAAGTTCATGCTGTGCTGAACCACTTGGTTATATCCGCGCAATTCCACAGTACCCCATTGAAAATGTCCCTGGTAATGGAGATTAAGCCGCGTGCTGTGATTACCGGTCATGTCCATGCGGGCGCTGGGAAAACCCTGATATGGAATGCTCTGGTATTGCACGCCAAGCTCCAACACCTGTTGTTTCCAGCGGTAGGCGGTATTCAGGTTCTGGTAGATTGCCTCGTAGAGGGATGAGGCCACTACATCGCCGGGAATACCATAGGTTTCAGGTTTGAAAGCCTTGGCTGCGGTGTAGTTGCCACCATGCACATAGGCGCCGCTATATTGGATGCTGAAATATCTGGTGGCCGCTGTGGCATTCAGGTGGGTTCCGTAAATATGGCCATTGCTTTGATAAAATCCACCAACACTGCCGTTGCTCATAAAATGACTGCCGGGCTCTGCGAAAGTCGGCGGCGGCGATTTGACGATGACTACCGCACCAATCGCATCACCACCCACGCTCACCGGCGCCACGGTGGGATAGACGGTAATTTTACCGATGGCGGCAGGAGGCAGATAGGAAAGTGGGGGATTCATGTGATTGGCACAGGCATTGGGCGTGCTGAAGCCATTCACTTGCAAGAGCAGTTGATTGTCGCTCAGACCATTCAAAACCGGTAATCCGGAGACCCCGCCCGCGCTGGAAATATATCCTCCAGGAATATTTTGCAGAATATTGGCGGTGTTGCTCGCCAGCTGAGCACTGTTTAGCGACTGGGCCGAAAAATGGATAGCATCGGGAGATACGGCTTCCAGACCTGCTCCTGGCAGATTGATGGTGATGTTCAGTGGGGATGTGCTCGCCCCGGAACTGTTGGCCAGAGCCAGTAAAATGGCTCCTAAAAGTGCTTGAGAGTATGCAGGCCGCATGAAATTCTCCAGATTGTTAAAGTTATAATTAGAGTTTTGCGGCGTGGGAACGCATTGAATATTGGTGGTTTTATTATTAAAAGAATTCTATGTGATCCCCACAGTAGTTTGTAATTCTAATGTTTTGCTGGAGAATAGAAAAAGGTTATTAAAGAATATTTCATTTATCTAATGTTATTGCGCTTTATGGCCGGTAAAATTACTCTGCATGGGTTTGTTGTTGGGAGTACAAAGCTGCATGGCACTTCGTCCGAGTTCTATCTCCAAGCTGGTGGTGTTTGGTTTTGGTCTGGCCATCGTGCCGCTGGTGCTGGTCATCGTCAGCGTGACTCTTTCTATTGCGCATTTTGCCGAACAAGGTCAGGTCAGTATTTTGCGGGCAGTCGCCATGAGTGATGCCGCCAATCGCATGAATAATGCCGTGCGTTCCATGGAACGTTATGGTCTGCAGTACACGGTGTTGCAGGACCAGGCATTGCTGGTGCTTTACGATCAGAGTTTCAGCGAATACAAAAAAGCCAGTGCCCGATTTGCAGCAGCAGGGCCTTCGCCTCTCGACAGGGATCGACTGCAGCGTTTGGCGAATCACCTGACCCGGGCGCGCCAACTTCTCCCCCTGGTTTCCCTGGAAGGCAACCGGACTGCTCTGGAAAGCGATTTCAGCCGGGCCAGCGGTGAGGCGCAGCGCCTGCAGAGTGATGTCAATGAAGGGATCAGTACCGAGGTGGGGAAACTTGGTACCCGGGCTCTGGCCATTAAGCGCCTGACCATTGCGGAGGTCCTGCTGGTTTTGCCATTGTCGGTGGCGGTGGCCATTGTGTTCATTATTCTGATTACCCGTCCGGTCCGGCGGCTGGATCAGGCAGTATCCGGACTGGGCGACGGCGATCTGGAAACCCCTATTGCCGTCAAGGGACCACGGGATATTGCCAGCCTGGGGGATCGACTGGAATGGCTGCGTAATCGTCTGAATGCGCTAGAAGAGGCAAAATTGCATTTTCTGCGGCAGCTTTCCCATGAGTTGAAAACGCCCCTTACCGCCATTCGCGAGGGTTCAGAACTGTTGCAGGATGATCTGGGCCAGGACCTGAGTGCAGAGCAGCAGGAAATCGTTCAGATTGTGGCGGACAACAGTCTGCGGCTACAGCGCCTCATTGAAGACTTGCTGCGCTTCAGTCTCGCCGAAGGGCCGGTTGGTGCTGGAATGGTGCAGGAACTCTCCCTGACACGGGTGCTGGAAGAGTTGTTGATGAGTTACAAGCCGAGCCTGCGCAGCAAATCCCTGCATCTGCAGACGCATCTTGAAGAGGTACAGATTCGTGGGCATGCAGACAGGCTTCGCACTATTTGTGACAATTTATTGTCAAATGCCGTGAAATTCTCGCCTCAAAACGCTACTATACGGGTAGATTTGCAAGTACAGGGCGAAGATGCCTTGCTCGACGTTCAGGATGAAGGGCCCGGGGTGGCCCCGAGTGAACGCGAAAAGATTTTTGATATTTTATATCGCGGAGAAGCTTCAGACTCCGGAAAAATAGAAGGTAGCGGCTTGGGGTTGGCCATTGCCAGGGAGTATGTGCTGAGTTACGGGGGAAGTCTTGAATTGCAGGATAAAACAACACCAGGCGCCTGGTTTCGGTTGCGCCTTCCGCTGGCGGGGCTGGATGCTCCTGTTCATGCCCCTGATTCTGGCGGGATGCGCCAGCGCACCGGTTCCGCTGCCGGCTAACGCGGTCGTGCTGAAACCGGGAGAACAAATCATTAAAACCGCTGAACTGGCTACCCTCAAGGCGCAAATCGCGGAACTGGAAAAAGTGACGCCATCTACCGCCCCCTGTATTTCCGAAAAAGTGGAAGCAGAATTGTTAAGTAAGCAGTTGGCCGATGCTCGAGCGGGTGATCCCGGTTACCAGAAATTGGAAAGCAAGGTGAATGATTTGCAGAATCGTCTGCAGCAGTCGCAACAACATGAGGCCGAATTGCGCCGAAAGCTCAATGAACTGGTTCAAATCGAGAAAAACGCCCATTTCCCCCAGGGACAATAAAATCATGACCGATAAAGGTAAGATTCTCCTGGTTGATGATGACGCGGATTTGCTGCGCTTGTTGTCAATGCGTATGAAAGCGGCTGGATACAGCATCAGTACGGCCGCCAATGGTAGTGAAGCTTTATCCGTGCTGGCGATGGAACATCCAGGATTGGTGATCACCGATCTGAAAATGGATCAGATGGATGGCATGGCTTTGCTGGATGCCATCCGCCGGGACTATCCCACCCTGCCAGTCATCATTCTGACGGCGCACGGTTCTATTCCCGATGCCTTACTGGCAGCAGATCAGGGGGTTTTTGCCTTTTTGACCAAGCCCTTTGATGGAAAAGACCTCATGGCCCAGGTTGAACGGGCTTTCAGTCTGACGGCAGCCATTGCCCCTGCTGCGGGAAAAAAAGGCAAGGATTCCAGCTGGGACAGAATTCTTACCCGCAGCCCGAAAATGCAGGCGGTTCTTGATCAGGCGCGACTGGTAGCGGCCTCGGATGCCAGCGTTTTTGTCCATGGCGCCAGTGGTACCGGCAAGGAGTTGTTGGCCCAGGCCATTCATCAGGCCAGCCCGCGCCGTGCACATTCTTTTATTGCCTTGAACTGTGCGGCTTTCCCTGAACAGTTGCTGGAATCTGAACTGTTTGGTCATAAAAAAGGCGCATTTACCGGGGCGGCCAATAATCATCAAGGTCTATTTCAGGCTGCTGAAAAGGGCACTCTGTTTCTGGACGAAATTGGTGATATGCCCCTTTCTTTGCAGGTCAAGCTATTGCGCGCCTTGCAGGAGCGCGTTATCCGCCCGGTGGGCTCGACAGAAAGTATCGCCGTGGATGTACGCATCATTTCGGCCAGTCATCGTGACCTGGAAAAGGAAATGGCCGAACGTCGCTTCCGCGACGATTTATACTATCGCCTCTGTGTGGTGACCCTGGAGCTGCCCGCTCTGGCCGAGCGTCCCGAAGATATTCCCTTGCTGGCGGAGTTTTTTCTGCGGGACACGGCTGCCAAAAATCGTAAGGATGTACGTGGAATTGCCCCGGAGGCCATGGAGTTGCTGGTGGCTGCGCCCTGGCCGGGTAATGTCCGGCAGTTGGCCAATGTGATCGAGCAGGCAGTGGTGTTGTCTACCACGCCGCGTATCGGCGCCCCGCTCATTCGTCATGCTTTGCGCGACAAAGAGGGTGAAGTGATGCCCTTAGCTGATGCCAAGGGCCGGTTTGAAATGAATTATCTGATTCAGATCATGCGCATGACTCGTGGGAATGTGAGTCAGGCCGCACAACTGGCCCAGCGGAACCGTACAGAATTTTATCGCCTGCTCAGGCGTTATCATTTGGATCCCTCCGCCTTCAAGGAAAATGGCGCTAGCGATGAGGATGAAGGCGAAGAGTAAGTGAATAAACAGTTTCAGTTGTGATGGAAATGCTGATCGTCAGATTTTTTGTTCGCCGGTGGCAAGGCCTCCAGCTCTGCAACGGTGTTTTTTATATCCTGCAAAAGTAGTTCTGCCATGTCTCGCGAAAATCCTTCACGAATGACAAGGCGTAAAACAGCCACTTTTTCTGCATCTTCGGGCAAGGTATAGGCAGGGACCTGCCAGCCACGAATGCGTAGTCGCTCAGAGATGTCGAACACACTATAGGATTGCGGTTCGGCAAGACGAACGGCAAAAACGGGAATGGCCGTTCCATCGCTGAGTAGGCGCAGAGGTGCAATTTGGGCGATCTCGCCGGCAAGCCAGCTGGCAATGTCGCGCAAATTGCTCATGATTCGGGTGTAGCCCTCTCGCCCAAGACGGAGCAGATTGTAGTACTGACCGACTATCTGATTACCAGGACGAGAAAAGTTGAGCGTAAACGTAGGCATATCTCCACCCAAATAATTCACATGAAATACTAATTCTTCGGGTAGAAAAGCCTCACCCCGCCAGAGCGCCCAACCTACTCCGGGATAGACCAGTCCGTATTTGTGTCCGGATGTGTTGATGGATACAACATTGGGTAGACGAAAATCCCAAGCTAAATCAGGCTGCAGAAACGGGGCGACAAAACCACCACTGGCTGCGTCCACATGAATGGGAATTTGCAATCCGTTTTGCTGATTATACCCTACGACTGCGTCGTGAATTTCCTTGACGGGATCAAACTCTCCGGTAAAGGTCGTTCCCAGTACTGCGACAACACCTATGCTGTTTTCGTCCAGTGCGGAAAGAACCTCATCGGGAGTAAGCGTGTATCGATTATTTTTCATGGGAATGTAGCGCGGTTCTATTTCCCAGTAGCGGCAAAATTTTTCCCAGACGACTTGTACGTTCCGACCCATGACCAGATTGGGTTTGTCCGTACTAAACCCTTTATCTTGGCGATCTTTGCGCCATCGCCATTTCATGGCCATACCTGCGAGCATGACCGCTTCACTGGAGCCAATGGCTGAGACCCCTACCGGATTTTCTTCGGGTTTGGCATTGAAAAGGCGGGATAACATGTTCACGCAGCGAGTTTCGATTTCTGCCGTCTGAGGATATTCATCCTTGTCGATCATGTTCTTGTCAAAGGTTTCGGCCATGAGCTTTTCCGCTTCAGGCTCCATCCAGGTGGTGACAAAAGTGGCCAGATTGAGTCGAGCATTACCATCCAGCATCAGTTCATCGTGAATCAACTGGTAAGCCGTTTGCGCAGGCATTTCTCCGTCGGGAAGGCGATACTTGGGGATAGTGTGATCCATGGTGCGGGATCCATAAGCCGGGGTAATATCACTATCTACGGCAAAACGCTTGACCATGCAGGACTCCTAGGTGGGTAGTGAAGGCATTATCTGATTTAGGTCTTGATCCAGCCGATAAAGTTCAATGTGCTACGAAAAAGATAAATGAGAGAGCTGCGTTGAGTTTAAAGCAGGGGAGAGTTATGAGTGATGTTGCGGCATATTGTAATAGACCACCGTACCTGCAGCACTGGCAGCCATCAACGGCAGGCAGCCAGTGAGCAGTAGAGCTAAACCGCTCAGCAAAATACTCAAAATAAGCGCACGGAGTGCATGCTTATTCATTGTTAGTCCAGGCTCTTAAAATGGTGGCTTTCACTGCGCAGGTGTTCTGTATCAGGGTTTGTGTACGGGATGATCAGCGTCATTCCAGGCATCCATACCTCCGGAGATGGAATGTACGTTGGTATAGCCCATTTTTTTCAACTGATGCGCAGCCAGTGCGGCGCGCCCCCCGGTCTTGCAGTAAACCAGAATCTCCCGATCTTTATCTTTGAGGGCCGGGTGGGAGTCTGCCTTGAATTCAAGCATGCCCCGGGATATATGATGTGCTCCGGGAATGTGACCACCAGAAAACTCGTGAGCTTCACGCACATCTATGATCACCACCGCTTCCGACTGGTGTTTATCATGTGCCTGCCGCAGATCCATTTCACATATTTCTGCCTTGGCTTCCTTGACGAGATCCATTGCTGTCTTGTTCATTGTGCGCCCCTTAATCAGATAAATCAGATAAACTGATTAAACCATAACGACCTGGAACCATTCACGCAAGCCCCGTTTCTGGTAAATAGCATCTATAGTTTGAAGAGTGTCTGGTAAAAACAGGAGAGCTATCATGCAAATTGAATCCATTACTCTGGTACGGCATGGCATGACCGAATGGGCGGATCAGGGCAAGCATACTTCGGACACGGATATTGGTCTGACCCCCTCAGGGCGGGCAGATGCTGAAGCGCTGTGGAGTACATTTATGAATCAGGGACATTTTGATGGGATTTATTCAAGCCCGTTAATTCGTGCCCATCACACCGCTATTCTCGCCGGTTTTGCACATCCCGAACTGCATGATGACTTGATGGAATGGCGCTATGGTCGTTATGAGGGCAAGACTACCAGAGAAATTCATCAGGAAAATCCGGAATGGAGTGTTTTCCGATGCGGCGGCCCCGATGGAGAAAGCCCTGCAGAGGTCACCGAGCGCTGCGACCGCTTGCTTCAGTACTGGGATGCCAAAGGGCATAAGCAATTGATTTGCTTCGCCCATGGGCATATTTTACGGGCTCTGGCAGCGCGTTGGCTGGGTTTGGATCTGAAATTCGGGGATCATTTGCACTTGGATCCAGGCAGCATTTCCCGTCTGGGCTGGGAGCATGATACACCCGCTTTGCATCTCTGGAATTACTGCCCCCGATCCACGTCTGTAGGACCGGGGCAGGCAAGCCAATAAAGCGGGGTGGTTCTATACAGATTTAGCCAAGCAGGAACGCCGGAGCGACTTGGGCTGCCTGCTGCATGTTGGCATGGTAATAGCGCGTACCGCTGAAAGCCTTGGCATCATCGGCGCGGAAGGCTTCCATACTGAGGCCCTTGCGCCCCAAAGTTCCACTCCACCACCCTGAGGGGTAACAAAACTGGGGGAAATACACGCTGTTGACCGCATCAAAGCCGGCTTCGCTCATGCGACTCTGGCATTGGCGAATCAGATCGGCGTGGAGCAGGGGAGATTCGGACTGGGCGACGAGAACGCCTTTTTCAGCCAAGGCATGATGACAGGCTGCATAAAATTCCGTGGCGAATAAACCGGCAGCAGGTCCTACCGGGTCAGTAGAATCGACAATGATGACATCATAACGGCCG
This sequence comes from Acidithiobacillus marinus, assembly GCF_002847505.1. Taxonomy (GTDB): domain Bacteria; phylum Pseudomonadota; class Gammaproteobacteria; order Acidithiobacillales; family Acidithiobacillaceae; genus Acidithiobacillus; species Acidithiobacillus marinus. The sequence continues at coordinate 14,348 of NZ_MXAV01000003.1, forward strand.
GCGTCGGCTTTCTGAATCCAGGCAATGCCATCCGTAAAGTGAAAATGCGCGCGCGGATCGTGATTTTTCTCGCAAAGTTCCGGGAAAAAGCGCTCGGCAACTCGGGTCACCCTTTCATCCAGCTCGACCTGGGTAGCTTCTTCCACCTCCGGGTGGCGCAGCACTTCCCGGAGGGTCCCGCAATCGCCGCCTCCGATAATCAGCACCCGCTTGGGAGCCGGGTGAATAAACAAGGCGGGATGACTCATCATTTCATGATACAAATAGTTGTCCCGGTCAGTGACCATGACCAGACCATCCAGGGTCATGAGGGTGCCGAAATGTTCGGTTTCAAAAATCTCGATGGTCTGGTAAGGGCTTTGTTCGCGGTGCAGCACTTCGCGGACTTTCAGGCTCAGGCTTGCGCCATGTTCCTCATAACGTTCGGTATACCAAAGTTCTGTGCTCATGATTGCCTCTCATTGTGGCCGGTATGGTAGTAACCCGTGTGGATTTTGCGGAAGAATGAGATAAAAGAAAAGGCGGACCCTGAATCAGGATCCGCCTGCTGAGGCAATACCAGGCATCAGGCGCAGAGAACAGGCTTGACGCGCAGTTCGTGTGCTGGAATACCCATCATGTCCACTTGGCCGCGCTTCATCTCCATGGTGGAAACTTGGCCGGCGCCAAAAGCTTCCTTGAGATAATTCAAGGCGTCTTCGGGCTGAATGATATCGCCACAAGTAAATACATCCACTGCTGCATAACCATACTCGGGCCAGGTATGAATGGCCAGATGGGATTCCGCAACAATAACAGCACCACTCACTCCATAAGGAGAAAAATGGTGAAAGGTTTGTGTCACAATGGTGCAGTTGGCGCGCCGGGCGGCCTCCAGCATGGCATCGGTGACAAAATCTACATCAGACAAGGTACTGCCGTCACAGTGATAAAAGTCTGCAACGATTTGATGTCCTAACGAGCGCATAGGTGCCCCCCTTACCAAAGTTAAAAAGGTTAAGAAGTAGCTCCCGTGCACCCCCAGACAGTACTTGGTTTTATGCCCTACCTTGCTGGAACGTGGCCATGCCGTGCTCCAAATCTCTTAAGGACTGACCCCCTTAGTAACTGCTTTCGGTGCCGTGGAAACAGGATGCGAACTATACACCTATGCGCATGGGATGCAAGAACTTTTTCGGAAAAACTTTATATCAGGAGTTGCTGCGTTGAGCTTTGGGCTATTCTGGCACCCGGTTGACCGTTCGGTTTATACTCAGGTCCTTGATCAACGATCGAACAAGGATGTGGATGGCAACCGAAGCCTTGGTAGAGCTGGAAAATGTGTTTTTTGCCCGTGGTCCGCACCCTGTGCTGGACGGGGTAAACATGCGCATTCCGCGCGGCGCCATCGTCGCTCTGATGGGCGCCAGCGGTGGCGGTAAGACCACTATGCTCAACTTGATGGCAGGGACTTTGCGTCCGCAGTCCGGGCAAATCCGCGTCGCTGGACAGGACCTGAAAACGCTTAGCGAGGAGGCCATTTATAGCCTGCGTCGTCAGATGGGCATGCTTTTCCAGCACAGCGCTTTGTTCACGGATCTCAGTGCTTTTGAAAATGTGGCCTTCCCTTTACGGCGCCACTTTCGTCTGCCAGAAGGGATATTGCGCAAGCTGGTGATGATGAAGCTGGAGGCCGTAGGCTTACGGGGAGCAGCGGGTCTTTTGCCGGCAGAACTTTCTGGCGGTATGGGGCGGCGGGTTGCTCTGGCCCGGGCGGTGGTGATGGACCCGATGCTGATTTTTTACGACGAACCCTTTACCGGTCTTGACCCCATCAGCGTCGGTATCATTGCTTCGCTCATCAAGCGCCTGAATGCGGCTTTGGGGGCGACCAGTGTACTGGTCAGTCACGATGTGGAAGAAACGCTCTCCATCGCTGATCACGGCTTCATTCTGGCGGGGGGCAAAATTATTGCCGAGGGCAGTCCGGATGCGTTGCGCAGCAGTGATTCTGCCCTGGCCCGACAGTTTCTGGGAGGTCAGCCCGATGGGCCGGTACCTTTCCATTATCCAACCCAACAGGATTATGCGGCAGCTCTGCGCGATAGCCGCTCTTCCGGTGAACGGTTCTAGGCGATGGCTTTTTTCGATTTCATCCCACAAACGGGGCGACGCACGTTGCTGACAATACCCAACCTGGGTGCTGCCAGCCGTTTTCTGCTGTCGAGTCTCTGGAATATATTTAATCGCCATTTCAGTATGCAGCAATTATTCCGGCAGATTTACGGTTTTGGCGTTCGCTCGCTCATTCTTATGGTGGTTGCCGCCTTTTTTACCGGAATGGTTTTGGGCTTTCAGGGATATTATGCTCTGGTGCGTTTTGGGGCTACTTCCGCTTTGGGTACGTTAGTGGCCTTGTCTTTGCTCAGAGAGTTGGGGCCGGTTTTGACCGCCTTGCTCTTCGCCGGGCGGGCGGGCTCTGCGCTGACGGCGGAAATCAGTTCCATGAAAGCGACGGAGCAGTTGAGTGCCATGGAAATGATGGCCGTCAATCCTCTGGCTTGGGTTGTAGCCCCCCGACTGTGGGCAGGAATTATTGCGGTGCCCATCCTCTGTGCGATTTTTGATCTGGTCGGGATTTTTGGGGGATATCTGATTTCTGTGCCTGTCCTGGGGGTGGATGGCGGCACTTTCTGGGCACAAATGCAGTCCAATGTGACTTTTTCCGGAGATATTCTGACGGGTTTACTCAAGGCCCTGTGTTTCGGTGTGGTGGTGACCTGGATTGCGGCCTGGAAGGGCTACACGGCACGTCCTACGGCAGAGGGCGTAGGGAATGCCACGACCCTCAGCGTGGTCACGGCCTCGCTGACGGTTCTGGGGCTTGATTTTATTCTTACAGCATTGTTATTCAGCTGAAGGCGGGAAGTCTATGGAAACGCGGGCGATAGATTGGTGGGTGGGCATATTTGTATTGCTGGGTATTGCAGCTCTGATAATACTGGCCTTGCGGGTAGGGAACCTTTCCGGTTTTGCCTATGACGACGGTTACGTGCTGCACGCGAATTTTAACAATGTGGGTAGTCTAAAATCCCGTAGTCCGGTTAAGATCGGGGGAGTCACCATTGGTGAAGTCACCCACATTGGCATGAACCCGAAAACCTATATGGCCAGGGTCACCATGCGGATCAAGCCAGACATCAAGCTGCCCATCGATACGGGTGCTTCCATTTATACCCAGGGGCTGTTGGGGGAGCAGTACATCGCCATCCAGCCCGGTGGTATGCCCCAGAATCTCAAACCCGGTGCGACCATCACCATGACCCAGGGAGCGGTCAATATCGATCAGATGATCGGCCAGATGGTATTCAGTAAAGCTGAAGGAAGTAGTAAGTCTTCAGGAAATCAATAAGGAGAATTGGGATGCGTCAAATGACCTGGATAGCGCTGTTCTGGATCTTGTTTACCTGGACTTTACCCGCCAGTGCGGCGGAAGCCCCCAATGCCCAGGGAGCCGTCGCCGTGGTGCATGAGCTCACCAATAATGTTCTGAAGGTGTTGCGGGCCAACAAAGGTAAAGCCATCACTCCGGCTGTCAAAACACAAATCGCGGATATTGTCTTGCCGCATATGGATTTCACGACCATGTCCCAGTACGTCATGGCTCAAAACTGGCGACAAATGAGTCCCGCCCAGCAGAAACAATTTGTGGTGCTGTTCAAGGATCTTTTGGTGCGAACCTACAGTAACGCCCTGAACCATTATAATGGTCAGACGGTGCGCATTACCGGTAGTCAGCAGGTTTCCCAGAATCCGCCCGTTGCCCAGGTGAACATGGTCATTCGTCAGACCCAGGGAGGCCCGGATATTCCTGTTATCTACGCACTGCTTTATACCGATCATCTTTGGCGGATCTATAACATTTATATAGATGGGGTGAGCATGGTGCTCAATTATCGTCAGAGTTTCGGCCAGGTAGCTTCCAGTCGTGGCATTCCTGCCTTGCTGCAACAAATGAAGGCAAAAGATGCAGCGGAAGCCAAAAGCGGGAAGTCCTCCAGTTGAGTCAGGCAGAGAGTTGGCAGCGACGCCAGGTTCAGGATCAGTCCCGCCTCTATCTTCTGGGAGACTGGCGCGTCGCGCATCTTGATACACTCCTGAAACACTTTGACTGGCAGCGGGATGGCCAATCTTGCGCCGCAATTGCTCTGGATGAGCTGGAGGGGGGAGATAGTGCCACTCTGGCTTTGTTGATGGAATGGACCCAGCTTCAGGAACGCCGGGGTGTCACCCTGCATATTCACGGGATGAAGCCTGCCCTGCAGGAACTCGTCGCCCTTTACCGTCTGCAAGAAATGTTGCATCTCTGTGATGACTGACGCTCCTGCCATTCATATTCAGGGCTTGCGCAAGGCATACCAGAGCGGCCATCTCGCCCTGGCCGGGGTGGATATGGATATTCACGCGGGCGAGTTTTTCGGCCTGCTCGGCCCCAATGGCGCGGGTAAATCCTCACTCATCAGCATCCTCGCCGGAGTGGTGCGGCGCTCCAGTGGGGTCGCGGAAATTTTCGGTTTTGACGTAGAAAGGGATTTTCGTCGTACCCGGCAGCTACTGGGTGTGGTCCCCCAGGAACTGGCCTATGATCCCTTTTTTACGGTGCGCGAGTTCCTGCGCATGCAATCGGGTTATTTTGGTCTGCGCCACAATGATGACTGGCTGGATGAGTTGATGGCCGAGCTCGATCTGGCCGATAAGGCCAATGCCAATTTGCGCAACTTGTCGGGCGGCATGAAAAGACGGGTGCTGATTGCTCAAGCGCTGGTACATCGGCCGCCAGTGGTCGTACTAGATGAGCCGACCGCCGGGGTGGATGTGGAATTGCGGCAGGGGCTCTGGCAGTTTATCCGGCGCTATAATGCTGAGGGGCGGACGGTGATTCTGACCACCCATTATCTGGAAGAAGCCGAAGAACTCTGCGAGCGTATTGCCATTCTCCAGCAGGGAAGAATCGTCGCCCTGGACCGCAAGGAAGCCCTGTTGAGCGCATCCAACTGGCGTATCCTGACGGTGACTTTTGATCGTGATCCGGGCGAGCTCAGTCCGGTTCTGGAAGATTTGCTGACTGGAGCCAGCGCGCAGGTTCGCGTCTTTCGTATTGATGCCCAGCGCCACCCTCTGGGTAGTGTGTTGGCGCAATTGCAGCATCTGCCTGCGCAGATTCTTGATTTGCATTTACAGGAACCTCGTCTGGAGGATGCTTTTACCGATATTCTCGGCCAGTTGCGCTGAGCAGCAGGTTCTGACGTGCGCCTGGATTTGTTTCTGAAAATGTCGCGGCTCATCAAACGCCGCAGTCTGGCCAAGGAAATTTGTGACGCAGGCTGTGTGCACATCAACGGTCGGGTCGCCAAAGCCGGCGCCGAAGTGAAGGCCGCTGATGTGTTGACGATAGATATTCGCGAGCGTTTGATCCGGGCGCGGATATTGCGTTTGCCGCAGCGGGTAGAGGGTCCAGAGGGGGTCGTGGAAATGTTATCTGAGGTACCCGAATGAATGCCCTGCCGCGACTGGTATTGACGGTTGGGGAGCCTGCGGGGATCGGGCCGGATATTTGTCTGCAGCTGGCCACCCATCCCCTTTCTGCCAGCGTATTACTGTTGGGAGATATCCATTGTCTGCGCAGCAGGGCACTGCAATTGGGGTTGCCCGTACGCCTGCAAGAATGGCAGGAAGGGGATGATTGGCCAGCCATAGAGGCCGGGACTTTGCGGGTGCTGCATCTTCCGCTGACGCATCCTTGCCGAGTCGGTCATCTGGATCCAGCAAACGCCCCGGCTGTGTTGAACGGCCTGGATAAAGCCCTGGCTTTGTTGCAGGCAGGACTGGCTGATGCCCTGGTAACCGCTCCCGTCCACAAGGGCATCATCAATGATGCGGGTATTCCTTTTACCGGTCATACCGAATATCTTGCGGCTGCCTGTGGCCAGAATGAGGTGGTCATGCTGCTGGCCGGACGCGGTTTGCGCGTCGCTTTGGCCACGACCCATCTGTCCTTGGCCGATGTGCCGGCGGCCATTACCCGCAGTAGTCTGGAATCGACCCTGCGCATTTTGCATGCAGCCCTGATTCAGGATTTTGCCCTGGCCGCGCCCCGTATTCTGGTCGCCGGTTTGAATCCCCACGCCGGGGAGGGTGGGCATCTTGGTCAAGAAGAAATCGAGGTGATTTCGCCGGTTATTCAGTCCCTGCAAAAGGAGGAGATGCGCATTTCTGGTCCCTGGCCTGCAGATACCCTCTTCACGCCCCGATTATTGGAAGATGCCGATGCGGTTCTGGCCATGTACCATGATCAGGGGCTACCGGTTTTGAAATATCATGCTTTTGGCGAGGCCGTGAATATTACCTTGGGGTTGCCGATAGTGCGGACCAGCGTCGATCATGGTACGGCCCTGGATGTGGCAGGTAGCGGTCGCGCTCAAGGAGAGAGCCTTCTGCATGCGCTGGAGGCAGCGGCAGAAATCGTCCGCAACCGGCGCAGTCGGAATGCCTGACGGACCCAGCGGTGGCTGAGCCGTCTGTATGGATCTGCATGAAAGATGCTGTCAGACGCTCCGCTGGCGTCCCTCAGGCACTTGGGCCAGGAGAAATTCCATCTGGTCGGCAAGAATACGGCGGTTGCTGAGCAACAGATATTCTGCCCAGGTCGGGGTAAAAGGCACGGCCAGTAAGGGCATACGGGCTTCATCGGGGGTGCGGTTGTCCTTGCGGCTGTTACAGCTGCGGCAGGCGGTCACCACATTGGTCCAGATGTCTTTGCCCTTGCGGGAGATGGGGATGATATGATCACGGGTCAGCTCACGGACCGGATAATGCTTGCCACAGTACATGCACAGATGATGATCACGATGGAACAGGGTTTGATTGGACAAGGCGGGAGGGCGAATTTTACCCAGATGCCGACCGCGTACCGCAATCACCGGATGGATGTCGAGTTGCGAATGAATGCCACTGCGTCGGCATACGCCACCGTGAGCGGTGAAAAAAGGATTTCCGAGGGTCCAAGCAACATTACCCCGGACATAGTGGGCGGCGGCTTCTTCCCAGGTTTCCCAGGCCATGGGACGACCACCGACGTCAAGACGAAGCACGAGGTGCATAAGCTTTCCGTTTCGCATCGCCTGCAAGAGGCGTCGCCCAAATATAGCATGAAGCGAGGTTGATAATGCAAGTAGCTGCTTTGCCGCCCGCCAAAAAGCGCTTTGGTCAGAATTTTCTGGTGCAACCTGCTATGGTGGAGCGCATTATGGCGGCGATTCATCCGCAGTCTCAGGATCTTCTCGTGGAAATCGGGCCGGGGCCGGGAGCGCTGACCAAAAGGCTGTTGCCTACCCTAGCGCATTTGACTGTCATTGAACTGGATCGGGATATGATTCCCGCCCTCGAAAATCTCGCGGCCCCAGAGCAGCTGACCGTTGTCCAAGCCGATGCCTTGAAAATGGACTTTGCGCGTCTGGGCGAGGGTGACAAGCCCCTGCGTGTGGTCGGCAACCTGCCTTACAATGTGGCGACCCCCATTATTTTTCATATCCTGGAGTCTGCCCTGCAGATTCAGGATATGCACTTCATGTTGCAAAAAGAAGTGGTGGATCGCATGGTGGCTGCCCCCGGCAGTAAAACCTACGGGCGTTTGTCGGTGATGATCCAGGCCTCGTGCCAGGTGGAATCCCTGTTCACGGTGGCTCCCGGAAATTTTTATCCGGTGCCCAAGGTGGATTCTGCCTTCATGCGTTTGCTACCCTATCGACCAGCCTTGCTGCCGGAAACGCAGCTTCCGGCCTTTGCCCAGATTGTGACCCGCAGTTTTGCCCAGCGACGCAAGACCCTGGCCAATAACTTGCGGGGTATTTTCAGCGCAGAGCAATTACGGGCGCTGGATATTGATCCGGCCTGCCGTGCCGAAACGCTGGATCAGACCGCTTTTTTTCGCCTCGCCGAGGCCTTTGCAAAACAAGGATCCCAAGCATGAATCATCTGGAAGTTGTCGAAAAGTTGTTTGCCGAGCTGGACTGGGAGGCAAAAATGCTCCCCGATTATCCAGTCATGACCTGCGCCCTACAGATTCCCAATGGCACCCTGGACATTTTTTGTCATGTGCATGCCGAACGCGAACGTATCCTGTTTTATTTGCGCCCCCAGAATCTGGATATTACCGCCAATAAGCGCCCGGCGGTGGCCGAGTTTGTGACCCGGGCCAATTACGGTCTGTCATTGGGTAATTTCGGTTCCTCGTCATTTCAAGTGGGTAGCCTGAGATCCAGCTTGCCCAGGATCAGGTAGGCCATGTTGATAAAGTTCTTGTGCGTGCGGTAACCCCGAGCCTTGGCCTTGGCGGATTGAATGAGGCTGTTGAAACCTTCCAGAATTCCATTGGTGATCTGGCTCTCGAACCATCGGAGCACGCCATCCCAGTGATTCATGATGGTGTAGGCGACCTTGACGATAGGCGGCAGATCGCTGGTTCTGGCGTTTTCCAACCAGGCTTTCAAGAGGGTAGCCCCCTGATGGCGATTCTTGATCGTGAAGATGTCCTGAAAGGTCAGGCGGAACTGGTAGGCCTGCGCCGTCTTGAGGTTCTGGTCTTTGAGTAATGCCTGCAGCTTTTCTTTCTGCTTCACCTTGAGGTTGCAATCGTTCTTGAGCCAGAGCCAGCGGGTCTTTTTGAGATTTGGCTGAGTGAGGACTTCCCCCTTGCGCACGTCGTCCACGGCCTCGTTGACGAGCTTCATGAGGTGAAAACGATCGAAAGTGATCTCCGCATTGGGCAGGTGCTCGGCAGCCCCTTTCTGGAAGGCCGGCGAGAGGTCCATGCTCACATCGGTGATCGCTTCCGCGCTACCACCATGGGCCTGTAGATCTGCGGAGAATCTCTCAAAGGTCTTGGCATCCTTGCCGGGAGTAGCGAACAAGAGTCGCCGGGCATCCAGATCCACGAAGAGCGTGATGTAGTCGTGGCCGCGCCGACTGCTGGTTTCATCGACGCCGACGGCATGGACATGGGCCATATCCACTCTGGTACGGGCTTCTGGCACATAGTGGTCAATCACCCGCCACAGGAGCGTGTCGGTCTCGCCGACTAGGCGGGCTACGGTCAATACCGGCATCTCCCGCACCAGGGTCATGATCAGCGCTTCGAAGAGCAGGGTGAAATGCGAGCCTTCCCGTGCCCAGGGAACAGATATCTGATGCACTCCATGCTCCTGGCACTTCACACGAGGTACGCGGGCATGGAGATAGGCTTCATGCTGGAAGAAATCCATGTGCCGCCAAGTATGGTCACGGGTATCATGTACCGGACACTCCTCACCACAGACGGAGCAAGCAAAGCGACTACCCTTGGGAAAGTTGATGTGCAGATCCAGGCGTTTCTCCTCCACCGTGAAAGTCACATGATCCACCAACCACGGCGGAACCAATCCTAACGCGAGAGAAAACAGCTCTTCAGGGACCATCAGCTAACTCCAATTCAGGGCACGACCGCTCCACAGCATTCTACCCCCTACCC
>NZ_MXAV01000030.1 GCF_002847505.1 Acidithiobacillus marinus
CCCATTTGTCTTGCTTTTACTGCCCCAGTAACTGACGGCAAAGAGGATGATCGCCATGACCAGCTCCTGGGCGGCGGGAATCAGCCAACCCCTCGGCCAGGATTGCAGCAGGACCATGGCGATGGTCAGCACTCCCAGAAGAATCATGATGCCGGCCAGGCGCGATAACACCAGAAACACATTTTGGGCGGTAAAAATGCCAATTCCCCGCCGGAATCCGATGTTACGCAGAAAGCGATCCAGTTTTTGCGGCGAGATCAGGTAAACCAACGCAAGCACCAAGAATAAAAGTATACCCAGTGCAATGATGACGCCAATGATACTCATGATGTTGACCATGGGCATGACAGTCTCTCCCCTGTGAATACGTTACTCAGTATATCAGCTATTGACCTTTTTGGGTGCCAAAAGTTGTCTGTCACAAAAGGCGCGTTGATTGCCCTTGTGCCGTAAGCAGTGCCACGGCCTTTTTGTCGAAGGAAACGAAGAATTCCCCGCCAAGCCATTGGCCTTCATAGGCTATGATGCCATCGGCAAAGTCTCCGCCGGCTTCGAGCATCAGCAAGCCTGCCTCCACGGCAGGCCGGTTCACTTCCACATTCGCGGCGGCCAGTAGTGTCTGGATCGCGCAAGCCACGTCGCTTTGATGAAAGCCGTAGACACGCAACAGCACCCAAACAAATTCGCATAGGCACGGCGTTGTTACCGCAATCAACTCGGCGTCGGTCAAGACGGCGGCGGCAACCTCCGCTTGTGCGGGATCGTCATGGACCACCGCACGTACCAGGACGTTCGTATCAACGGCTATTTTCATGACTTGTCTGCCCAGCCTTGCGCCGCTGCCTCGTTGATTTCTTCGAGGGTGGCCACCTTCTGCGTCTTACCCGCGAGCATGCCGACGAAGTTGGCTATCGTCCCTGCGGGGCGTGCCGCCTTGAGCACGCCCCGACCATCTGGCAGCAAGTCCAACTCAATCTTGTCGCCAGGTTTGATGCCGAGATGTTGCAGTACGTCCTTCCGAAACGTTACTTGTCCGCGTGCAGTAACGGTCAATGTGGTCATGGTGCTTTGCCCTCCAAACAAAGGTGAATGTTTTGCATAGTAATGTAAAAACACCTTACTTTCCATGTCCGTCAAAAGGCCATTAGAAGTCTCGCAATTGGGCTGATGAAGGCCCTTATTCCTTGCTGTCCATCAGCAGGTTTTCTATGCGTCGGTCGGGAATCAGCCAGATAAAAGCGACGCCCAGATAAAGCAATTTGCCCACGGCAGGGGACCATTGGGAGGAAATAATACCGATGAGATAAAGGACTGGAGAAATTTTCCCTTTCCAGTCCCGACCCACGGCGCGACGCAGAGTGGTCGCTCCAGCGGCAATAATCCGCTGCTGCAAGATGAAATAGGCCATAGCCGCCATGAACAGCACGACGCCGTATAATTGGGTGGGTACGGTAGCGTAGTGGTTTTCACCCATCCAGCTGGTCACAAAAGGAAAAAGAGATAACCAGAAAAGCAGGTGGAGATTGGCCCAGAGAATCCCGCCGGTGATTTTGCCGCTGGCCTGCAGCATGTTGTGGTGATTATTCCAGTAAATGCCAACGTAGATGAAACTCAACACATAACTGAGGAAAACCGGCAACACAGGTAACAGTGCCGCCAGATCTTCCCCATGGGGAACCCGCATTTCGATGACCATGATGGTAATGATGATGGCAATGACGCCATCACTGAAGGCTTCCAGGCGATTTTTGCCCATGTTTTTCTCCCTGACTGTCGGAATTTTTGGGATCAGTCAGGGCATATTAGGCAGGATTTTTCTGGCAGGGAATATGTTGGAGCTACAGATCTCCCCAATCCGGTTCAGCCAGGCGGTATTGGTTTTCTTCATATTGATAGCGTCGTTCCCAGGGACGCGGGGTCAGTTCTTCACCAGTCTGCTTGATAGCCAGCACCTGATGCAGGGCTGACCAGTTCCGCCAGAAGGCATAAGCACAACCTGCCATGTAAATGGCCCAGATTCGGTAACGTTTTTCACCGACCATGGCGACCGCTTCGTCCTTGTGGGCTTCGAGGCGATCTACCCAGTGAATGAGGGTCTGGGCATAGTGGGGACGCAGGTTTTCCACATCGATGACCTCCAGGTTCTGCCCGGCCATATCCCGAACCACCCGCCAGAGGTGAGGTATCTCGCCGTCGGGAAAGACGTATTTATCCATGAAATCGCTGCCGGAGTGGTGCCCGCCTTCATCGTCCTGTTGGCTGGCGGTTATGCCGTGATTCATGACCCATCCGCCTTCTTTCAGCACGCGATTGATGACCTCAAAATACTCGGGAAGTTTGGCCCGACCTACATGCTCGAACATGCCGACGGAGGTAACCTTGTCAAAATGATCGCGTTCAGGAATATCCCGATAATCCTGCAAGCGGATTTCGACGCGATCGGTCAGTCCTTCCCTCTCGATCCGCTCTTTGGCGAAGGCAAACTGCTCTTCGCTGAGGGTGACGCCTACTCCCTGAATATCATAATGTTTAGCCGCCCAGGTCAGTAGTCCACCCCAGCCACAGCCAATATCCAAGAGTTTTTCACCAGGCTGCAGGTGGAGTTTGCGGCAGATATGGTCGAGTTTCTGCTCCTGGGCAATATCGATGTCTTCTTTACCGGTTTTGAAGTAGCCACAGGAATACACCATGTTGCGATCCAGCCAGAGCTTGTAGAAGTCGTTGGAAACATCGTAATGATAGTGGATGGCTTCCTTGTCCTTGGCTTTGCTGTGCAAGGCCTTGTGGAGAATGCCGGTTTTGGGCTTTTTGGCGGGAAACGCATCACTCAATCCTTCAGCCACCGCGAGAATATCCTGATAACGTCCTTCTATGCCAATGTCTCCTTCCACATAGCCTTCACCCAGTACGTCGAGGGCGCTTCCGGTGAGCAACTGAGTGATGATCTTGGCCGATTTGAGGTGCATGGTGACCAGAAAATTTTTATCAAATAGATACTCGTGTCCATCCCAAAACAGGACTTTCAAGGGTAACACCTTGCCATTCAGCCCTTTTTTGACATGTTCGAGGAAGGTGGTTCGTAAGTCTTTCACGAGATAACTCCTTTTTTTAGATGAATTTCGGCAAGTTCCGGGTACGCATAGAACTGCCACTATGGTTTAATTATAGAACAAAGCATTTACTCTCAGACTTCACGGGGATCCTGCGACGATGATCAACACCAGTACCAGGGCGATCAGGATGTAGCTGGCATAGGTATTGACCCGGCCTTTGTGCATTTTGGCCAGTAATGCGGCAATCCGCATGGCGCTTTGAATAACCGGTTGAATCACCAGACGTTCGGAGATGTTTGTGATGATCTGATGATAGCTGCGGGTCAGCACAAAAGCACCCTGACGTTCTTCTTTTTCTTCCATCAGCGGATGAAAAAACCCCTGAAAGACAGCCCGGACCGGCGCGGCAAAAGTGGTTGCCGTGTACGTCATTTCCGGGCGCAAGCGTGTCAGTCCGGCGTCCCAGAGGGTGTTGCGGCTGACCTGATATTTACGACGACGCAGGCCGCGCGCCAGCAGCCATACCGTTCCGAGCATGAATATCAGCACCAGAAAAGTCAGCAGCGTGGACATGGCATATACCACCGGTGCGTTGCCCTGATTCAGATGCATGACCACGAGGCTGCGTAGCGGCAGGAATGTCGCTCCCAGATTGGCGCCGATGGGATCCAGGGCGTGTCTTACGGCAAGAGGAACCTGGCTGGGGACATGGAAAAAATCGGGTACGAGGGATGCGGTAGGATTGGCTCCCAGCAGGGGGGCTGCCAGACGCGAGAGAACGGGCAGGATCAGGGTGGCCGCAAGACCCAGCAATAAAGCGAGCAGGGCCAACAAGCCCATGGGTATGACCACGGTCAACGGTGCCTTTTTGGCCGCGCTGGCATGGGTGGATCGCGGTAATCCCATCAGGGCGCTGCCGGGGAGCATGATAAAGCAGGTCAGGGCCAATCCCGAGGTGAGGGCCAGCAAGGCACCGGACAGAGCGAAAGTGATGCGTACGGGAATGTCCGGTATTTCCACTACGCGCAGCAGCGACTCCAGCAATAACCATTCACTGACAAAACCGTTGAAGGGGGGCAGGGCGGCAATCGCAAAAGCGCCCAGGAGGAAGAAGGTACCCAAAGCGGGTAGCCGCTTCATCAGACCGCCCAGTTCATCCAGATTATGGGTGCCGGTGCTGGCGTCTATTCCCCCGGCACCGAGAAAAAGCAGGGTCTTGAAGGTCGAATGATTAATCATGTGATAGAGGCCGGCAATCATGCTGGCGCCCCCCAAAAGTGGATGTCCATAGGCGGCAAAGGTTAGCCCTGCCCCTATTCCGGCAGTGGCAATGCCCATGTTTTCAACAGAGCTCTGGGCCAGCAGCCGCTTCATGTCTTTTTCGACGAGGGCGTAAATAATGCCGATGAGCGCAGTCAGGGCGCCGCTGCTGAGAATGATCAGGCCAAGTTGCGGCAGATGCAGGGCGATGGGCGCGTCAATGCGTAAAAATGCATACAGCCCCAGATTGAGCGTGGCCCCCGAGAGGATCGGGGAAGTGGAACGCGGAGCGGTGCCGTGGGCGGCGGGTAACCAGACATTGAGGGGGATGATGCCGGCTTTCATGCCGAATCCAAAAAATGCCAACAAGCCCGCAACCATCAGCAGGGTCGGTGACATTGTTGGAATGGCGCTGGCGATTCTTTCCAACTGTGGAGAACCCGCTGCGGCGGCCAGTAACAGCAGACTGACCAGACCCGCGAGACTGCCCAGCTCGGATAATGCCAGAGTCAGTAATCCAGCGGCGACTGGTTTGCTCTGCCGGGTTTCAAAGGTAATCAGCCCCCAGATGGCCAATGCTGCCAGCTCCCAGCAGAAAATAAACGCAGCAATGCTGGCTGCCGAGAAAAAACCGATCATGCTGGCCAGAGTCAGCATGACGATAGCCAGAAATAGACCCCTTCTTGCGCTTGGATAAAGATTGGCATCGCGGGTCACAAAAGGGAGGGCGACGGCAAAAACGCTCGCGGTAATGAGAATCAGCAGGCCGCCCAAGGGGGTTTGCACAAAATCCAGGGGGCCGATGACAGGCAACTGCAGGGCAATCAGCGGCTGATCGTGTCCCGCAGCAATGGCCATGACCGCCTGAATACCCGCCAGAATGCAGGCGCTGGTCATTACTGACCAGGCACTCAGGGCGGGTATGCGACGGCCGGGAATGAACGCCAGGACCGGACCGGCCGCAAAGAGCAGAAACGCAATGATGTAGAGCATCAGGGCTGTTCCTCCAGGGAAATTGGCGCTACCCGTCCCACCAGACGCAACAAGCCATGAATAATGGCGAGAGGCGGGGGGGGGACAACCGGGCAACCATAAATCGACGGGAATGATTTTTTCCAGTCCGCCGGCACAGGCAAAGCTTTCCCCGAAAATGCCGCCATTGATGGCACAGGTGCCCATGCCCATGACTCTTTTGGGGGCAGGCATGGCGGCGTAGGCCTTGAGGATGGCGGTACGCATGGCATCGGTGATCGGACCCGCCACCAGGAGCACATCGGCGTCACGCGGGGTCGCGGTTACAAAAATACCGAGACGGTGAAGATTATAAGGGGGTGCATCGACCAGTCGGACTTCATTGACACAGGCCCCGCAGGCTCCTGCATCAATATATAAAACATGCAGGGAAGCCGAAAAGCGGGATCCGAGAGGGGGCTGCGCAGAGGCTGTAGAAGCACCCCAGGCAAAATCCTGGGACCAGGGCAGGGCATGAGCACCTGTCCGGCAGCGTTGGCAATGAATACAGCAGGAAAAATCCACCGCCACAGCATGGTCTGCGGTCTCCGGTTGCTTGACGACCCGCAGGGCCTGGGTCGGACACTGTGCAGCACTTTCTTCAGGATGCAGGCTTTGCGTCGCTCGCGGCCGCCCCGGGGTAATGCCGGCACTTTCCTCATCGCCATCGGGCCAGGATGTCGTGCTTATGCCTTTTTTCAATCCATAATAGGGCCAGAAGCTCATCAGCGATCGTTCTCCGCTACGGACAGGCCCCAGGTGGCCAGTATGATGGGAAAATCCTGGAATGCTGCCCCTTCCACGGCGCGTTCAAAGGCATGCCAGTTTCTGAAGCCGGGCGTCCCGAGGCGCAGGCGCGTGATCAATCCGTCTGCAGTGCAGCGCAGCCAGTGAAACGTGGCGCCGGAGGGCGCTTCTACCCAGGCCAGGGCATGTCCTTCGCGCACCGGGCAGGGACTGTGTATGGGGCCGTCGGGTAAAAAGGGCAGCAAATCGAGGATCAGTTTGATGCTGATCCGGCTTTCGGCAAAAAACACCCGTAAGCGTGCATAACCATCTCCTTCTTGTTCTACGGGAATTTCCGGGGCAAGGAATCCATATTGTCCGTAGGGCAAATTGCGTCGCAAGTCGATGTTTCTACCGGAAGCTCTGGCGATAGGACCGACTACTCCATATGTTTTGGCCATCTGGCCGTCCAGCGTGCCCATTTCTTCGATACGATCAAGAAAGCTGGAGCTTTCTTCCAGGCGCTGTTCCAGCGCGCGCATCCGCTGATCCAGCGCCGGCAGAGTGTTGTAAAGTATTTCGAGAGCGTCTGTGTTCAGATCTTCGCGGAGTCCCCCGGGGATGACAACGCCAAAAAAATAACGATGTCCACATAGTCTGGCACTCAGTCGCAGCAAATCCTCGACGATGCCTTGGGCCAGGGCCTTGGCGACGGACAGCGCCGTTGAGCCGGTGATTTCTGCAATATTGGCGGCGTGATGGCGGACCCGTTCGAGTTCAGCGAAGACAATCCGCAATTGTTCGGCACGGGGTGGTGGCGCACACCCGCCAATTTGTTCCAATGCCTGACAGTAGGCCCAGCCATGGGCAAATGCGGCGGCACCAGCAAAACGTTCGGCCAGCAGTAATCCTTGATCGACTGTGCGGCCCTCGGCAATTTTTTCGACCCCGCGATATTTATAAAACAGTCGGGTATGGAGATAGCGGATCTGCTCACCCGGTGTTTCGAGCAGCCACAGTCCGGATTCATTGAAATCGCCCCAAACCGGGCCGACGGGAAAAACGATGGCACCTTCTTCCTGCAACAGCTGAGGCGGCTTCCATTCTGTACCGGTACCATGGACATCCGGACGTTTGCTACCATCAAATTGGCGGCGCATGGGGTCCATCCCTTCCGGCCAGTCATCGTCGTGTAAAACAAAATCGCCCAGAAAGGGATGACCACTGAAACGCAGTCCATATAAATCCCAGGCCTCGCGTTCGTGCCAGTCAGCAGCGTGCACCGTATCACTGATGGCCGGTAATTCTTCCCCTGCCTTGACCGCGACCTGCAGTTCGATCAATTTCCCGGTGGCAGGTAGATAAAACAGATAATGCACTGTCAAATTTCCCTGATCTGGAAGTTCTTCCACCAGCAGGGTGGCAAACTCGGCCTCTTCTTTTTCCAGCAGAGCTTGGGTCAGCATGGATAACTGTTCTGCTGGACAGCTTATCTGTAACCATTGCTCAGAATGTTCGTGCCAGGTTAGAGCAGAGTTGCTGTGCAGCAAGCTTTGCAGTGCTATGGATATACTCATCCTTGCACCTCCAGCAGTTGCGCTGCTTCATGCACCAGATGAACCAATGGCGGGGGGAGATAAAAGCCAAAAATCAGTACCGGAACAAAGGCAATGACCATAGCCGCCAGACTGCTGCGGGGTATTTTCATGGCAGGAGAAGTATGTTCCTGTGCCGGATCCGGGGTACCAAAGGCAATGCGCGTAGCCTGATAGGTCAGGGCAATAAATGCGATCACAATAAACGCGGTCAACAGACCTGTGGACAGATACTGGCCGCTACTATAACCAGTATCGAGAATTTCAAATTCAGACAGGAAAAGGGCAAAAGGCGGAGCGCCGGCAATGGCCAGGGTGCCGAGAATCAGCGCCCAGCCAACCGCGGGAGAACGACTGATCAGCCCCCGCACCTTGACAATTTCCTGCGTGCCAAAAATGATGCCGGCCAGGCCTGCGGCAAAAAAGCAGAAAGACTTGGTAAACCCATGGGCAAAAAGTTGATAAATGGTACCCTGCTCATGAACGGCGGCGCCAATGCCACAGGCAGTGAGGATAATGCCCATATGTTCAATGGTCGAATAGGCAAACATTCTTTTGAAGTCATGTACCTGGATGAGCATAAAGGCGGCGCTGCCAACGGTGATGAGTCCGGCGGTGATATACCAGGCGGCCGGATCATGGATGCCAGGATTGACCACGAGTGCCGGATAGATACGTAACAACATGTAGAGGGCTGCGCTGGTTTCAACCCCGGATAACACTGCGCAAACCGAAGCGGGGGCTTGACTGTGGGCATCAGGGAGCCAGGTGTGCATGGGGACCAGACCGGTTTTGGCGCCAAAACCAATCAGCCATAAAACAAAGGCCAGGAGCAACAAAGGTGCCGACATATGGGGTGCGGCTGTCATCAGGCCGTCCCAGGTGGGGGCCTGCCCGGCGGCATGGGTTCCATAATACAGCATCAATACTCCGAGTAAGGCGATCATGGCCCCCATACTGGTCAGGGCTACATATTTCCAGGCGGCTTCCAGCGCTTCGGCCCGATCTTCATAAGCCACCAGAAATGCCGAAAAAACGGTAGTGAGCTCAATGGCAATCCACATGAGGGCCAGATTGGCCACCAGAGGGACGGCCAGAATAACCAGGGCAAAAACATTCATCAGCGGAAAATACTGGCGGTAGCGTGGTTCTGCGGCGTCTTTGTCCTGTTCCTGTTGACGGGCCCATAAGTAGCCAATGGCATAGAGGGAAGCGGTGAAATAGACAAAGCTCACCGGGAGCAAATACAGGGCACCCAGAGCGTCCAGATAAAACAGGCCATCGCTTCCGCTCAAGGGGCCATGGGCTTCTACCTGCCAGGCTGCGGAAATTGCCAATAGCAAGGTAATAAAAGCGGCGAGCACACTGAAATACGGTGCGGAACGCCGGTTTGCCAGGGCGAGCAAAGCGCCGCACAGGGGCACAAGCAGGATAAGTGCCGGCAGCCATTCAGTGTTCATGGAGCTTGTCCAGAGTGCCCACGCGCGTGGAGCCGGTAACCCGGCGAATGCTGCGGATGAGTAGGCCAATCACCAGGGCGACAATGGGCACGTCCACCGCAGCGGCTATTTCGGCAATGACCGTGAGATTATGGACGATGGCGATGGAGCCAAAAAAAGCCCCGTTTTCCATGATCAGCAGGCCCATCATCTGCGCTACGCTTTCCCGCCGCAATGCCACGGTGAAGGCTCCCCACAGTACCATGATCAATCCCGTAGGCAGGTTGATGGCGGCAAAGGGAACGTCATGCAATGTGGGTAAAACCGGGGCCACCGCAAACCAGCCGACCAGTGCAAAAACGGCGGCAACCAGTACCGAAGCAGGAATTTCCAAGGCCTGGTCCACTTCACGGCGACCATAGATTTCTTCCCCGGCAGCCCAGCGCAGTACCAGCGGAACGGCGATAACCTTGGTGACAAAAGTGATCAGAGCCACCCACAGCAGGTTGACCGTATGCAAGGCATCGGCAAGCACCAGGGCGGAAAGGGTCAGGGCGACCGACTGGCCCATGAAAAAGCGCAGAGAGGCGAGCATCTGGCGGGAGACCATGACGCCCAGCCCAAATACTACAAATAGCGCTGCGACGGATCCGGCAATACTGAGCATGATCGGGCTGACAGTGATCATCAGGCAATCCCCGTCAGCCGGATGCTGACTGCAAAGAGGCAAATGATGAAAGCCACGGCGAGAAACTCGGAAATCCGGAACAACCTTAGCTTCGCGAGGGTGGTTTCCACCAGGGCGAGAATGATGACAAAAGCCAGCAGTTTGAGTAGAACCAGACCAACAGCTGCGATAACAGCTGTCCACTGCGTGCTCTGCGCCAGCCCCCAGGGAGTAACCAGTACATTCACAAACACCAGCGCCAGCACCATGAGTTTGTTGGCCCCCCCCCACTTCATCAATGCCGCGCTGGTCCCGGAATACTCCAGCCCTTTGGAATGGCCGATCATGGCGATTTCTACTTTGCCCGCTGGACTGTCTACCGGAATACGGCCTTCATCGGCCAGTATCAACAGAAAAAAAGCGAGAATGACCATAAAGTGGGCAGGCTGTAACATGCTGGTCCAGGATGCCCCCCAGGTGGCATTCACAAAATAGGGAATGGTGCTATTGGCAACGTAAGACACGCTGAAAAACACCATGATGAAAACGGGTTCGGCGAGAAAACCCACCATGTGGGTCCGGCTGGCGCCGACGGCGGCATAAAGATTGCCCGTATCCATGCCGCCCAGGGCCACAAAAAATCCGGAAATGGCCATGAGGAAACCCACGGCCACCATATCTCCCATAAAAGCAAAAAACAGGGGGTAGGCCGTCAGGGCGGGGATGAGCAGCACGACAAAAAGAGGCATCACAAAAGCGACAATGGGGGCAAAGCGGAATACCCAGGTGGACTGCTCGGAAACAACCTCATCTTTCGCAAAAAGCTTCCAGATATCGCGGTATGTCTGCCAGATACTGACCCCGCTTTTCCCCTGGATGATTTCTTCCAGGCGGTGCAGCACCCCTTCCACCAAGGGGGCAAACAAAAGAATGAAGCCCACTTGACAAAGATTCAGCACCAGATGGGTCCAGAGCGCGCTCATGACAGCCCTACCTTGTAACCCAGGGCGGCCAGCAGGTCACCAATCCCCATCAACCCCAAAGCCCATTTCCAGCGTGCTCCCTGCACCCATTGACCCAGGGTAAGTCCCACGCCCAACAGGACAATATTGGCCGTCGCAAGAGGTAGAAAAATCCATCGGGGAAAGAGAACAGCCACACTGAGCGGGACCGCAGCGCCCATAAAACTGCTGGCTGTGGCAATGCTGGCCATATACCAGGAATCGCGCAGGGTTTGCAGACCCAATTGGCTTTTTTGCAGGTTTCTCGCTGAACGCATGTTGAGTTGTTTGGCCATATGGACCAGATCGTTTCTGAGACCGGCATATTCCGCGACCCATAAGGGCAGGAAGCCGGACGCGGAGGTAATGATGCCAATCCGAAACGCCTGCCAGACATCAATGCCACCACTCATCATTTTTTGGCTGGCAAGTACCAGCGCAGTGCAGGTACCATCAGCGAGCCCCAGAACAATGGGAAATATTTCCCGTGCCGAGATTTTCATTTGCTGGCTCGTCGTCGATATTCGACCATGCGTTCGCCGACCACCAGTTCTTCAATGCCATGCACTGCCGCCCCGGCATGTTCAATGGCTTGAATAAGGTTGTCCAGATCAATGTTGTCACCTTCTACATTGATCAGGGTGCCGACGGTTTCCTGGTCCACTTCTTCGACAGAAATATTGAAAGCTTCTACCCCGGCAACCCGATCAATGGCGGCGGCAATGTCCTGCAAGCTGGGCTGGGCAAAAGCCTTGTCCACATCAAGAACTACTCGACGGATACGCATCTTATGCCACCCCGCTTAACAAGCCTGTTTGCGTAGAATCCATTCGATATCCTCAATAATATCTCCATAACTACAGGGATGTTGATAGTGACCAATGAATTCACAATCCCTTTTGACGGATTTCTGGAGAGAAGAATGTAAAACCATGGGGAGAACGTGGGCAGTGCCATTAGCGCATATCCACAGGTCTACTCCGGACCGTGAATATTCCTCCGCTTTTCGTGAAACCCGGGTGGCCAGCGCCTCTACCGATTGCTTCAAGACTATGGGTCGGTCCTTGAGTCGTTCCGGTACTGCAACAGGTTGTGATAATGACAAAATAACCTCCACACACCAAACTTTAATTCGGTCAATGTAGAAGTCATCAGCCCCAAAGGCAGTTATTTGGTGGACTTCATCACCTGAACTAATTATACGAAATTAAATAATTACGAGCAAATTTAAATTCCCAAATTATGCTATAGTATGTATTAAATTTTACGATAAATCTGCTAGTTTTTCGGCAGCTAAAATCCTGACGGCATGCGCAGGATGATGACTGAGTTTTTCCAGCGCTTCGCGCTTTTCCGGACTTGCCGGAAGGCGCTCCATGGCATCCAGTACCGCCATGCCCTGGACGACATCCACGGGATACTGGATTGCACAATCGGCGAGGGGACCCGCTGCATCTGCACGCCCTTGGTTGGCCAGACTGAGAATAGCCCCCATCCTGACTTCAGAATGGGGATTACGCAAGGCCCAAATCAGGCGGTCATAATAAGGCGTTTCTCGCTCCCAGCCTTCAATGTCACGTGCGCAAACCGGACAGGTGACACTGCCGATAGGAATTTCGGCATAGCAGAGCGGGCAGTAGTGATGGTTCATACGCAACCGCAATCAGCTTCCCAGCGTAAAATGTGATTTCCGGGAACCAGTTCCATCAGGTGTGGCATCACCGCATCCACGGTTTCCGGCTCGTCAAAAAATTCCAGAACCAAAGGAAGATGGACATTCAGACGCAGAACATCATCGGCATGCACCACTCCCTTGCTGCCAAAGCCGGCAATGCCGCGAAAAGCGGTCACGCCATGGACTTTGTACTGATCATGGAGCATGCGAAATATTTCCTCCATCAGATTGTGGCCGCCGTGTTTATCGCCTTCTTTAATATAAATACGGACTACAGATACGCTGGTCATGGTTTCCACCTCTTTCAGATGCTACGGGATATCCAGGCACCGGCAAATGCCGCTGCCACGCACAGGAACAGGGAAGCAAACATATAAATCAGGGCCTTTACGGTTTCGCCATTTTCAAATAATACCAGAGTCTCCAGAGAAAATGTGGAAAAGGTAGTATACGCTCCCAAACCACCCGTCAATAAACCCGTACGCAGTTCCGGATTGAGAGAGATGCGCTCCAGGGTTTCAAAAAACAAAAAACCCATGATGAAACAACCCATGATGTTGATACTCAGGGTAGCCCAGGGGAAATCACGCCCAAATACGGTTTGTACCAGCAGGCTCTGCCCATAGCGTGCCCAGGCACCCAAAACCGCAAATATGGCAATGAAGCCGAAAGTGGCAAACATTTCTACTCCTTGTTAAATATAAAAAACACTCGCAAAAATGATAATCAGTAATAATCCTATATAAGTCAGATAAGCATTCAAGGAACCATTTTGCAAAGCCAGGCCGATACGGTCACTCAATAATTGAATGAAGCGGACTATTGGGCGGAATAACCACGGACCAAATACTGGTGCCTGGCTATAATCAAAATGTAATTCCCGCACAAAATAACTGCGCTCTGTATGACTTTTTCGGGTGTTGGTGGTGGGGCGATAAACAAAGCTGTAAAACTCACGCAGTGCGTTCGCAAAAGCCAATGCGGTGACGGCATTGCTGACTGGAATCTGGCGAAGTCCATGTCCCCAGACTGGAACTTTTTTCCGTCCCTGGCGGAGGTGACTCCAGCCCAGCAGCGCTAAAGGAATGAGCGACAATAACAGTCCCATCAGCAACAGTAATGGTGGAGAAATAAAAGCGAAATGAAAACGCAAGGGGATCAGAATCGGCCCTTTCACCATGGCTTGCAGGGCGGCAGGCATGGCCGGCCAGTTGTCCTGGGCGAGGAAACTCAGCGTCCAGGGGAGGGCTGCGGCATAAGCCAGTACCAGCAGGCCCAGACCGAGAATCGGCCAGCGTCCCGAGACGGTTTGATGATTTTTTTCACGGCCCAGAAGGCCCAATCCAAATACCTTGATCATGGTGGCCAGGGCGATGGCGGCAGTCAGTGCCAGGCCGGCGCCACCCAAAGCCAAGGTGACCCGGGCAGCAGAGCTGCTCAGGTGAAAATCCTGGAATACGGTCTGGAATAAATACCATTCACCGGCAAAACCGGCGGTGGGTGGCATGGCGGCCAGACTCATGGCACCCAGCAGAGCGCCGATGCCCAGGGTCCAGGGGGCCAGTGCCAACAACCGACTTTGGGCAATGGCATAGCTTCCCCGGGCACCGGCAACCCGATCGGCACTGAGCATCATACTGCCCTTGGCGAGACTGTGACCACCCAGGTGGATGAGACCTACGGTCCAGGCCAGGGTGGAGAGCATATTGAGCCCATCCGCCCGGAACAGAGAAGCCGCACCCAGGGCCACCACGGCAAGTCCGGCATTTTCAGCGGTGGAAAAAGCCAGCAGACGCCGCCAGTCTTCCTGTTGAAAGGCATATAAAATGGCGAGAATGGCGGTGATCGTTCCCAGAGCCACCAGTAAAATACCGGTGCCGGTCGCGCTGCTGCGCGGTAACCAGTCGAGCATGGCCCTCCCCAGGGCAAAATAGGCGACATTGAGCACAATACCCGACAGCAAGGCTCCGGAAGCACCACTGCCGCTGCCATAAGCCTCAGGATACCACTCATAGAAGGGCAGGATGCCGAGCTTGGCGCCGAAGCCGATGATAAAGAGGATGGCAATACCGAAGGCGGCGGATCCATAGCCTGCCCATGCGCCCGCCCAGCTGGCAAACTCCGTGTTGTGGGCACCGAGCAAGAGCAGGCACAGAAGCAGCGCGACAGCACCTACCTCCAGCAGGGCTAACATGTACAAATTAGCCTGGCCACTTTTTTCGTCTTGCTGCAAGCCGTCGGCCAGGAGCATGATCGCACCGCCGAAGCTCAGAAATTCCCAGGCGATCAAAAAGGCAATACCTTCCTGCAGGCCAGCAATGCCCAGACATCCCAGCAAGGCGAGGCTGGCCCCGGACATCCAGATGCCGGGATTTTTGGCGCGGCTCGGCGACAGAAAAGCCGCCAGTGCGGCGAGCCCTCCCCAGAATATCAACCAGGCAGCCGCTGCCTGCAGATGCCAGGTGACGGAAATATCACCCAGTGACCAGAGCTGACCGGAGCTGTTTCCGGCCGAAAGACTGAGAACGCTACCCAACAAGGTGGCCAGAGTGCCGATAATGAGGGCAATGCGTGCGCCCGAAGCCAGTCGCAGCAGGCCCAGGACGATGGCCAGGACAAAAAATCCGGCTGCCAGCAGAAAACTATTCAGCATATTGGCCTCCGGTGACACGTTGGGGCATGCGCTCCAGCAACAGCAGCAGGGCATGGATCAGGGCGGCGGGATTGGGGGGGCAGCCAGGCAGCCAGATGTCTACAGGCAGAATTTTTTCCAGTCCGGCCCCCCCGGCATATCCGCCATCCATGGGCGCTCCCGAAACCGCACAAGTGCCGGTGGCGATCACGCTGCGTGGTTCGGGCATGGCTTCCCAGGTAGCCAACAGCACGTCGTGCATGGGCGCCGTCACCGGACCCGTCACCATGAGCAGATCGGCGAAGCGTGGGGAAGGAGTAAAGAAAATGCCGAGACGATGCAAATTATAAAAAGGATTGTCCAGGGCGCTGATTTCCGCTTCGCAGGCATTACAGGAGCCGGCGTCCACATGGCGGATATGCAGGCTGCGGCGCTGGCTGGACGCAATGCGTTTGCGCAGGTGTTCCGCCTCATGACTTTCCAGAGCCGCTGACCAGGTCAGGTCGCTACGCTGGCGAACGCCAAAGGCCCAGTCATAAGAGCTTTGCATGGCGCCCTCGGGACATTCTTCCACGCAACGCTGACAAACAATACAGCGTCCATAATCAATGACCGGCTCACCTTCTACCAGATGAATAGCCTGAGTGGGGCAACTGCTGATACAAAGATCACAGCCGCTGCGGCATTTGTCGATATCCAGGCGGGGCATGCCCAGAACGCCCTCTTGTCCGTCGGATCCGCTGCGTGGCCAGCGGGTGGCGGCTTTACCGGCTTTGAGTCCTGTCCAGGTCCATAGAGGCATGATTTTCTCCTAACGGTCGCAGCCGGCAATGGTGAGGCCGAAGCTGGCTTCGTTAATGGCGTAATCCATCAAATTGGTGCCATGCACCGTCAGCGGAAATACGCGCCAGTTGGAAAATGATGGGGATTTGATTTTGACCCGTTGCAAACGCCCGTCACGGATGCGCACGGCATACATGAGCGTACCCCGGGGAGTTTCCGCCCAGCCCAGGCCCTGCTGTTCTCCCGAGGGGGGCGTATATTCTGCTTGCACCGGGCCGGTCTTAAGGCGCCCGGATGCTTGTACCAGCAAGGCGAGCGCCTCGCGTAAGGATTCCGCCCGGACTTCGCTGCGGGCCATGGCATCCCCTTTCTCGCGGACGGGTACGTTAAAACGTAATTTGTGATAAGCCGCGTAGGGGTGATCGCGGCGCAAATCCCGGTCCAGACCCGAGGCGCGGGCGACCGGGCCGGTAGCGCCCTGATCAAAGGCGGATTCCAGGGAAAGAATCCCGGTACCCATCAGGCGATCCAGATGGGTCGCCGTTTGGTGCAAACGATTCAGGTAAGCTTCGCCCTCGTCGATGATGCCTTCCAGGGCGTGGGCCAGATGTTCGGCCTGCAAATCCCGCCGCAGTCCACCCACGCAGAGCAGGCTGCGCAAATAGCGGGAACCCGTCAACTGGCTCGCCAGTTGCTTGACCCGCTCCTCCATCAGAAAACCCGTGGCGGCGCCGACCTTGAGGGTGGTGGTTTTGGCCAGTTGGCCAAAATAGTGAAAATGATTATAAAGTCGCTCCAGTTCCACAATGATGACGCGCAGCAGTTGCGCCCGCAGTGGCACTTCAATACCCCAGGCATTTTCCACTGCCTGACAGTAGGCCAGGGCGTGACAGGCACTGCCCACCCCGGACACCCGTTCTGCAAGGTACACACTGCGAGCGGCATCCTGACCCGCAAAGCGTGCTTCCATACCCCGGTGTTTGAAAAACAGGCGGGGATGATAGTGGAGAATGGCCTCGCCAATATAGGAGTAATGAAATTCACCGGTTTCCACCACATCAGCGCGGACGGGTCCCCAGTACAAATCCTGGACTTGATCGCCCTGGACTTCGGGCATGCTGGGGGGCTCGTAACTTCCTTGTAAATGGGCTTGCAGAGGATTGTCCGCAGCCGTTCTGCCCAGGGGCGGTGGGGAGATGCTGAAGCCTTCATGAATGATCAGGGGGAAGGATTCGGGATGTCCACTGAACTCAAGACCACCCAGATCGTGCATTTCCCGCTCATACCAGCCCAAAAGGGGAACCAAAGCAGCCAGGGAAGGCAGCGTATCGGTATCCCGCACTTCCAGCAGAACAAATTCAGCATGGTCTTTCTGACTGAGTAAATAGCGGACAACGCATGTCTGGTCGTCCCAGTCATGCCAGGCCATCAAAAAGCGCATCTGCTGATTCAGACATTCCTGGGCAACAGCGACCAGTTGATCCGCCGCAACCAGGCGCGTGCTGCACGAATTCAAGCTGCTTGCCATATTCATGGTTGCACCAGAAAAGCATGTTGAAAAAATCCCCACAATCCTGCTGGCCACCATAAACCCAGCACCAGTACCGGGATCAGCGCCAGCCACATGGGCAGAGTATTCCAGAGAGATAAGCGCAGGGTAGGCGCGGTGTCGGGTTCAGGCTCCGGTCCCCAGATCATGCGCCGGAAATGGTTCATGAAAGCGGTAAAAATGAGAATGAGCAAAATCGCCATCACCCACACCGCCCAGGGGTTAGGGCTGAGAATCCCACCACGGAGGATGGTCAGTTCGGACAAAAACAGACCGAAGGGCGGGGCGCCGGTAATGGCGATCGCGCCGAGCAGCCAGACGGCGCCACTCACTGGATAATAACGCAGCACATGCCGCATTTTGCTCATGGATTTAGTGCCATAAGCACGCATCATGTTACCTGCCCCGAAAAACATCAGCGACTTGTTCAAAGAGTGGTTGAGCATGTGATACATGGCGCCGGCAAAGGCAATAGATCCGCCAAAGCCAAAGCCGATGGCCAGAACCCCCATGTGTTCCAGGGAAGAATAGGCGAGCATGCGTTTGGCGCCATCCTGACGGACGATGAACAAGCCCGCCACAAACAAGGATAATATGCCCAGCACCAGTAACGCCGTATGACCCATGAGACTGTAACCACCGTTGTCGAGGATCGCAAGAAAGCGATAAATCCCCAGCAGGGCAATATTGAGCAGGGCGCCGGAGAGCATGGCGGACACCGGAGCCGGACCTTCGCTGTGGGCATCCGGTAGCCAGGTGTGCATGGGAGCCAAACCGACCTTGGTACCAAATCCGACCAAGGTGAGGAGAAAGGCTAGAAAGAGCAAGGTCTCCGGCACCTTGGGGGCGACTTCGCGGAGATTGGCCCAGGTCAGCGCATAGGTCGGTCCAAGTACAAAGGTGCCTCCCCAGTAAAACAGGATGATGCCCAGCAGGGCCAGGGCCAACCCCGCAGAAACCACGATCAGATATTTCCAAGCTGCTTCAATGCACTCCGCTTCTTTCTCGAAACCCACCAGAAAGGCGCTGACAATGGTCGTAAAATCAATGGCAATCCAGAAAATACCCGGATTGTTCATCAATGGGGCAATGAGCATAGTCAGCGCGAAACCGGCCTGCAGGGCATAGTATTTGTGGAGTCGCGGCTTTTCTTCAGGCAACAGGCGCATGTAGCCAATGGCATAAATGGATGCCAGCAGGTACACCAGCCCCACACAGAACAGCACCCAGGCCCCCAGCGGAGTCAGCAAAATGTAGTGGGCACCAGTAACCAGGGGCTTATCGGGTGCGGCCACCAGAATGGCCAGGGTCAGCCCGAATACGGCGATGGACGTGAGCAGATTCAGATATTCCGCCAGACGCGGGCGTCGTAGGGCTAGCATCACGATAATGGCGACGCCGGGGATGATCCAGAGCGCGGCAATGAGGGCAGCAAAATTGACCATGTTCAACCCACCAGCTTTTGCAGGCCACGACTACTGGTGGTCCCGGCATGGGTCTGCAGGAAGCGCACCAGCATGCCGAAAGCCATGACAATGGTGAGCAGATCAAAAATGATCACCAGTTCGAGGAGGGCGGGCATGCCCGGAACCAGAATCTGGGAGCCTAAAAAGATACCGTTTTCAATGACCAGCAAGCCGAGAATATGGCTGATGGCTTCGGAGCGTAAAATCATCATAAGAAAGCCGATCAATTTGAGGCTGAACATGCAGGTCAGGGCGAGAACGGCAATATTGTCGGTCAAGTGCAGGGCAATGCCGAGTTGCCGGGACACCTCGTAGGAGAAAATGACCAGCGCCGCACCGAGAATCATGCTCGAAGAGGGCTTGAGCAGGGGGGTGAATTCCCGCTGGATATCCAGACGATTGACCAGGCGGATGACCAGATAGGGCAGGAACGTTCCGCGAAACAGGGCGGTCAAGGCCGCAATCACATAAAGCTCGGGATAGTGCCCGTAATAGCCAATGGAGGCGGAGATGGCGGCAATCGTCCAGGATTCTGCCGCGAAAGCGTACACATGATTTTTTAGCCAGTGGGAAGCCAGCATGACAAAAGACAGGACCAGAGCAAGGATGGCGAGCAGGCTGAACAGGGAGGTGGCCAGTGGACCCAGATGAAAGATCAGCATGTGCCGCTCCTAGAGTTGATCGGCCACAATGGCCAATACCGCGAAAAGAAAGGACAGTGCCAGAGGCTCCTGATAACGGTAGAAACGCAGTCGGGACTGCATGGTGTCTACGCCCACCATCAAGAGTCCGATGAACCCGTATTTTGCAAGAATAATCAGTAACGCCAGCAGGACCGAAGGGAAACTGCCGGTCGTTGACAATCCCCAGGGAAACAGAAAGACATTGAGAAAAATCGTGTAGAGGATGAATTGCTTCATCCAGCCCGCCCATTTCAGCAAGGCAAGGAGCGGACCCGAATATTCGAGAATGCGCGCCTCATCTATCATGTAGATTTCGTAAGGGATGGTGGAATGAATAGGGAGTCGATCAGTTTCCACGGTCAGCAGAATGAAAAAAGCCAGAATCAGAAAAATATGCGCCGGACTCCAGTAGGCCACGGGATTTTGGGCGAGGAGATGGTTGGCCACAAAGGGCAGCATGGAGTGATCGAGAAAAGTGATGCCCACAAAAACCAGGATCAGGGTCGGTTCGGCCAAAATTCCCAGCATCACGGCACGACTGGAGCCTAAACCGCCAAAAGGTTGGCCGGTATCCAGCCCCGCCAGCAGGATAAAAAAGCTGCCCAGAGTCAGAATCAGACCACCACCGAGAATGTCTCCCATATCCGATAAGGGCAAGGGGAAGTTGGTCAGTACCGGGATGAGCATGGGTACAATCAGCATCGCCGTAAAAGCGACGACCGGTGCCCAGAAGAATACCCAGGTAGCCGACTCCGGAACCAGCAAGGACTTGTTGAAAAGTTTCCAGAGATCTCGATAGGGCTGGAAAATGGAAGGACCCTGACCGCGTTGCACGCGTTCTTCTACAGTGGTAATGAAACCGTGCAGCAGTGGGGCAAGCAACATAACTGTCAGTACTTGCCCGCATTGCAGAAGGATGGAACCCCACATACAGCTCTCCCTTATCAGCTTTATTAATAGCTTGTATCTCATACTTGCGTATGAGATACGTAGGAGTCATTAGCCTATAAAGGCGGTTATTGGGCGGAATCCATCGCCATAATTTCAACTAATCATAGGCAGAGCGCGCGGATGGGTCAAGAGCCCGACTGGCGCTTCACTCACTCAGGGTGGGCACCGGCTAAAAAGACGGCGCGAGGACTGATGAAGCGACTCAAATGCTGGGCCAGTCGGGCAGCAACTGATACACCCTGGTCGGTGGCCTCGGAGTTGACAAAAATGACGATGGTGTCCTTGCTTTTGGGGGCATAGATGACCACGGATTCGTAGCCCGCCTGACGACTGGCATTGCCAATCCAGCCATTATTGTCCAGGGACCCCCAGTGATAATGAACGCGGGTATTTTTTTGATCAGAGGAATGGAGCTGATAAGGGGCCAGAATTTGGGCATAGGGTTGCAGATTGGCATTGATCCTCGCCCAGCGCCGCATGTCCTCTGCGGATCCGGTTACGGCGCCTGCAGCCCAGAACTGTGAAGGATTCCAAGGTTGTGCCACGAACTGATGAGAATCAGACAGATGATAACCACGTGCCTGCAGGAAGGGATCGGCGAAACTGGTCGAAAAATGGGTGTTGCGTAAGTTGTGGGGTTGCAGAATCTGCTCGGCAATGACCCGGGACAAGGGCTTGCCCGTGACTTTTTCAATAATCAAACCGAGTACGATGCTGTTGGTGGCAGAATACGCAAAGCGGCTTCCGGGCTTGAACAATAGGGGTTCGGCAAAACTGTAGTGCAGCAGTTGCTCAGGACTCAAGCGGGTTTCCGGATGGGTTTTGATTTCCTGGATAAAAGCCGGGTCACTCAGGTAATCCGACAGCCCGCTGCGCATTTGGACAAGGTCGGCCACTGTAATGACGTTACCCTCAGGAACGCCTTGCAGGTACTGTGACACCGGGTCCTGGAGCTGGATTTTGCCAGACTGGACTAGATCCAGGGCGGCGCGGACTGTAAAAGCAGTACTGAGTTGCCCTAGAGGCATGACCATGTGCGTAGTCATGGGGGTTTTCGGGGTTAAATCGGCGTCACCAAAAGCCCGCAGATAGGCGGGTCGGCCATTTTGCCAGATGCCGACAATGGCTCCTGGCACGGCGGCCTTGTGCAGACTCTCGGCAATATATTGCGTGTATAAGGTGGCGGTATTGTGAAATCCGGAAAGTCCTGCAGTTCCCGAAAATGCCGAAGCTTGTGCCGAAACAGCCGCTGCCGCGCTGGATACCACTACGGCAGACAAGAAGAATCCTTTCAGAAAAGTCATGGTATTCAGGTCCTTTTGCAAGATGGAGTTGGCTGACAAAAATGTCGTGACTGTGAATAAGAAGTTTCCAGATGATCCCCTAGAATACCGCCAGCACATCATTCAAACAAATGCAGTTAGCTGTGCGCGGCGATATCATCGGGTCAATGCCGCTTTCAGAAGGTGATGGGCATTCAAGACTGTCTTTAAGACGAATTATTCGCTATAAACAAAAGATCAAATTCAAGACATGCGTTTTTACCCATAAATTGAGGATAGTGATCATGAAAGCAAAGCTGCATTGGGTTTTATTGGGCGGTGTCGCGGCATTGCTGTCGGCGGGGGCGGCCAATGCCTGCACGCGGGTGGTTTACCATGGCAAAGATGGTCTGGTCATCACGGGCCGCACTATGGACTGGAAAGATCCCATGCATTCACGGCTATGGATTTTCCCTCGGGGATTGGCCCATGATGGCGGTGCCGGTCGCCATTCCATTCACTGGACTTCCAAATATGGCAGTGTCGTGGTGACTTCCCTCCAAGCCGGGGTAAGTGACGGCATGAACCAGAAAGGGCTGGTGGCCAACATGCTCTGGTTGGCGGGAAGCAAGTATCCTGGTGATTGTGGCAAGGAACCGCGTTTGAGTATTGCCGCCTGGGCACAGTATTTCCTGGATAATTTTGCTTCAGTCAAGGAAGCAGTTGCCTCTATCAAAGCCCATCCGATGTGTGTCGTATCCGACCGGATTCCGGGTACGGATCGCTACACCACCCTGCATTTGTCCATTTCCGATGCGAGTGGCAACAGTGCCATCTTTGAATACATCGATGGCAAGCTGGTGATCCATGAAGGACGGGAATATCAGGTGATGACCAATGATCCTGAATATTCGCAGCAGCTAGCCATTGAAAAATACTGGAATCAGATTGGCGGGACCACTTTCCTGCCAGGGACCAATCGTGCCGCTGACCGGTTTGCCCGGGCAGAATTCTATATTCATGCCATTCCCAAAACGGCCAATCAGTCTGAAGGAGTGGCAGAGGTGATGAGCGTGATGAACAACGTCTCTGTGCCTATGGGCATTTCCACGCCGGGGCAACCCAATATTTCCTCTACGCGCTGGCGGGTGGTGGCAGACCAGACCGGTCTGAAATACTACTATAATCCTGTGGGTACTATGGATACTTTCTGGGTGAACCTGAATAAGGCCGATCTCAAAAAAGGAGCACCGGAGTTGCAATTGCCCATGGGTCAGGGGCAGGTTTATTCCGGTGATGTGACGGCAGACTTCAAGCCCGTCAGCAAGCCTTTTGAGTTTGTGACCGTATCTCCGGAAAAAATGCAGCCCTGAGGCGCTTGTAGCAGGGGGCTGCTAGAACGCCCAATGCCCGGATATGAAAAAGGCTGCCTGAAGAATGAGGGCAGCCGCTTCTACAATCAGCAGCAGGCGCGCCCAGAAGCGCCGGGATGCGCTTTGAAACAAGCAACCGGCCGCCAGGAACAGGGGCAGATTGAGGTATAGCAGACGATAAGTGGATACGGGCCCCTGAGCGGCGGCCTGAAACCAGAGGTAAGCCCCAATCAGCGGGATGCTGATGATCAGCAAGGACCATTGGCGGAGTCGCCATAACACCCCCAAAGTAATCAGATTGCCCAGCAAGACCAAAGCGTTCATCAGAAAATAGACACTGCGTGCCGGGTTCGGCACCGTCGGCTGAAGGAGTAACGATTGGATCAGCGGTGTATAGTCGCCACCCCAGAAGGGATAGAGCTCCAGGATGTTTTGCAGCTTTTGCCATGCTGACAAATGGCCGATATACGGACCGTGGGCGACCACAAATGCCCAAGGGCTTCGAAACTGATACCATTGATAAATCATGAACAATATAAGGCCACTGCAGGCAATAATGCCCAAGCCCAGGCTTTTTGACGCCCGGATCCATCCGGGATATTGCCGAGCCGTCGAGAGGCGCCAAAGTACAACCAGCCAGGTGCCGAAGGCGAAAAAGACCATCAATGGCCCCGCCGCCGTGCCTATGCCGGCCCAGAGCGCAGTCTGAAAATGCCGTTGCTGGCGTAGGGCGAGTAAGGTGGCAATAGCCAGGCAGTTCATCAAGGACGTGGGATAAGCGCTGATAAAAAAAGCGGCGGCGGGATAGAGGGCGTAGGTCAGGGTTGCAAAAGCAGCACTTTTGGCGTCCATCCAGACGGTGGCAAGGCGCTGGAACAGGAAGATCGAAACCACGCCCCCAAAAATCGCCAGTCCGATACCTATGGCAGGTATCGGAACCGGCAAGATCAGGCCAAGACCTGCGCAGATGGCAGGGTAGAGCGGAAAAAAGATGATGTTCTGGCCAAAATCAGCATGGGGTATGTACTGATAACCCTGAGTGGCAATATTCATATACCACTTGGCATCCCAGTTGATGAGCGCTTGCGTCAGCGAACCCGGCACGGGATCAAGACCACGACTGAACAGGTAATAGCCGACCCAGGTTCCGACATAGATGGCCAGGGCGCTGAGGGTAATGGCCAGAACGGGGACGCGCCAGTTCTTTGCTGTTTTAGGAATAAAAATAGCAACTCCCGGCATGCCCGTTATTCCATTTTTCCGGAAGCAGTATCTTGTATCCCGCTTTCATGATTTATGCCCACCGAAGGAGAAGGCTTGCTGATTTGCAGCAAACTGATTTTTTGGTGGCTGTATATTTCATATGCCGTCATGAGCCGGGTCGCTTGATAAGCTTGCGGTGTGCTTGCGAGGACGGCGGGCACGTCGTGCGCCGGACACACCAGGTAAAGTGGCTCAGGACCCAGCAGTGCGGATAATTGCGCCAAAGCAGTCAGATGATGAATGGGCATGTCGCCGCGCCCGCCATAAAACAGAAAGCTTGGCTGAAACCAGTCCCAGGAGGCCAGCTGATAGGGATTGTTTCCTTGTATGGCGGCAATTTCACGGCCCATCGCCTGAGAGGGCTTGAGGGGGTTGATGGCTGGGAGAATACTAAATACCAGAAACCCGCTCAGCACCACACTACCGGTTCCTAGCGCTATCCAGGCTGCAGACCAGTATCGCCGCAGCATCAAGACTCCGGCAATGCCGGCCGCAAGCATGTATGGAAACCCGATAGCGATCATGGGGGGCAGGTGTGGCTCACGCAAGGGTAAAATCCATGTCGCAAAAACACTGAGAGCGAGACCCAGCAAAAAAAGAGTGCTCAGGGAAAAAAATACACCCCAGGGATGGGGGATGCTTTCCCGGACACGGATTTTATTGAACCAGACAGCCAACAGGATAAATAAAGGTGGATAAGCTTCCAGAACATAGTTAGGCAGCTTGGTGGCTGACAAGGTAAAAAAAGTGATCCAGATCATCGCCCAGAGCAGCAGGAACAGGGTTTTCCCGTCATCTCGCAAAAGCTTTTGGCGATGCTGCCCAATATCATGCAGTACCTGGGGCAGGAAAATCGACCAGGGTAACATACCCAGAAAAGTACTGATGAGATAATAAAACCACGGGCCCCGGTGGCCTTGCATGCTGTCATCAAAACGCCCGATGTTTTGTTGAAAAATGAACAGGCGATCCCAGAGCCAGTGGGTTTCGATGCCCACTGCCAGATACCAGGGTAGTGCGATCAGTAAAAACAAGGGAATGCCAGTCGTCAGTCGACCGGCTTTCCACAAAAAAGATAATTGCTGCCGCAGTAGTAAAAACACGACAATAATCAATCCCGGTAAAAGAAAACCGATGGGTCCCTTGTCGAGCGTGGCCAGAGCCATGGCCGCATAACTCAGATATAATTCCCGGGTACGTATCTCCGGATAAAAATAAGCGCGCAGATAACTCAACAAAGCCACGGTTATCAGCAACATCAGCAAGGGATCAGGTGTGGCGCTGCGAAAAATGACCGTACTGTGCAGTGCCGTGGCCGTCAGTATGCCGGTCAGCAGGGCGATAGGTGCTCCATAGAGGCGGCGCAAGGCGATGATCAGATATAAAATCAGGAGGGCGCCAACCAGTGCCGAGCCAATGCGAAGACCCCAGGCATTCATACCCAGCAGGCGGACGCCAGACCACATCAGCCAGTAATTCAGAGCGGGTTTGTCAGGGAGCAGACGCGCATTGTAGATGGGTACCACCAGATTATGGGTGGCTATTTGTTGCTTCAGGCTTTGCGCATAAATGGGTTCATCAATATCCCAGAGGCTGGTATTACCCGTGTCCCAGGAAAAAAACAGAAAGGTCAGCAAGAAAATTGCAGTGGCCTTGAGGAGGAAGCCCCGGGGCATGTCAGTGTTGGTGGCGGACATCAGCATTAGCTGCCAGGTGGGTGAATAGCCGGGGATGTTGCCATCAATGAGCGAAATTCCGTGCGGAAACAATTTACGGACTATACGCGCTCTAGCTCCTCAAACCAACGCCAAAGCCTTCTGGCTTGAAGGCTTTCTGAAAGATTGCGCGGCGCTGGGCCGTTATGATTCAGGAGGCGTTGAGCAGGTCCGGCGCGCAATGGCGCAGGGTTTCCTTGAGCAGCACAAAATAACGCTGATAACGACTGATTTCCTGGTCCATCTGTAAAAGTTGATCCATCATCTGGTCAGGCTTTTCTGTGGGCAGGCGTTGCATGATTTCTTGCCACTGACTATTGACGCGCTGGTGGCGTTCTTCCAGAGCATTCAATAAATCATCCAGATCCGGATTTTTTACGGAATGCGTGGACAGATGCTGTTCGGCGGCCAGCCCGAGTAGTTCCGTGGCTTTCATGGGGCTTGATTTCATGGAAATCCCCTTGTCAGGTAAAGGTTTTCTGGGTTACGGAGTTTTGGACCCTTGTAACCGAAAAAAAGTTGCGCAGAGCAATAAAAATGGGCAATAAAAAACCGGCCATGCGTAAGCAGTGGCCGGTACGATGCTTGAAAAAACGATCAGTGGGCGCCGTAGACGCTCTTTTTGGTGAAGCGACCCCGGAATACCCAGATCTGATACCAGTTATACATGATCATCACCGGGACAAAGCCAGTCATGAACAGGGTAAACACGGCCATGGAGTTGGCTGGGTTGGAGGCCGAATGAATGGTCCAGGTGCCCGGTACAATATAGGGAAACATAGTCGCCCACATGGCGGCCCAGAGAAGAACCACCACACCTTCCCCCCAAAGCAGCGCAGTGAAGTCATGCTGCATGGAGTGGTTGGTCATGGATTTGAACGCGAAGAACAGCACGATGACAAACCAGATAGCCCATATCCACCAGTTCGGGCCCGTCCATTTGGCCGCTGCCCAGGGGAAAATGGCGTAAGACCATACTAGGGTAACGACTATGGCGCCTAAGGCCAGAAAAGAAAATAGATTAGTCCATGACTTGGCACGTTCGTGAATCACATCACCCGGCAAAAAGCGGGCACAGAGGAATAAACCACCAGCCAATCCAGCGGCAATGACTGCACCGACACCGGTCCAGATGGAAAAGGGGGTCAGAAAATCCATGGCGCCACCGGCATAGTGCATAACCGGCGTGGTAAACCCGCGATCGGCAATGCCTTGCATGGCGATGCCGGATTTCATGGGAAAACCCTGTAGGGCGGCACCCAGGGAAACCCCGGCGAAAAACGGTGCGGTCAAGCTGCCCAGAGCGAAAGCCCAACCCCATAGCTTTTTGCTGCTGCGGGCATGGATGTGAAATTCAAAAGCAATAGCGCGAGAAATGATGCCCCAGAGAGCCAACATCAAAGGAATCATCAAATAGTTGAAAGCAGATCCATAAACCAAAGGAAAAGCGCCAAAAAGTACGCCACCCGCGACCACCAGCCAGGTTTCATTGCCATCCCAGAAGCCGGCCATGGATGCCATGATCGCACCACGTTCCTCTTCATCTTTAGAAAATAATGCGAAAATTCCAGCGCCGAGGTCGGCTCCATCCAGGGCAATATACAACAAAAACATCAATCCGAGGATCATCCACCACCAGGTGGAGAGAGCAGATACGATGCGCACAATATCTGTAGTGAGTTCCATAGTAATAACTCCGGTGACTTTTATCAGTGGCGAAGGAGGGGGAGTCCCCCTCCTTCTGACGGCGTTCTGTTAACGATCAGAATGCATCATGGGTTTGTGGGCAAAAGTCGGCGCAACATGTCCGCCCCCCGCCTGGGAAGCCTCATGGTCTTCATCATGACCGTGGAACAGAGTGTCAGAGTGCGGAATATCATTCACCCCTTTCTGGATCACACGACTGAAGAAGTACCAGGCGCCTGACCAGACCACCAGCTCAAAGATAATGTAGCCTACAAACCAGACGACTTCCTGGGCGACGCTCATATTACTGACACCTTCATAAGTGCGCATCATTCCGAAAACGACCCAGGGCTGACGACCGATTTCGCGAACCCACCAGCCGGTCCAGATGGCTAGGTAAGGCAGGAAGCCTGAGAAAATCACCGCACGCAGGAACCAAGGATGTTTACGTAGTTCTGTAGCAGTGAGCTGACCACGCATTCTCAGCACATTTCCCCAAATCGCCACGAAGAACAGAAGGAAACCAATGCCTACCATCGCTCGGAAAGCGTAAAAGGGGACCCAGACATCAGGACGATCTTTCACAGGAAACTGATCCATTCCAGTAACAACACCATTCCAGGTATGCGTTTCCAGCAAGCTCAGTACGTGTGGTATCTGAATGGAAAACAAATTCTTGCCGGCCTCCACATCAGGAATAGCAATCAGATTCCAGTTCGTATTTGGCTTTCCATCAGGCAAATAAGTATGGAAATGCCCTTCCATGGCGGCCAAAGAGGTGGGTTGGGTTTTTGCTACATCCTGGCCCACGCTGTCACCGATGAAAATCTGCAAGGGCGTGACAATCAACAGTGCCAGCAGAGTGGGTTTGAGAATCTTCGTGAAAAGATCCGCATGGCGATTTTTCAGGATAAACCAGGCGCTGACCGAGGCGAATACAAACAGAGCAAGCTCGACGCAAGCGACCCACATATGCGGGAAGCCCCAAACGAAATTGTCATTGAGAATGGCGTGCCACCAGTTGGTGACCTGAAAGAGCCCATCTTTGAGAACAACGCCGTCGGGGGTCTGCATCCAGGAGTTGGCGACCAGAATCCACATGGCCGAGAGGCTGGAAGACAGGCCGACGTTGAAGGTCACAAACAGATGCATGCCTTTGCTGATTTTGCCCCAACCGAAGACCATCAAACCGATGAAGCCGGCTTCGTACATGAAGGCGGTAATGGTTTCAAAGCCAAGAATGTTGCCGAAGAACGGGCCCACAGCCTGGGAAAAAGGACCATAAAGGATCCCGAAGGCCATTTCCATGGTGACGCCGGTGGCCACACCAGCTCCGAAATTGATGATGAAGATTTTTTCAAAGAAGCGGTTGAGCTTATACCAGCGTTCATCACCGCTTTTCAACCAGGCAAGCTCCATAAAAAAGAGCAGCCAGGACATGCCGATGGTCATGGGCGTCCAGAGAATGTGCATGGAGGTAATCCAGGCAAAATCCAGTCGGCTCAAGAGCACCGGTAATGAATTTTCAATAACCATGATGATACTCCCTTCAGTATAATTGCTATTAGTCACTACTGCCCTTCAAGGCAGCAAATGTCGTGCCATTAAATAGCCAGGAATGAAAGCCATCTACATCAGTGTCTTGTAATATACGACAAGGTTTTTGTGGGCATAACAACCATCCCGGGGTGGTTCAAATAAACCATCCTTTGTTAAATAACCCAATATAAAAACATATGATTAAATTTTTATTCCATGAAATGATGTGCTATCCCTACAAAAATAATGTACTTTGCTCCTTGAGTTGTTACAGTTCAGAGTAACCATTCATTACCACTATGAATGGTAACAGAACCGCTTGCGTGCGGAGGTTATCCTTTGAAGCAAGGCCGCATATGTCTCTAAGGCAAAAGGTTTCCGGTACTCCTTCGAGGCCTGATGTATACCTGCTGGATCAGGTGGTGGCGCTGATCGGTCTGATCCTGTTGACCCTGCTTGCCGGCCAGCTGATTCCTGATGCCAGGCAAGCTTGGTACCTGTCCGTATGGGCGAGTTCGGGATTGTTTGTATTTGTCTTGATGCGCAAGGGCTATGCCTTGGTGCCGGGGCTGTGGCTGGGTGCTTTAATGGGCAACTGCTTGTTAGGGTATGACATCTTGAGCGCCTTTGCTTTCGCGACCGGTGAACTGCTTGGTGCGTGGATTGCACTTCGCCTTATGTATCGCTGGGTGCCTGACTGGCGGTCGCTGACTTTCAAGGCTGATTTTTTGTGGTTTCTGCTTTTCCCTTGTCTTTTGAACGGAATTCTTGTCGGGATATGGGGAATATTCTGGCAGCGGTTGTTTTATCCAGAACCCTGGCCTGATGTCCCTGTCCTTTTTCTCAGCAATGCCAGTGCGGTCAGTTTTGGTGTTTTACTGTTGAGTTCGAATTTGTTGTCCTGGCAGAAGCCCTGGTCCTGGAAGAGTCTGATTACCGAAGATCGCGATTTCTGGCTTTTTTCGGTTTATGTCCTGGTCGCTACGACATGGTTGTTCTGGCAACATGATCCCGATTTTTTGGGAATTATTGGCCTACTGTTTGTATTGTTCATTCCCATGCTCTGGGCGCTGACCCGCTTTCCTGTAGATGCTGTCTATCGCTTGGCACTGCTGGTGTTTCTGCTGGCTATGGCCGCTACTGCCCGTGACCTGGGGCCTTACTCAGGGGCTACTGCCCTGCACCCCATCACCGTCCTGCAGATTATTGGAATAGGCATGATCAGTATCGGCCTTTTTGCCGCTGCCATGATTGCGGGTTCCTCGTCATTTCAAGTGGGTAGCCTGAGATCCAGCTTGCCCAGGATCAGGTAGGCCATGTTGATAAAGTTCTTGTGCGTGCGGTAACCCCGAGCCTTGGCCTTGGCGGATTGAATGAGGCTGTTGAAACCTTCCAGAATTCCATTGGTGATCTGGCTCTCGAACCATCGGAGCACGCCATCCCAGTGATTCATGATGGTGTAGGCGACCTTGACGATAGGCGGCAGATCGCTGGTTCTGGCGTTTTCCAACCAGGCTTTCAAGAGGGTAGCCCCCTGATGGCGATTCTTGATCGTGAAGATGTCCTGAAAGGTCAGGCGGAACTGGTAGGCCTGCGCCGTCTTGAGGTTCTGGTCTTTGAGTAATGCCTGCAGCTTTTCTTTCTGCTTCACCTTGAGGTTGCAATCGTTCTTGAGCCAGAGCCAGCGGGTCTTTTTGAGATTTGGCTGAGTGAGGACTTCCCCCTTGCGCACGTCGTCCACGGCCTCGTTGACGAGCTTCATGAGGTGAAAACGATCGAAAGTGATCTCCGCATTGGGCAGGTGCTCGGCAGCCCCTTTCTGGAAGGCCGGCGAGAGGTCCATGCTCACATCGGTGATCGCTTCCGCGCTACCACCATGGGCCTGTAGATCTGCGGAGAATCTCTCAAAGGTCTTGGCATCCTTGCCGGGAGTAGCGAACAAGAGTCGCCGGGCATCCAGATCCACGAAGAGCGTGATGTAGTCGTGGCCGCGCCGACTGCTGGTTTCATCGACGCCGACGGCATGGACATGGGCCATATCCACTCTGGTACGGGCTTCTGGCACATAGTGGTCAATCACCCGCCACAGGAGCGTGTCGGTCTCGCCGACTAGGCGGGCTACGGTCAATACCGGCATCTCCCGCACCAGGGTCATGATCAGCGCTTCGAAGAGCAGGGTGAAATGCGAGCCTTCCCGTGCCCAGGGAACAGATATCTGATGCACTCCATGCTCCTGGCACTTCACACGAGGTACGCGGGCATGGAGATAGGCTTCATGCTGGAAGAAATCCATGTGCCGCCAAGTATGGTCACGGGTATCATGTACCGGACACTCCTCACCACAGACGGAGCAAGCAAAGCGACTACCCTTGGGAAAGTTGATGTGCAGATCCAGGCGTTTCTCCTCCACCGTGAAAGTCACATGATCCACCAACCACGGCGGAACCAATCCTAACGCGAGAGAAAACAGCTCTTCAGGGACCATCAGCTAACTCCAATTCAGGGCACGACCGCTCCACAGCATTCTACCCCCTACCC
>NZ_MXAV01000031.1 GCF_002847505.1 Acidithiobacillus marinus
ATCCACGAAGAGCGTGATGTAGTCGTGGCCGCGCCGACTGCTGGTTTCATCGACGCCGACGGCATGGACATGGGCCATATCCACTCTGGTACGGGCTTCTGGCACATAGTGGTCAATCACCCGCCACAGGAGCGTGTCGGTCTCGCCGACTAGGCGGGCTACGGTCAATACCGGCATCTCCCGCACCAGGGTCATGATCAGCGCTTCGAAGAGCAGGGTGAAATGCGAGCCTTCCCGTGCCCAGGGAACAGATATCTGATGCACTCCATGCTCCTGGCACTTCACACGAGGTACGCGGGCATGGAGATAGGCTTC
Source organism: Acidithiobacillus marinus (assembly GCF_002847505.1). Lineage (GTDB taxonomy): Bacteria > Pseudomonadota > Gammaproteobacteria > Acidithiobacillales > Acidithiobacillaceae > Acidithiobacillus > Acidithiobacillus marinus. The sequence goes on from NZ_MXAV01000031.1 coordinate 316, forward strand.
ATGCTGGAAGAAATCCATGTGCCGCCAAGTATGGTCACGGGTATCATGTACCGGACACTCCTCACCACAGACGGAGCAAGCAAAGCGACTACCCTTGGGAAAGTTGATGTGCAGATCCAGGCGTTTCTCCTCCACCGTGAAAGTCACATGATCCACCAACCACGGCGGAACCAATCCTAACGCGAGAGAAAACAGCTCTTCAGGGACCATCAGCTAACTCCAATTCAGGGCACGACCGCTCCACAGCATTCTACCCCCTACCCACTCAATCTGACGAAGAGCCTGATTGCGGAGGCCGCACGCAACAAAGAGAAGCTGCGTCAGGGCAGCCGCTGGCTGGAGCGGCGCGTCGAAGACCGGACCCTGGCTTTGCGTCGGAGCCAGCAGGACTTGTTGGCCCGGGAGAGATTTATTCGTGCGGCCAGCACCGTAAACCGTTTGTTCTCGGAGAGTCTGGATCTGCCGGAAGATCAGGTTTTACAGCGGTTTTGTGAAATCCTGCAAAGGCAATTACACCTTTCTCTGGTTTGGATTATGGAAGAAGGCCAGGGTATCAATGGCGTAGCGCTGCGCGCAGTGGCCGGTCCTCAGGCGGAAATGTTGCAAAGCATGCTGGCACAAGCCCCCGGTATGGTTCAGCTGAGCCGTGAATCCGCTACGAGTATGACCCGGGACTTTGTCTGGCCCGATGGGCGTGCGGGTCATCTTGTCCTGCAATGTGCCGAAGATGAAGGATTTGCAGAAGAGGTAGCCGAGGTTCTGCAGCAGGTAACCCAGGATTTGCAGGATTTTTTGCAGCGGCAAAACAATCATTTTTCATTACAACGCACCCGTATTTTGCAGCAGGCCCTGCTGCAAGCAGGAGAAGCGATCCTGGCCGCAGAGGATATGCCGGGTATGTTACAAAAAACCTGTCAGCAACTGATTGATAGTGGCATTTTTATCGCTTGCTGGGTGGCGCGTCCGGGGGTGGACGGCTGTATGGACGCCCTGGCTTATGCCGGCTGGAGTGCGCCCAATGCCCTCCAGCGGCGTTGGCCGGTATCTGCAGAAGTTCCCGAGGGACAGACGGTGGGTGCCAGGGCTTGGCGTGCTAATGCTCTAGTGGTTCAGCAGGATTATTTGTCCGATCCCTTGATCCAGTCCTGGCGCGCCGAAGCACTGGATTACGGCTGGCGTGCAGCAGCGGCACTGCCCATTGCTCACGAGGGACAGCGCTGGGCGGTTCTGGCCGTCATTGGTGATCGGCCGCACATGTTTTCCAGGGATATTTGTGACGTTTTGCAGCAGGTGGCGCGCCTGGTAGGACATGGACTGGACGAGCTGGTTCTGAAGCAAAAGCTGGCCGAAGAAAAAATGCAGTTGACCTTGCTCGCCGCCCAGGATGCCACCATGCGCCGTTATCAGTCAGCGGTGATGAAAATCCAGCGGGACCTGCTGGATCGGGCGGCAGTGACGCAAATGTTTCCGGATTTGCTCCGTACCCTGGTGCAAGAAACCAATGTGCTTGCGGCCTATATTGCCTTGCCTGACCCTGAAAAGGCGCAGATCCGGAATTATTTTATCCAGTGCGATCATGTAGGCTTGCGCAGCGCCCTGGAATCTTTCACTGCCCAGGAAAATGCCCGGGAATGGCCGGTAGAGGACAGCCTGATCGGGCAATTTCTTCATCATCCCCCGGCGCAGATTCATCCCCTGGGTTATCCGGTTCCTCTGGTGAACAGCCATTTTCTGCAAATGCATCCGCAGTTCCGAAATCTTGCACTGGAGAGCAGGCTCTGGGTCATCGCCGCTACGGACGACAGTCGACCCATGGCCATTCTGGGCGTTTTCAGTGAGAACCCGCAGCATTTTACCGAGGCTGTTCAGCAACTCTATGGGCAACTGGCCAACAGTATTGGTCTGGCGCTGCGCCAGGACGAATACCAGAAAACCATTGAAGATGCCCGGCAAAAGCTGGAGAAAGTGGCGTTTTATGACCCTTTGACGGGCCTTGCCAATCGTCGTCTGCTGGAAAGCCAATTGGAGCAGGCCATGGCCCGGCATCAGCGGCAGGATGAAGTACTGGCGGTGTGCATGCTGGACCTTGATCGGTTCAAACCCATCAATGATAAATTCGGACACGAGGCCGGAGATCAGGTGCTGGTGACCTTGGGGCATCGTCTGGCCGAAGTGCTACGTAAAAATGATATGGTGGGACGCTTTGGTGGTGATGAGTTTGTGATTTTGCTGGAGTCTGTACAGAACCAGGATGATCTTTATCAGATATTGCGTAAAATCGAGAATGTGATGACTTCGCCCATGCAATTGCAGAGCGGTCAAAGTGTGCGTGTCGGGTTGAGCATCGGCGTCGGTATTTATGCGGGGGGCAACAAAGTGCTGACTCCCGAAGAATTGCTTCGTCAAGCGGATCTGGCTCTTTACGAAAGCAAGCATCAGAAGCAGGAACGGGATGCCTGCTGGATGCTGCATCAACCTGGCGCGGCTCTGGAACGGGCGCCGCTCGCCCAGCGACTGCTCGCCAGTGGCCAGTTGCTGGTTTTATATCAACCGGTATGGGATGCCCGGTCGAACAAGGTGGCCGGTATGGAATCCCTGGCTCGTCTGCGTGCGGAAGATGGCCGTATTCTGACTCCCCGGGAGTTTCTGCCGCAATTGCGTGGGGGGAATTTATGTCATCTGACTCAACGCATGCTGGCGCAGTCCTTGGAAGACCTCAAAAGTCTGGGAGAGGTAGGTGAGGGCTTATGGGTTTCGGTCAATATTGATCCGCAATCCCTCAATAAATCCTGCATTCGCCAGATTCGCCAGATTATCCTGGACAGTGGTCTGGATCCGGCCCGCATTATTCTCGAAATTCTGGAGGGGAGTGACTTTCTGGAGCGCAATTCCGCCCTGGAATTATTGCGTCAGATTCGCGCCCTGGGCGTGCGCCTGGCGCTGGATGATGTGGGTAGTGCCTATGCGTCCCTGTTGCGACTGAAAGACCTGCCGGTTGATGAAATAAAGCTGGATCAAGGCTTTGTAAGGACCCTGGCGACCCGTCCGGAGGACTTGCATTTTGTGCTGGCGGTGCGGGATCTGGCCCAGGGACTGGAAGTGGAACTGGTGGTAGAAGGAGTCGAGAATGAAGCCGTCATGGATGCCATGATGACGCTTAATATTCCGCTCTTGCAGGGCCGGCATATTGCCCGACCCATGCCCATCATTCGTCTGCGCTCCTGGTTGCAACGCAAGCAGCCGTTGCGCAAATACCCTTCGACGTTGTTGGGAATTTACGCTGCACAAATGGCCAGTCATAACCTGCTGTTCAAAATGGCCCGGCAAAATCCGCATTTGATGCAGGTGGAAACCCTCAGTCAGACCCGCTTATGTCCCATCCATGACTATTTACAGAATCTGGAACTAGATGACCAAAAGCGTTTGATGCGGCATCACCAACTCTATCACCGGGAGTTGGGCAGTCTGCTCCGGCAGCTGGCAGAAGATCGTGATCAGGCCGACTGGATAGCCTGGAATAAAACCCAGGAAACTTTTCTGCAGCTCCTGCGCAATGCCTGGCAAGAACGGGCGCATTAAAACTTGCGAGAGGGCGCGACCATACTCTAAGCTTTTATATAGATCATCGATCTGTCTCTTTCTTTTTTGCCTAAGGAGTTCTCTCATGTCGGCAGCCCCACTCCATGATTCGCCCGCCTGGCAACGTTTACAGACGCATCGTCAGACCTGGGAGGGCATGACCCTGCGCCAGCTTTTTCAGGAAGATCCCCAGCGGGCCAGCCATTTTTCGGTAGAAGCCTGCGGGATTTATCTGGACTATTCCAAACATTTGTTACGACGGGAAAGCCTGAATCTGCTGTTGGATCTTGCCCGGAGTCGCGACCTGGAGAGCCGTCGGGATGCCATGTTTGCTGGCGAAAAAATCAATCACAGTGAAGGACGAGCGGCGTTTCATGCTGCTTTACGGGCGCCCAAGGGTACGGTCATGCGGACCGATGGCGTGGATGTCGTCCCCGAAGTGCATCGGGTTCTGGACCATATGGCCGAGTTCACCGAGGCCATTCATTCTGAGACCTGGCGCGGAGCGACCGGAAAACCCATCCGCCAAATCGTGAATATCGGTATTGGCGGATCCTACCTGGGTCCGGAAATGGCCTGGAAGGCATTGCGGGCTTACCGTCATCCTCAAATGCAGTTGTATTTTGTGGCGAATGTGGATGGTGCCACCCTCAGTGATGTGACCGCGCATCTGGACCCGGCAGAAACGCTATTTATCATTTCTTCGAAAACCTTCACGACCCTGGAAACCATGACCAATGCCCATGCCGCCCGCCAATGGTTAGTCGATGCTCTCGGAGAAGAGGCGGTAGCCCGACATTTCGTCGCAGTTTCCACCAATACCGAAGCGGTCAAAGCTTTTGGTATGGATACCGAACACATGTTCGGGTTCTGGGACTGGGTGGGTGGTCGCTATTCCATGGATTCCGCCATTGGTCTATCCACCATGCTCGGGGTCGGAGTGCAGCATTTTCAGGTCATGCTGGCCGGTTTTCATGCCATGGATCTGCATTTCCAGAACGCTCCGCTAGAGAAAAACCTGCCGGTACTGCTGGGCCTCCTGTCCATCTGGTATAACAACTTCTGGGGTGCACAAACCCAGGCGATTTTGCCCTATGCCTATGATCTGGCGCGTTTTCCGGCGTATTTGCAGCAACTGCAGATGGAAAGTAACGGTAAAAGTGTCAATGAAGCGGGTCAATGGCTGTCCGTGGATACCGGTCCCATTATCTGGGGTGAGCCTGGTACGGACGGACAACATTCCTTCTATCAATTGATACATCAAGGTACCCGTTTGATTCCCTGCGACTTTATCGGGTTTTGTCATCCCCTCAGTGATTCTGCGGAGCAGCACGAACTGCTCATGGCGAACCTGATTGCCCAGGCGGAAGCCCTGGCCTTTGGTAAAACTGCGGATGAGCTGCGCAGTGAAGGGGTTGCCGAAGCCCAGATTCCTTTCCGTACTTTTGCCGGTAACCGGCCGAGCAGCGTTCTGCTGATGGATGCCTTGAGTCCCCATAGTCTGGGAACTCTGGTGGCCTTGTATGAACATAGCGTATTTACCCAGGGGATCATCTGGGGCATCGATTCTTTTGATCAGTGGGGCGTGGAACTGGGCAAGGTGCTGGCGCAGCGCATTGTCTCTGACCTGCAGGGCAAAACTCGGCATCATCATGACGGTTCCACCGCAACCTTGCTGGAGCGCTATCTGCGACGGCGCGGTCATTAATGCAGAGAGCGGTAACACCGCTTCGCCAGCACGGAGATCTCCAGGAAAGCTTGGCGTGATCGTAGTGCTGTAATAATGCGATGGGGATCTACCGGGAGCCCTGCTTTGTGGGCCTTTGTGATAGATCGGGAACTTTTACCCGGCTGCGGTTTTCCAATAGAGGATTATCAGCTGGATTGAAGAGCCGCACCAACCATATGAAACAGCCTATTATTCTGGCCATTACGGCCGTATTTGCCTGGGGGAGCGTCGCTTATGCCGCTGTCCCGCCTTTGCCGCCCATGCCCACCCTGCCGCCACCGCCCCCCATGCCAGCGCCACAATTGACGAGTATCCAATCTGCCGTTTTGCTCGACGTCAACAGTGGTCAGGTGCTGATGGCGGAAAATGATCAAAAGCCCGTCAATCCCTCGGGGCTGGTGAAGCTCATGACCGCCTATTTGCTGTATCAGGCCGAAAAGCAGGGGCTCATACAGCCAAGTGAAAAGGTGCAGGTTTCCAATGAGGCCTGGCATGCCCAGGGTTCGCGGATGTTCATTCAGCCGGGAATGGCGGTGACCATGACCGAACTGACTCACGGACTATTGATTGACGGCGGTAATGACGCGGCCATCGCCATTGCCGAAACGGTGGCGGGCAGTGTCGGTGGTTTTGTGGATCTGATGAACCATGATGCTGCAGCCATGGGCTTGCAGCAAACTCATTTCACCAATCCAGACGGTTTGCCCCAACCGGGGCAAAGCAGCACGGCGCTGGATATGGCGCGTTTGTCAGCGCACTTGATCCAGACCTATCCGCAAGTCATGCAGGTGGCGGGTAAGGTTTCATACACCTACAACCATATTACCCAGTACAACTATAATCCCCTCGCTGGCCAGAATGGGGTGAATGGCCTGGGCGTAGGCTTGGCCGGAAAAAACAGCTGGGACCTGGCGGTCAGTGCCACCCGGGATGGTCGTACCCTGGTGGCGGTGGTGATGGGGGCGCCATCCCGCAGTGCGGCGGGCAGTGATGCCAGTGCCTTGCTGCATTATGGTTGGAATGGCTGGCACAACGTTTCTCTTTTTAAAGCGGGAGCGGTAGTGGCCCAGATACACAAAGGTGACTGGAGCCCGGCGACGGTGAAAGGGGTTACCGTCAGCCCGGTGGTGGTCTCCGAACCCAAGCAGCAGAAAAGCCAGTTACAAACCGGTTTTGTCGCTATTCCCGATTTGAAAGCCCCCCTCGCGGCAGGCGCCGATCTGGGTACGCTGCACATTTCCTGGCATGGTCATCTCCTGAAAACGGTTCCTGTACATGCCCAGACTGCGGTAAAACCGGCAGGTTGGTTCATCCGTCTGGTCCACGAAGGCGAGTCCTGGTTATGAGCAGTCTGGAGATCAAGCCGTTTGCCGTTCAGCGGACCAGGAGCTGATTTTGGTGTCGCGTAGGAAATCTGCCCGGCGCCGCTGGGTATTCTGGACACTTGTCGTTTTGCTGCTGATTGCCCTCAATATTGTAGTGGGTATCGGGGTCTGGACCTGGCGGATCTGGCAGGAGTTACCCCCCGTCGTGCAGCTCGAAAACTGGCATCCCCAGGAACCTTTACGCATTTACGCCGACAATGGTCATTTGCTCCAGGTGGTCGGTCCGCAATTGCGTTATGCCCTGCCTCTGCAACAAATCCCCAAAACATTGCAGGAAGCTTTTATTTCGGCGGAAAATTCCAAATTCTACAGTCATAATCCGCTGTATTATCCGGTCAGTTTTCCTGGAATTATCCGGGCGGCCTTTGTGGACCTGGTACATATGGCACCAGTCCAGGGCGCCAGCACCATTACCGAACAGGTGGCTCGCAATTTTTATTTGACCCCCAAAAAAACCATCGCCCGCAAGGTAGCGGAGATTCTCCTGGCCTATAAACTGGCGGCGCGTTTGCATCGGCCTGAGATCCTGGATTTGTACCTCAACAAGATTTATTTGGGTGAGGGTGCTTACGGCGTGCAGGCGGCGGCGGAGACCTATTATGGCAAAACCGTCCAGCAACTCAGTATTGCCGAAATGGCTACCCTGGCAGGTTTGCCCGCAGCGCCCTCGGATTTCAATCCCATTGCCTCTCCGGCATCGGCCAAAACCCGCCGGGATTATGTGCTCCGCCATATGACGCGCTACGGATATATCAGCAAGGCTCAGGAAGAAGCAGCATTGGCCGAACCCATCCGGGCCCATTATCATGCCCCGGCCAGCAATATTGCGCCTTATGCCACCGACTGGATTCGGAACTGGCTGGAAAAGCATTTTGGTGCTGATTTTACCTATCGTACCGGGCTGCGGGTGTACAGCAGTATCAACCCAACGGACCAGCGCGCGGCAGATCGGGATATTGCCGTGGGTCTCGAAAATTACAGCATGGGCCTCGACAGTATGGACCCCAAGGCCTGGCATGGACCCATTGCCCAATTATCGGCCAGCGCCATGGAAACGGCTCTGCAAGGGCAGCGTCCCAGCCAGTTGCCCCATCACAATCCTGCCAATTTGCACTGGGGGGTCGTCGTCAAGGCCACTCCGGCCGTGGCCACGGTTTCCTTCGAAGGCCGCCATCTGGTGCACCTGACTTTGCGCGATGTGGTCTGGGCACGTTCAGCCCCGAAGGGAAATCCGCCGACCGCCGTCAATCAGGTTTTGCAGCGAGGCGATCTGATCTGGCTGCGACGTTATGTGGTGGCCGCTACTTCGGGCACCGGCAATCCGGTGTGGGGAACCAAGGTCTGGCATACTATTCCCCATGGTGGCTGGCAACTGGCGCAGATACCTCAGGTGCAGGGTGCTCTGGTGTCTCTGGACAGCCACAGCGGTGCCATCCTCGCCCTGTCGGGAGGGTTCAGTTATGAGCTCAGTCATTTTGACCGGGCTTTGTACGCCTTCCGCCAGCCGGGCTCGGGATTCAAGCCCTTTGTGTACGCATCGGCCATGGATGCGCCGACTTATTTGGCTAGTGGCCGCAAACATTATCTGACGCCGGTATCGCTGATTGCCGATACCCCGCTGAGGATTCATCTCAGCGATGGGCAGGTTTATGCCCCGACCAACTACAGCCGGACCTTTTCAACGACGCCTTATCCGGTTTGGAATGATTTGGCAGACTCAAGAAATGTTCCCAGCGTGCGCTTGTTGATGCATGTGGGTATTCCCTACGCCAAGCGCTATGTGGAACGCTTCGGGATTCCGGCCAAACAGATTCCCGCTTCTCCCTCCATGGTGTTGGGTTCCGGCGATTTTACCCCCCTGCAGATTGCCCGGGGTTATGCGGTATTTTCCAGTGGTGGATTTTTACCCCATCCCTATTTGATCCGGAAAATTGTCACTGCCCATGGCACTGTGGTTTCGTTGCTGGGTTGTCCTCTGGGTTATCGTCCGCCAGCAAAACAAACCGTGATTCCTCCTGGAGTGGCCTTTCTGCTGACGCGGATGATGGAACGGGTGATCCGGGTAGGTACCGGGGTGGCTGCGCAGATTTTGCATCGTCATGATCTGGCGGGGAAAACCGGCACTACCAATCACGAAGACAATGCCTGGTTTAACGGTTATAATCCCAACATTACCACTTCCGTCTGGGTGGGATATGACAATAATCAATCCATGGGTACCTGGGCGGCGGGGGCGCGCGAAGCTTTGCCGATCTGGATTCGTTACATGCATACGGCGCTGACCGCATACCCTGATGCAGGCTTCTTCCAACCACCTGACGTAGTGACGGCGCATTACAATCCCAAAACCGGCGATCTCGCCTCCCGCCATGATCCCGGACACAAGTACCCTCTGGGTTATTTTCTCTCCGGTTATTTACCGCCCAAGCCTAAACCCAAAGTCAGTGCAGAAACCCGGAGTTTCATTCATGCATTGATGCAAATTTTCTAGGAGATTGAAAATGAAGCAGTGGCTGGCCCTGATTGTTATCGCCTTGTGTTTCTGGGGGGCTTTTGAAGTCAGTCATCACTGGCTGGTGCAGCATCCCGATCGTCCCGATCAGCGAACCCTGAAAGTGATTTCACAATAAGTACAGGGTAATGAAATAGCTATACTGAAATACCTCGGCCCACATATCTGTGCTACCTTTCCGATTCTATAATCAGGATGTTGTCATTCTGTAGCCATTATCAAAGGAAAATATGATGCGCAGTGTGGGGATTGCCGCTTTATTGTTGACCGGTTCGCTTTCTGTTTCTGCGGTGGCGGCTGATGCGCCCATGCAGCCCGGGCTCTGGGTGATACATGTTTCCGGAGTCACCAAAGTTTCTTCGCCTCCGCTCAGTACACCCATGGAACGCAGCACACAGATTTGCGTGAAAGCTCATCAGAAGCCCGAATCGGTTTTTCTGCCCCAGGGGAGTGATCGCTGTACGGGGAGCCACAAGCCCTTACCCGACGGGAAAACCCAATGGACATTCCACTGCCAGGCGCCTGGAGCTTCTATCATTCAGGTGGGCTGGTTCCGGACCAGTCCCCATCATCTGCATGCCCACTGGGTCATTACGGCTGAGGTCCACAGCGAAGCCCATTACGAAACGACCACGGATTTGCAGATGCAGGGTACTTATCTCAGCGCCCACTGTGGCAAGGTGAAATAAGCGGGCGGAAAGCGCGGAGTTGATTCAAAAACGGCCGTGAGCAGGGACTGCTTTTCGCGACTTTGACCCGCGCCGTCGTTGTTCTTGGCGAAATCCCGCGCCCGGCAGGAGAACTGTCTGAGCCCGCAGGGCGAGTTTTCTCCTGCCAGCGGGATGAGCCCCAGAACAACAGGCAAGGGGCGTTGGAGCGAAAAGCAGTCCCTGCTCACGGCCGTTTAATACGGGCTACTGGCGCAGCAGTTCCAGAAAAGCTCTGCTGCTGTGGCTGGCTTCCCGGCGATACAGTACTGAAAGGCGATGCTGAATGCGCGGTTGCGTATTCAGGGTGATCAGTCCCGGGCGCTGGCCACTGCCGTCATTCAGCGCCGAAACAAAACTCACCCCCAGGCCGCAGCGCACTGCATCGCGAATGGCCGCTAGACCGCTCAGTTCATAACGGATTTCCGGATATATTCCAGCCTCTTTCAAGGCCTGCAGGGCATGGTCACGAATGCCCGAGCCTTCTTCCCGCCAGACCAAAGACTCCGCAGCCAGTGACCGGAGAGGCAGGGCGGCTGCAGCCAATCCCAGCCAGCGCGGATTTTCCGGGGCCAGCAGGACAATGGTCGTTTCCCGCAAGGTTTCCTGGACCCAGTCGGCATGTCCTGGCGCTGTCAGATCGTCTTCGACAAAAATCAGATCAGCCTGATCGCGCATGGCCCGGGCGGCGCGACTGTTGGTGGCCGTCAGGCGCAGAGAAACGCCGGGATAAAGTTGCTGGAATCGGGCAATGGCCTGGGGGAGCAGACTTTCGGCATTGCTGTGGCTGGCGAGGATGGACAAGGAACCGCGGAGCATTTTTTCGGTGTCCTGACAGAGGGTCCGGGCATCTTCCAGGGCGTTTTCGATTTGTTCGGCAATACGCAGCAGTGCCATACCCATGGCTGTGGGGGTGATGCCGTGACGGGTCCGTTGATAGAGCGCTTCGCCGACGATTTCCTGCAAGTTTTTTAGACGATGCGACACCGCCGGTTGGGTCATGAACAGGCTTTCGGCTGCCGCATGGAGATTACCGTGCCGCGCTGCCTGGGCCCAGACCAGCAGTAAAACCGGGTCAATGCGCTGGTGCAGCATATCTGCTCTTCCCTGTTATAAAATTACCTGTGCTTATTTCATACGTGAAAAAATAGCATTGGATGCATAATCTGTCCAGGTGCAAGCTTTCCTTATATTCATTGAGCAGGAAGCCATCGCCATGAAAATATGGACTGAAGCACCGGGGAAGGACCCCCGCGAAATCATTCGTCATTTCACCCCCAACTGGTTCGCCGCCAATATGGGTACGGGTATTCTGGCCCTCATGCTCGCGGAATTTCCCTATGGGGACTGGGGACAGAAACTGCTGGCCCAGGGCTTGTGGACCATCAATGTCGGGTTTTTTGTGCTTTTCGCCCTGTTGTTCATGGGGCGGGCGGTGTTTTACCCGGCCAGCTTCCGCCGTCTCTTTCAGCATCCGGTACAATCCCTCTTTATCGGCGCCATTCCCATGGGTTTTGCGACCATTATCAATGGCCTGCTCATTATCTGGCCGGTCACGCCACTTACCCTGCAGCTGACCATGATTTTGTGGTGGGTGGATGTGGCCATGGCACTGTTTTCCGTGCTGCTGGTGCCTTTTTTCATGTTTACCGCCCAGGAACATAGCGTGGAACGCATGACTGCTGCCTGGTTACTGCCCATTGTTCCTCCCGAGGTGACGGCGGCCAGTGGCGGATTGCTGGCCCAGCATCTGGCCCCGACGCTGGGCAGTACGGTCATTTACCTGAGTTATCTGCTCTGGGCCGTTTCGGTGCTGCTGGCCATGGGCATACTCGCCATCCTGTTATTACGACTCACCCTGCACAAGCTCCCGCACCAGGATATGGCGGTATCCGCATGGCTCCCTTTGGGACCGCTGGGTACGGGAGCCATGGCCATGATCACTCTGGGCGGTGCTGACAAAATTGTATTTGCAGGAGGTTCTCTGGCCGCCATGAGTCAGTTTGGAGCCATGGCGGGGCTGTTTATTGCCCTTCTTCTCTGGGGATTTGGACTCTGGTGGCTGCTGATGGCGGTGTTTTTTACCCTGCGTTATCTGGGGGAGGGGCTGCCCTTCAATATGGGCTGGTGGGGTTTTACCTTCCCCTTGGGGGTATTCAACGCCGCCACTTATTTGCTGGCCCGGGAAACCAGTTGGCCTGTGTTTCTGCCCCTGGGGGCTTTCTTCACTATCGCTCTGGCCGGCTTCTGGATCATCGTGACCCAGCGCAGTTTCGTGGGCATGTGGAGCGGACGCCTGTTCCGTGTCCCCTGCTTGTCGATGGAAACCGGACTACCGGAACCGGTTTGCGCAAACGCTGCGGAAAATACCGCCAGCGACGATCTCATGCACTCCTTGCGGGAGTAGGGCTTGGGTATCCATAGCCAATGCTTACTTCAACACGGGTCCCTTGGGCGCGCTATAGCCGGTTTCCTTGAACATGGCCTGACCGGCCGCGCTGGCCATGAAATGGATGAAAGCCATGCCCAGTTTGGGATCAGGAGCATCCGTAGGCACTGCCGCATAAAATACCAGGGGTTGGGTGTGCACCGTTTTGGGGTGACCATCCACATTCAGAGTGAAGTGGACCTTGCTGTACCAGTTCTTGGACATGGCCGGATCACTGAGGTTGATCTGCTTGGGCAGGGTGATATAGGGCAGATGCAGGGATTTGACGGCGCTTAAGTAACCCGATGAAGCGGCCATCTGCCCACTTTTGAGGCGGGCAAGCAGAGAGGCTTCGGTGAAAATCTGCTGCTGGTTTTCGACGGGACCGAGAATGTTTTTGACCAGATCCGGCTGATGATAATATTTTTCTGCCAGCATGAAAGTGAAAACAATGTTCTGACCCTGTGGGTCGGTTTTGGGGTCGGTACGCCCAAAGCGAACTCCGGGCATATCGAGCACCTTGTACCAGGGTGTTTTACCCGCAGCCGCTTTTTCAAAGTCCTTGGCGAAGGGGCTGTTGGGGCTGTAAGCAATGCACATGGCGGTGCTGGCTACCGGATAGGCTTTTTTGACCAGGCCCGCTTTCATCAACACTTCAATGGGTCCCGGAGTAATGGAAACAAATACATCCGGACGCAGTTTATGTCCGGCAATCAGGTGTGCCAGGCCGTAGGCACCTTGGCCTTCTCCCTGATAATGGACGCCCTGAGCCTTGGCAAAGGCGGGCCCTAGATGTAAATCCATCACCGCCCCCATGGAACCCGCATAGGCAACCCGAAATTCTTGAGCACTGGCAAAGGCAGGCAGAGCGAGAAAGATGGCAGCGGTGAGGCTGGCGGCGATATGAAGTTTTTGCATAAAGTGAACCCCTGGCTGATTGTATATGAATATATATAACGATAGATCAACAGAAGGTCAAGCGAGCGCACTCAGCACGGCGGTGAGAAGCGATTTGGGCGCGGTTGACGTCCCTCTGCGCGAACGACGACCGCCGCTTGCCGTTGATTTTTATGGTGGATATTCACCAAGATGCGCCGCTGTAAGATGGCGGAGTAATGCGCACATCCGGGCGTCGGTCCAGTAGTAGCCCCTCAGCCCGGAGACCAGGCCGGTTCGTTAGCCTGTCCGGAAATATCCAGAAAATGCAGGCCCTTACCGTTGACGGCCACTTCTCCCAACACTTTTTGTCCGCCGCGATGGGTGGCAAAAATCAGCATTCGCCCGTCGTCCGCAAAGCTGGGATGCTCGCAGTTGCCACCATCATACAGCACCTGCAGGTCATTGCCGTCGGGGCGCATTTCTGCCAGCGACAATACTCCGCGATAGTCATGAATAAAGGCAATCCAGCGCCCGTTGGGGGCGTAGCTGGGGGAAACATTGTAGCCACCCGCATAACTCAGTCGCTCAATGTGACTGCCATTGGCGCGCATCTGATAAATCTGAGCACTTCCCTGGCGGTTGGACACAAACACCAGATGGTGGCCTCCGGGGGACCAGCTGGGACTGGTATTGACGGTTCCCTGGCGCGTCAATACCTGTTCGTGACCAGTATGCAGATTTTCAAGCACCAACTCGGTGCGCCCCCGTTCCCAGACCTTGGCGAAAGCCAGATATGCTCCATTGGGCGAAAAGGCCGGAGCGCTCAGGGCGCCGCCTTGGTCGGGAACCTGATGGCGCTGACCATTGGCGAGATTCTGAATATAGATGACCGAATGGTGATGTCGGTAGGTAACGTAAGCCAGTTGCCGACCGTGGGGTGACCAGTCCGGGGAGATAATCGGGATTTTGCCGCGCAAAATGCTGCGGGCATTCCAGCCGTCCGACTGGGATACATCCAGATCGTAATGACTGCCCTGTTGATCCACATAAGCGATATGACTGGCAAAAGGGCCGGGCTCACCGGTAATCTGCTGATAGAGCAGATCAGCCACTTCCTGCCCGACCATGTGATAACCTTCAGCATTGCTGACATAGCGGCGACCCGCCAGCATCTTGTGGGTGATCAGGCTGACCGCATCGGCATCCACGACGTAGCCAGCAGATGTTTGCCGGACTTTCCCCACAGCCATGGCCAGTGCCCCGGTTTTTTCCCATGTGCCGACATCAATGGTGGCGGCAGAATGAGGATCATCCGGGTACAAGGCGGGATTAATGACCGAAAAATAACCACTATGTTCGAGATCATAACGCACAATGTGGGCAATATCCGGTTGTCCGGCAGGACCGGAGCCAAAGCCAGGAACCGCAACAGGGGCCAAGCTGCTGACCGCCTTGTTGATGTTGACGGTCAGCGCACTGGCGCTGAGGGGCAGGGCGACTAATGCCAATAGCAAAGTCGGTTGCAGAATGGGTCGATGAATAGGCCAAGGCATGAACGGCTCCTGATGCTTCTACAAGGATTGTTTGACGCGATTCCAGAGACTGCCGAAGGTGCCTGCCGGCTTGGCGGCCTCTGCCGCAACCAGATCCGTAGTACCCAGTACTTTACCGTTCAGGGATACGGTCATTTCCCCGAGTTTCTGGCCTTTGGCAATGCCCTGACTGCCGATTTTCTGATAGGTCACCTGAGTTTTCAGATCCTTTTCGGCGCCGGTGGGAATCATGACCTCCACATTCCGGGCGACGGTGACCGGGAGTTCGTCCGGATCCAGGCTGGTATCGCTGTAAGTGCCGACCACGCTTCCGGCCTTGGTCACGGTGTGGTCTGTGGTGAAGCGGTAACCGTAATCCAGCAGGGCCACCACATCATTGACGCCACTCGGCCAGCTGGGAGCACCCATGACTACGGCAATGAGGCGGCGTCCATTGCGGATGGCGGTGGTGTCCATGCAGTGTCCTGCCGCGTTGGTATGTCCGGTTTTCAGGCCGTCAATGTCAGGATGTCCGAACAGGGCCGGATTCCAGCTCCGCTGAGTGATGTGGTTGTAGCGATAGTATTTGATTTTGGAGATGTTGATGACTTGTGGATATTTCGCTATCAGGTCCCGGGAAATCATGGCAATATCCAGGGCGGAAAGATGCAGACCGGGAGTCGGAAGCCCATCCACGTCGCCATAGTGGGCACCCGGCAAACCCAATTTACGAGCCGTACTGTTCATTTCATCCACAAAGCTGGCGCGGCTGCCTGCCACGGCCTGAGCCAAGGCCACAGCGGCGTCATTCCCGGAGTCGATGATCAGCCCGTGCATGAGCTGGGCGACGGTAACCGGCAAATTCGGCTGAATGAACATACTCGACCCGCCGGTATGCCAGGCTACCCGGCTCACATGAATGGGTTGATCCCAGTGCAGGGCGCCATCGGCCAGAGCCCCGTAAGTCAGGTAGGCCGTCATCAATTTGGTCAGACTGGCGGGAGGTAACTGCAGGTTGGCGTCTTTCTCGGCAATGATTTGTCCGGTCCGAAAGTCCATCAGTACATAGCTTTTGGCATCGGGCAAGGGTGGTGGGGGAGGGATCAGCAGGGCATTGCTGGCAAAAGCAGTGCCCCCCGACAGTAGCGTGGCAACAGCTGCCATCAATAGGTAACGCGTGGATGGCAACGAGGTGGTTTTGTGGCGCATGTAACTTCCTTATAAGCAGGTTTGGTTTTAGTGTTCAGGCAGAGTGATGACGACGTAAAGACTTTGATGTCCTTGGCGGACCAGCAAGGGAATGGGGGTATGGGCCGGTAATTTCCGGACCATCTGCTGGAGTTGCTCCGGACTATTGACCGTCTGCTGGTCGATCTGCTGGATAACCATGCCGTCCGTCAGCCCCATTTGCGCCGCAGGGCCAGGATAAATGCTCTCGATCAGGACCCCGTGATGGATGCCAAGACGTTTTTGCGCAGCCTGATCCAGGGTGGTGACCCGCAGTCCCAGACGACGGATATCGGCGGTTTTTTCGGCTTCGACATGACGCATTTTGGCCGGCATGGTGCCAATGGTGACCTGCAGGGTTTCCGGCTGGCCATTATGCAAAATACCCATGGGTACGGTGGTTCCGGGTGGCGTATCGCCCACCAGCGGGGGGAGCTGCCCGACGCTGTAAACGGCTTCGTGATTGTAAGTCACAATCACATCGCCAGGCTTCAGCCCTGCCCTGGCAGCGGCCTCATGGGGGCTGACCGAAGCCACCAGGGCGCCCACCGGTTCTTTCAGGTGCAGGGCCTTGGCCATTTGTGGCGTGACTTCCTGGACATCCACACCGAGCCAGCCAAAGCGGAGTTTTTTATGGGCCTCAAAGGCATGGACAGCGCGCATGGCGGTATTGATGGGAATACTGAAAGACAGGCCCATATAGCCGCCATCGTTGGTATAAATCTGGTCATTGATACCCACAACCTTCCCTGCCATGTTGAAAATGGGCCCTCCGGAATTACCCGGGTTGATGGGCACATCGCTCTGAATGAAGGGAATATATTCATCATCATGGGGAAGTGGCCGATTCAAGGCGCTGACCACCCCCTGGGTGACCGTATTGTAAAAGCCAAAAGGCATGCCGATGGCCAGTAACCACTGTCCTACTTTGAGGTTGCGGGAATTGCCCAGCTCTACGGTGGGCAGATCATGAGCATCAATTTTCAGCAGGGCAGTATCGTAACGCACCGATAATCCCACCACTTTCGCCGGATAAGCATGGTGATTGGTGAGGGTCACAATAATGTGATGCATTCCCCGCACGACATGGCCCGCTGTGACAATATAGCCGTTAGGGGAAATGATGAATCCAGAACCCAGAGCTTCCATTTTTTCTTTTTGAGGAGGATTGGCTCCGGGGAATCCCTGAAAAAACTGATAGAAAGGGGAATTTCTGGGGAAGGGATCGGTGCCGTTTCTGCCCCGGACAATTTTGGTGTCAGAATCATCGATTTTAACGATAGCATCCCCATATTTGTTCACAATGGGCGTGAAATCCGGGAGATCTACCAATTTATGGGGGTCAGTAGTAATTTTACTTGCGGAAGTGGTTGGCGAATGATTATCAGCGGCAAAAGCCCATCCCGCAGCACCCAGTCCAAATCCGGCAGTGGCAGCAATGACGGCAACCAGAATCTGCCGGGGCCGAAAATTAAATGTACGTAAAGACATAAGCCTAGACTCCTAATTATCCCAAAAACGTAATATCCACTCCACCAGGAGACTGGCCGGAACTGTGAAAATCGCAATGCCCACTAGAATGAGGACTATTTCCAGGATGCTGACAATGAGCATGTGCTTGATGGAAGTTCTTGAGCAAAAATAATTACGATCATATGGTTACAGTTATTCGGCGGTATGTTTCAGTCTTGGTTACAGTGCTATACACCCGCTTTAAGACGCGAGATCTTGGCGGGAAGTTCCCGAACTTTTCCACAGAGCAAGATCATGTTTCGGGAACTTTCTTCCTGACCCTGGTCTCTCAGCTAAGCCATAGGCTCTGTTATTAGAGGCGCATACGTCATTGTTATTTCCGCGATCTGCCGGTTTTGAAAGGACTTTTAGTTGAGTCCGAATGCGCTTAAAGCCGGTCGTTTTCGAGGGCGCCTGGCCGTGGCGATCGTTTTGCTGTTGCTGGTTTTCCTGTACCTGATCTGGCGTTTGGTGGATCTGGAAGTGTTGCATTATCAACGCTTCCGGCATATGGCCGAGGCCAATCACACGGCCATAGTTCCCGTATCTCCGGCGCGCGGACTGATTCTCGCCAGCCATGGTCAGATTCTTGCGGCCAATCATCCGCGCTATGTCCTGGAGCTGATTCCCGACGAAACAGAGCATCTGCATGAAACCCTCCAGCGTTTGCGGCGGTTGTTTCCTATTCCCGCGAAAAATATCCAGCACTTCATGCATACGTTGGATGATAAGCCGCCTTATATTCCGCGCATTCTCATGCACCACCTGGACGCTAGCCAAATTGCCGACTTTGCGGTGAGGGATATGCAATTTCCGGGTGTACAGGTGGCCGCTCAGTGGCATCGTTATTATCCCTTTAAAAATCTGTTTAGTTCAGTAGTAGGTTATGTCGGCCCGATTAGCGTCAGCAATTTGAAGGGTTTTGATCCTCAAAAATATATTTATCGACGCTTTATTGGTGAAAACGGTCTGGAGTATGCTTTTGAGCGCCAGTTAAGGGGAAAATTCGGTTATCAGATCAAGGAGGTGAATGCTTTGGGGGTGCCGGTGGCCAATTTGCGCAATATTCCTCCGACGCCGGGGGACAATCTACAAACCAGCTTGCGCTTGCGGGTGCAGCGAGCTGTTGCCCGAGTCATGCAGCGTAATCATTTTCGGGGTGCTCTGGTAGCCGTCAATCCAGAATCAGGGGCCGTCATCGCCAGTTACAGTAACCCGAGCTTTAATGCCAACTGGTTTGTGGATGGGATCAGCGCTGCCCACTGGCAAAACCTGCTCCATAACAAGGGACGGCCCTTACTCAACCGGGTCGCCCAGGGGCTATATCCACCGGGTTCCTGTATCAAGCCCTTTTATTCCATTGCAGCTTTGCAGGACAAGGTCATCCAGCCCGATTTTCATACCTACTGCCCCGGCTATATCCGTCTGGGTGGTCACGTTTACTGGGACTGGTATCGTTCGGGTTTTGGAGAAACGGGGTTGACCAAAGCCCTGGCCTGGTCCGTGGACGTATTTTTTTACAAGCTGGCCATCAAAATGGGTATTCAGCGTCAGGATGCCGCCCTGTGGCGCTTTGGTTTCGGGAAACCTGCACCCATTGATACGCCAGGTAGCGCCTCTGGTTTTGTACCGACACCCCGCTGGAAAGAAGCGCATTTTCACCAGCCCTGGTACACCGGTGATTCGGTGATTCTGGGAATTGGTCAGGGTTATCTGCTGGTCACGCCGCTGCAGTTGGTGCGCGCCGTTTCGGCCATCGCCAACGGCGGCTATTTACCGTATTTGCATGTGGTCACTGCGCTCATCAATCCTGAAACCGGGGTTCGCCAGACTTTACCTATACCTCCGTCGAAAAATTTGCATATTCCTGCTTTTGCGCTACGGGCCGTGCGTAAGGGGATGACGGCCTGTGTGACCCGGGGAACCTGTAAAAGCATAGCTACCCCTGGTTTGACCATGGCTGGTAAAACCGGAACGGCAGAAGTCCCTGTCGGTTATCAGAATGGTCGCACGATTTACAATGATGATTCCCTGTTTATTGGCTGGGCACCCCTTCATCATCCCCAAATTGCCGTAGCGGCCATAGTCGAAGATGGTGGCAATAATGCCTGGCAGGCCCTTCCAGTCGCCAAGGCAGCCATTCTCAGTGACCTGCGACCCAGCATGAAATTGCGGGATTTTACCAATATTGTGGTGAACCCCGCTCAAGCTTTCGGATAATCCAGCGCTGAAATACGGAATCCGTGAGAAGATAATTTTGAACTGTTCGCGATATTCAGGGTCTACTGATATACTCAAATATCATTTACTTCATGAGGATGATTATCATGTTTTATGCAACATTCATTGTCCTGGGTGCTTTGTGGGTCGTCGCGATGGTTGCTGGAATGCGGACAACTTTTGGTCCTGCTGATCCTGATGAAGGTCAGCACGACGCTTGATATTCTGTTTTTAGCGGTTATACAGGACGGATAGCCTCCAATTGTTCCTGCTAAAATAAGACTTGACAGGGTTTTTATTGCTTCTCATATCCCGGACAGGTTAGGGTTGATTTAATCCCCTCACAAGCCCACGGATATTTGAGGAAGTTTTCATGATTCGCATTCCCGACATCATGCGCCTGTCGCTGCGCCAGAGGTTGTTTCGTTTTGCCGCCAAGGCGAGAGCGGTTTTATATCTGGATCGTTGGTTTCCGCACATCCCTTTAGCCCTGGCGGTCGGTTTGCTCGGGGCTTTGGCCATCCTCAATGTGCTTCCCGCTCTGATTCATTTATTTCCACAACTTTCTGATCTGGCTCCGGCCAGTGGTCTGACTCAGGCACCTTTGCTTTCGGCTTTGGGGACCATCCCTGAAGCCATTGTGGGTATTGTCCTGTTGTTGATGGCCTTCGGCCTGCTGTTCCGCTCCCGTTTTTCCTGGGCGATTACCCTGATTCTGGCAGGAGCCATGCTGGCCATGCTGCTTCATCATTACGGTTTTGATTGGAGCGGATTCACTATATTCAATGCTGTTATTCTTATCGCCTTGCTGGTATTCCGTCGGCATTTTGCCCATTCCAGTGTCGCGGCCGGAACTTTATTCGCGGTTATTTCTATTCTGCTGTTGATGAGTTATGCGGTATTGGGGAGTTACGTTCTCGGTGCCGGTTTTTCTCCACCCATCACCAATTTGATCAGTGCCTTGTATTTTGCCGTAGTGACCATGTCCACCGTCGGTTATGGAGATATCGTCCCGAAAAGCGCTGATGCCCGTTTTTTTGTGATTTCGATTATCATTCTCGGCATCACCGTTTTTGCTACATCCATTTCGGCGGTGATTGTGCCTCTCTTGAATGGCCGGATGCAGCGTCTGCTCATGGGTGGAGAAAAACGACATCATCGGAATCATTACCTGATCATTGGTGACAATGTTCTTGCTCAGAATACCTATCGCGCCTTGCGCGCTCGTCATTTGCGGGTTTTGGTGCTGGTTCCTGTCGCCCCGGAAAATGAATGGATGGCGCCTGAGGAACTGATGGTGGGAGATGCCACCGACCTGGCGGTATTGAAACGGGCAGGGGCGGAATGTGCCCTGGGTATTCTTGCGCTGCGGGTCATTGATAGTGAAAACGCCTTTATCATTCTGGCGGCCAAGGAACTGGATACTCCCGGCAAAACGGTTGCCGCCGTGCAGGATGCCCGGAATCTGGAACGTTTGCGCCAGATTGGCGCGGACCTGATTATTTCCCCCGACGTGCTTGGCGGCGAACTGCTGGCCATGACCTTGAGTGGTGAGGAAATGCAGGGAGATATTATTATCAGCAAGTTGTTCGCTGCCAAAGGAGCAGAAGCATGAGCGCCATTTTAGGTGTTGCGATTGTTTTGTTGGCGCTTGTTGGCTTGGGTATTGCTACATTATTTTTTCATATCGTAGTCTGGCTGTTGATGGCGGTGCTGGGTCTGCTGGTTTACTTTGTGCCCAGCATGATTGCCGCAGCCCGTCATCATGAGCACTTTTTTTGGGTGCTGATGCTCAATATTGTGCTGGGGTGGTCGGGCATTGTCTGGGTGGTTCTGGTGGTCTGGGCTATTCTCGGTGAAAGACGTGGCCCGCCCTTGAATCGGGTACGGGCAGATGCCTTTAATCCTCCTGTTCGCTGACTACGAAATTACCCAAACGTAGGCGTTCCAGGCTGGAGACATAATTTTCGGGAGCGGCAGTCGGTGCCATGGGACCTATTTTGACTTTGTATAGACTGGCTGCTGCGGGAACCAGCTTGGCGGTGCTGATACCAAAATCCTGCAGTTTGCTGCGCTCGCGTAACGCACTATGAAACCCCATGGCCTGCGCGGTTTCCAGATAGACCTCCTCCACCTGGGGAGCCCTGTGCCAGTTGCGCAGAACATGGGGGGCGGGCGCGTGGATGGGGGTTATGGTCGGACGAGATACAGGAGGCTGGGGCGCAATTCTCAACGGTAAGGGAGCCGCCGCTTTTTTCGGGCTACTGTGAGCACTGGTGGCAAAGGTCTGATTGACTACTGCCGTCAGGTTTTTTCCGCCGTTATGGGCAGACGGAGGATAAGCGGGCAGGGGGATGGCCCGGGGCGCGACGGGTAATGGCGGTGCTGACGGTATCGGCTGCGCTACTGGTCGTCGTTGCGCTACTGCCAAGACCTGTGGAGCCGGAACAGAAGGACTCGGTGCGCTGGGGATGACCTGGATATGTACCCGTGAGGTTCCCTGATTGAGCATTCCCAAGGCGTTGGCGGCACCTGCCGATAAATCCATAATCCGGCCATGGACGAAAGGCCCACGATCATCTACCAAAACGTCGATGCTGCGCCCATTTTCGAGATTGGTCACTCGCACGCAGGTAGGCAGAGGCAAGGTCCGGCTAGCAGCAGACAACTGACGGGCGTGAAAAGCCGTGCCCATGGCGGTCACATCACTGGAAGACTGCTGATCATACCAGGAAGCAATGCCGGTTTCGGAAAATCCTGAGGCATGATGCATGGGATGGTACCATTGCCCATTGATTTCATAGGGTTGATTATAGGCTGCGTTGAGATTGGGGGTCGGGGCATAACAGGTCTGTCCGGTGGAGTAGGCAGAATTGACCAGAGCTGAACCATATCCTCCCGTAGTGGCCCTTTGGGTAGGTCCTGGCATGCTGGCACAGCCTGCCAGGGCAGCAACCATCAGAGCGAAGGCCCCTGAGCGCAAAAACGGGTAGGCGGGTTTCAGACGCATGAATATAAATGATCTCACTAAAGCTGGCTTTGCCATTCTAGGTCAGACTGTTCAGAAAGTTCAAGTTTGGCGAACAGTTGTCAGATTTTTCTCATGTATATATAGAGCAATATTCAAAATCTTGTCTTGATAAACCGCAAAAGCACTGGCGGGTCATTTTACCCGGATACTCCATCTCAGCCCCGTCAATTTCGCCGAGAGCGTCGGCCACTGGCAGTGCGGATAATGAAGGGGGGCTAAGAAAGAATATCCTGCTGCTGGCGGGCGAGAGTATGTAGCCCCTGAACCCAGCTCTGCAGTTTACGCAGATCATTCCGGATGAGGATTCCCATGATCAGGCAGGAAAATACCAGAACACCCAAGGCCGTCCACCATAAAAAAACCGGCATGCCAAAAATCATGTTGACCAGCACTACGCCCAACACCGGACCAAAAAGAAATACGGAAAGTAACCACTCCCGCTGCAGGACTTCACGAATGGCTGCCCGACGCAGAATTTCAGGTTGTAAGGTGATTTGGGCGCTGGTCAGCATGATGGCCACAATATGACCTTGTCTTACCAGTAGTTCGGTTTTGATATGCTCCGGCAGCGGATCCTGGCTTTGGCAAACCAGGGGGGTGACCGGCACATCCTGTTCATCTGGATGAAATTGATAATGGCGAATGCTTCCCTCGCCAGCGCTTAAAATGATGCCGGGAAGAGAAAAAGAACTTTTGGCAGGAGCTTTTTCGCCCTCAAGGAACCCTGTGATACGTTCGATAAGGGGTTCTTGGGGCGAATGGTCGGCCTTTGCTACAGACATGGACCTAACGAGGTGTGCAGGTATAACCTGCGGGACAAGCCGGAGGCTGCTGGTATTGTGGGGCTGTGGGGTTACATACATATCCGGCTGGACAAGGGACGCTACCCGGAGGAGGCGCATAATAACCCGGTTGAGGAGCCGGTGCTTGCTGTTCCTGGCTTCTGGACAAACCATAACCGGCCAAGCCGCCCAAACCTGCGCCAATAGCCGCGCCCGCCAGAGGTGAACCGGTCTGGTTGCCAATGACAGCTCCAGCCACCGCACCCAGCAATGAGCCGCCCGCCGTGTTGGCGGTGGTGCCATTGCTGGCATAAGGATTATTTGCGCATCCCGCGAGCATCAGGGGGAGGGCCGCAGCCATCAACCACTTTGCATTGTTCATCTTTTTCAGCTCCTCTTTGAGAGTAAACTCATCATAACGTGCTTTCTTATTATGGTGCAAAGCGTTCAAGCTGCGCCACTGTAGCTAACTGGCTACAGAAAGGCGGGGTGAAAATTATAGTGTTTCCATCTGCTGCATTATATTCTGGTTTTTCGGGTATAATCCTTACATAAAGATTCAGCAAGCGTATTGACAACTGATTTGGAGGAAGTTTATGTCTTTTTCGTTACGAGTGACTGCCATATCCCTGGTTTTAGCTTTGGGGCTCAGTGGTTGCACGGCCAGTTGGGCACCGCAAGTCAACCCTGTACCCTATTATACCTACTACCCGGCTTCTCTGGCGGTGGTTACCGCTGCTGCAGAAAAGGCCTTACTCCAGGCGGGCATGCATTTTACTGGTGCCAAGCAGATCAGTCCGACGGCGGTGGAAGTGCATGGCTACGATGCAGAGGGAAATGCTGTTCTGATCAACCTGACCTCCAAGGGCGCTGCCGTGACCAAATTTTCAGCGCGTATTGGTCTATATGGCCATCTTCAGGAAGTGCAGCAAATTGAGCACTGGATGGGTCGTTATGTCGGTCAGGCAATTAGTCAACGTTGATATGGCTTTCGCGGACTGGGTGCATGGTCCTGAGTTGGGGGCATGCCCATTTGCTGATACATTGGATAACTTGGAGTAATGCATCGTCAGGATGATTATGTTAGTCTTTATGGGGTATTGAGGTTTCTGTAAATAAAATTGCTAAAGGAACCATTGGGTTATGAGTGCGGCTCCCGCTGAGAAAAAGGTCATCATTGCCGGACATGTCGGTTCAGGTAAAACCACCGCGCTCCAGGCCATATTCGGTGATGACATGCTGAGTACCGATGCCAAGTATTCGGATGCGCTGCCGTCAGAAAAGAAAAAAACGACTACTGTGGCCATGGATTATGGCGTAGTTACCTGCCCAAAGACCGATTATCGCTTACATTTATATGCGATTCCCGGTCAGGAGCGGTTTCAGTTCATGTGGGAAATTCTCGGCAAAAACACCGATGGATTGGTGGTCCTGGTGGATGCCAAACGTCCGAATCCCATTGCAGCTATTCATTTGTATCTAGATAAGATTCTGCCTTTTTTAAACCGCGCAGTGGTCGTTGTGGCGCTGAACAAATTGTCTTTGGAAGAGCGAGATGTGCTCAAATTGCCGCCCTATTTGCGACATGGTGATCTGCGTTTGCGTCTGACGACGACCGATGCGCAGAATCCTGATGAAGTTTTTGCGTTGTTGCGGCTGTTACTGGATGAGATGACGTTGTCTGTAGAAACCAAAAACTAAGAAGCAATCTTTTGCCGCATGAATTCTGTAAGCTCTTCAGCGGGCATGGGTCTTGCGAGATGATATCCTTGGGCACGATCTGCACCTGCGTCTTTTACCAGGCCTTGGGTATTCTCGTCTTCAATTCCTTCCGCAGTAACAGAAACACCCAGGGCATTAGCCATCTGCACCATGGCCAATACCATATTTTGATGGCGTGGACTCTGGGATAGCGGAATGATAAAGCTATGATCAATTTTAATTTGATTACAACCCAGTTCCAGCAGGTACTGCAGGGCCGCAGGACCGGTACCAAAATCATCGAGAGCAAAGCGGACCCCCAGACTCTGACAATCGCTGATCAGGCGTGCGGTTTTGCGCAGATCCCGCAAGGCGATTCTTTCCACAAGTTCGAGGCATATCTGATCAGCAGATAGGGCTGGACAGCGATTCAGGTTGTCCCGTAACTCCTCGCAGAGCCGATGATTTTCAATTTGTCGGGCAGACAGATTGATCTGAATATCCAGGGGAAAGCCTGCTGCTGCCCAAGTATTAGCCTGCTGGCAGGCGGCCTGAATGACCCAGGTACCGATGCGCTGCATGGCCGGGGATTTTTCAGCAATGTCCATGAAGCTGGCAGGCAGTAACAGGCCCCTTTCGGGATGTTGCCAGCGAATCAGGGCTTCCACGGCAACGCACTGCGCAGTCTGCAAGTCTATAATGGGTTGCCAGTAGAGGATGAATTCCTTCTGTTTTAGGGCGCGCTCCAGTTCCCCGCGCAGACGTTGCGCGGCAAGGCGGCGTTCATCGTCGGCGTGATCGTAGTAAACCCAGCGGTTACCCCCCAGGTTCTTGGCACGATAAACGGCCTGATCGGCATGATGAATCAACTCCAATACATCAACATCGTCGTGGGGATAGGTGGTGACCCCCGCACTGGCTGTAACCTGTATGTGTTGATGCTCCATACCCATACGGATATTGAGGGCAATCAACACCCTTTGGAGAATGTCTTCCAGATCCCGACGGCTGTGCAAGTTTTCCAGAAGCAGAATGAATTCGTCGCCGGCCAGACGAACAATGGTATCACTGGCGCGCAGAACATCGTGGAGCCGCGTCAAGATTTCACGCAACAGTCGATCTCCGGCTTGATGTCCCAGGCTGTCATTCACCTCCTTGAAGCCATCAATATCCAGGAGCACCAGCGCCAGGGTGCGTTGATCGCGTTGTGCCCGCGCGCAGGCGGTCTGCAGCCTTTCTTCGAGTTGGTAACGATTGGGAACTCCGGTCAGGGCGTCCTGGGTGGCAATGTGCTCCAGATGTATTTCCATGCCCATGCGATACCAGGCGGCTCCCAGCATATCCGCCAGCAGCTGGGCAAACTGCAGTTGCTCTTCGCTGACTTCGGGAGGCTGCGTGGCAAACCAGGAAATGGCAAGTATGCCATTGATGCCATCAGGACCATGGACGGGAATCACCAGGCTGGCTTTGAGTCCGGTGGCGATATATTCAGGCATTGCCGAAGCGTCAGAAGGATAATCAGGGACATAGACGGCCCGGTCCCGCCGGAGTGCCTGCCCACTGATACCCTGATCATCGGGAAAGACGTGCTTGGCCAATTCTGCATAGGCGGCGGGAAGGCCATGGAAGAACAGATAACGCAGGGTACTTCCATCACGCACTATGAAGGCGGCTCCTTCGGCCTGCAATTGTTCAGCCGCCAACGCCGCGCACTCCTCAAAAAAGATATGGAAATCATAGGTTCGCGTCAGGTTTTGCAGACGTTCGAGAATGGCTGGCAGATTCATCGTGGCCTTGTGTCCTTCTTGAGGTGAATGTTCCTTAACGCGTTCGAGAAATACCCATCTAATAATTAGTCATTTTGGTTCCTCGTCATTTCAAGTGGGTAGCCTGAGATCCAGCTTGCCCAGGATCAGGTAGGCCATGTTGATAAAGTTCTTGTGCGTGCGGTAACCCCGAGCCTTGGCCTTGGCGGATTGAATGAGGCTGTTGAAACCTTCCAGAATTCCATTGGTGATCTGGCTCTCGAACCATCGGAGCACGCCATCCCAGTGATTCATGATGGTGTAGGCGACCTTGACGATAGGCGGCAGATCGCTGGTTCTGGCGTTTTCCAACCAGGCTTTCAAGAGGGTAGCCCCCTGATGGCGATTCTTGATCGTGAAGATGTCCTGAAAGGTCAGGCGGAACTGGTAGGCCTGCGCCGTCTTGAGGTTCTGGTCTTTGAGTAATGCCTGCAGCTTTTCTTTCTGCTTCACCTTGAGGTTGCAATCGTTCTTGAGCCAGAGCCAGCGGGTCTTTTTGAGATTTGGCTGAGTGAGGACTTCCCCCTTGCGCACGT
>NZ_MXAV01000032.1 GCF_002847505.1 Acidithiobacillus marinus
CAAAGCGACTACCCTTGGGAAAGTTGATGTGCAGATCCAGGCGTTTCTCCTCCACCGTGAAAGTCACATGATCCACCAACCACGGCGGAACCAATCCTAACGCGAGAGAAAACAGCTCTTCAGGGACCATCAGCTAACTCCAATTCAGGGCACGACCGCTCCACAGCATTCTACCCCCTACCCACTCAATCTGACGAAGAGCCGTCATTTTTCGAAATCTTGCATAAAAAACGGCGGTTGCCCGCCGTATGTTTGTTGCCGTGTTAGCCGTTGACTTCAGTCACCCGTCACCGGACGCCGCTCGCCATCACCATAGAAGGCATAGGCTTCTTCACCGTGAATGGCATCATCACCAATCATCAGTTCTTCTTCAGACATACGTAGTGGTACGACCAGGCTGATCAGTTTCAGCAGGATATAGGTGACCACAATATTCAGACCGATAATGAAGGCAGCGCCAATAATCTGCAGCCAGACCTGATGCCAGTTACCATCAATGGCGCCACCGGGATTGCTCAGTCCGAAAGCCTTGCAGCCTTCCTTGGTAGCGAGCAAACCCGTCATGATGCCACCGAGTACCCCGGCTACGGCATGGGTATGGAAAACGCCGAGAGTGTCATCCACCTTGCGGAACAGGGCAGTTTTTCCCAGCATGTTCATGCTCAACCAGGGGATGATGCCGGAAGCTATGCCGATGGCAATAGCGCCCCAGCCATCCACCACACCCGCTGCCGGAGTAATGGCCACCAGACCGGTAATCATACCCTGTACCGCACCAATAACGGCAGGTTTCTTGAAGTAGAAAATATCCATGACTGTCCAGACAATGACGCTAACGGCCGTGGCAATATTGGTGTTCAGTACCGCTGCACCGGCATCGCGGCTGGCAGCGTAGGGATCACCGCCGTTAAAACCGTTCCAGCCGAGCCAGAGGATACCTGCACCTACCAGCATCAGTAGTACGTTATTGGGCTGGAAGTTTTCCCGATCACGGGCAAGACGGGGACCAATCACGGCAGCCCCTACAAAGCCGGCAATACCTGCCGACAAATGGATGACGTAACCACCCGAATAGTCGATGACTCCGAGCGTGGAAAGAAAGCCACCACCCCAGAGGCTGAAGGCGCCGACCGTATAGGAGAAGGTCAGCCATAATGGCACAAATATCATCCAGGCCTTGAAACTCATGCGCCCCAGAAAAGCGCCAGCCATAATCACCAGGGTAATGGCGGCAAACACAAACTGGAAGTACACCCAGGG
>NZ_MXAV01000033.1 GCF_002847505.1 Acidithiobacillus marinus
AAGTACACCATAGTCGACATGGGAAAGGCGGCTGTCGTATTGGAGGTGGGTAAGAGCGCCTGGGTGAGTTCATCATTCATGCTGATGATGGGGCGGGGCAGGCCGACAAAAGGGAACCATTGATGACCGAAGCCCATGTTATATGCCCAGAGTACCCAGGCGATGAGCACCGCAGAGAAAGCATAAAAGGCCATAAAAGCAGAATTGACGGCCCACTTCTTTTTGACAATGCCCGCGTAAAGTACCACGAGCCCCGGGACACTTTGCATGCCGACGATGGTCGCGGCAGTGAGCTGCCACGCATTATCACCGGTATTCAGCCAAGCTACTGACATGAGGTATTTCCCCCTTTTAACAATATAAGAGCGGTTGTGAAACGGTTTGAAAAATTACAGGGCATCATTTCCGGTTTCGCCGGTACGGATGCGAATGGCGTCGAGCACTTCCGAAACAAAAATCTTGCCATCCCCGATTTTGCCGGTTCGGGCACCTTTTTCGATGGCGTCTATGGCCTGATCGACGACATCATCACTGACGATCGTTTCGATTTTGACTTTGGGGAGAAAATCCACGACGTACTCTGCCCCACGGTAGAGTTCAGTGTGGCCCTTCTGGCGCCCGAAGCCTTTGACTTCGGTGACCGTCAGACCTTGAATCCCGACTGCTGATAACGCCTCACGGACATCATCGAGCTTGAAGGGTTTAACAATGGCAGTAATCAATTTCATGACGTTACCTCTTGCACAGGATTGGAACATCCCGAGGGATAGCCCCCCGGGGGTTAGAACATAAAACCTGCTTCGACCATGCCGCGTACCTGGTTTTTGGCCAGCCCGTCAGGGCCTGCGAAACCGCTACCGTTGGCCATACTGGCCTTGACATAAGACAGTTCAGCCCGGGCAAAAAAGCCACCGTCCTGGTAAGTGGGGGTGGCGGTCAGTGACCAGGCATGGGATCCCGCCCCGAAGCCGGTCAGGTTGGCCGAGCCGTCCGTAGCCGTACCCGAGTTGCTGATATATTCCACCCGGCCCGCCAGGGAGATTTTGTCCGTCAGGCTATAGTTGGCGAGAATGGCGCCGCCCAGGGTGCTGGTGGTTTTGGTTCCGGCGCCCAGGGACTGGATGGCGCTGCCGGGGACGCTGGTGTATTGCAGATAGGGAGTGACGACGAGTTTGGCACTGGTATAGGTATAACCAATCACTCCTGCGGATTCATTATCCTGCAAAGGTGTTGTGGCGATGTTGGCGTTGACGAAATTGGAGTGCCCGAGATTTCCGTCGCCCTGGGCGAAGAGCGTGTTATGCTTATCAATAGCCCAGGTAAGCATACCGCTTATCCAGTTGAAGCGATTAGAGTAAAATCCGTCATTCCAGGAGATGGCCGCAGTAACAGGACCTTTGTTGTAGTTGATCTGGACCCCTTTATTGATGGCATTTTCCTGACTCCAGAGCAGCCCGCGGGCAATATTCCAGTTCTGGTAACTGAAGGTGTATTCCGCACCGATGAGCGTATAGAGTTTGCCGATCTGGATGTTAAAATGATCGTCTGGGGCGATTTCAATATAACCCATGGGTAGGGCTCCGAATGTGCCTTGGGTATAAGCACTGGTGGACGCATAATTACTCCCCAGGGTCATGACATTGTAAGCGCCCGCCTGGACTGCAAACTGGATGAGGCCGGAATTTTTGCTAATCATCACCATGCCGTTGCTGATGTCGGCGGAGGCGGATTTGCTGCCGGGAAAACTGGACGCCGGAAATTTGTTGCTCTGCCACACCCCATAGCCACTGGCTACGCCCTGTACATTGAGGGTTCCCAGAGGGCCGGCTTTAAAGGTCAGGGGGCTGGGCAGAGCCAAGGGATCTGCCTCGGCGCTATCTATACCCAGCGGTGAGGCTGCCAGCATCGCCAGGATCACGGGTTTAAATCGACTGCTTGATTTTGCTGTTCTCATTGCTGTAACGCTCCCTGTCAGTGTAGTTGCAGAAAGCGTTTAGCAAATTCAATGCCACTTAAAAAACCTTTGTATAACAGACTGTTTATTAAATTTGACGGGGAATCGGGAGGCGTGATGCACTAAAAAAGTGCGGCATGCATTATGTTGGTGCGCGCGACGTCGTTGCTCAGTCGGCTGACAGCGATTGCGGAGCCGTTAAAGTCTGGTCTTCAATATCCAGATGTACGTCATAGCCCCAGAGATGATGCAAAAACCCCAGAGTTTTTTGGGCTTCTTCCAGGTCCAGTGGCTGTTGGTCCATCTGCTTCAGGCGTAAGTGCCGGTCTCCCCAGCGATCTACGGAAACCACCTGAATATCCGGAGGGCGGCTGCTGTCGGCGATTTGTTGGGCCAGGGCTTCGCGCAGATGTTGATAACCCGTATCATCATGGATGGCGCTGACCTTGTAGCTGGCTTCATCTGCTTCATTACGCAGGGAAAACAGGTGCAGGTCGCGCATCACCTTGGGAGAAAGGTATTGCAGCACGAAGCTTTCGTCGCGAAATTCGCGCATGGCAAAATGAATTTGTTTGAGCCAGCCCGGATCTCCAGCAAAGGGAAACCAGCGCCGGTCTTCTTCCGTAGGTGCTACGCAGATCCGCTTGATATCCTGAAAAATGGCAAAGCCTAGGGCATAGGGGTTGATACCACTATACCGGCGGTCATCAAAGTCGGGCTGCATGACCACGGCAGTATGGCTGGCATAGAACTCCAGCAAGGTGCCGTCCGTCAATAACCCTTTGCCATGCAGGCTGTGCATGATGTGGTAATGCACAAAACAGGCAAAACCCTCATTCATGATTTTGGTCTGACCCTGGGGATACAGATACTGGGTGATTTTGCGCACAATGCGCAGGATTTCCCGTTTCCACCCCTCCAGATGTGGTGCGTTTTTCTCGATGAAATAGAGCAGGTTTTCTTGTGGTTCGGAAGGGAAAACGTCTATTTGCTGGGTCTTTTGGCCCAATACGGGGGGCAGGGTTCGCCAGATTTCCAGGACCTGTTGTTCCAGGTAACGTTCCCGTTCCTGCCAGCGCTGTTCTTCTTCCCGCGCCGAAAGCTGGCGGGGGCGGCGGGCCCGATCAATACCATTGCGACTGATGGCATGGGCGGCATCCAGTACGTCGGTCACGGCATCCATCCCGAAACGTTCTTCACATTGGGCAATATAACGCTGGGCAAAAGCCAGGTAGTCAATGATGCCTTCGGCATCGGTCCACTGCCGGAAAAACGCATTGTTTTTGAAAAAGGCATTATGGCCAAAAGCCGCATGGGCAATGACCAGGGTCTGCATGGTCATGGTATTTTCTTCCATGAGATAACTGATGCAGGGATCGCTGTTGATGACCAACTCATAAGCGAGGCCCATTTCGCCGCGTCGGTACTGGCCGGATTCGATGGCCCGCTGTTTGCCAAATGACCAGTGCGCATAATATACCGGTAGACCGATGGAGGCGTAGGCATCGAGCATTTGCTCGGCGCTGATGACCTCCAGTTGGTTCGGATAGGTGTCGAGCTGCAGTTCCTCCTCGGCAATAGCTGCGATAGCCCGGGTGACCGCATCCAGCCGGGGAAAGGTCCAATCGTTGTCGGTAAACAGGTAGTCAGCCATGTTGGGGGAGCTCCTCACGGGAAAACAGGGCGCGGAAGAGGGGATAAATATCTTCCCGGGCACTGGCTCTGGCGGTAATCAGCTCGGGATGATTTTCGGCAATACCTTCATATAATTGCAGCAGGTCGCTCTCATTTTCACGATTGACTTCCAGATAAAAAAGATTCCGCAAGCGGGGTAAAAGCTGGTCGAGATGATCGGCCACCACCGCGTTGTCGGCAAAATAATTATCACCATCGGAAACCTGGGCCACATACACATTCCAGCGCTCCGCCGGAAAGCGTTGCTTGATGATGTTTTCGGTCAGCTGGATGGCCGGGGAAACCAGGGTGCCGCCGCCTTCCCGGGCCCCGAAAAAAGCCTGTTCCGTACACTCGGTGGCGGTGCTGTGATGCTTGATAAAGATAATATTCACGGCTTGGTAATGGCGGTGCAGAAATAAATAAAGCAGCAGAAAGAATCGTTTGGCCAGATCTTTTTCCTTTTCCCCCATGCTGCCCGAAACATCCATGACGCAGAACATGACCGCATTGGTGATGGGGTGAGGCTGCTGATCAATATGGGCAAAGCGCAGGTCGGCTTCGTCAATAAAAGGTATCGCCTTGATTTTGCGGGTGAGTATGGCGATCTGCGCGTCCAGGTCGCGCAGCCGTTCCTGCTCCAGGGAAATATCCTGTTTGCGGGCCATGCGCGCGCTGATTTCCTGCTGCAATATGCTGCGGGCCTCTTCCAGTTCCTGGAGTTCGCGGCGCTTGCCAGCGCGCAGCGCCAGGCGCCGCGCCCGGGCGGCGCGCATGGTCCGGCCAACGTGCATGCGCGAAGGACTACCGTCCTTGATGAATCCGGCCCGTCGCCATTGCTCCGCCTGAACATCTCCCTGGGAGGTTTTGCGCAAATTGGGCAGGGCCAGACCATCAAAAAGCAGGTCGAGAAACTCGTCAGCGGAGAGGACGATGGCGACTTCGTCTTCGCCGAGGCCATCGGGGGAGCCTTCCCGACCCTGCCCTGAAGCGCCACCTTCGGGTTTGGGGATTTCGTCGCCGCGCTGGTATTCCTTGTTGCCCGGCAAGACCCTTTCCCAGGAGGAATCGCTGAGATCCCGGCGGAAACTGGGCTCGTGCAGGTCGCGGGTGGGTATGGAAATGGGTTGATCGGCATTGGCCAGATCTTCAATGGAACCGGATCGGGCTATTTTTTCCACGGCTTTTTTCAGGCGGGCACGGACCCGTCTTTGCAGGCGCTCCTGATTGCTGGTAGAGCGAGTGCCAGAACTGCGCCGGTCGATAATCGTACTCATGGCAGACTCCTTGGGGAACCCCCCACTTTTTTGTCCTTGTCGCTTATGATGCACAAACAGGGAGAAAAGTTGCGGGGCAGCACCGCTACGGGTTGAGCAGAACAGGCTCCGAGTATATTTCCAGTCTACGCGGGTAATGCGTTCTGGAAAACAGGTGCAGCACAAAAGCTGCTACGTACAAGTAAAGCGTGTTCTGGTCAGCCTTGACGACCCCTGTGACAGGCCCGGCAACGGCCCGCCACAGGTTCTGATGAACAGTTATTCGTAAACCTGCTCACCATGCTGGGTAATATCCAGCCCTTCCCTTTCCTGCTCTTCTTTCACTCGCAAGCCGAGGGTCCAGTCGATGGCTTTCAGGATAATGAAGCTGACGATGGCATCATAAACAATGGTCACGCCCACGCCGGTAGCCTGAATCAGCAACTGTCCGGTATTACCTTCCAGCACCCCCGCCGTACCGCCAATGGCCTTTACCGCAAAAACTCCCGTCAGTAGCGCCCCGACAATCCCGCCCATGGCATGTACGCCGAAGGCGTCCAGAGAATCATCATAGCCCATCCAGTTTTTCAGATAGACAGAAGCCCAGAAGCAGATGACACCAGCGGCAATGCCGATCCACAGGGCACCCATAGGGCCGACAAAACCCGAAGCCGGGGTAATGGCCACTAGTCCGGCAACGGCTCCGGAAGTCATACCCAGTACGGTGGGTTTACCCCGCGCTGCCCATTCCGCAAACATCCAGGCCAGAGCAGCCACGGCCGTCGCAATCTGGGTGACGGCCAGCGCCATGCCGGCCCGATCACTGGCGGCCACTGCCGATCCGGCATTGAAGCCGAACCAGCCGACCCAGAGTAATGAAGCGCCGATGAGGGTGTACATCAAATTGTTGGGGTGCATGGCATCGTGTTTGTAGCCGACCCGCTTGCCCATGACCAAAGCCGCCACCAGGCCCGCTACCCCGGCGTTGATGTGGACTACAGTGCCACCGGCATAGTCCAGTACGCCATCAGCACCCAGCCAGCCGCCCGGTCCCCAGACCATGTGGGCAATGGGCGCATAGACCAGCAAGGACCACAGCCCGCTAAACCAGAGCAGGGCGGAAAATTTCATGCGCTCGGCGAAAGCCCCGACAATCAGTGCGGGGGTGATGATCGCAAAAGTCATCTGGAAGGTCATGTAGACGGATTCGGGAATGGTCGGCGCGAGGCTGCTGACTGAATCCAGCCCCAGGCCATTGAGAAATAAACGATCCAGACCACCCATGAAGGCGTTGCCCGAGGTAAAAGACAAGCTGTAGCCCACAATCATCCACAACACAGAAATCAGCGCCGTCACCGCAAAACTCTGGGCGGCGGTGGCCAAAACATTTTTTTTGCGCACCATCCCTGCATAAAACAGCGCCAGACCGGGCACGGTCATCAGCAGTACCAGGGCGGTGGATGTCAGCATCCAGGCGGTATCGCCACTATTGAAACTGGGGGTGCTGGTACCTGCTTCGGCCAATGGGATACCCATCAGGGTCCCGAAAAATACCAGGCCGAAAACTCCCAGTTTTGAAAAACCATAAAATCGGTGTCGCCTTGCTCCCTTCTTCATCACTGTCGCTCCTTGTTTCCAACGTTTATGAGGCTGAATGCCCCGTGCGTACTTTGCAGGCTAGCTTAGCAAAAACCGTGCAAGCATCCGGAACCCTGCAGGATAAGGGATTCCAGTCAGGAGCAAGGGCTGGAATTTTCCGCCACGCACTATTTTGGTGCAGCGGGTAGAATGCTCTGAATGAAAAAATCGGCCTTGCCCAGAAAAATGCCCGCAGATGCGGGCAGTCGTCAGAAAAAACCAGGGGGGTGGGGGCATTGTTCAGTGATGCTTGCGATACCGCATATACCAGTCCACCAGCAGGCGCACCTGTTTTTCCGTGTAGCCTTTGCGGGTCATGCGCGCCACAAAATCCTGATGCTTGCGTTCATCATCGGAAGAGCTTTTTTTGCCGAAGGAAATCACCGGCAGGAGATCTTCGGTGTTGGCGAACATTTTTTTCTCGATGACGGCGCGCAATTTTTCATAGCTCGTCCAGGAGGGGCTGATACCGTCATTGGAGGCTTTCACCCGCAACACAAAATTGACGACTTCATTGCGAAAGTCCTTGGGATTGGCAATGCCTGCCGGCTTTTCGATTTTTTCCAGTTCCTCATTCAGTAGGCTGCGGTCCATCAACTGGCCGGTATCCGGATCCCGGAATTCCGTATCCTGCAACCAGAAATCGGCATACTGAATGTAGCGATCAAAGAGGTTCTGGCCGTAATCGCCATAACTTTCGAGGTAGGCCTTTTGAATTTCCAGACCCAGGAATTCGGCATAACGGGGTGCCAGTTCGGTTTTCAGAAAGGCCAGGTAATGGGATTCGGTTTCTGCCGGGAACTGCTCGGCACGAATCTGGGTTTCGAGCACATGCAGCAGATGCACGGGATTGGCGGCTACTTCATCACTGTCAAAATTGAAGGTACGCGACATGATTTTGTAGGCAAAACGGGTGGAAATCCCATCCATGCCTTCATCCACACCGGCAGCATCCCGGTATTCCTGCAGACTTTTGGCCTTGGGGTCCTTGTCTTTCAGGGATTTGCCGTCATAAATTTCCATTTTCGACCAGAGACTGCTGTTGCCGGGCTCCTTGAGGCGGCTGAGTACCGAAAAACGCGCCAGCATGTCCAGGGTGTCGGGGGCGCAAGGCGCGGCGCTCAGGGCGCTGCTCTCCAGCAGTTTGTGGTAAATGCGGGTTTCTTCGCTGACGCGCAGGCAGTAGGGCACCTTGACGATATAAACGCGGTCAAGAAAGGCTTCATTGCGCTTGTTGTTGCGAAATGCCGCCCATTCCGATTCGTTGCTGTGGGCGAGAATAATGCCCTGGAAAGGCATGGCACCAAAGCCCTCGGTACCGTTGTAAGTGCCTTCCTGGGTGGCGGTCAGCAGGGGATGCAGCATTTTGATGGGCGCCTTGAACATTTCCACAAATTCCAGCACCCCCTGGGTGGCGACGTTCAGTCCACCGGCATAGGAATAGGCATCGGGATCATCCTGGGAAAAGTCTTCCAGTTTGCGAATATCGACTTTACCCACCAAGCTGGAGATGTCCTGGTTATTCTCATCGCCGGGCTCTACCTTGGTGATGCCGATTTGGTGCAGTTGTGAGGGCATCAGACGCTGCACCGTGAATTTGCGGATATCGCCGCCGAATTCACGCAGCCGTTTGGCCGCCCAGGGAGACATGACGCCGCTGAGGGCGCGGCGGGAAATGCCGTAACGATCTTCCAGTACCGGGCCGTCTTCGTCACGATCAAACAGACCGAGGGGTGACTCGTAGAGGGGGGATACCTTGCCGTTGGCGGCCAGGCAATAGATGGGATAGTGCTCCATCAGGGTTTTCAGCCGTTCGGCCAGAGAGGACTTGGCGGCCCCCACCGGACCCAACAGGTAGAGGATCTGCTTGCGTTCTTCCAGCCCCTGGGCGGCATGACGGAAGTAGGCCACCAGATTTTCGACCACATCTTCGATGCCGTAAAAATCCTTGAAGGCAGGATAAGTGAGGAGTTTACGATTCATGAATATGCGCGACAGACGGGGATCGGCCTGGGTATCGAGCACTTGCGGCTCGCCAATGGCGGCCAGCATGCGTTCTGCAGCGCTGGCGTAGGCCATGGGTTCTTTTGCGCAGAGGTTCAGATAAGCATCCAAAGAGAGGGTAACTTCCTGCTGCTGCAGGAAACGCTCCTGATAACGGTCAAATAAAGCCATTTGCCACTCCTTGCGGCGCTGCCGCGATGGTTTACAGCCAGAACTTTTGACAGACAGGTGAGATCGGGGTTCACCTGTTGCAGACACTCAAGTTAAGTAAGCATTTCCTATGCCAATCAAGGGGCGGAACCATTTTTCCGTGCGGATACGCTCTGTCTTGTCGAGGGGCACGCGCAAGGGCCTGCTGCCCGTCCATAGTGCGCTTTATGCACAATTATGGTGCATGGCGCGGGCTTGCGCCAGTCCAATTTGTGACAGAAGACCGGTCTGCAGAGTGACCTGATTCGAAAATGAATGGGTTTTTATTCGATGTTTTATCAGGATGTTACCAGAAAATGAGAACGCTTGGGTGATTGAGATATAAAAAAAGGGCGGGAGGACCGCCCTGGAAGCCACTTGAGGAGGAGTGATCAGATGACCATGATCAGTATCTATTAAGCAGGAAGCGTGCCATATTTTTGCTCTGCTGCGAGCCAGTGTGATCATGGCATAGCCCTTGCTGGACTGTTGGGGGTGTCATGAGGCAATTGGTCGGATCGTCCTCGCTACGTTTAAGCCACGAAACCGTTTGGGGGTGGATCATGAATCGCTTTGAGCATTTTCGGGAGCTGCGCAAGGATCTTTCCACATTGTTGGGTGGCGTCGTCGAGGCCTTGGCCAGCCCGACTCTTTTGCAGCAGTCTCCCGAAGAACAGCGCAAAAAACTGCGTTGCCTGATTAGCCGCCACCCATTTCTCGACTTATGTTATCTCCTGGATGCCCATGGGCGGCAGCTGGGCGATAATGTGGGTGCCTCTCGGCGGCGGGGGATAGCCCAGGATGGAGGCGATGGTGCCGATCGCAGTCATCGGCCCTATTATCGGCTTGCCCTGAACGCCTTGTCGCCAGTGCTGACCGAACCATATTTATCTTCAGCCAATGGTCACATTTGCGTCACGGCGGCGGTACCCATTCGCGATGAAAAGGGTCTGCTGTTGGGTATGCTGGTGGCAGACAGTGAGCTGGACAGAGCCTTGGCGCTTCTTGAAGAAGATGACATCCGACGTGG
Source organism: Acidithiobacillus marinus (assembly GCF_002847505.1). Classification (GTDB taxonomy): domain Bacteria; phylum Pseudomonadota; class Gammaproteobacteria; order Acidithiobacillales; family Acidithiobacillaceae; genus Acidithiobacillus; species Acidithiobacillus marinus. The sequence continues at coordinate 9,746 of NZ_MXAV01000033.1, forward strand.
TTTCGAGCCCTATTTCAAGGCCATTTATACGCTTTTTTCGGGAGGCTTGTTGGCAGTGAGTGCGGCTTTGGGGTTTCACGCAATCGTGACCTTAAAGCAGGTCTGGTCAGCTATGGCGGCTCCGGGCGATTTTGCCGCGCCTTTCCAGGCGACAATCCTGTTCACTCTGGCGCTGGCCGTTTTTGATCTGTCCAAAAGCATTTTTGAAGAGGAGGTGCTGTTGCGCAAGGATATCCGCCGCCATAGCACCACGCGTCGTACTTTGACGCGATTTATAGCAGCCATCCTGATTGCCGTATCTATCGAGGGTTTGATGCTGGTATTCAAATTCGCCCTGGACAGCATATAGCCGGTACTGGAGTTGGCGTGAGGATGGTAGACATGGGATGGTGCCAGGATTCGCAAGCCAGCGAAAACCAGCTCCGCGGGGGTATCGATCAATCGAATGTGTGCCTGATGAGGATCATCTTCCATTCCACCCCTCCACCTACCAGAAATGCCCAAAGTTATTGGCTGCTTGCACCAAGCGGATACGTTCTCTACACTTTTCACGGTCCGCCAGAGAAGCCAGAAGGAGCCCCATGCGCTCGGAACCGCAAAGCCTGCCCGATGATAGCCGTGAAATCCGGGTTTTTCTATCCTCGACCTTCAAGGACATGGACGAGGAGCGCAACATCCTGATGCAGCGGGTCTTTCCCGAGCTGCGTCGGCTCTGCTCCGAGCGGGCCGTGGCCCTGACCGAGATCGACCTGCGCTGGGGGGTCACCGAGGAGGCCTCCAAAAATGGCCAGACCGTGGAAATCTGCTTGCAGGAAATCGACCACTGCCGCAAGTTCCCACCCTTTTTCATCGGTTTTCTGGGTGAGCGCTACGGCTGGGTTCCCCAGCACGGTGAATTGCAGGCCTACTGGGAGAAGCACTCCGACTCCCCCTATGCCCATCGCATCCAACAGGCCCTGGAGCAAGGCATCAGCGTCACCGAACTGGAAATGCGCTACGGCATCTGGGAAGGCGGCGTGGGCGTTGAGAATGCTTGGGTCTTCCTGCGCGCCCCCGACTTGACCCAGACGCTGGCCGACGGACATCCGCACGACGATTTTTACGACGATGGCGGCGGCAAGCTCCAGGCTTTCAAAGCGCAGTTACGTAAGCAGCCCGGTCTGCTGGCCGTCGATGGCTACAGCAGCGTCGAAGCCTTTGCCGACGCCGTCCAGGCGGCCTTGCTCCAGGCCATCGACCAGCGCTATCCCAAGGCGCAGACCCCATCAATCCAGCAGATATGCGACCGGGCCCACTGCGCCTATGCGCAGAGCCGCCTGCGCGCCTATGTGCCCGACCCGCAGATCGATCAGCGGATCAAGACCAACCTCCAGGATCAGGCCAATGCCCCGGCAACGGCGCGCCGCCTGCATGTCAGCGGCGCTTCGGGGCTGGGCAAGAGCGCGCTGCTGGCGCATACGGCACAAGCCCTACGCGAGCAAGGCTACTGGGTGCATGAACATTATGTGGGCGCCGATGGCGACCGGAGCCTGGCCGGCTGGCGCGAACGCCTGCGCGGGGCCTTGCCGGGTACTACTGAAACTGAAATACAGACACAAGACACACAGCAGCAAGACCCCTGGGCAGCCCTGGACCAAGCCCTGGAAAAAGCACAGAGCCAACTCCAACAACCCATGCTCCTGCTGCTCGACGCCCTGGATCAGTTGCACGAACCTGACAAGGCTCTGGTCATACTTGCCCAGCGTATCCTGCCGCCGCAGGTTTTCCTGCTGCACAGCGCCACGCCCGACCTGGTGCTTTCGCTGCCGGAACCGCAGCGGATTGAACTACAGCCTCTGGATGCCCAACGGCGGCAGGAAGCCATTACCCGTTTCCTGACGCAGACCTACCGCAAGTCGCTGGAAGAGCGGCAAGGTCAGCGCCTGAGTCAGGCCGAGGCCTGCGGCAATCCGCTCTTTCTGCGCCTGCTTCTGGAAGAACTGCGCCTGCACGCTCGTTTCGAGACCCTGGATCAGGAGATCGAGGCCCTGTTGGCCAGCGGCACGGTGGATCGGCTTTTCGCCCAGGTGCTTGCTGCCATGGATCGGGATTTCGCGGACAGCGGACACGCCCATCTGGCCCGGGAGCTGGTCACCTACCTGACCCTTTCCTATCGGGGTCTGCACAAGAATGATCTGGCCGTGCTGCTGGGTAGCAAGACGACCCGTCTGGCCGATGCCCAACTGATTCCCCTGCTGGCGCGTCTGGAGCCCTATCTCTTGCAGGACGCCGGCCGCCTGCGCCTGCTGCATGCCGCCCTGCGCGAACCGCTGGAACAAGGCCTGAACGCCGATGAAGCGGCAACGCAGGACCTGCGTAGGCGGATGATGGTACGCCTCGACGGCGAGACCATCGACCAGCGCATCGAGCGCATCCACCAGGCTATCGAACTCGGCGACCAGACTCTGCTCCTGGGTGGAGCGGGGCTCGCCTCGCTGAAAGCAGCCGTCTCCCTGCAGAAGGAAACACCGGAGCTGCTCATCACCGCCCTGCGCCTCCTGGGCGGTGGTCAACATCAGTTGCCGGAAGCGGTCACACAACTGGCCCAAGGCTGGGCCGGGCAAACAGAAGATGCCGAGGCTGCTGACGCAGCCAACAGTCTGGCATTTCTTTTCCATAGCCAAGGGCTTTACGCCTTGGCTGAACCGCTCTACCAGCGCGCCCTCGCCATCAGCGAAAAAGTCCTCGGCCCCGAGCATCCCGACACCGCCGCCAGCCTCAACAACCTGGCCATGCTGTACGATGCCCAAGGCCGCCTGAACGAGGCCGAACCGCTCTACCAGCGCGCCCTGGCGATCTGGGAAAAAGTCCTCGGCCCCGAGTATCCCAATACCGCCACCAGCCTCAACAACCTGGCATCGCTGTACCAGGACCAAGGCCGCCTGAACGAGGCCGAACCGCTCTACCAGCGCGCCTTGGCCATCCGCGAAAGAGTCCTCGGCCCCGAGCATCCTGACACCGCCAGCAGCCTCAACAACCTGGCCTTGCTGTACAAGGCTCAGGGCCGCCTGAACGAGGCCGAACCGCTCTACCAGCGCGCCCTGGCGATCTGGGAAAAAGTCCTCGGCCCCGAGCATCCTGACACCGCCACCAGCCTCAACAACCTGGCATCGCTGTACAAAGCCCAAGGCCGCCTGAACGAGGCTGAACCGCTCTTGCAGCGCGCCCTGGCGATCTGGGAAAAAGTCCTCGGCCCCGAGCATCCCGACACCGCCGCCAGCCTCAACAGCCTGGCCGGGCTGTACCAGGACCAAGGCCGCCTGGACGAGGCTGAACCGCTCTACCAGCGCGCCCTGGCGATCTGCGAAAAAGTCTTTGGACCCGAGCATCCTGACACCGCCAGCAGCCTCAACAGCCTGGCCGGGCTGTACCAGGACCAAGGCCGCCTGGACGAGGCCGAGCCGCTCTACCAGCGCGCCCTCGCCATCCGTGAAAAAGTCTTTGGACCCGAGCATCCTGACACCGCCACCAGCCTCAACAACCTGGCATTGCTGTACCAGGACCAAGGCCGCCTGAACGAGGCTGAACCACTCTACCAGCGCGACCTCGCCATCAGCGAAAAAGTCCTCGGCCCCGAGCATCCTGACACCGCCACCAGCCTCAACAACCTGGCTGCGCTGTACAAAGCCCAAGGCCGCTTGGCCGAGGCTGAACCACTCTACCAGCGCGCCCTGGCGATCCGCGAAAAAGTCCTCGGCCCCGAGCATCCTGACACCGCCACCAGCCTCAACAACCTGGCCATGCTGTACCAGGCCCAAGGCCGCCTGAACGAGGCTGAACCGCTCTACCAGCGCGCCCTGGCGATCTGGGAAAAAGTCCTCGGCCCCGAGCATCCCAATACCGCCAGCAGCCTCAACAACCTGGCATTGCTGTACCAGGTCCAAGGCCGCCTGAACGAGGCTGAACCACTCTACCAGCGCGCCCTGGCGATCTGGGAAAAAGTCCTCGGCCCCGAGCATCCCAATACCGCCACCAGCCTCAACAACCTGGCTGCGCTGTACGATGCCCAAGGCCGCCTGAACGAGGCCGAACCTCTCTTACAGCGATCCCTGGCTATCTCGGAAAAGGCCCTCGGCCCCGAGCATCCCAATACCGCCACCAGCCTCAACAACCTGGCTGCGCTGTACGATGCCCAAGGCCGCCTGAACGAGGCTGAACCGCTCTACCAGCGCGCCCTGGCCATCAGCGAAAAAGTCCTCGGCCCCGAGCATCCTGACACCGCCACCAGCCTCAACAACCTGGCATTGCTGTATCTGTCCATGAAAAAAATCGACCAGGCCCTCCCCCTGCTGAAACGAGCGCGAGAAATTTTTGCTCTCTACCCGGAAACGGCGGCGCAAGCAGAGCAGGTACAGGCGTGGATTGAGCAAATTCGGCAGCAACAGTAGGTGTCTCTGGTGCAAAACGAGTCTTGCCAGAATGAGGAGTACACGCACCTCGGCCAACGCCGTTTCCTGAATGTCCTGGTTACCGGACACCGCATGAACCGCATGGGCGAGGCGCGGGATGGTGTTGCCAAGAAGGTGCAGGCCGCCCTGCGCGGCGTGCTGGACGTACTGAGCCAGAAAACCCTCCAACAGGGGCGCCAGTTTCGTCTCTTCAGCGGCAGCGCCGACGGAACGGACGCCATGGCTTGGGCATGGTGGCGGGATAAGGCCCAATCACAGGATGAGCATGGTGCGTATTACTGCGTCAGCCCCACACCGCCGGACTGGCTCCAGGAGCTCCAGAAGCTCCAGAAGCTGTCCAGGGAGGGGGTTAGGAGCGGCATACTGGCGGTGGATTCCATAGCCCCAGCAGAAGGTGTCCACGGGCCTTGGCATGCCATCAGCGACGATTACAAGCTGCTCATGGCCGATCTGTTGGTCGCTGTCTGGGACGGCCAGCCGCCGCGGGGTTGCGAGGGTGGCACCGTGCGCCTGATCCACGAGGCTTTGCGCCGCCGGACCCCCGTGCTCTGGATTCGCGGCGACGCTGCCCATGTGGGTGACTTGATGAGCGAGCGCCAAGATCCGATGGACACTGTTCTGCTGGACATTTCCCCGGAGCAGATTCCGGAACACTTTCAGCTCTGCACTCTGGAGGCCGTAGTGGGGTTGGTCCAGCGCCTCTGCCAGCCAGCGGAAAAGGTCAGTGGCCCGATGGTTGAGGCCGACCCTGGGCAGCGCAAGACCTGGGCCGGTTTCTGGCATACGCTCTTTTTCCGCCTGCTTTCGCCCCTGTGGCGGATCAAGCCGATCCTGAGTCCGGTACGCGCCTGGCGTGGCCCTGATGCCCTGGTCCAGGGCAGCCGCCTGGGGAAGGCGTTCTGGCAGTCCTTCGACGGGCTGGATCGCGTGGCCACCCACTATGCTAACCTGCACCGCGACGCCGTGGTCTGGAGCCATTTGCTCTCCAGCCTGGCGGTCTTTGGCGCCGTGGCGGGTGCCATCGCTTTTCTGGCCGCGCCCGATTCGATCTGGGCGAGCTTTGAATTGCTGACTCTGCTGGGGGTGGGGGCCATCGTCTGGTTTGGACAACCCAAAAAGCGCCACGCCGCCTGGCGGGATCGCTGGATGCTGGGCCGCCAGGCCGCCGAGGCCATGCGGGTCAGCGCGCTGCTCTATCCGCAGATGGCCAGTCTGCCGGCCCTGTATCGGCTCTCGGAACATGGCAAGGACATCGATCTTCAGGGTCAGGCCCGAATGCTCGCCATCCAGCGCCTGCGCGATGCCGAGCCACCCCAGGGAGAACAGGGGCAGCCCTATTTTCTGAAAACGCAGTTTTCCCCTTTGAAAAAAGCGCTGAAGGGGTTGCTGGACGACCAGATGAGTTATCACCGCAAAACCGCCCAACGTTATGAAAGTACGCACCGTCGCTTGAAGTGGCTGACCAATGCGGTGTTTTTTCTGGCCTTGGGCACGGTCATCGTGCACTTGGCCGGCGTGCTGGATCATGTCCGTTGGATAGAAGAGCAAGACTGGTTGCTCTTTCTGACTGCCTACTTCCCGGCCCTGGCCGCTGCCCTGGAATCCATCGCCATCGAGTTCGAACTGGGGCGTCTGGCCCACAACTCCGAAACCATGCAGAAAAAGCTCCAGGTGCATCGAGACCTGTTGGATAGCTGCCGCTCGGAGGCGGATTTCCTCACGCTGCGTCGCCTGGCCATCCGTACTGCGGAAACCCTCTATGCGGAACATGACGGCTGGGTCGGGCTCATGGACATCCATCAATTGGGGATTCCCGCGTGAGGAAACGGCCATGACGGAGCTGTTCTCCGACGATTTACGCCAGCTTTCCGGGGCGTTTCAGGCCCGCAAAAGGCCCCTTTCCGTGCAGGTGGAATTTGCCGAAAACGACGGCTCCCTGCAGACCCGCGAAGGCCCCGTTACCTACCGCCGAGGCGACGCCATTCTCACCGGCGTCGAAGGCGAGCGCTGGCCCGTTTCCCGCAAACGCTTCGAGGCGACCTACCAGCCCAGCGAAACCTCGGGGGTGTACAGCAAAAAGCCCGCTATCGTTTGGGCCTATGTTGCGCCCAGCCCCTTGGACGTTGCGCTTCCCGATGACCGGGGACACCTGCACGCCGCGCCGGGAGACGTGATCGTGCAATACGCCCCCGGCGACCAGGCCGTAGTGGGTGCCAGTATCTTTGCGCAGACCTACGAACGGCTGCCTGAAAATACCGGAGCTACGGGCGAGCCCCCCGCTTGATTGGGATAGCTGGTTGGGTGCGGCCGCAAATTACTGGTAGAGAGCGTCGAGATCTACGCCCAGGTCCCTGCCCAGCGCCATATCCCGCAAAACCTGCGCCCACCAGGGCAAGGGGTCCACACTCTGCCAGACAAGAGTGCCTTTTTCGACTTCCAGGAGCAGGGGCGGCTGGTAGTCGGGCTGCGCCTTCAGGTCCACGCTGGCGCGGTTGTCATGGACCCGCAGGCGCCGCGCCAGATGCGCGACCAGCGCCGTATGGGCAAAACCGATGAAGAGGTTGCGGGCAATCTGTTGCTCGGGAATCTCCAGTCGCTCAGAGTTCCTGAACCGCCCCGGGTTCAGTGGAGGGTAATTTTTGTACTTCAAGCGGCCTTGGTGGGCTGCTCCACGAGCTGCGCATAATAGTTTGCCTCAGCTTCTGCGGGAGGGATATAGCCCAGAGGACCGAAGAGACGCTGATGGTTATACCAATGCACCCATTCCAGGGTGGCGATCTCTACAGCTGACCGGTTTTTCCAGGGACCCAGATGATGAATCACCTCGGCTTTGTACAATCCATTGATGGTCTCTGCCAAGGCATTATCGTAACTGTCCCCGGTGCTGCCGACAGAAGCAGCCACACCGGCATCGGCCAGGCGCTCCGTATAACGTATGCTGAGGGTTTGATGCTGGTATTCAAATTCGCCCTAGATGCACCGCAGAACCTCTGGTTGGCGGTATTGCTGTTGGTAGCTGCCGCCATGTTGCTGGTCTCTCTGGGTTTGTATGTGTATTTGGGGGGGCAAGCAGAAGTGCTGCTATCACGGCATCGTGATCAGCGCCACGATGCCGGCTAGGGTGTGGGTTTTAGGGGCCGCGCCATGCGCAGATCCAGGGTATGGGGATAGTCGGGCTGCTCCTCATCATAAGGGGACTGCCAGGGATATTCGCCACTGCCTCTGGCCACAAAGCGGCCCTCGCTGGGTGAAGTCATGCTGCCCATGATATTGCGGACAACGGGTTCAGGCTCTGGCTGACTATGTCCCGTAATTGTAAAGCGGGACTGACGGCGGGCTTCGGCTTCCCAGGCATTGACCGGAAAAATCTCGGAATTGCGGCCACCCGGGTGCATGACATGGTAAGTACAGCCGCCAATACTACGATTGTTCCAGGTGTCGATCAGATCAAAAGTCAAAGGGGTATGTACCGGAATGGTCGGATGCAGGGCGGAAGGCGGTTGCCAGGCCCGGTAGCGCACGCCGGCCACCTGGGTATCCGCAGCGCGGGTGCCCTGCAGAGGGACGCGCCGCCCATTACAGGCAAGTACATGGCGTCCCGGAGTCATCCCGGTCACTTTGACCTGCAGACGTTCGATGGAAGAATCCACATAGCGGGCAGTGCCGCTGCCGGTGACCTCTTCGCCCAGCACATGCCAGGGTTCGATGGCGGCGCGCAATTCTATCTGAACATCGCCAATGCGCACATGACCATGTTCCGGAAAGCGAAATTCCGCAAAGGGAGCGAGCCATTCCAGTTGAAAAAGAATGCCATGGTTCTGCAGATCCGCACAGACTTCGCGGAGGTCTTCCCAGACATAATGGGGCAGCATGAAGCGATCATGCAGGTTGGTTCCCCAGCGAATCAGGGCATGGCGGTAGGGGTCTTCCCAGAAGCGTAAAATCAGACTGCGGACGAGCAATTGTTGGACCAGACTCATGCGGGCGTGGGGCGGCATTTCAAAGGCGCGCAGTTCTACCAGGCCCTGCCGTCCAGCGGATCCCGTCGGGGAGTAGAGCTTGTCGATGCAGATCTCGGCGCGATGGGTGTTGCCGGTGATGTCCACCAGCAGGTTGCGAAACAGACGATCCACCAGCCAGGGTTGGACGACCGCGCCCGGCGGCACCTGACTGAAGGCAATTTCCAGCTCATACAGGGATTCGTGACGGGCCTCATCCACGCGCGGTGACTGGCTGGTGGGGCCGATAAACATGCCGCTGAAAAAATAGGACAGCGCCGGGTGATGCTGCCAGTAAGTAATCAGACTTTGCAGTAGATCGGGGCGCCGCAGAAAAGGGCTGTCAGCGGGAGTGGCGCCACCCAGGGTCATGTGATTGCCACCACCGGTACCGGTATGGCGACCATCGAGCATGAATTTTTCGGCGGTCAGGCGGCAGGCGTGGGCCTCCTCGTAGAGGAGGGTGGTTTTCTCCACCATTTCGGACCAAGCAGACGAGGGGTGGATATTTACCTCGATCACCCCGGGGTCGGGAGTGACCAGGAGTTTTTCCAGGCGGGGATCGCTGGGCGGCGCATAACCTTCAATGACCACCGGCATGTTCAGGATACGGGCCGTGCTTTCGACAGCGTTGAGTAGGTCCAGATAGTTTTCGGTGACCTGGAGGGGCGGAAAAAAACAGTACAGGCAACCCTTGCGGACTTCCATGGTCAGCGCTGTGTGGGGGATTTCCTCCCAACTGGGGGTTTTGGGGGGCGTGCTGGTGGCGGTCTGGCTGTCAGTGCGGCGCTCGACCGGAAAATCGGGTAAGGGCGGCAAGGGGGCAAAGGGATCGGTTTCCGGCTGCCATTTTTTGTGGGGGTCCACCATCCACGGCAGGCTATCCAGAGGCAGCCGCATACCCAAAGCCGAGTCACCGGGAATCAGTACCAGGCGGCCGCTACGAAACACCCAGGTCGCCGAATACCAGCACCGGGCATTCCACTCCCAGGCCAGGGGCAGCACCCAGCCTACCGGGTGCTCAAGGCCCGCCTGGAGTTTTTCGATCAGTGCTTGCCGCTCCAGGGGGTCGTCGAGGCGATGGGTACTGAGATCAATATTGACCGGCACCCGTCCCTCCTGATGCAATACATGCCAGGCATCTTCGTAAGCCGGAATGAGCCGGGCGCTGTCCACCTGCAACTGCCGGATCAACTCGCAGGCAAACTGGTGCAGGTCTTCGTCCGTCCAGCCATAATCCTGGAGGGGGTCTGCCAGTAAATCGGGCTGATGCCAGATCGGCAATCCGTCCTTGCGCCAGTACACACCCAGCGCCCACCTCGGCAGAGGCTCACCCGGATACCATTTTCCCTCGCCGGTATGGCGCAGTGCGCCCCGGGCGAAATGCTGGCTGAGCTTTTCGGTAAGGATTTCAGCGCGTTCTCTTTTGTGGCGGCCCAGGGCCTCCAGATTCCACTGTGGGTCGTCCACGGCTTCGGTGGCGACAAAAGTAGGTTCTCCGCCCATGGTCAGGCGCACATCGGCGGCGTTGAGGCGGTCATCGACAATCCGCCCGAGGACCATGACTTCTTCCCACTGGCTTTCAGTATAGGGTTTGGTGACCCGGGGTATTTCCGGCAGGCGGGTGACCTGATTGGAAAAATGAAATTCCACTTCGCATTTTCCGGTGGCACCGCTGATGGGGGCGGCACTCTGATAATGGGGGGTGCAGGCCAGGGGAATATGTCCTTCACTGGCAAAAAGGCCGGAGGTTGGATCCATGCCAATCCAACCGGCACCCGGAATATACACTTCCACCCAGGCATGGAGATCAGTGAAATCCTGGACGGGACCGGAAGGCCCTTCCAGAGGCGTCTGATCGGCTACCAACTGAACCAGATAGCCGGAAACAAAGCGGGCCGCCAGACCCAGATGGCGTAATAACTGTACCAGCAGCCAAGCACTGTCCCGACAGGAACCGCTGGCTTTTTTCAGGGTTTCTTCCGGGGTCTGGACGCCGACTTCCATGCGCAGTGTGTATTGAATGGCCCGCTGCAACTGCTGGTTGATGCTGACCAGAAAATCGATGGTACGTGCCTTGCGCTTCATGATGTCCAGCAACAGCTTTTGCAGTAAACGCCCGGCGCGTTCTTTTTCCAGATAGGGCGTCAATTCTTTATACAGTGCGGCGTCGTAGCGGAAGGGCCAGCGCTCGGCCTGAGGTTCAATAAAAAAGTCGAAAGGATCAATCACGCTGAGATCGGCGATGACTTCGACATTGAAGTGCAAGGACCGGGCGCGTTCCGGAAATACCAGACGGGCCTGATAATTGCCGAAGGGATCCTGTTGCCAGTTGAGAAAATGCTTTTCGGGGCTGACTTCCAGGGAATAAGCGAGAATCGGGGTACGGCAATGGGGTGCCGGGCGCAGGCGCAGCACGTGAGGATGAATTTCTACTAGCTGATCGAAGTCGTACTCGGTCTGATGACGCAGAACGACATGAATGCCCATATGCAATTTCCTCGGCAGTGAAAAGGGTGTGGCGTTTAGGCCTCAGCTATCTGCAACTGAATACCATTGAGCAGACTTTCCGAAGCGCTGTCTCCTCTGGCGAAATAAATACCCTGGATGGTCCGGTGCACGACGGCCAGATCGCGCTGGGCCTGATCCAGATATTCGTGCAGGAGATCTGGACGCAGATCAGTCAATTTGAGGTTATCCAGACGCCGCCGTGCCCGGCGCACCGCCTCGGCGGGCGTGCCAGCATTGGGCAGATAGGCCAGGGCCACTTCCATCTCGCCCAGGCAATACTTCATGCTGCGCGGAAATTTGCTGTCCTTGAGCAGGTAATCTACCACCTGATTACTGCGCACCTGGACGGATATGTGGCGGCGATACATTTCAAAAGCACTCAAGGATTTGAGCACCCCGATCCACAGGCTGCTCCCGGCAGTTTTTTGCAAACCCTGATCCTGGGGTAAAATCACCGCGCTGGTGACATCGACAATGCGCGTGGTCATGTCGGCTCTTTCCATGTTGCGGCCCAGTTTGATCAACTGGTAAACATTATCCTGACTCATGCTGCTGATCAGTAATCCGACCAGCGCATGGCGGCGGGCAATCACCTCGTTGAGGAAGGCATAGCGGGCATGGCGGCTGTCGGCGCCGGAAACGGCTTGATCCCGGACATACAGAAAGAGGGTATTGAGGCGCTCCCAGAATTCTCCGGGAAGGAGGTCACGAAAAGTGCGACAGTTTTCCCGGGCCTGGTGGATGGCCGCCATGACCGAGTTCGGATTGCGCTCATCAGCAATCAGAAAGCGCATGATGCGGTTTTCTTCCGGGGTGCCATAAAGCTCGGCATAGAGTTGCGCGTCGCCGGTGACCTGCAAGAGGATATCCCAACCAAAATAAGCGCCTGGCGGCAGATCCAGCAACATCAGGGTGGTGGCATTGATCAGGCGGGCCATATCTTCGGTGCGCTCCAGATAGCGCGCCATCCAGTACAGATTTTCGGCTACTCGGGAAAGCATGGGGCCTCCTCATCGACAATCCAGGTGTCCTTGCTGCCCCCTCCCTGGGAGCTGTTGACCACCAGTGACCCCGGCTGCATCGCCACCCGGGTCAGTCCACCCGTGGTCACGTACATTTTGTCCGCTTGCAGAATAAAAGGACGCAGGTCCAGATGGCGGGCCTCCAGATGATCGTCCACCAGCGTCGGTGCGGTGGAAATATTCAGAGTGGGCTGGGCAATATAGTTGCGCGGATTGGCCCGGATCAGTTCGGCAAAACGATCGCGCTCGGCCTGACTGGCCCGGGGGCCGATCAACATGCCATAGCCCCCGGATTCATTGGCGGGTTTGACCACCAGTTCGGCCAGATGATTGAGCACATAATCCCGATCCGCATCACGCATGCACAGGTAGGTCGGCACATTGGGGATGATGGGTTCAGCGTCCAGATAATAACGGATAATTTCCGGAACAAAAGCATAAACCACCTTGTCGTCCGCGACCCCGGCACCGGGGGCGTTGGCAATAGCCACATTGCCCCGCCGCCAGGCTCGCAACAGACCGGGAATCCCCAGCGCTGAATCGGGGAAAAACACTTCCGGGTCCAGATAATCATCATCAATCCGGCGGTAAATGACGTCTACCCGTTGCAAACCGGAAATGGTGCGCAGGTACACAATATCTTCCTTGCTGACATAAAAATCAGCGCCTTCGGCCAGATAGGCCCCCATCTGCTGCGCCAGATAACTATGTTCGAAATAGGCAGAATTATAGATGCCGGGGGTCAGTACGGCGATTACCGGTTTTTCGTCCGGTCGCGGTGAAAGGGCGGCAAGGGTTTCGTAAAGGCGGTTCGGATAGTCATCCACCGGTCGGATGATGGATGACTTGAAAAGCTCCGGAAACAGCCGCTTCATGATCTGTCGATTTTCGAGCATGTAGGATACGCCTGAAGGAACGCGCAGATTATCTTCCAGGACATAAACCGTACCGTCGGCATCGCGCACCAGGTCACTCCCGCAAATGTGTGCCCATACGCCGAAGGGGGGATGCACGCCCCGGCAGGCCTCGCGGAAATTGCGTGAGCCTGTCAGTACTTCCGCCGGAAAAACACCATCAGCGACAATGCGTTGTTCATTGTAAAGATCGTCAATGAAAAGATTGAGCGCCTGCAGTCGCTGTTTGAGACCCTCTTCGATTTTGGACCATTCGGTGCTGGATAGAATTCTGGGAATGATGTCAAAAGGCCAGGCGCGATCAATGTTGCCCGCCTCGCTATATACCGTAAACGTGATGCCCATGGCGAGAATAGAGGCATCGGCGGCCTGGCGACGCGCCTGTAATTCGCTGCTGTCGAGAGTGTTCAGGTAATCAAATAATGGAGCCGCCGCCCGCCGTGGTCCAGCGTTGGCATCTACTAGTTCGTCATAAGTGATCTGCTGCTGATAATGGGTTTTAAGCCAGTCCATCTGCTTTTCTCCTCGTCGCAAGATTCTCGCCCGGAACTCTGAAGCCTGGGTGGGCAGTGGCGTATCCCGTAAGAGAGATACTTGGTCTGCCATGATCTTCGCTCGTAATGAAAGCAAAGCCTGTGCCATGCAGGCGGATAAGTAAAAATTCAGGCAGAAGGATATTTTCCAGACCTGGAAGGTGGAAAATATCTGCAAATAATAATCGCGTGATGATAAGGAATAATGAATTGTATCATATTGGTGCATGGCGCACCATCATGGTGCGCTTTTCTTGCTGCACTCAAGCTGGTGGCGCCGCTGGCGGGGTTTCCCAAGAAAATGGCGGAAGATCATCCAGAGCCCGCAATAATCCCTGGCTCCAGCGATCACCCAGAGTGCGATAAAACCGGTCTTCCTCGGTCAGGGAAAGATAGCGTCCCAACTGCAGGCTATTGGTATCATAAATCCTTAGTTCAACCGGCGGCCCAACGGTGACGTTGCTGCGCATGGTGGAATTCATGGAAACCAGCGCACAGCGCGCCGCCGCTTCCAGAGAAAGCTCCGGACTGATGACGCGATCCAGAATGGGTTTGCCGTATTTGATCTCGCCAATCTGCAAGAAAGGATGATCTGCCGATTCGTGAATGTAATTACCCTGGGGATAAATCATGTAGGTCGCCGGGATTTCCGTACCGATCTGGCCGCCGAGAATGAATGTCGCCTCGAAGTTGGTGTTGGCGGTATCGCGGCTGACCTGATTGCGCTGGATTTCGGCATTGATCAGGCCGACGTAATCAGCAGCTTCTGCCATGCTGGGAAGATTCAGTAAGTGTATGGCGGCATTTTGATCTACATCTTGCTGCAGGCGCATGACCACCCCCTGGGTAGTCGCAAGATTACCTGCGGAAAGCAGACAGAAAAAGCGGTCTCCAGGCCAGCAAAAAGTATGCATTTTCGAGTAGATGCTCACATTGTCGGTGCCTGCATTGGTGCGGGAGTCCGAACAGAAAATCAATCCTCCGTTTACATGGGCAGTGAGACAATAGGTCATGGAGTATTCCTGTCAGCGAGCAGCGTAGCCGCTTTATAGTCGCTGAATTTCCGGAGTTTTGGAAGCCTGTACGGGAAAGTCTTTCCCGACTTACATTGTAGAGCCCAGCCCTTGTGCACTATTATGGTGCGATCGATGCATCATTATGTTCCCGTATTCACAGGGGGAGAGTAAGCTCACTCCCCAGTAAAGAGGATAGCGAACAGGCGTGCTCGGAACAGATCCCATTCTTTGAAGCGTCAGCTTGGTGTGCTTTTTGCTTTGAAAAATTTTGATGAGAGCCCCTAAAGGCGCATACCCACTTGGAGCTTGCATGGCGCAGCACAAAAACACCAAAACCTCGTTGTCAGAAAATACGGTGCTGGATGCGTTGGAGTCGGCAGTCCTGACTCTGGATGCTCGGCAACAATTGCGTTTCATGAATCCGGCCGCAGAAAATCTCCTGCGTGTCAGCCAGCATCAGGCGCGCGGACAAAGCGTGCCAGCCCTCTGCAGCATCATCGGCGAGGATCGCTTTGCGGTACTTTTTGCCGATGCGCTGGAGTTGAATGGCACGATCCTGAGGCGGGCATTGCCCTTGCAATTACATGATGGCGGCCATGCCGTGGTGGACCTGGTCGTGACTCCTCTGGCGGAAGGACAACTAATTGTAGAAATGCGGCCCATGGAATTACCGGCCCGTCATGCCGAAGAAGAAATGCAGGAACGGATTTATGCTGCGGCCCAGGAAATGCTGCGGGGGCTCGCTCATGAAATCAAAAATCCGCTGGGCGGTTTGCGAGGTGCCACCCAGCTTCTCGACCGGGAATTGCAGCGCCCGGAATTGAAGGACTACACGAGAGTAATACTTCATGAGGTGGATCGTCTGCATCATTTGGTGGATCGTCTGCAGGGTCCGCGCACCCGTCCGATTTTTGCCGAAGTCAACATTCACCAGGTGCTGGAGCATGTCCGCCGCCTTCTCCAGGCCGAATTGCCTACGGGAATCTCGCTGCGTTTTGATTATGACCTTTCTATTCCGGAAATTTACGCCGATCAGGAGCAATTAGTGCAGGTTTTCCTCAATTTGATGCGTAACGCCCAGCAAGCCCTGGACCGTCATGGCACGATTCTCATCCGTACCCGGGTGGATCGTTACGTCACCTTGCTCCATCAAAAGTTCCGTCTCGCTTTGCGGGTGGACATTATCGATAGTGGCCCAGGTATTCCGGCGGACCTGCTGCCCCGCATCTTCCTCCCGCTGGTCACCAGTCGGGCCGAAGGCATGGGCATGGGGCTGGCCATCGCCCAGGGCCTGATACGTGGACATGGAGGGGTGGTGCACTGTCACTCGCGGCCCGGCGAGACGGTATTCTCGGTGTCCCTGCCCCTCACCCAGCAACGGGAGGCCGCCCAATGAAACAGGTTTGGATTATTGACGACGATCCTTCCATTCGCTGGGTCCTCGAAAAAGCGCTGGCCCAGGCGGAAATCCCTTTCCGGAGTTTTGCCGACGCCGATAGTGCCCTGCGTGCGCTGGGTCGGGATCAACCCGATGCCATCGTCACCGATTTGCGCATGCCGGGCCTGGATGGCCTGGCTTTTCTGAAAGAAGTCCAGGCGCGTTGGCCGCGCTTGCCGGTTATTGTCATGACGGCACATTCGGATCTGGATAATGCGGTATCTGCTTTTCAAAGCGGCGCTTTCGAGTATCTGCCCAAGCCCTTTGACATGGATGAAGCCATCCATCTGGTACGACGGGCTTTGGGCAGTCAGCAGGAAGCCGCCGCCAAGAGCGTGCCGGAAGAGAGTGATCCGACAGAAATGATTGGCGAAGCGCCCGCCATGCAGGAGGTGTTTCGGGCCATCGGTCGCCTGTCGCGCTCACAAATCAACGTGCTGATTACCGGTGAATCGGGAGCCGGCAAAGAATTGGTGGCCAGCGCCCTGCATCGCCATAGTCCCCGTGCCAGAGGCCCCTTCATTGCCATCAACACCGCCGCCATTCCCGCAGAATTACTGGAATCCGAGCTGTTTGGCCATGAAAAGGGGGCCTTTACGGGCGCGGTACAAACCCGCCAGGGACGCTTTGAGCAGGCCTCTGGAGGAACCCTGTTTCTGGATGAAATCGGCGATATGCCTGCCGCCCTGCAAACCCGTTTACTCCGGGTCCTCTCCGATGGGACTTTTTATCGGGTTGGAGGACATGCTCCGTTGCGCGCCGATGTCCGGGTGCTGGCCGCTACCCACCAGAACCTGGAAGCCAAGGTCCAGGATGGGAGTTTTCGTGAAGATCTCTATCATCGTTTGAATGTCATTCATATTCATCTCCCGCCCCTGCGAGAGCGGCGGGAAGATATCCCGAGACTGGCGCGCCACTTTCTGCGTCACAGTGCCGAACAGCTCGATGTGGAGCGCAAGGTTTTGAGCCCCACGGCCGAAGCCGCCTTTATGGAATGGCACTGGCCCGGCAATGTGCGGCAGCTCGAAAACGTCTGCCGCTGGATTACCGTCATGGCGCCGACCAGTGAGGTGCAGGTGACCGATTTGCCGCCGGAAATGAGTGTGGCAGCAGCGCCTGTAGAATCCGCTGAAGCACCGGTTTATCAGGACTGGCGCCTGCAATTGGGGGCCTTGGTGCGCCAGCGCCTGGCCAGTGGGGAAGAAGCGCTGCTGGATAAAATCCAGCCCCAGTTTGAACGCTGTCTGCTGGAAGCCGCCCTGCAGCATACCCGGGGTCACAAACAGGATGCTGCCCAGAAACTCGGCTGGGGACGTAACACCTTGACCCGCAAACTGAAAGAACTGGGAATCGAAGAGCGATAAAAAGTTTCTTGCGAATCCTGGTCTTTAGACTAATTGCTTCTGAACACGCGGTTATCATGGCGTCTGGGAGCAGGATCGTGGGTTTGAGGTTTTTATGCAAGGCTTGATGATAGTCCTGGAAGTGGTGGTGGTATTGCTGCTGTTGGCGGAGGTTTTTATTCGTCTGCGTGCCCGCCGCCGACGTCTGCAGAGCCGCAATGAACAGGTGACAGCAGAAGCGCACAAGGAAATCCGCTTGCCTTCTGTCCAGGAAACGCCTGTTTCCCAGCCTGAAGTGCTTCCCGCGCAACCACACAGGGAAGCGGTTGCTGCCACTCAGGAAGCTCTGAGCATCGATGATCTCCTCAATGAAGCCAACATTTACCTCGAATATGGCCATTATGCCCAGGCGGCAACGGTATTGCGCTGGTATGTGGATCTGAATCCTCACGAAACCCGGGTCATCAATCAGCTCCTGGATACTTATCTGGCCATGGCGGATATGGACAGTTATGCGGGCTTGCTGGAAAGCTTGGGTGAAAAATCCGGCAGTGTGCCTATGGATGAAAGCTGGTGGCGCGAGCGTGTGGAGCACGGTTTGCAGCAGGACCCTGGAAATCTGGAGCTTTTGGTGTTGGCTGAAAAGGTCGGCATGACAGTGCCCATGCCTCAGGAACAGGACTCTGAGCCACCAATGACTGCAGAAATGGCTCTGGCACTTGTTGCCCGTAACCATGATCCGCATTATGGGATGGCCATTTTGTGGCGGGCCATTGTCCACGAGCCCCTGCGGCTGCCGCTTTATGCGGAATTGTTGCGGATCACGCATCAACAACATCTTCTGGAAGAATATATTAATGCATTGATTTTATTGTATCTTACTGTGGGCTATAATGCGCAGACCCTGCGGGAGAGAATGTTGCGTGCCGGTCAGGATCTCGGGCCGCACCCCCTCTGGCAGGTGCTGGCAGACTGGGATGGTAATCCCGAAACCCTGCGCCAGTTAGCGCGTTCCCGCCAACTGGAAATTCCAGATTCTTTACCCTCAGCCTGATGCCGGTGCAGGAACTCTGCTTGACAAGGTATTGTCGCCCTCACCACAATCCCCTGCGGCCGCAAGCTTGGCACCATCCGGTGTAAAGTGCCGCCAATGCCAATAAACGGGGAGCAGTATAGGATGAATCTCGAGTCAGTGAATCAGCTGGTGCGGTCGGATATGTTGGCGGTGAATCAGGTGATTCAGGAGCAACTGCGTTCCGGGGTGCCGACGATTCCTGCCATGGGCACCTACTTGATCAACGCCGGCGGCAAGCGACTGCGCCCTATCGTTCTCCTGCTGGCCGCACGCATGGGTGGAGAGCGCAGCGCGCGACCCATTCCCCTGGCCGCTGTTGTCGAATTTATCCACACCGCCACTCTCCTTCATGACGATGTGGTAGATGGCTCGGAACTGCGGCGCAACAATGCCACTGCCAATCAGTTATGGGGAAATGCCGCCGCCGTTCTGGTCGGCGATTTTCTCTATGCGCGATCCTTCGAAATGATGGTGGCTGATGGGGATATGCGGATCCTGGCGACCATGGCCGAAGCCACCAGCGTGATTGCTCAGGGAGAAGTGGCGCAGTTGGAAAATGCCCATGATCCAGACTTGAGTGTCGACGCCTATTTTTCGGTCATCGAAGCCAAAACCGCCAAACTTTTTGAAGCGGCCATGCGGATTGGGGCGCTGATCAATCATCTGGATCAGCAGGCAGAAACGGCGCTGGCAAAATATGGCTCCCTTCTGGGCATTGCTTTTCAATTGATGGATGACGCCCTGGACTATTCCACTTCCGCCGAAAAGATGGGAAAAAACCAGGGAGATGATTTGGCAGATGGAAAAGCCACCCTGCCATTTATTCATGCCATGCAACAGGCGACAGCGACTGAGCAAGCGCTTCTGCGCGATGCCTTGAGCGCCGAAAGCAAAGCCGATTTTTCGGGAGTCCTAGAAATCATTGCCAGAACAGAAGCTATTGATTACACTTTGCGCGTCGCCGAGGAAAAGGCTCAGCAGGCCATTGCTTGTTTATCCAGCTTTCCTGATGGTCCGGAAAAATCAGCCTTGGAGTTTCTGGCCGGGTTCGCCGTACAGCGCGACTATTGACGCAGTATTATCGGGGCGTGGCTCAGCCTGGTAGAGCGCCGCCTTCGGGAGGCGGATGTCGGAGGTTCGAATCCTCTCGCCCCGACCATATGAATGAAAAGGCCCGCTTTGTCGGGCCTTTTTGGTGTTTTTCACAGTATGTTCGCAAAACTGTGACTTGAATCAGGCAGGGATATTGCCGATGTTTAAATGGTTGTTGCTGGCAGGTTTCGTGGGCGTGCTGTTTTATATCTGGCGCAAAAAGCAGCGACCTGCCCGGCAGCGTCCTGAAGTGGAATCTCTGGTACGCTGTTCCCGCTGTGGCCGCTATGTATCAGCGCATAATGCCCTGCGTAGCGCTGAAGGCAACTATCGTTGTTCGGAACATGCAAGCCCATATGCGGGTCAACAAAACGCGGGAGATTCAGATTGACCATTAACAGACGTTCCTCGGGGGTGCCAAGCGTCAGCCCGGCCATTTCAATGCGAGCGGGTGTATACACCATTCTCGCCCTCGTGGTTTACGGCCTTTCCTGGTATTACAACGGCCAATTGATCCCCCTGCTTGCGGTCGAAAGTATGGTGCTGATGATTTGGGGGTTGATGGTCTGGTGGCCCTGCCTACGGGCTGGCCTGATCTGGCCAAGGGGATTTCTGCCGCTATTCATGCTGTCCTGGTTCATCTGGTTCGGGCTCACCCTTTTCTGGAGTGGATCGCCCTACAGTAGCTGGTTTTATTTCTGGGTACTGGGCTCGTTGCCACTGACCTTTATGATTGCGATCATGATTCCTGAACTGACGGCCGAACTGTTCTGGACCTGGTTCTGGCGGGGGATATTAATCAGCGCCTGGATTCTCAGTGCTATGGCGCTGTGGCAATATTATCAAGACTTGGTCACCAATATCGGGCTGGCTAATTTGCGCCCTTTTGGCCCCTTGCTGGACACCAACAGTTTTGCGGCCTGGCTGAATTTGCTGTTTTTCCCGGTGCTCGTTCTGTATTTTGTGAAAGATAGCCGTCGTCAGGTGGGCTTTTTACGAGGAGGTCTTGATCCAGAAGCTTTTTTCTATTTGTTGACCTTGACGGTTGTGTTGCTGGCTTTTTTTTCCACCAGCAGTCGTGGCGGTTTTCTGGCCTGGATCTGCACCATGCCCTTTGCTATCTGGGGATTATGGCGACTACCTGCTGCGCGACCCCGGTTTTTAGTGGTTGCCGCCTTGGTCATCATTGCTTTTTTGTTGATGGATTATGCGCACGGCTATGATCTGATCGGTCATCTTTCTCCAGGTTATATCACCAGCAATATCACTACGGTATCCCGCAAGCTGATGTGGATCGCTACCTGGCACATGTTTCTCAGTCACCCCTGGCTGGGTACCGGTATCGGCAGCTACTTTCTGAATTACCCGGCATACCGTTTGCCCGGTGAGCTGGCTTCGGCAGGCACTTACGCGCATAACGATTTTCTGGAGTATCTGGCCGAGGGCGGTTTGATCAATCTGGGGTTTTTGCTCGGTTTTGCTGGAGTGTTGATGTATGCCCTTTATCGTCTGCTGTATCGGGCGGGACAAGCGCTACAGATAGATGATGAAAAAAGACTGACGGCACTGGGTCTGGTTCTGGGCGTGTTTGCGATTACCGGCCACGCTCTGGGTAATTTCATTTTTTACAATTTGCCGCTGAGTATTCTGGCGGGACTGTTCATGGCGCGCGCTTGGCGAATTTATGGGAACACCGGAAACACGGAGCCTTTGTTACCCAAAATCGGTATCCATCATGGGTTCATCACTCAGGGGCTTTTGTTGCTGGGGGTTTGTGTCGCCTCCTGGAACCTGTTGGCAGACGCTACCACCTACGCTTTCTTGAGTGATAATGCCTGGCTGAATGGGGTGATCAATCATCCCCGGCAGCGTGCGGAATTGTTGCTAAAAGTTGCGAATACACTAACGGCAGTACGTCCTTTGGCGACTCAACCCCATGTGTATCTCGCCAATACCTATTTGACGCTGGTCGAACATGACACCCGAATGGACGCAGCCAATCGTCGTTCCTTGGTGCAGGCAGCGCTGCATCAATATCAACAAAGTCTCGTGGGTATTCCCCAGCAATCGGGAGTACTCAACTCCATCGGCACGCTCTATCTCACCCAGGGAAAATTCCTGGGGCTGGATGTCACACAAAGACAGCGGCAGACCCTTCTGGCCTGGCGCCAGGGGTTGGCCATTGACCCGGAAAGTATCAGCCTGCGGAACGAGATTGCCCAGTTGGCTTACGCAGACCAGGGCGATGTGCAAGGTGGGCTGGCATTCTTGCGTGCGGGCTTGAAACGCCCACTTTTCCCTGAACCCCGCTCAGAACTGCTGCTGGATATTGCCTTGATGCAATGGCGTGGCGATGACAAAGCCGCTGCGGAAAAAACGCTGTTGCGGATTTTGCGCGACAACCCCGGTTATCTGCCTGCGGTTTCCTGGCTGCAGGCCATACATCACCAGACTGGCCTGCACGCTACAGTGCATTGAAAGTTATAGAAAGCGCAGATATGGCATTGAGAACCCAGACATGACGACAGAATCCTCGCCGCAAAAGCGTCATCTGCCCCGCTGGCGGGCCCTGCTGATTTTGTCGGTCATTTTCCTGGGCTTTGTGCTGGTTCTGTTCCGGGACACGGACTTGCAATGGTGGCAGGATCATACCTTGCGCGATCAGGGTCGCATGCGCTACCTGCAGACGCGTCCTTTACCGGCGGATCGGGGGGTCATTTATGCCAGTAACGGCACGGCCCTCGCGGTGAATGTGCCCGCCGTGACCATTTGGACAGACCCACGCATTTTTGATCAGCATAAAAAAGACTGGGACAAGGTGGCTGCGGCCCTGCAAATGAGTCCTCGGGCGCTGGCAGAGCGCGTGCAGTCGGGTGGCTCGGGCTTTGCCTATATTCTGCGTCAAGGGGAGCCGCAAATAGGCAAGGCGCTAAAGGCACTGCATGTTCCGGGCATTTATGTGCAGGCCAGCAGCCGGACTTATTATCCTCTGGGTGCCGTGACCACCCCTTTGCTGGGTCTGGTGCATCTGGATCATCATGGCGCGGCCGGTTTGGAAATGGGCTATGACCAATGGCTGTCCGGTCATGCTGGCACCGAAAAAGTGCTGGTGGACGGGCAGGGTGAAGTGCTGCGGGTGCTAGGTGCCCGTCGTGCGCCAGTGCCCGGCCACGACTTGCATTTGACCATCAATCCCCAGATTCAGTATTGGGCTTACATGACACTGCAGGCTGCCCAAAAGCACTTTGGTGCCAGCGAAGGCTCTGCTGTGGTCATGAATGTCGAAAATGGTCAGATTCTCGCCATGGCCAGCGTGCCATCCTGCAATCCTAATTCCCGCAATGGTTGTACTAGTCCGGACGATTATGTCAATAATGCGGTGCATCAAGCCTTTGAACCCGGCTCGGTCATGAAGCCCTTTGTGGTGGCGGCGGCTCTGAAAACCGGTAGTATTCAGCCTGATCAAAGTTTCAATGTGTCCCATTGTCTGCCGGTGGGAGGGTTTTGTATTCGGGATGATGTGGTGCATCATGAATTGAATGTGGCGCATATTCTTAAATATTCCAGTGACATTGGCGCGGCCAAAATTGCCTTGCGCACCCCTGCCCAGGCGATTTATGCCATGTATCGGGCAGCGGGTTTCGGAAAGACACCGGATTTGGGCTTTGCTGGAGCAACCGCTGGTGTGTTGCCGCAACCCCAGACCTGGGACAAGGCCCGCCATGCGACCATTGCCCTGGGCTATGGGGTTTCGGTGACGACTCTGCAGCTCGCCGAAGCCTATGCGGCCATTGCCAACGGCGGATACCATGTGGAGCCGACTCTGATTGCCGGCCAGTCAGTCCACAAACAGCGCATCATGCCCGCCAATATTGCCGCCCATCTGCGCCACTGGCTGGAAGGGGTCTGTGCCGCCAATGGTACCGGTATTCTCGCCGCGATTCCCGGTTACGCGGTGGCGGGTAAAACCGGCACCGCCAATCTGGCCAACGGCAAGGACGGTTTTCAGAAAAACAAAACCAATGCCACGTTTGTCGGCTTTGCCCCGGGGTTTGCGCCGAAGCTGGTGATGGCAGTGACCATGCGCGGTAGTACCCGTTACTGGAATTTCGGGGGCGTCGAATCTGCACCGGTATTCCGGGTGACCATGCGCCATGCCCTGCAGGAGCTGAATATTTCGCCACGATGGTGTGGTGGCAAGGCCTGTGCATCCAAGGATAAAGGCATTACCGCGACCCAGGCGGAAATCTGGGCAGAAGGAGGTGGAAATTGAGCCGAACCGATAAATGGGTGGCCGGTATTCTGACCCTGGGAGTGATCGGATTACTGCTGGGCGTGCTGGCTTTTGCTGCAGTGTCGCGCATTCCTGTGGCGCACATCTATGTCAATTCGGCTGGCGCGCGATCCATTATTGTCGCCGGTCACCGGGCTAAAGCTGCGCCAGACTGGCCGGGTGCCTATCGGGTATCACCCCGTTATACCGACCCCGCTTTCTGGTCCACGGCCACCCTGTATTTTCGGCAAGGCCCGGCGGTGACCATTCCCCGTCAGGACATCAAGCTCTGGGTGTACCGTGGCTGAGTCCGGCCAGATTCCGCGCATCCTGAAAGCCCTGCTGCAAGGGGCTGTCGCTGTTGTGCTGGTGCTTCTAATAGTCCTTTTGTTGCTGGCTCTGGATGCCCTGTTGTTGATTCCGGGCCTGATGCTGGCGTATACGCTGATGGGCATTCCCTGGCACTGGCCGGGAATACTGCCCGATCCCCTCAATCCTCCGGGACCCTGGATCAGTATGGCTGTAGGCGTCATAGCTACCCTGGTTCCGGCTCTGCTGGACGGTATTGTTCTGTATTTTTTTCTGCACCGTAAAAAATCCGGCGATAAGGCATCGGCTTCCTCCTGAAACGACGGGGAGGGGAACAGCTTCAGAAGCGGAAATCCAGCCCAGCCACGCACAACAAACTCAAGAGCTTGCAATTTATTCTCAGGCGCGCCAGAATCTTTCTTGTACCATTAAGTCATTGTTCTGTTTTGATAACCGGTGTTGCCGTAAAGTTCGTGCTGGAGAGCTAATGAATATTCAGAATGAATTGAATAAGGCTACGTTTGATTCCAGATTCGCTACCTTGCCTGACGGCACGATGGTATATAAACCGGCTTTTAGTAAGACGCGCTATATTGTTCCATCATTGAAAGAAAAAGATAGAATCAAAAAATTTATTGAGCTAAAGCAAGATGTTATTTCTTCAGGTTTTGCCTTATCGTTATTTTTTGTTTTTATGAATAAGTGGTTAGGTTTTGATGTTTTTATTACAGGGTATTCATTAACGATAATTGTGCCCGTTGTGATTCAGATAATGATGCACATAAAAATGGTCAAAGGGCTAGAGCGATATACTGCAGACAATCAAGCAGTAAATGCCAACTGAATACTTTTTTGCGCAGATGATGTATGGATTTTGATCTATGTTGCTGTAATTTTTGTATAGCCATGATGCTGATTCTGTAGATTGTCTATTGATCAAGGAGGGGCTATGTGTAAAAAACAGATCAGGATCACATCACCCATTGCTGATCGTACGCAGTTTGTGCGCGCATTGCGCCTCATCGGTGGTGATTTGGATTTAAAATCAGCGGTCTCGCTTGCAATCTATCTGGATAATCACTGCAATACGGTTATAGCTGCGGGGCTAGATCACGAAGTTGCAGAGCATATAGCCAACGAGCTCCGTAGCGGAGGCACTGAAGCCCTTGTAGAGTCAAGCGTTATCGACACACCCATGCGTTGTTGCCCATCCGCTAATGAAAAGTTTTCCTGGTCATTCCCGCGCCATATCAGACGTTCTACCGCTTAATTTGTTGCTATAGTTTTTAAGGGGGTAGCCAATGAATCAATACGAGCAATTTTTGTGGGATAAAACAGGCAATAAATATCGTGTGCGGGTTAAGAAAAGGCTCCTCTCCCCCTATGGCTGTGCCTGGTCATGTTGGTCTCGGAGCATAATCCTGGATAGTGGCTACGACACACCGGACACCCATCCACAGGCCTGGCAAGCCTGCCTGTTATACAATGCCGGGCTGGCGCGGGATCGTGAGTACAACATTGCGCAATTGTTGACGGGAGTTGTAGTCATCTCTGGCATGTTGTCAATTATCTCAAGCTTTCTCTCGGCGCAAACGGTAAGTTCGGTTTCTGGTTGGGTGATGATTTCAACAATCATAACACAAATTTGGTTACAAAAGCGTGCAAAAAATCGTGCCGATCAGTATGCCTTGAATCATTGGGGCTTGGCTGACGACTATAATCATTGGAAAATTATACCAATGGTACATAGTATATTTAGAAAAGCGAGTACCTTATGACCAGACAAATAAGCGGCCCAAAAAGGAATGCTCGTGAGACTGAAAAAAGACTTCCTCGTATCTGCTCAATATCATGGTCGATATTCCTGATCGTTGCAGTTTCTGTTTCCTTGATCACCAACCCGATGTGGTGTGATTCCGCAACATCTTAACTGATATTCTTCGTTTCTTCACTTTTTTTGGCAGTGGGCAACGCAGCATGTTTTGTTGCGTATTCTCGATATGTATTTCAAATACGAAGAGGTGGGAGTGGGTTAAAAGATGGCAATAGGAAAAATCCCTCTGGCTTGAGAGACCGGCTGCTTTGAAAAGTGCGTTGTGTAAGCGAATACGCACCAAAGTCAGAGAATCGGTATCGGAGTTACATCAGCCCGCAGCCTCAGCGCTGGCTGCCGCCTTGGCTTCCAGCAATTCCCAGCGAGTGTAGGCCTGCTGCAGGGCGCTGGTCATCTGTTCTGCCTGAGCTTGTACCTCTTTCAGTTTTTCCGGATTCTGGTAGGTTTCCGGCAAAGTCAGGGTGGCTGCCAGATCCTCCTGTTCCTGTTCCAGCTTTTCAATCTGCGCCGGTAATTGCGCCAATTCCTGGGTTTCCTTGTAACTCAGGGCCGGTTTTTTGCTGTTATCGCGCTTGCTGGCATTTTTGCCCGATGAATTTTCCACTGTTTTGCTGGCGGCGCGCTGGATTTCAGTCTGCCAGCGGATCCAGTCCTCATAGCCACCGGCATTCTGGGTAAGCTGACCCTCTTCTCCGAAAGCGATGACCTGGGTGACCACATTATCCAGAAAATCCCGGTCATGAGAGACCAGAAACAGGGTGCCCGTATAATTTTGAAGGCGCTCTTCCAGAACCTCCAGGGTTTCCAGATCGAGATCATTGGTGGGTTCATCCAGGACCAGAATATTGGCAGGACGAGCAAAAAGGCGAGCCAGTAGCAGACGCGCCCGCTCCCCGCCGGACAATGCCTTGATCAAGCCCCGGGCACGACTGGGGGGGAACAGAAAATCCTGCAGATAACCCAGCACATGCCGACGTTCGCCATTGATTTCGATAAAATCATTCCCATCGGCAATAGCATCCACCACTCGACTTTCCGGATCGAGGGTGGCGCGCATCTGATCAAAATAAGCGACTTCCTGCTTGGTGCCCCGGCGAATTTTGCCCTCCTGGGGCTCCAGTTCACCCAGAATCAGACGCAGCAGCGTGGTTTTTCCGGCACCGTTGGGACCGATGATCCCGACCCGGTCGCCGCGTTCTATGCGAGTGGAAAAATTGCGGATGATGGGGCGCTGCGCATAATGGAAAGACACCTGCTCCAGTTCGGCAATCAGAGCGCCCGAACGCTCGGCGGTGCTGATCTGCAAGCTTGCCTGACCTTGCTGCTGACGGCGACTGGCGCGCTCTTCGCGCAGACTTTCCAAGCGCCGTAAACGGCCCTGATTGCGCTTGGCGCGCGCCTTCACCCCCTGGCGCAGCCAGGCCTCTTCCTCCGCCAGTTGTCCTTCAAGACGATTGTCGGCGGCCGCTTCGGCGGCCAATACTTCCGCCTTGCGAGCCTGATATTCGCCGAAACTTCCCGGAAAACTGCGTAAAATGCCGCGATCCAGCTCGACAATCCGCGTCGCCAGACGGTCCAGAAAACGCCGGTCGTGGGTGATGAATACCAGTGTCCCCCGGTAACGCAGCAGCGACTGCTCCAGAGCAAGAATGGCCGGTAAATCCAGATGATTGGTGGGTTCATCAAAAAAGAGAATATCGGGTTCGGAGACCATGGCGGCGGCAATGGCCACCCGCTTGCGCTGTCCTCCCGAAAGGGCGGAAATCACCCCCTCAGCAGGCAGACCCAGACTATCCCGCAGCGCCTCCGCCTTATAGTCGATCTGCCAGACATCATGATGATCTGCCAGGGCGTGGGCCTGGGTATCGCCCGCCTCGGCCTGCTGCAGTTGTCGCCAGGCCGGGTGTCCGGACTTAATGGCAGTGAGCAGGTCGTGTTCGGCATCCAGTTCGGGTTCCTGCGCCAGATAAGTACGACTCAGTCCCGGGGCAATCCAGAGATTCCCGCCGTCCAGCGGGTAAAGTCCCGCCAGTGCCTGCAGCAGGGTGGACTTGCCCTCACCATTACGGCCAATCAGGCCAATGCGTTCACCCGTTTCCAGATTGAGATCGGCATGGTCCAGCAAGGCACGGCCTCCCCACTCTACCTGTCCCGCTTCCAGCCGCAGAATCGCCATTGCCCCGATCTCCCTATGTACGCCTTCAGAAAGCAGATAGGGTACGGGGCGGGGTCAGGTGGTGCAAGTCGCCAGGGTTGGCTGACGGGGTTGCCAGCCAATAACCCGTCCAGTCGGGTTGGCCTAGCTCAGCAGGCGCAGGGTCAGCGGATAACGGAAAGACTCGCCGCTACTGGCCTTTACCGCAGCAATAATGCAAAAAATCAGATTAAAGAGAAATATCAAGGGAAAGATGAACAGCCCGATGAGCAAGGCGCTGAGAATGCTGGCGGCAATATAGGCCAGCAGGATGGTGATCTGGAAATTCAGGGCCTCTTTGCTCTCGGAGATGAGCCAGGCGTTTCCACCATCTTTCTTGATCAGATACACAATCAATGCCGGAATGAAACCGAATAAAATACCTCCTGCATGAGTCAATGCGATGATATTACGATCTTCCTTGCTGCTGATTGATGCCAGACTTTCTGCTTCCATAGTGACGCTCCCTGTGCGGGTGAATGAATCCATCTAACGCTTGATAGCGGCTCATACCCTTCGCATATTTTTTCATCATCATACTGATTATCAAATTAAAATGAAACAGGCGGACAAAACACGGTTGCGCTGCAGCATGACCGGCAGATAGCATTTGCCAGCGCTGCTTGTGACCCTTAGCATAAGTGCATGTCCACGATATTTAATGCAGAGCAGCGGCGTTTTCTGAAACTCCTGGGTTTGTCCATCCCCGGAGAAAGCCCCCTCCTGCCTCAGGGCGCCATCAAAGAAAAGGCCGGTGCTGTCGCTCATGCCACAGCTTCGGCCCATATTGCAGCATCAACGGTCCCCAGCGATGCTGCCCCCGCCGCTTTTGACGCCCTGCGCGCCGCTGCCAGGCAGGCACCCCGTCAGGAAAAACCGAGTGCTCCTCAGTCTTCGCCGGTGCGGGAACAAAGTGTGCCGCTCCCACCCGAAGAAGCCGAAGTCCCGCCTATCCCTGAGCCGACTGTCCCCACACCCTTGGCTGACCCGCACAGGCTGGCCCAGATAGCCGCCTCAGACTGGCGTGATCTGCAAATCATGGTCCATAACTGCCGGGCGTGTGGGCTGGGAGAAACCCGCCAGCACGCCGTATTCGGTGCGGGAAATCCCCGGGGTTCCTGGCTGTTTGTTGGCGAGGCGCCGGGGGCCGAAGAAGATCGCCGTGGTGAAGCTTTTGTGGGCCGTGGCGGACAGTTGCTGGATAACATGCTCAAGGCCATGGGCCTGACCCGCCAGCAGGATGTCTATATTGCCAACGTCCTCAAATGTCGTCCCCCCAACAATCGTGACCCTCTGGGGCCGGAAGTACAGTCCTGCCTGCCCCATTTGCAGCGTCAGATAGCGTTGCTCCAGCCCCGCATCATTGTCGCCCTGGGGCGCTTTGCCGCCCAGAGTCTGTTGCAGGTCACCACTCCCATCGGCCAACTGCGCGGCCAAACCCACCACTATCAGCAGATTCCCCTGATCGTCACCTATCACCCGGCATATCTGCTCCGCAGCCCCCTGGAAAAGCGCAAGGCCTGGGAGGATTTGCAGTTGGCATTGCGGGTGGTTGGCGAGGTGGAGTGATTTTGGTCTCAGTTCACCATCTGTTTGGCCTCCAGCCGTGGCATGTAGTTTCCCGTTTTCGGCAATGCACGCGACAAGCGCGTAATTGCAGTGTTATACGTCTTAGGAGAAGAGTGTGAGCGAAAACTGGAGCGAGGAGGAATTGCGTGCATCTGTCCGGGCATATGTCGAGATGCACCGGAAGGAGTCACGAGGTAACGCCTTTACAAAGAAAGACTACTACGAAGATCTTGCAAAACAATTCGGCCGCACCGTTAAATCGTACGAGTATCGGATGCAAAATATCTCGTATGTCTACTCCCTGCAGGGGCGCCAATGGGTATCCGGATTAAAGCCAGCACGAAATGTTGGGGCAAACGTAATCCAGGTGCTTGAAAGATTAATTTCTGAAGCTGAAGGTCAGTGGCTTGGTGCCTCCTCCGAGTTTGGTGCTATAGTTGAGAAGCTCAAAAAGGCTCCTCCCAAGACTCCACCACCAGGCAGCAAGAAACCGTCAAGTTCTCAGACTTCTGTTACTCAATTCGCCCGGGACCCAGCTGTTGTTGCCTGGGTTCTGGCTGAGGCCGCAGGTGTTTGTGAGTGCTGCAGTAATCCGGCTCCGTTCACGCGTGAAGACGGTTCGCCGTTTCTAGAGGTCCATCATGTACTCCGGCTCGCTGATGGTGGTGAGGACACAACGAACAATGCTGCAGCCTTGTGCCCAAACTGTCATCGCGAATTGCACTACGGCACTGAAAAACGTGAGCTTGCGGCTAAGCTTCGTCGCAAAATTCCGAGATTAAGTTAGGTCAGTGGAAAAGACGTATAACTCTGACGTTAGATTACATCAGACGCTATGACCATTCAGAAAGAAAGCCAGAAAACTAAACAGGCTATGGCGACTAGGCGAGAAAAACACGAGCAATGGGCCACTCATGCAACAAAAGTCGAAGAGCACTTTAGTCAGGTGGCAAAGCAGATTATGATAGCTAACAACATCATGGCAAATTCGGGCTGGCGTGGAGCCATGCCTATGCCAACAGGGCAAGCGGATACTGTTGCATACATGAATAACAAATCCTGAATGTTGACGGTAGTATTAAACTCTGTCGATGCGACGCTCAAAAAGGGCGAGGCAAATCTGTCGATCGATAAAACCTGCTGATGTCTGCGGAGTGCTCAGGTTTTCTGTCCGTTGCTTGGCTCTGCAGAGACTCGGGCTAGAGCCGTCATAAAAGTGTCATGATATAAGTTCATAAGATATAACATTCCTGTGCTAGGCACTGTATCCCCATTATTTGGGGTCGCAGGATGTAATCGACTGATGCTGTGGTATTGCTTTTGATCTGCGCGATAAACAGCGTATTCGTGGCACCCCGAACCGCGCTCCACCATTGCACACCCGCCCCAGACAGTCCAAAATCCACCCCTGATATGAGGGGGACCCATGTTTGACAATCTGACCCAGAAACTTACCCAGACTTTCAAAAACCTGCGTGGCCAGGGGCGTCTGAGTGAGGACAATATTCGTGATGCCCTGCGCGAGGTGCGCCTGGCTTTGCTGGAAGCCGATGTGGCGCTGCCGGTGGTGAAGGACTTCATCAACAAGGTGCGCGAGGCGGCTTTGGGCGAGGAGGTCATCAAGAGCCTGTCGCCGGGGCAGGTATTCATCAAGATTGTCAACGATGAGCTGGTGAAGCTCATGGGGGCTCACAACGACAAGCTGGATTTGAGCGCCCGCCCGCCGGCGGTGATTCTGCTGGCCGGTTTGCAGGGGTCGGGTAAAACCACCACCAGCGCCAAGCTCGCCCTGTGGCTGAAAGACAAGGAAAAGAAGCGGGTCATGATGGTCAGTACCGACGTCTATCGCCCGGCGGCCATGGAGCAGTTGGCCCATCTGGGTAAGGACATTGAAGTGGAGGTGTTTCCTTCCCGTCCCGACCAGCAGCCGGTGCAAATTGCCAAAGATGCGGCGGAAGCAGCCCAGCGCGGCGTGTTTGATGTGCTGATTGTCGATACCGCTGGCCGCCTCCATGTGGATGAAGCCATGATGGCCGAGGCCCAGGCGTTGACCAATGCCGTGAAGCCCGTGGAATTGCTCTTTGTGGTGGACGCCATGACCGGTCAGGATGCGGTCAACACCGCCAAGGCGTTTAATGATGCCTTGCCCCTGACCGGCGTCATTTTGACCAAGGCCGACGGTGACGCCCGGGGCGGGGCGGCCCTGTCGGTGCGCGCCATTACCGGCAAGCCCATCAAGTTCATCGGTATCGGTGAAAAAATCCGCAAGGGTCTGGAGCCTTTTTATCCTGATCGTCTGGCTTCGCGGATTTTGGGGATGGGCGACATCGTCAGTCTGGTGGAGCAGGTCCAGCAGGACGTGGATGTCGAGCAGGCTCAGAAAATGACCGACAAGCTGCGCAGCGGCAAAGGCTTTGATCTGGAAGATTTTCGCCAGCAACTGCGGCAACTGGAAAAAATGGGCGGCATGTCGAGCATCATGGACAAGTTGCCGGGCATGGGTGAACTCCCTGCCGAAGCCCAGGCGGCCATGCAGGATGGCAAACCCATGCGCCGGCTGGAAGCCATCATCAATTCCATGACCCCCGGTGAACGGCGTCATCCCGAAATCATCAAAGCCTCGCGGCGGCGGCGCATTGCGGCGGGTTCCGGCACCACGGTGACGGAGGTCAACAAGCTGCTCAAACAGTTTGAGATGATGCAGAAAATGTTCAAAAAAATGGGAAAAGGCGGGCGCGGCCTCAGCCGTTTGCTGGGGATGAATCCCAAATCGATGTTAAAGGGCGGTTTACCCTTCCGTTAGAGCTTGTTTTTGGTTACGATACGCGCCTTTCTCCCGTCCAGTGGGAGAGGACATGGTTAAGGAGAACACATGGTAGTTATTCGTATGGCCCGGGGCGGCGCCAAAAAGCGGCCTTTTTATCACATTGTGGTGACCGATAGTCGTAATCGCCGCGATGGCCGTTTCATTGAACGCCTGGGTTTTTATAACCCCATTGGTGCCACCGCCGAGTTGCGGATTGACAAGGAACGTGCCGCGTACTGGCTGAGCCAGGGTGCCCAGCCTTCTGATACGGTTGCCGGCTTTTTCAAGAAAGAAGGCGTGAGTAAGACGGGTGTTGCCGCCGCCTGAGTCGGAAGAATGGGTGGTGCTGGGAAAAATTTCCGGCATCTACGGTGTGCGCGGCATGGTCAAGGTGTTTTCCTTTACCGAGTTGCGTGATGCCATTCTCGACTACTCACCCTGGTTGCTGGGGCCTGACCGTCACGCTTACGTGCTGGAAGAAGGGCGCATGCAGGGTGAAGGGGTGGTTGCCAAGCTGGTCGGCGTGGATGACCGGGAGCAGGCGCGTGCCCTCATTGGTCAGGAGATCCGCATTCCCCGGACGCATTTGCCGGAGCTGCAGCCGGGGGAGTTTTACTGGCGCGATCTGCTCGGTTTGCAGGTGCTGAATCAGGAAGGCCAATGTCTGGGAACGGTAAAGTCTTTTCTGGAAACGGGTGCCAATGACGTCATGGTTCTGGACGATGGAAAGGGCGGGGAACTGCTGATTCCCTGGTCAGGCGAGACGTCTGCCGGAGTGGACAGGGATGCCCGGCAGATTCACGTCGATTGGCAATCGGATTGGTGATGCGCTTTGATATCATCACCATTTTCCCGGAGCTGATTCACGGTTATCTGCGTGAGGGGGTGCTGGGGCGCGGCCAGGCCAAGGGCTTGATTCAGGTGCATACCTGGAATCCCCGGGATTTCAGCGATAACGCCTATCGCCGCGTTGATGATCGGCCCTTCGGAGGTGGTCCGGGGATGTTGATGATGGCGCCGCCTCTGCTGGCTGCCATTGCTGCGGCACGAGCGGCCAACCCCGGGGCGCCGGTGCTGTATTTGTCGCCCCAGGGGCAGCGTCTGCAGCAGTCTGCAGTGCAGGACTTTGCGGGCGCGGAAGGATTGATTTTGCTGGCAGGCCGCTACGAGGGCATCGATGAGCGGGTGCTGGCCGAGGTGGATGCCGAGTGGTCCATCGGCGATTATGTGCTGGCGGGCGGCGAATTGCCGGCCCTGGTGCTGATGGAGGCGGTGGCCCGGCAGTTGCCGGGTCTGCTGGGACATGCCGATTCGGCCGCCGAGGACAGTTTTGCGGATGCGGGCTTGCTGGATTGTCCCCACTATACGCGTCCGGAAGTAGTGGAAGGAAAGAAAGTGCCGGAGGTGTTGTTGTCCGGGGATCATGCCCGGATTCGCCGTTGGCGCTTGCAGCAGTCCTTGGGGCGCACCGCTGAGCGGCGTCCGGACGTGTTGGCGCAACGGGTTTTGAGTGCGCAAGAGCAGCAGTTATTGGAAGATTATCGCCGTCAGGACGGCGAGGTGCAGTAATACATAGGTGAAGGAGCAGGGCTGTGAACATCATTGACGAAATCAACAAAGAACAGGTGCAGTCGGAGCTTCCGGCTTTTGGTGCGGGCGATACCGTGGCCGTACACGTCAAGGTCAAGGAAGGTGATCGTGAACGTATTCAGGTATTTGAGGGTATTTGTATTGCCCGTCGTAATCGCGGTCTGCATTCCGCCTTTACGGTCCGGAAAATCTCCAATGGTGAAGGGGTGGAGCGCGTTTTCCCCTCATACTCGCCGCTGGTGACCAAGGTAGAAGTCAAGCGTCGCGGTGATGTGCGTCGCGCCAAGCTGTACTACCTGCGTAATCTGTCCGGCAAGGCGGCCCGCATCAAAGAAAAACTGGGCTGATGATATCTGCTGCGCTACTCGGCAAAGTCCGGGTTCGCTGTGGATAATCGGGTGATGACGCCAGCGTTCAGGGAAATCCTGGATGGCTGGCGTGCTGCGTCTGTCGCCGGCAAAGCCACACTTTGGTCGGAGCCCGAGAAAAGGGTGTTGCTGCGCTCGGCCTGGCAGGAAGATATCCTGCCTTGCTGGTGGGGTGCGGGAGGCAATATCGAAGCCCTGCAGGTGGTGGTGGATAGCCAGTCCATCTGGGCCGAAGCGGAGCAGCTTCCGGTGGATCTGCTGGCTTCGGCGCTGGCCATTCAGGAAAGCAAAAGGGCGCAGATGCACAAGCTTGTCCTGCCGGATGCGCTGCTGCTGGAAGCCCGCCCGCCCATGCCTCTGGATATGGAAGTCGATCTGCTGTCCAAGGCGGTAGAAGAAGCCGATCTTGAGCAACTGGCGCCCCTGCTGCAGAGCATGGCCGATGATGATCATGCCCGGCGGATTGTCCTGAACCGCCTTGCCCAGCGTCTGGCCGATGATAGTCATGCTCAGGGCTTGCGCAGCATTCTTTTCGGGCAGTGGCACGATGCCGCTGCCGAACTGCCCGCACGGCCTTTTGCGCTGGGTGCTCTGGCCCTCCTGCACAGCCACTGGCAACAACCTGCCGGGGTGGCAGTGGTGGTTCCCGAAGGACGCGCCAGCCGTGATAGTGAAGTGGACAAACCACTGCTGCATGCCTTGCGGGAACGGGACCTGCCCGCCTTTATGGGGCGGGTGCGGGCCATGGGCGATCAACCCTTGGATGCCATACGTCAGCTTTTCCTGACCGTGACCCTGATGATGATTGAAGGTGGGCACCGCCATGAACCCCAGGCGTTGATGCGCCTCTATGTCTGGCTGGGCACTCTGCTGACTTTGCCCCACCGCAGTTTGCGTCAGGCCCGCAAGGTGCTCTTCAGCGCTGCCGCCAGTATCTTTGCCTTTGCGGGCTGGCAGCGCCGTGAAGACTGGCCGGATTTCAGTACCCTGGCGGCCTATCGAGAGCATGCCTTGTCCGAGCCTGTTCCTGCGCCTTTCACCTGGCAGGGAGCACTGCATGCCGCAGCTTCCAATACAGCTACTGACTGGTGGCTGCAGTTGGCAGAGCGGGCTGTTGCCCAGGACAATCCACCCGGCTTCTGGCCACTCTGGCGTACTGCCCAGCGTGCCGGACAAGTCACTGGAGGACCTTTAGCGTGGATCCATCCTTTGGTCGTGCTGCGCTTCTATTTCGATTGAATAGCCGGTCTTGTGGTGATGGCGCAGCCTCCCGCTGAAGATCGTCAACGCATCGACGGGTTTCTCGATGCGCTTTGGCTCGAAAAAAACCTCGGTGAAAATACCCTCGCTGCCTACCGGCAGGATCTGCTTCAGCTATCTACAGCCCTGGCCGAGCTGGATGTCGATTTAATCAGCGCCGATGCCAGTCATCTGGGGCGTATTCTCGGGCAGAAACTGCAATCGGGTGCCGCTCTGCGATCCGTGGCCCGGCTAGTATCCAGCACCCGACGCTTCTACGGTTATGCCCTGCGGGAAGGTTGGATCACCCGCAACCCCAGTCAGAACCTGCAAAGTCCGCGTCTGGCCCGTTACCTGCCCCATGTGCTCAGCGAGACGCAAATCGAGGCGCTGCTCGCTGCTCCCGATCTGACCCGGCCTCTCGGCCTGCGCGATGCCGCCATGCTGGAATTGATGTATGCCTGCGGGCTGCGGGTTTCCGAGCTGGTCCATCTGGAAATGCGGCAACTGGATTTGACTGCGGATCTGGTGATGGTTTTCGGTAAGGGGCGCAAGGAGCGCCTAGTACCCATGGGTGAGATGGCGGCCGAACGGGTATCGACGTATTTGCAGCAGGCGCGTCCGCAGATTCTGAAAGAGCGGATTTCTGCCGCTGTATTTGTGACTGCGCGGGGAACAGCCATGACCCGCCAGCGTTTCTGGCAGAATATCGAGGGCTATGCAAAAGTGGCGGGAATTGAGCAGAAAGTTTCCCCGCATAGCCTGCGCCACGCCTTTGCCACCCACCTGCTCAATCATGGTGCCGACCTGCGCAGCGTGCAACTGATGCTGGGTCATGCCAATCTCGGCACCACGGAAATTTACACCCATGTCGCTCAGGCCCGCCTCAAGGCCCTGCACGAAAAGCATCACCCCCGCGCGTAGAAAAGGGTGTGGGTGGGGGCGTCTTTTTACTCCTACGTTCCTTGCAAGCTTGCCCGATTCGACTATTTGCCATGAAGTAATTTCAGCCCGATCGTGGAGCAGATAACAATGTCCCTTCCCGCTATACATCCTCAACGAGACCCCGGCACCGGTATAGTCACCATCGACAATGAGCCCGTGGTGTTTCACTGCAATCATTACAACCGGTTTTTACAGTTGGTGGTCGAGGACTGCCACTATATTCAGCGGGATCCCATACTCAAACAGTCTGCCGCCGAGGTGAGTTTCCGGCAACTGCGCAGACATTTTCAGGGCCACCCTGACTGGAGCGTGGAAGAACGGCTGGCCTATGCCGAAGCCGTCTATCGTTTTTGCGGCTTTGGGGATTTGCCCCTGGCCTCGTTTCGTCTGCCGGATGATCCGGAAAATGCCTTTCAGATCGTCGAAAAGCATTCCCATTATGGTTTTGCGTTGCGCCTCAATTACGGAAAAAGACGCTGGGCAGGAGAACATTTTGATCTGGGCTTTGCCATTGGTGCCTTATCTGCAGTTTATGAAAAGCCTTTTTCAGGTCATCTGGGCAATCGTTCAGGAGATCAGGCCCTGAGCCGGGGAGATGAACGAACAGAATTCTGGATGAATGAAGTGCATGTAGCTCATCCCGATGGCAACCTGAGCGACGTGCAAAAAAGTATGGTGCTGCCACAAGCAGCAGAAGCAGCGGATATTCCTGAGCGGACATATGGTCTTCATGTGGATGAAACCGCCATCATTACGGCCGTGAGCGGTATGCCACTGGTCGGTGACGCGGATGGATTGATCCGCGAGTTCGGGGTCTGTCTTACCCGCCACTATGCGGACTACTACAATCTGGTGTCATTCCGTTTTGAAGAAGCCCTGGTCAATGCCCTGGCCACTCATCCGTTGCTCGACGAAATGTTGTGGTACGAGTATCCCGCCCTGTTTTATTACAAGGAAAAATTTTCCGGACTGCAGGGGAAAGAGCTGGCCGATACCCTGCTCATTGAAGCAGGCCATATTTGTGGTTTCAACACCATGGGCGGGATCATGCGCTCGGAACCCTGGTATCAACTGGTGGTTCCCCAGTTGCAATGCCGTGAGGACTGGATGGCGGGTATTGTGGCCTGTATCAATGCACTCGGCTGGGGAGTCTGGCGGATTCATGAACTGGTGCCGAACGAACGTCTAGTGTTGAGAGCCTGGTATCCCTATGAATCATTGGGTTACCTACGAGGCTTTGGCAAGGCCGATCATCCGGTAGATTACCTGATGACGGGGATTGGTGCTTCCCTGATGAACCTGCTCTACAGCGCCGACATTACTACCAAGCCGGACCTCACCCTGGAATTCTATTACCAGGTGAATCGTTCCAAATCCGGTTTTTGGGGACGGCAAAGTGCCTGCGTGGCCATGGGCGATCCTTATTCAGAGGTTATTGTCGAACGTAACGTGCTCTGACGCTCAAAACCGCAGTCCCCGGGGACTGCGGCAACAGGTCCGCCGAAAAGCCCTATTTTTTCGACAGGGTGATGACCACGTAAATGCTGGCTTTACCCTGACGGACCAACATGGGAACAGGTTGATCAGCAGGTAGGCTGGCAACAATGCTGGCCAGGGTGCTGACATTGTTGACGGTCTGTTGGTTGATCTGCTGGATGATCATGCCGGGCATGAGGCCGGCTTCGGCTGCCGGGCCTTCACTGACCCCCACCACGACGACGCCATGATGGACATCCAGCTGCTTTTCAATGTCTGGAGTCAAATCCTGAACATGGATATCCATGCGCGGAATTTTCAACGTCTTGGTTGGTTTAGAGGGCTGTGTGCTGTTGCTGGGTTCATCCATGTTTTTCGGGAGAGCCGTCACCAGCACGTTTTTGGTTTCCGCCACGCCGTGATGGAGGATGCCGACATTGGCATGACTGCCCGGCACCGTGTTACCCACCAGAGGGGGCAGTTGTCCGACGTTATACACCGGCTTGCCGTTGTAGGTGACAATGACGTCGCCAGCCTGGATCCCGGCCTTGGCCGCCGGGCTGCCGGGCATGACCGAGGCCACCAGCGCCCCGACCGGTTCCTGCAGGTGCAGGGCCTGGGCCATTTGCGGCGTCACATCCTGAACCTCGACACCCAGATACCCGAACTGAATGGGTTTGTGATCCTTGAAATCCTGGACCACGCGCATCACGGTATTGATGGGAATGGAGAATGACAGCCCCATGTAGCCGCCGCTGTTGGTATAAATCTGGTCGTTGATGCCGATGACCTGGCCTTTCATGTTGAACAGCGGCCCCCCGGAGTTGCCGGGATTGATGGGCACATCACTCTGGATGAAAGGAATATATTCGTCATCGGGCAGGGGCCGGTTCATGGCGCTGACCACCCCCTGGGTGACGGTATTGTAAAAGCCGAAGGGCGCACCCACCGCCAGCAGCCATTGACCGACTTTCAGATGGTCAGAATTGCCGATAGGCACCGTGGGGAGATCCTTGGCATCAATTTTGAGCAGGGCCGTATCATAACGCACCGAGAGCCCGATGAGCTTGGCCGGATAGGCATGGTGGTTGGTCAGGGTGACGACAATATGATTAGCCCCACGCACCACATGACCCGCCGTCACAATGTAGCCATCGGGACTGATGATGAAACCCGAGCCCAGAGACTGAATTTTTTCGTGTTGCTGATGCCGGGGACCACCCCTTTGTCCGGGAGCACCGAAATGCTGAAAGAACTGATAGAAAGGTGAATTAGGCGGAAACGGATTGGTCTGCTGATGAATAACCTTATTGGTGGTACTGCTGATGTTGACCACCGCCGGACCGTAGCGGTCAATGATGGGGGTAAAATCCGGGAGAGCCACCAGAGCCTGCTGCGGCGCCGTATTGGTATTGATGGATAAAGCGGGCGCGGTGGCATCCGCCTGCGCCCATTCCGTGGCACCGAGGCTAAAACCAAAGCAGGCGGCAACTACAGCGGTGATGAGCAGTTTCGGACGTTTTAACAGGCTGTTGGGGCGACTATTCGCCATAGGACTCTCCTTTGGAGTTTTGATTCTCTAGGACACTAAATTGAAAGGTTTGGTTCCTGTGTGTGAGCTACCATAGCACTTAATACAAGGCGCGGGACAGTTTGGTCCGATATTGTTCCACCATCGCCCCCTGATTGCCGTGCAGGGCAAAAATTTTCAGAATGGTTTTGCGGGCGAGGCCATCCTCGTAATTTTTATGGCGCTCCACCATTTCGATCAGTTGGTCCAATGCAGCCGTTTCCTGCCCCTGCATGAGCAGGACCAGGGCGCGTTGAT
Source organism: Acidithiobacillus marinus (assembly GCF_002847505.1). Taxonomy (GTDB): domain Bacteria; phylum Pseudomonadota; class Gammaproteobacteria; order Acidithiobacillales; family Acidithiobacillaceae; genus Acidithiobacillus; species Acidithiobacillus marinus. The sequence goes on from NZ_MXAV01000033.1 coordinate 49,567, forward strand.
ACATGGCCAGGGCGCGGGTGTCGCCTTTTTCCTGGGCAATGGTCGCTTCCAGGGCGGATATGGGCGGAGCTTTGCGGGCTTCTTCGGTAAACTCCAGCAATGCCTTCAGACCCTCCACCTCAGTTTCCATCTGAAACAGGGGCGACATGGCATCAATCTGGGCCTGAGCCTCGGCGTGCTGGCCCTGCTGTATGGCCAGGTGCGCCAGCGCCAGACGCGCCTGGTCATTCCGGGGATTCTGCTGGAGGGCTTCTTGCAGCAATGCCTGGGCCTCGGCGGTTTTGCCTTGGGCCATGGCATCCATGGCGGCAGCGCGCAGGTCATCGCCGGGTTTGGGCAGGTGCTTTTCCAGAAACTGACGAATGGCAGATTCGGGAAGCGCGCCGGTAAACTCATCCACAACCTGCCCGTTTTTGAAGGCCTTAACGGCAGGAATTCCCCGTACTTGATATTTTTGCGAGAGTTCCTGATTTTCATCGGAATTGATTTTAGCCAGAACAAAAGCCCCTTGCATTTCTTCCGCCAGTTTTTCGAGGATAGGACCAAGGGCGCGGCAGGGTCCGCACCAGGGCGCCCAGAAATCCACGAGGACCAGGGTCTTTTGGGATAGCGCAATGACGGCTTCCTGAAAATTGCCTAAGTTGACTTCGAGGATATGTTCACCAGTGGGCATGCAATACTCCTGAAAATAAAATGACGTTAGCTTGGGAAATAAGGGCAGTAAAAGACTATTTCAAGACGCATCAGAGATTAATGCAGCTCGGCCTTGGCGAGTTCATCCAGGACCCCCTGCAGCAGGCTGCGCCCCAAGGGTCCCATGCCTTTTTCCAGCTTACGGCGATCGTCGAGGCCTCTGGACAAGGGGCCGAGGGCGGCGCCCATGCGCGCCATATCACCCCCCGCCTTTTGCATCTGGCTGGCCATCTGCCCGAGCCAGGCCACGGCCTGGGGGTCACCCCGGCGGGCGGCGAGGATGACGCTGGCCAGTCCGGGCGCGGCCATGCCGGGGTCCGCCTGACCGGCAGGCTGAGGCAGGGTTTCGGGATTTTGCAGACCCATGAGGATAGATTCGACAATGATGCTGTCTTCCTCATCCAGCCCCTGCAACAGGCCCAAGTCGCGTTTGCCGCCCAGGATCTGCTGCAGTACCGTCACCAGATCACCCCAGCCGTTGGCAGCGGCGACGCGCAGATGATCTTCCACCGGTGGGCGTAACTGGGCGTTCTGACAGGCTGCCACCACTTGCAGAATGAGGGCGGCATGGGCGCTACGGATTTGCTCTCGACGTTCGGGGAGAACGGACATATTCACGGCTCCAGGTCAGATTTCACCCACATATTGTGCAATTTATCGCGCTAAATGTCTTGCAAGGTAGTAGCCGGTATGGGAAGCGGGGTTGTGGGCGACTTCATCCGGGCTGCCCGTGGCAATAATCTGGCCGCCGCCAGACCCGCCCTCCGGGCCCAGATCAATGATCCAGTCGGCGGTTTTGATGACATCGAGATTATGTTCGATGACGACAATGGTATTGCCGGCATCGGCGAGCTTCTGCAGTACCACCAGAAGCAGGGCAATATCATGGAAATGCAGGCCGGTGGTCGGCTCATCGAGAATATACAGGGTCCGTCCGGTGTCGCGCCGGGATAATTCCCGGGACAGCTTCACCCGCTGGGCTTCCCCTCCCGAGAGGGTAGTGGCGGACTGGCCGAGGCGCAGGTAGCCCAGCCCCACGTCCAGAAGAGTCTGCAATTTGCGGGCAATGGCCGGAACCGGTGCAAAAAATTCCCGGGCCTCTTCCACAGTCATCTCCAGAATCTCGTGAATGTTTTTGCCCTTGTAGTGCACATCCAGGGTTTCCCGCTTGTAGCGTTTGCCGTAGCAGACGTCGCAGGGCACATAAATGTCGGGCAGAAAGTGCATCTCGACGCGGATAACGCCATCGCCTTCGCAGGCCTCGCAGCGCCCACCCTTGACGTTGAAGCTGAAACGACCGGGATTGTAGCCTCTGGCCCGGGCTTCACTAGTGGCGGCAAACAGTTCCCGAATCGGGGTGAACAGCCCGGTGTAGGTGGCCGGGTTGCTGCGCGGCGTACGCCCGATGGGGCTCTGATCAATGGCGATCACCTTGTCCAGGGCTTCCAGCCCCAGAATTTGTTGATGGGGAGCCGGGCTCTGGGTGCTGCCCATCAGCGCCCGCGCGCAGGCTGGATACAGGGTGTCGTTGATGAGGGTGGATTTGCCCGAACCACTGACCCCGGTGATGCAGGTAAACAGGCCGATGGGAATCCGGGCATGGACCGCCTGCAAATTGTTGCCGGTGGCGCCGATGACTTCCAGCCAGCGTTGCTGGTCATGGCGCCGCCGTTCAGGAACGGCAATGCACAGGTCGCCGGTCAGATAACGACCGGTGAGGGAATCGGGATTGGCGCGGATATCCTCGGGGGTGCCCTGGGCGATGACAGTTCCGCCGTGAGTGCCGGCCCCGGGGCCCATATCTACCACATGATCGGCTGCGCGAATGGCATCTTCGTCGTGTTCCACGACAATGACCGTGTTGCCGAGGTCGCGCAGGTGTTTGAGGGTGCCGATCAGGCGGTCATTATCGCGTTGGTGCAGGCCGATGGACGGCTCATCCAGCACATACATGACCCCCACCAGTCCGGCCCCAATCTGGGAGGCCAGGCGAATGCGTTGGGCTTCTCCGCCCGAGAGGGTTTCTGCCGAACGATCCAGGCTCAGATAGGCCAGCCCCACGTCCACCAGAAATTTCAGGCGACTGCCGATTTCCTTGAGGATTCTTTCGGCGATGACGGCTTCCTGTCCCTCCAGCTGGAGCTGCTCAAAATGTTGCAGTGACTCGCGAATGGGCAGGGCCGAGACTTCCTGAATGGCCAGCGGCCCGACTTTGACCATGCGCGCCTCTTCACGCAGCCGACTGCCCTGGCAAGTGGGGCAACGCAAGCGACCCATATAGCGCATGATTTCGTCCCGGGCCAGATTGGATTGGGATTCGCGCAGGCGGCGTTCCAGGCCGGGGATGACCCCCTCGAAATGCATCTGATGACTGCGGGAGCCTTGCTGCACGGATATGCGTTCGTCGGAGCCATGCAATATCTGTTCGCGCATCTCAAAAGGGAGATCCTCCCAGGCAGTCTCCAGAGAAAAGTGAAAATGGGCGGCCAGTGCTTTCAGGAGCGGGGCATAGTGTTCCTTGTGACGCTTGGTCCAGGCGGCAATGGCCCCACCACTCAGGCTCAGGCGCGGGTCAGGCACCACCAGATCAGGATCGAAAAAGGTGATTTCCCCCAGACCATCACAACGCGGGCAGGCTCCCGCCGGATTATTGAAGGAAAACAGCCGGGGCTCCAGGGCCGGAAAGGAGCGGCCGCAGCTGGGGCAGGCATGATGCGCCGAAAATAACCGTTCTTCCTGATGTTGCGGCCCCATCAATACGGCAATGGCCTGGTCATCCGCCAGGCTCAGAGCGGTTTCCAGAGATTCGGCCAGGCGTGGCCCGCTGTCAGGGCGCAGTACCAGCCGATCAATAACGGCCTCAATGCGGTGCTTGCGTTTTTTGTCCAGGCTGGGTATTTCGTCCAGTTCGAGCATCTCACCATTCACCCGGGCGCGGATCAGCCCCCGGGCACGCAGCGCACTGATTACCTCTTCATGACTGCCTTTGCGGTCACGCACCAGAGGGGCAAGAATCATCAGCTTTTCGCCTTCGGGCAGGGCCAGTAACTGATCCACCATCTGGCTGATGGTCTGGCTCTGGATGGGTGCGCCGCAGCACCAGGGCGTGCCGGTGCGGGCATAGAGCAGGCGCAGGTAGTCATGAATTTCGGTCACCGTTCCGACCGTCGAACGGGGATTGTGGGAAGTGGATTTCTGCTCGATGGAAATGGCGGGAGACAGTCCTTCAATGGCATCCACATCGGGCTTGCCCATCAGCGACAGAAACTGCCGGGCATACGCCGAAAGGCTTTCCACATAGCGGCGCTGGCCTTCGGCGTAGAGGGTGTCAAAAGCCAGGGAAGATTTGCCCGAACCCGACAAGCCGGTAATGACAATGAGGCGGTCCCGGGGCAGGGTCAATGAGATGTTTTTGAGGTTATGGGTGCGTGCGCCCCGGATATGGATGTGTTCCATCTAGCCACAGCCTTTTTTTGCCTTGGGAATGAGATTTTCTGCGAATGGGTTAGTATAGAGCTTTCGGGGACAGCCGTCCCCCTGTACGCGAAGGAGATCTGACAATGGCGGGAGTGAACAAGGTCATATTATTAGGACATCTGGGCCGGGACCCGGAGATGCGCTATCAGCCCAGCGGGGCGGCTATCGCCAATTTCAGTTTGGCTACCTCTGAAACCTACAAGGATCGGGACGGCAATAAGCAGGAGCGCACCGAATGGCATCGTGTAGTTTTTTTTAACCGTACCGCTGAAATCGCCGGGGAGTATCTGCGCAAGGGCAGCATGGCCTATGTGGAAGGCCGTCTGCAGACCCGCAAATGGACAGATAAGGACGGCCAGGAGCGCTATACCACGGAAATCGTCGGCGATCGCCTGCAGTTGGTAGGATCACGCGGCGGTAGTGGTGGTGCCGCCAGTTTTGATGAAGAAGATCATGGCGGTGGACGCTCCTCAGCAGCCCCCGCAGCGGCCGGAGCAGGACGCAAGCAGGATACCCCGCCGCCCATGGAAGATTTTGATGATGATATTCCGTTCTGAGGTCTAGCTTGGACCTATAAAACTATGTCAATAAAATCCCGGAACACCCTGTGTTTCCCGGGATGATGTTAGACGCCCAACACCCAGTTAGGCCATTCTTTGCAGATGATGAAAATCTTCAATCGAGGCGAGCTCTTCTGCCTCAGTGGCTTGAGCTCGAAAAAGATCCCACCGGATCTGAAGGTTCAACCAAAAATCTGCAGAAACCCCAAAAAATTTTCCCAACCGAAGCGCAGTGCTTGGCGTGATGCCACGCTTTTGATTAACGAGTTCATTGACTCGCTGATACGGAACGTGAATGGCATCAGCCAAATCACGTTGACTGATATTCATAGGCACGAGGAACTCCTCCCGGAGCATTTCGCCGGGATGGGTAGGCGCCCTATGCGTTGGAATTCGCACCATATTTGATACCTCTAGTGACAATCGGTAACCTCAACTTCGCCCAGACCAGATTCGCCCCAAACGAAGCAGATTCGATACTGTTCGTTGATACGAATGCTGTACTGACCTTTCCGATCTCCGGCTAGCGCCTCAAGGCGATGACCAGGCGGAACTTTCAGTTCTTCGAGCGCCTGCACTGAATCGAGTTGATCGAGCTTTCGCGTGGCGATTTTCCAGAGCTTTTCTGGACAGGATTTTCTAGCGGCTTTCGAATTGACGCCGTTAAAGATGTCCTCAGATGCCCGATCATGGAATGATTCAATCACCACGCCATGATAGCACGGCTTCCATGCTACGCAAAAGGATGATTATCCCTGGCGTAACGTAAAGTTGAGGGGCGCGCCGATCTTGGCGCGTCCGCGTTGAACGAGAGGTTGGACGAAGCCGCTACACAGTCCGCAGTGACTTGTTCCCGGTGTAATCCGCCCACCAGCTTGATTTATCGCAGCCCCCATCTACAATCAATATGTGCCGAACATGCACATAAAGGAGACGTTAATGGCAGCGTATAGTGAACGTATTCCCGTCCTGGTGACGGTACAGGAAAAGGCGCTGATTGCCAGAATGGCCCAGGAGGCGCATATATCCATGGGGGAGTTTCTGCGCCGTGCCGCCTCGTCCTTCCGCCCGAACGAAGATGAGCAGATGCTGGAGGGCATGATGGACCAGATGTTAAAAACCACCGCCCAAGCCAGCAGAGTCATTGATGACACCTTGTCTTTTGTGGAGGCGTCCAATCAACGTATTGCCAGCCTGGAATCCAGTCGGAAAGGGTAATGGCTATCACCGACAAAATGTGGGAGGCCTTGACCACGGTCATCAAGATGAATGATAAGGTGGAACGCCTTGCCGAAGTCGTCAAGTCCCAGCAGGGTAAAATCGAAACGCTGACGGAAAGGGTCATCCGCCTGGAAACGGCGCTGGAAATCGCATTATCGCGCCCGGTGATGACCAGGATAGGCGCGACGCAACTCGACGAACGTAAAGACTGAAAACAACGCCAGCGCGAACTGCCGGCAGTCTTTTTCAGCGCCCCAGCGCTTTCTCGATTTTCTGGTCGGTTTTGTACTGACTCAAGGCATATACGGCCCAGATGGCAGCCGGAATCCAGCCCAGTACCGTGATCTGCAGGATCAGGCAGATAATCCCGGCCACCGGCCGTCCGATGGTAAAAAACACCAGAAATGGTAAAAAAATAGCCAGAAGCAGACGCATGGTTTTCCCTCTCTTTGAATTCATTATGCCTGCATAGTAAATGGCGGTTTCTCCTGAAGGCAAGCCCCTGTGCTAAACTCCCGAACATGACCACGAATCCAGAACAATTTCCTGAACTTCCATTGAATCCCCGCACCCCGGCACGGCGCCGGTCACTGCAGAACATGCGGCGCGGGGCGCTGGCTTTACTGGTGCTGGCGCTACTGCTTTTTATACTTTCGGCCATTCGGGATTTTCAGGGCATCTGGGCCTGGACCGGGGCTTTTGCCGAGGCGGCCATGGTGGGTGGCCTGGCCGACTGGTTTGCAGTGGTCGCATTGTTTCGTCATCCCTTGGGTTTGCCCATCCCCCATACGGCCATTTTGCCGCGTAACAAGGCGCGGCTGGCCAAGCGGTTGTCCGGCTTCATCCGCGATCATTTTCTGGAAAGTGAGGCCATCGTGCGCCTCTTGCGCCGCGCGGACCCTGCCGCCTGGCTGGCGCAGTGGCTCGCCCAGCCAGAAAGCAGCGAATTATTGACTAGGCAGTTGCTGACCCTGCTGCAAAAAGCCCTGGCTTTAAGTGATGATGCCGAATTACGCAAGGCTTTGCGGGGAGCCCTGGGCCGCCAGTTGCAGCGGGTGGATGGGGCCCGCTGGATAGGGAGTATTCTGGCCTTGCTGACGGAAGATCATCGTCATCAGGCGCTGTTGGATGATGGTATTCAGCGCTTGCGCCAGTGGCTGGATGGAGAAGATACCCGGAGTCTGCTGGCTGAACATATTGCCGCTATTCTCAAACGGGCGTATCCGACCCTGTTTGCGTGGATGAGCACACTGATGGACCCTGCCACCCTGAGTGATAATCTCGCCCGCAATCTGGTCAAGGCGGCGCATCAGTTATTGCAAGAAATTGAGGATGATCCGGAACATCCCCGCCGGCTGGCCTTTGATCGCTGGATGGCCGAAGCTATCGAGCGTTTACAGACGGATGGTCCTTTCCAGGAGCGCATCCGGCGCTGGCAGCAGGGGTTGATTGCTCATCCTGCAGTGCAAGAATATGCCGACGGCGTACTGCGTGATCTGCGTTCCTGGCTGGATCGGGATTTGCAAAGTCCCGACTCCCGTCTCCAACATCATGTCCAGGAACTGGCCGCGCAACTGGGTGCTTTTTTGGGGGAGCAGGCGGTTTTGCGCGAAGCCATCAACACTTATCTGGAAAGCAGTGTGCGCCGCCTGGCTCCGGCAGTACGGGATGGGCTTGCCCAGCATATCGAAAAAACCATTCTCGACTGGCCGGAAAAAGATCTGATCCGCTTGCTGGAAGAGGGGGTAGGCACCGATTTGCAATATATCCGGGTGAACGGAACGCTGGTGGGGGGGGTGGTGGGCGTGCTCATTCATGCGCTGGCTTTGGCGGTGCCGTTTATCATCTAGTCGATGGCCCCCGGGAAATGGTCCGAAATGGCCCCTCTGCACGCCGGGGTGTTTGGCCCATATCGGCCATTTTGTTACTGGATTCTTCTGGTTGATTTGGATTGTTGAGCTTATTCAGTCGGATGCAAAAAAAGGAACAAATCCTGCTAGTACAACGTCTGGAGTATTGTCCGTATTGGCAAACAAAGCCCGAGGGAGGTGCATTTATGAAGCGTGTGATAATGAGTGTAGTGGCGGCAGGAACATTGTTGATGGCGGGGTTTGCCATGGCGTCCAATGTGACGGCAGCAGATGCCCATCAGGCTTTGTCTGCAGCAAAAACGGCCATGGCCAAAACATCTGCCGTTCATTATTTATGGCTTTCCACGCCTAAAATCTACAAAGAGGCGGTTGCTGCGGATAAGGCGGGTAAATATGATGAAGCCGTCGTCAAGGCCAAGCATGCTGAAGAACTAGCGAACCTGGCGTATGCCCAGGGTGAAGCCCAAGCCAAGAAATATGGCGTGAAGCTGACGGATCAGGGCGTTCAGCTCGACTGAGTCCGGATGCCATGGGCGGCCAGCAGTTGCCTGGCCACCTGGGTTTTTGCCGCAGCTTCTGCCGTAAAATGAAAATCGATGGATGCTGCTCCGGGTAGTTCTGGGCAGACATCCGTTTGCAGAGGAATATCCAGTCTGCGGCAGAGTTGCCGCGCCACGCCGTCATTCCCATCCAGGGTAGGAATCGCTCGCCCTGCCAGTCCTGATGACAAGTCGCGGATCCAGCAATAATGGGTGCAACCCAGGACGATGGCCTGAATGTCAGCCGTACAGGCCGGCAGCACCTGCCGGTGCAGGTATTGCCGAACCTGCTGCTGCCAGTCGGCACCCTGTGATTCAATGCGTTCCGCAAGACCGGGGCAGGCAAGGGGCATGACCCGTTGCCGGGCATCGGGTAGCTGGGCGAGCAACTGTTCCAGCTTGGCTCCCGCCACGGTCATGGTGGTGGCCAATAGCAGAATCTTGCCCTCGGGATACAAAGTCAGCGCCTTTTTGATGGCGGGTTCAATGCCAATGACCGGAACATCGGCATACTCTCGAATGGGAGATACTGCCGCACTGGTAGCAGTGTTGCAGGCCAGCACGACCGCATCCACTTCTGCTTGGATGAACCATTCATAAGCGGCTTCAGTCCATTGCCGCACCTGCTCGGGACTTTTGTCCCCATAGGGACTATGGGCGGTGTCGCCGTAAAACAGAAAATGCGCCTCGGGCAGATAACGCAGACAGGCAATCAGAGTGCTGAGGCCACCAATACCCGAATCAAAAACACCAATACGCATCACTCAGTGCTCAGTCGAGGCTGAGTTCCTGTTCCGCCAGCAACGCAACGCCGCGCATGCCGGCAAGATCATCATCATTGCCGCGTTTGACTTCTATCTGTCCCCCGCGCAAGGCCGGAATCAGGTCGGCGTCCAGACGCTGCAGCAGTGCCGGAGCAAAGCAATCCCAGGCGGCACTGACCCCACCACCGACACGAATGACCCGAATATCGGCTACTTTGAGAATGTGCGCCAGAGCTTGTCCCAAATAATCTCCGGCCATCTGAAATACCTGAGTGGCCTCGGGGCGGCCATCACAGGCCATTTGCGCAATGACCGCCGTATCGGGACCGGTGCCTGTCAGTTCCACATAGCTGGAACGGATGCCCCGTGCCGAGGCGTATTGTTCTAGACAGCCCTGGTTGCCACAGCCGCAGCGGCGTCCGCCCGGAACCACAATAAGATGGCCAATTTCCATGGCGGTGCCATGTTCGCCGCGCCAGGGTCGGTCTTCGTGCACCCAGCCGCCCCCCACGCCAGTACCAAGCCCGACATAGAGCAGATCGCGCAGCTCGGGAGTGTCCTGTTTTTCCTCCCAGAATTCGCCATAACCGGCGGCATTGGCATCATTCTCGACCAGTACCGGAAGTTGGCAGGCCTGCTGCACAGCGGATTGCAGATCAAAATTGATGAGTTGGGGAATATTGGGCGATTGCAGTAATATGCCTCGCGCATTGACAAACCCGGGGACGGCCACCCCCACCCGGCTGACTTCGGGATATTGATGACGAAGTTCGGCGATACCTTGCTCCAGCAATTCGGTAAACAGCTGTGCGGCAGCTTCCGGATCGGCTGCTCCCGCACATTTGTCGCGCAGATCGACTTCATGGCGAATGCTGTGGAGACAGTCATGACCCCGAAATACACCAAAGCGTAAATTGGTGCCGCCAATATCAATACCAATGGTCTGGCTTTCAGTCATGGGTGATCAGCTCCGTTAAAATTTCGATATTTTGAATCATACCGGTCGTTATATCCCAGTAAAAATCCAGTTGCAAAGCCTGCATGATTTTTTCAAAGCCGGCCTCGGATTGGGAGACGGTTAGATGAGGGGCCGCTTCCCAGCGCACGGGCGGGTTGCAGCTTAACTGGATTTTTCCGCCCATGACCGCATCGTCCAGGACAATCTGCCGGGTTTTTTCGCCTTGAATGGGCCTGCCAAAGCCTCCTTGGGATACACCATCGGCAAAGAACTGGCCGGCCGGGCCGTCACAACTGGGCATGGCCAGATACAGGCGGCAATGAAAGCGATGGGAGTCCGGATTACTCTGCGCAGACTCTATGCGGTACTGCACCAACAACCCTTTTTCTGAGAGATGGTATCCTTTGCTGACCGCCCAGCGGTCGGCGATTCCGCCCGTAAAATGGGGGATGTTTTGCACTGTATGGCCTTCTGAATAGCTGACTGCTGCATCATCCAGCCATTCCTGAAAGCTGTGACAGGGGGCCGTATCCATCACCAAGTCTTCGGCGGTGATGGCTGTTTTGAAGCTGATGCGGTCGTGGGCAGAGGCAATCCCTTCACTGGGAGCAGCATGTTCCACCGCACCATGACGGATTTTGTCATAATAGGCTTCGTCACGGCGCGCCAGCGTGTCGCCCAGATTGTGATGGAAGACGTAAGCATCCCATTCCACCACAGCGGCCGAGGGTGTCGGGCGAATAATGAGCTGTTGCTGGTCATTGTGATAGTAGAGTTCTTCATGTCCATCCATGTCCACATCTGTGGATTGCAGGCCAGGACGGGGCTGAATTTGATCCAGGCAGGCCTCCAGGCGCACAATGGCATGATAAACCGCACGACGCAGATGCGGCAGATAAATACCGCCAAATAAACCATGCCAGTACGCATCATTGGCCTGGGCCTCGTGCAGATCAGCGCGCATCTGTTTGCTTTGCTGGCGCTTGGGCAGGGCGTGAAAGCGCTGGGATAATTGCAGCATACGCTTCTGCATCCAGTTGGATTCCGGATAGCGGGTCAGGAAGTTTTTCCAGATACCCCCGCGAATCAGTGACTTGCGTTCATCCAAGCGGCCCGCAGATTTTTCCTGTTCGAGAAAAGCCGCATAACGGCGGGCGGCGTCGGGGGCCAGAGTCCATTCATTCATTTCACTATAGGAAACGGTGGGCAAATAGATGATGCCTTGGGGACGATGGGCTTGCAGATAATCCTTGAAGCGCATCGGTTGAATATGCGGTGAATCCAGCACACCCCGGAGAAATTGTTCCAGCCAGCCCTTTTCGTACACCCAGCTGTAGGTTTCCGGCCAGACACCGAATTTTTCGATATCATCAAAATAAATCCCGGCGCTTCCGGGATTGTGTCGGGAGATTTCTTCAATAAAGGTGACGGCAGCGGCAGCTTCCGAAAAGGGCAGGCGATAGCGCAGGGCTTCGGAGATAGGGAATACATCCACCGCCTGTCCATTTTCTTCGGTGCGATGAAAAGTGCCAAGTTGGTCGGCTGCGGCGCCTGCGCAGAGAAAGTGATAATCATCGACCATGACATAGCGAATGCCCGACTCCTGCAGGGCGGGGACGACACTGGGATCCCAGACCCGCTCGGTCAGCCAGGCTCCTACCGGACGTTGTCCGAAGTGCTTGTCGAGCCGTTCTGCCATGGCCTCCAGCTGGGTGATGCGATCAGCGTGAGGAATGGCCGCCAGCACCGGCTCAGTATCACCGGCTCCCACCAGTTCTGCCTGGTTACGATGGACCATGTCCTGCAAAAGCTGCATCGTCTTGGGATGAACGCGCAGCATGTAATCCAGCAACCAGCCGCTGATGTGAATGGCACAGGGAAATTCCGGAAAACGATGCATGGCCTCAAGAAAGGGGTGATAACAACGCAGCACGGCGTCATCCATCACATGGGGAAAATTACCGACCGGCTGATGGGCGTGGACGCCCAGGAGGAGGGGGGTGCTGTGGGTCATACATTCATCCTTCTGTATGGGTGCGGCGCATGGTGCCGCCGGATTCTGCCGAACCCCCACCGTGGCTGATGGGTTCGTTCAATGTCTCTGGAGGAGAAATTTCCATCAAAATATATAGTTTTCTCAGATTCATGCGAAACAGATCATCAAAATCCCGCACGGAGTCCGCCGGATTGTAATCCCCAAACCACCAGAACCAGTCCGAGCCTTCGCAGCGCCCGAGTTGTTCGATGATTTCTTCCTGTTTTTCGGGACTGAGTGCCTTGAGATGCTGGTCCACATCGCTTTTAGCCGCGCAAAGCAGATCCCAGGCACGGTTTTTAGCGCCATCGCCAATCCAGGTGCTGAAATTGCCATATACCCAGCTTCCTGCCGCAAGACCCGTGAGATTCTGGATGGCCTCCGGATGGTCCTGCACATAGTCACTGAAGGTGCACATTTTGATATGAGGGTGATTGGACAAGGAGCGGTACAGCTCCGAGAGAAAATAATAACCATTATAAGGGTAGTATTCCCAGGCATTTTCCCCGTCGAGAATGACACTGACGACGGGATGCTCCTGATCTTCTGTCTGTCGCCAGATGGACTCCAGTTTGTGCATGAAATCGGTAACGGCATCATGTCCGAACCAGGTCTTGTAATCAAAACCGATGGTGTCGGAGAGGGCGTCATCCCGAAAAAACAAAGCCGGTCCCTGATCATTTAAACGATAAACGCGATACAAATACTCGGTACGACCCCGGGGAGCGGCATCCGTATCGCTGCGCAGCAGGCTATGGGTCAGCACGCCTTCGCCCGATGCGGTCCAGGTGACCTGGGCCTCTCCCAGCATTTGTACGAATGCCGCCGAAACCCCGCCTTCTGCCGGCCACATGCCCTGGGCAGCAATACCAAACTGCTGAGGATGACTGGCTTGAGCGCGCTGGATGTGCCACTGAGCGCGCTCCCGGCCCCCCGGATAATGGGGGGAAGTGGGCAAGGGCGCTTCGGGGACGGCTTCCCGCGCGGCCGCAAAATCCAGCATCAAGGGACCAATGGGATGATAGTAGGGCGTGGTGGAGATCTCGATACGGCCGGCTTCGGCCAGGGCGCGGTAACGCGGGATCAGCCCGGAGATCAGATCACCCAGAAAATGCACGAGATCCTGACGATCTTCCGGGCTGAAACCACGGCCCTTGTTCATCAGATTCTGGATCAGTGGACTGTTTCTGCGCACGGTTTCCCCGGTCCATGCAAGGTGATACCAAACAAGCAGGTCGGCCATAAACTGGACGGACAAATAGTCAGACAGCTCCACTGGATCCTCGCGCATGCGTAGATAGATTTCATGCAGGCGGCGATATCCGGGAAAGGGATTCAGCATGTGTTCCGGGTCCAGCCGGAAGCACTGCTCCATGATCTGATGACGTTCTTCGTTACTCAAGGTTTTCAGATCGGTACTGGCCAGGGCCTTTAGCAAGGGATCACGAAATGCACCGCTTTCAAACTGGCTGCTGTAATCCTGTATTTGTTCGACCAATATGGGAACACAGTTGAATACCCCTCGCGCCAGAGGGTTTTCCTCATAATGAGCGATCATGTCGGAGTAATCCTTGCAGGCATGGAGATAAGTCCACGGCAGGGCGTAGATACCCTCAGCATTGCGATAGTCGGGCTGGTGCATGTGCCAGCAGAAAATGACATGGAGGGCGCGTGCCGGGGGCATATCTCACCTCACAAAATGGAGTTGCTGGCCGAGTAATTCCGGAGTAATGAGGGTCACCCCGTTGGGGGTACGGTAAAAGCGACGGGCATCTTCGGCGGGATCTTCACCGACTACCAGTCCGTCAGGGATGATGGTGCCCTTGTCCACGACGACTTTACGTAGGCGGGCACCTTCCCCCATCCGCACATTGGGGAGGATGACCGAGTCTTCGATGAGGGTGTGGCCATCATTGACGCGGACATTCGAAAAAAGCAAAGAACGCCGTACGGTGGCACCACTGATGATGCAGCCCCCCGAAACAATACTGTCCAGGGCCATGCCCCGGCGGCCTTCATCATCAAAGACAAATTTGGCCGGGGGGAGCTGTTCCTGGTAGGTCCAAACCGGCCAGCGACTGTCGTATAAATCCAGGTCGGGGGTGACGTGGACAAGATCAATGTTGGCGGCCCAATAGGCATCCACGGTACCCACATCCCGCCAGTAGCAGCGGCTGGCCTTGCCTTCATTACTGCTGATGCAGCTGTTGCGGAAGCGGTGGGCCATGACCCGATAACGGGGAACCATGTACGGAATCAAGTCATTCCCAAAATCGTGGCTGGATTCGCGGCTGTCGGCATCACGAATGAGTTGTTCATAGAGGAAGTCGGTGTTGAATACATAAATCCCCATACTGGCCAGAGCCCGCTCCGGATTGTTGGGAGTCGGAGTCGGATCACTGGGCTTTTCGGTAAAGCCAGTGACGCGATCTTCATGATTGACAGTCATCACACCAAATCCCTTGGCTTCTTCCAGAGGAACCTCGATGCAGGCCACACTCATGTCGGCTTGGCTTTGCACATGCTCGGCGAGCATCTGACCATAATCCATTTTGTAAATATGATCGCCGGCAAGGACGATCACATAGCGGGGGCGGTGGGCGCGCAAGATGTCGATATTCTGGAAGATGGCATCGGCGGTGCCCTTGTACCAGCCGGTATTCATGCGCTGTTGGGCGGGAAGAATTTCGATGAACTCGCTGAATTCGCCCCTCAGGAACCCCCAACCCAATTGAATATGGCGAATCAGGCTGTGAGCCTTGTACTGGGTCAGAACGCCGATACGGCGGATACCGGAATTCATGCAGTTGGAGAGACAGAAATCGATGATCCGGAATTTCCCCCCAAAGGGTACGGCCGGTTTGGCCCGCCAATCGGTAAGCGGTCCGAGGCGACTGCCACGACCACCGGCGAGAACCAGGGCCAGGGTGTTTTTGGTGAGATTACTGACGAAGCGCGGGGAATTGCTGAGGCCACTCTGGGTTTCTTCGGACATGCTGCTCTCCTTATCGGGCACTGGTGCTAACCTGACTTGGAGTATAGACAGGATTCCCTGTGCTTTCGCTTTTAAGGTACTGAACTTGAGGTATGGCGGCAAGGGCAGAAATAGTATCCGTGGACTTTTACGCCAATGTGTTATGCTCAAATGAGAGCTGCTCCCCAATCAAAAACATGAAAAGGAGATCGTGGTGAATCCAAAGGCCCCTTTTAAGCATGACGAACAACTAGTGGATATTGAAGAAACGGCGATTCGAGAAGCCCGTCATCATGATCCCTTTGCCTGGTTGGGGCAGCACCGGAACGCTGCAGGACAGGGAATACAGCGGGTATTTTTGCCGGGCGCTACCCAGGTAGAAATACAGACCCCTAAAGGCAGGGTTTCTATGACGCGACAACATCCTGATGGGGTGTTTGTGCATGGCGGAGACATGCTCCCGGTGCCCTATCGATGTCGTTGGCAGGATGCTCTGGGCACCCACGAGGCTTATGATCCGTATGTGTTCGGCCCGGTGCTGGGTGACCTGGAAGTATATTTATTCAGTGAGGGACGCTTGTACGAGGCCTATCGCCATCTGGGTGCGCATCGCCGCAGCCATGAAGGGGTTGATGGCGTGTTGTTTGTTGTATGGGCGCCTAATGCCGAACGGGTCAGTGTTGTTGGTGACTTCAACCGCTGGGATGGTCGCTATCACCCCATGCGGGTGCGGGGAATGAGCGGGCTCTGGGAGTTGTTTATTCCCGGCCTGGAGTTGGGAGAAATCTACAAGTTTGAAATTCGCCATCGGGATTCCGGAGCGGTGTTTGTCAAGACCGATCCTTACGCCAATGCCTTTGAAAAGCGGCCAAGCACAGCCGCCAGGGTGGTGGAAAGTCAGCATGTCTGGAACGATCAGGACTGGATGACAGCGCGGATGCAGGCCGAATGGCAACATGCGCCGATGAATATTTATGAAGTCCATCTGGGTTCCTGGCAGCGCGATGCCGATGGTCACTTCCTGACTTATACCGCACTGGCCGAGAGCTTGCTGAGCTATGTGCAGGATATGGGATATACCCATATTGAACTGATGCCGGTGATGGAGCATCCCCTGGATGAATCCTGGGGATATCAGGTCAGCGGTTATTTCGCGCCGACCAGTCGTTTTGGTAGCCCCGATGATTTCCGGGCGTTTGTCGACTGCTTTCATCAGGCGGGAATCGGGGTACTGCTGGATTGGGTGCCGGGGCATTTTCCCAAGGATGACTGGGGCCTGGCGCGTTTTGACGGGACGTCTTTGTATGAATATGCAGATCCTCGTGAAGGAGAACATCGGGACTGGGGAACCTACATTTTCAATTTTGGCCGTAATGAGGTGCGCAACTTCCTGTTGGCCAATGCCTGTTATTGGGCGGACTGCTTCCATATTGATGGCTTGCGAGTGGATGCAGTGGCTTCTCTGCTCTATCGCGATTATTCCCGGAATGCCGGTGAATGGATTCCCAACCAGTATGGAGGGCGGGAAAATATAGAGGCCATTGAGTTTCTCCGGGAAATGAATGTGGTGCTCAATGAGCGCTATCCCGGCATCCTCACCATTGCCGAGGAGTCCACGTCCTGGCCCATGGTGTCACGCCCGACCTATGTGGGGGGGCTGGGCTTTTCCATGAAATGGAATATGGGTTGGATGAATGACACCCTGTCCTATATGCAGCAGGACCCGGTCTATCGGCGCTTTCATCAGAATGATCTGACTTTCAGTCAGTTGTATGCCTACGCCGAGAATTTTGTTCTGCCCCTGTCTCATGATGAAGTGGTGCATGGCAAGCACTCCCTGCTCGACAAGATGCCCGGGGATACCTGGCAACGCTTTGCCAATTTACGTTTGCTGCTGAGTTATCAGCATGCCCATCCCGGCAAGAAACTCAATTTCATGGGTAATGAGTTTGCTCAAGGCAAGGAATGGCAATGTGGGGAATCTCTGGACTGGAACTTGCTGGAAATTTCCTGGCACCAGGGAATACAACGTCTGTGTCGGGACCTCGCCCATCTTTACCGGGACAGTTCGGCGCTGCATGATCTGGACTTTGCTGCAGAAGGTTTTTCCTGGGTAGACTGCCATGATGCCGATCAATCCATCCTCAGTTTTCTGCGACGCGACCGGCAGGGGCGATTTATTCTGGCAATATTCAACTTTACGCCGGTATTACGACAAAACTATCGCATTGGGGTGCCGGAGTCGGGAGTTTATCGGGAAATTTTCAATAGTGATGCCGCCGCCTACCAGGGTAGCAATGTGGGTAATCTCTCTTTACAGGCAGAGTCTTTCAGCTGGATGGGCCTGCCCTGTTCTCTGGAAATGACCCTGCCACCGCTGGGGGCTTTGTTTTTGCAGCGCGAATGAGTCGTTGCCGGCGCTGAAAGGTGACTACCATGTTATTCGTCTATGTCATTATTGCTTTTGTGGCTGGCGTGGCCGAACTGTTTACAGGAACTTTCTATCTGGCGGCAGTGGCATTGGCGGCCTTATTTACGGCCATTACCGGGCTCTTGTTGCCCGGAACCATTTTACATTGGGTGTTTCTGGGCTTTTGTCTGGTGCTGCTGCCTGCCGGCATGGGTTTTCGTCATCATCTGGCCAGTAAGGTCCAGGATTTGCAGGACTTTGATTTGGGCCAGGGGGTCGATGTCATTGCCGGCCCGGACCAGAACGAGCACTATACGGTGCGTTATCGGGGAAGTGAATGGATGGCGGTGGTGGATGATGGCCCAGCTCCCTGTGCGGGCGATCGTGCGGTGATCGTTGGCAAGACCGATAACCTGCTACATTTAGGCGTATTACCTCGGCAAGATGCCGTCAAGGAGTCTCTATGTCCTCCCTCATCATCATCCTGATTGTCATTGTTGCCGCATTTTTGATTCTGCGAACCACTATCCGCGTAGTGCCGCAACAACGCGCCTGGGTTATCGAACGTCTGGGCAAATATCACACCATTCTGGAACCCGGTCTGAATTTCATTATTCCTTTTCTGGATCGGGTGGCCTTTCGCTTTGATATGCGTGAAGTACCCATGGAGGTGCCGGCTCAGGCCTGTATCTCACTGGATAACACCACCATGACGGTGGATGGGGTACTTTATCTGCAGATTACCGATTCGGTGAAGGCCGCCTATGGTTCCAGCAATCCTTTTACCGCCGTCATCCAGCTGGCCCAGACCACCATGCGTTCGGAAATCGGCAAGTTGCACCTGGATGTGGCCCTTTCTTCACGGCAGTTGCTCAATACCGCCGTAGCCTCTGCGGTGGATGAAGCGGCGCTGAACTGGGGCGTAAAAGTGCTGCGCTACGAGATTCGGGACATTACCCCGCCCGCTGAAATCATCCGGGCGATGGAACTCCAGATTACTGCCGAGCGTGAAAAGCGCGCCATGATTGCCAAATCCGAAGGCCAGCGGCAGCAGCAGATCAATACCTCAGAAGGCCAACGCCAGCAGGAAATCAATGTGGCCGATGGGCGCAAGCAGGCTGAAGTATTGCGCGCTGAAGGCGAAGCCTCGGCCATAAAGTTGGTCGCCGAGGCGACGGCTGGGGCCATCCGCGTGATTGGCGAAGCCGCCCATGAGCCGGGTGGTTTCGAGGCTCTGCAAATGCAGTTAGCCAAGGACTATATCGAAAAGTGGGGGAACCTGGCCAAGAGCAGCACCAGTCTGGTCATCCCGGCAGATCTGGGCAATGTGGGTGCCCTGGTGGGCACGGCGCTGTCCATGGTCAAGCAGTCCCAGGCCAGCGTCAGCGAATAGCTTGCGGGCGGCGGGGCGGGCGCCTGTTGCCGTTTATTGGGTTTCGGGCAGCATTTCCGGCCAGGCGGCCTTGTCCAGCCACACATCGGCGTCACTGCCCACTGCCGCAGCGGGAATAGCCGCGTTCTGCAGCCAGGCCCGCAGAGCATTTTGTTTGCCAGCGCCACAAACCAGAAAAAACAAGGCCCGTGTTTGTCGCAAGCGCCAGGCACTGAGGCTGACTCTCTCCGCCGGAGCCTTGGCCGCATCAAAAATAGCCAGGGTAGCGGGTGTGTGTTTGTCCCGGCCCCAATCGTGATCGGGGAACAGACTGGCCGTGTGTCCATCCTCGCCCAAACCGAGAAGAACCAGGTCGAAGTGTTGCCGGGGCAGGACTTCGGCATAAATCCGGGCGGCTTCTCGTGCGCCTTTTTCTGCCGGGATGTGATGAATCTGGGTGCGGGGGATAGGCACTTGTGACAACCACGTGTCTTCCAGCATTACGCTATTACGTTCAGCATCTTCTACCGGCAGGCAGCGCTCGTCACCATGGTAAATATGCCAGCGCTGCCAGTCGTTTCCCAGCGTGGGTAAGCGGGCATAAGCAGCACGTGGTGTATTACCACCGGCTACCACCAGATGGAAAGCGCCGCGCCGGGCGATGGCCTCAGCGGCGATCCGGGTGACGGCCGTAGCCAGCCGAGTGCTGATTTCTGCGTTATCGGGATATATATGCCACCTTGGTGCAGCATTTTCTCGAAGCATGCTGGACTCCTCCTGATGCGAAAGCCTAACTGATGGCTTGGCTCAGCAGATGACCAACCAGTGCCGTAAACGCCAAGGCCACACTCCCCCAGAATAGCACGCGCAGCGCTCCGGCGCGGATCCGGGCTCCGCCGATGCGTGCCGAAATCCCGCCCAACAGAGCCAGCAAGATCAGGGTGATGATAAATAAGGCCGCTAATGCATAGGCATGAGGCATGAACGTGCTGATCAGAACGGGGGGTAGGGCACCACTGATAAAGGAAATGGCGGAGGCCATGGCCGCCTGAAGTGGGCGCGCCTCGGCCACTTCTGTCAGTCCCAGTTCTTCCCGGGCATGCGCTTCAAGAGGATCTTGTTGCATCAGCTGAAAAGAGACTTGGCGGGCCAATGCTTCATCCAGGCCCCGATCCATGTAGATTTTGCAGAGTTCCAGTTGTTCCAGCTCGGGGTTTTTACGAATTTCCTGGGCTTCCTGGTGCAGTTGCGCTTTCTGGCTGTCACGCTGGGAGCTCACGGAAACATATTCCCCCGCAGCCATGGACAAGGCCCCAGATAATAAAGCGGCTACTCCAGCCAGCAGGATCTGATCATGATTGGCCTGACCGGCAATGACGCCACTGAGTAAACCGGCAGTAGAAAGCAGGCCGTCATTGGCGCCGAGAACGCCAGCGCGCAGCCAGCCAGTATTTTTTTCGTGATTTTCAGAGTGGTTGTTGTCCATCGCTGGTTTTACTGTCGAATTTAGTGATGGAGCAAGATAGCTCATCTTTGGTGCTTGGGTCTATGATGAAGGTCTAGCTCGAAACTATGAGGACAATTGGATGGCTGGTCTGGAAGATTGGGTAGGCAACACGCCCCTTTGTGAATTGAGAAGTCTGGCACCCCGGGCCGGGGTCCGGATTTTTGGCAAGCTGGAGGGCAACAATCCAGCGGGTTCCGTCAAGGATCGCCCGGCCATGAACATGATCCGTCGCGCCCTGGAGCGAGGCACCATCAGCACTTCGACACGCCTGATTGAGCCCACCAGCGGTAATACCGGGATTGCCCTGGCTATGGCGGCTTCGGTGCGGGGTATCCCGATGACCCTGATCATGCCCGAAAACATGAGCATTGAGCGCCGCCAGGTAATGCGCGCCTATGGCGCTGAAGTCATATTGACTCCGGCAGAAGGCAGTATTGAAGGTTCCATTGATCTGGCCCGGCAGATGGTAGCAGACGGAAAGGGCTTCATGCTGGATCAGTTTTCCAATCCCGATAACCCGGAAGCGCATTATCTTAGTACCGGACCGGAAATCTGGCGGGATACGCGCGGCACTGTGACCCATTTTGTTTCGTCCATGGGTACCACCGGCACGATCATGGGGACTTCCCGGTATCTGAGAGCAGTGAAGCCGGATATTCAGATTGTTGGCGTACAACCAGCAGAAGGGGCGAAAATACCGGGAATTCGTCGCTGGCCGGAAGCCTACTTACCCAAAATCTATCATCGGGAAATGGTCAGCCAGATTGAGGACGTGACCCAGGAGGAAGCCGAAGACATGACCCGGCGACTGGCCCGGGATGAAGGGGTGCTGGCAGGTATCTCTTCGGGGGGCGCCGTAGTGGCCGCCCTGCGTGTCGCCAGAAACCTGGAGCGAGGGGTGTTGGTTGCCATTATTTGTGATCGTGGTGACCGTTACCTGAGTACAGGCGTTTTTCCGGCCTGAGTGGCGATGCCCGCTTTTTCCATGTTTCGTCCACCGAGGCCTTTTGGGATATGGACAAGCCTGGTGTTACTCTGCGGCGGTGGGCTTTTCCTGACTGGTTCAGCCGGGGCGCAGACCCTGGAAATCAGTGCTTCCAGCGTTCAGGGGCCAGGCTGGCAAGCGCAGCACTTACAGGCGTCACTGCAGACCGACTCCAGCTATACTGCTCACCTGCAAGTACAGGCCGGAGTAGTGGCGATGGGCAAGCAACGGGTATGGCAAAAAATGCAGGGTCATTGCAAACTGCAGACGCAGTATGGCTGGTCCTGCTCCGGCCTGCAGTTGACGGTTTCCGGAAGCCCTTGGGGAGAACTGCAGAGTGATGGCCGCTTGCAGGTGCTGCGTAGCGATGGCGCGGGTAGCTTGCAGCTCCATCTGCAAGGCGCAACATTCGGACACACGACCTTGCGGATTCACAGCGGGGCAACGGGACACTGGCAGTTGCAAGCCCGGGGAGATCTAGCCTTAAAGGGGTGGGTTCCCGCCCTGCAAATGCTTCCCGCCAAGTGGCAGGCGGGCGGCGCGATGCATTGGCAATTGACGTCTGATGGAAAAAGCTGGTCCCGGATAAACCAGTTGCATTTTGTGGCGCGACTTTACAAGGGTCAGTTTAGCAGTCCCGACGGCTTGCAAGCGGCTCAGAATGTGGCTGCAACGCTCACGGGTGATGGCCAATGGCTGCGACACTGGCAAGGACAGCTGCAGCTTCGCTGGACCCAAGGCGGCGTATTATGGAGCCCCTGGTATTGGGCAGCGCCCGTGCGTCCAGTAGTGGTGCATAGTGACTGGCAACAGACCGCAGAACAGTGGCGCCTGAACCGGGGCCGCATTGACTGGCCGGAACTGGGTACGGCCAGATTCACCGTGAGTCAGTCTCTTCATGGTGGTTCCATGCGCTGGGATTTGCACGATGTGGATGTTGGCCTGGAACCTCTTTTTGCTCACTGGATCAAACCCTTGTTGCCTGCCAGTAGTTTTGCGGCGCAAGCGCTGCTTGCAGGCCGTTTGCGTTTTTCCGTGGCGGGAGTCCCGGCACTGCACGCGCTGCGTTGGGATCTGCAGGGCGGCAGTTTTTCTAGTCCACCCATGAGCTTGCAGGGTGTTAGCAGCCATGGGGCCTGGGACGAACATTCGCCGTTGGAAAGCGCGGTGTTTCATTGGCAGCGCGCTACCCTGTATCATATTCCTCTTGGACCCGTGGCGCTGCGGCTGGCTCTGCATCCTGGTGGTTTTGCCTTGTACCATCCCCTGGATATTCATCTTCTGGGTGGTGTTCTGCATTTTCAGCAACTCTCCGGGCATTGGCGGGGGGCGCATTCCGGCTTTGCCATGCGCGGTGACCTGAAGGGGCTGAGTATGCGATCGCTGACCCGGATCATGCACTGGCCGCCATTTACCGGGACGATTCAGGCTACCATACCGGAACTGACCTACCATGCCGGCACGATCCATACCAGCGGCGAATTGAGTGCGGGCATTTTCGGTGGTGAAGTCCGGGTGCGTGATTTACAGGTGCAGAATTTCTTGGGTGTGATGCCGCTGCTGCGCGCCAATGTCTCGGTACAGGGGTTACAGTTGAAGCCGCTCACCGAAGCCTTTCACTTTGGTTATATCAGTGGGGTGCTGGATGGTAATCTGCGTCATCTTTACCTGTTGAACTGGTCTCCTGAAGCTTTCCAGGCCCGCTTCGCTACGGTAAAAACCCCGGGGGTTCCCCAAAAAATTAGTTATCAGGCTGTTCAGAATATTACCAAATTAGGGGGGGGCGCAGGCATTGGTGGCTTTTTTCAGGGCATGTTTTTACGTTTGTTCAACACGTTCAGCTATCGTCACCTGGGCATGGGTGTTGATCTCGCAAACGGTATTGCCGAGCTTTCGGGAGTAGGGACAGAAAATGGCGGCTTTGTGATTTTGCAGGGACAAGGACTGCCCAGGGTGGATATAGTGGGGTACAATCACCGGGTCAGCTGGGATGAATTGCTGGCCAGATTAAAAACGGCCATGGAAACCGGGCCGCAGGTACACACAGGAGAATAGGCAGATGAACAAGCAGAATTGGCTGAAAACCCGCAGTACCCAGGCGTTGCTGTTGCTGGGCATGCTCGTCGGCCTTTCGGCTTGCGTCACTGTAAATATTTATTTTCCGGCTGCGGCGGCCAAGCGTCTGGCAGATCAGGTGGTTGGAGAAGTTTACAAGGCCGCTGCCAGCGGCGCAGTGTCCCCATCCGCCGCAGCGAATCATGTATCTCCTGATCATTCTGCCCCAGCATTGACTGCCCCTGTCGTTTCCCCAGCTCCCAGTGCTTTTGAGCGCCTGACCCCGGCCCATGTGGCAGGGTATCTGCTGGCTACGGGGTTTTCAGTCGTGAGTACTCCGGCTGAAGCGGCGGCCGACTTGAATGCCTCCAGCCCCGGGGTGCAGGCTGCCCGGGCTCAGTTGGAAGCCATCGCCACCCGGATGCGCCCCTATTTTGAGAGCGGGGCAGTGGGCTGGACTGCCAATGGACTGGTCGCCATTCATGACGCAGCGGCGGTGTCCTTGCAGGCCCGCGCCGGTCTCAGTGGACTGGTCAGCAGCAACAACAGTGCCCTGCAGAATCTTTATCAGCAAATTGCCAATGCCAATGGCCATCCCGACTGGGAAGGACAAATTCAGCAGACCTTTGCCCAGACCTGGATCAGCAAGGCTCCGGCCGGATACTGGTACCAGAATGCCAGTGGGCAGTGGCAGAAGAAATAAATCTAACTTTGCAGAATATCCTGGTTTTTGATATCGAGACCATTCCGGATATTGCCGGAGGTCGGCGTCTGCATGGCATTGACCTGGCTGATGATGCGGGTGTGGCGGAGTTGCTGCAGCATCAACGCCGTATTGAAACCCAGGGGGCCACTGAGTTTCTGCGTCCCTACCTGCATCAGGTGGTGGCCATTTCCGCCTTGTGGTGGCAGGGTGATCAGGTCAAGCTCAGCAGTTTTGGGGCGCTGAGCGATAGTGAAGCCACCCTGGTGCATGCCTTCTTCCAGATGATTCAGCGCTACGCCCCGCAACTGGTGTCCTGGAATGGTGCCGCTTTTGATCTGCCGGTGCTGCATTATCGGGCTTTCCTGCACGGCATTCCGGCGGCCCGCTACTGGGAGCAGGGGCAGGGTGACAGCAACTATCGCTGGAATAATTACACCAGTCGGTATCATGAACGCCATCTCGATCTTATGGACCTGCTCTCTGGATATCAGGCCCGGAATGTAGCTCGTTTGCAGGACATGGCTCTGTTGATGGGTTTGCCCGGTAAGCTCGGCATGAGTGGTGCAGAAGTGCTGGCGCATTACCAGCAAGGAGAAATAGCCTCCATCCGCCACTATTGCGAGGTGGATGTGCTCAATACCGCCCTGATGCATCTGCGCTTTGAGTTCACCCGGGGGCACCTCGATAAATCCGCCTACGAAGCCCGGCAAACTCAGTTGCGCAGCTATTTACAGCATCGTGATGAGGTCCACATCCGGGAGTTTCTCGACTTGTGGCCGGAAAACCTGCATGTCGCGCCCTAAACTCATTCGCGATGCCTTACCCGAAAGGGTGCGTATTGAGAGCCTGGACGGCGAAGGGCGCGGTATTGCCCGGGTCGATGGTAAGGTGCTGTTTGTGGATGGTGCCCTGCCCGGCGAGGAAGTGCTGGCCCGGCGCACGGAAAATCACAAGACCTTTGAGCGGGGGGAAACTGTCGCTCTCCTGAAAAGCTCGTCCTTGCGGGTGCCACCGCCCTGTCCGCATTTTGGACTCTGTGGTGGCTGCAGTTTGCAGCATCTGGAAATGACCGCGCAGGTCGCCATCAAGCAACGGCAGCTGGAGGATAATCTCTGGCGCATTGGCAAAGTGCGTCCCCAACGGATTTTACCGCCGATTTTTGGTCCGATCCTGGGTTATCGCAGCAAGGCCAGACTGTCGGTGCGCACGCCCAAAACCCGGGGAGCTCTGGTCGGCTTCCGTGAACGCAGCAGCAACTATGTGGTGGACATGCAGCAATGTCTGGTGCTGGATCCCAGAGTCGGACAGCGTATTGCCGCGTTGCGGGTACTGATCGGTCAGATGCAGTCGCCCCAGGATTTCCCTCAGATTGAGGTCGCCTGCACCCCTGATGCCGTGGCCCTGGTATTTCGGCACATGCGTCCGCTGGCAGACAGCGATCTCCAGCATTTGCGCCAGTTCGGGCAGGATCACGACCTGCAAATCTGGTTGCAGCCGCGCGGTCCCGATACCCTCCATCCACTTTTTCCCGAACAGCCCGGCACCCTGCATTATGACCTGCCCGATTATCAGTTGCGTATGCGTTTTGATCCTCTGGTTTTTACCCAGGTGAATCAGCCGGTCAATCAGGTGATGGTGCGCCGTGCTATGGCCTTGCTGCGTCCCCAGGCGGGCGACCATATCCTCGATTTGTTTTGTGGTCTGGGAAATTTTACCCTGCCCATCGCCCGTCTGGGGGCTGAAGTGCTGGGTATCGAAGGCGATGCGCGACTGGTGGCTTTGGCCACGGAAAATGCTGCTGCTAACGGTCTTTCTGCCCTGGCCCGCTATCAGGTGGCGGATCTGACCCGGGCGCAGATGGGCGATTTTCAGATAGCAGGGAAAATCGACAAAATGCTCATTGATCCTCCCCGCAGTGGTGCCATGGAAGTGTTGCAAAGCCTGACCCCCAGCGTTGCCCGTCTGGTCTATGTGTCCTGTAATCCGGCGACGCTGGCGCGGGATGCCGAATATCTGGTTCATCAGCGCGGTTACACTCTGCGTGCTGCCGGTGTCGTCAACATGTTCCCCCATACCGCCCATGTCGAATCCATCGCTCTCTTTGAAAAATGATCCCTCTGCCCATTGGCTGTGGGTGGACGTGGCCGGTCAGCAACTGCGGGTGATGGCGGCTCTGGACGAGCAGGCCCAATATCCGGTGTCCACCGCCCTGAAAGGCTTGGGAGAGTTGCGTGACAGCGCCTGTACGCCGCGAGGCTGGCATCAGGTCCGCGCAAAAATCGGCGCGGGCTTACCGAATAACGCCATCCTGCGCGGGCGGCGCTGGACCGGAGCGTGCTTTTCTCCCCGGGATGCGACCGATATCCCCCAGCAAGACTGGATACTGGGGCGGATTCTCTGGCTGTCGGGGATGGAGCCGGGACTGAATCGTGGCGCTTTGCAGGATACTTTTCGCCGTTATATTTACATTCATGGCACGGCTGATACTGCGCGGCTTGGTCAAGCTGTTTCTGCAGGCTGTATTCGTATGCATCCCGAGACGTTATGCAGCCTTTTTCCAGCGATTGCGCCGGGACACCCGGTCTTTATCGGGCTACAGCCCCCTGTTGATTTTCCCCCGTTGAGGAGGTCCTGAATGGCCTGGATTCGCTTACCCCGATTTCGTCGCGCCGTAAACGTATTCAACCCGAAGCTGTTTGAGAGTTTGTCTTTAGCGGCCTTTCTGGCCTGGGTGGGGCTGGGTTCAGACGCCTTGTCCTCCTCGGCCTATGGTCCTCCAGAAATTTATTATGCCTTGAAGGGCCATGAGTATCTGGCAGTTTTTCTGGCGATTGGTATCCCGATTTCGGTATTCATTATTTCGGCTGGTTACAAACAGGTAATTGCTCTTTTTCCGGATGGAGGCGGTGGTTATCACACTGCGTCGACCCTACTCGGTCCCAAGGCGGGGCTGGTGAGCGGTTCGGCCTTGATTGTGGATTATGTGTTGACGGCGGCCATTTCCGTGGCTTCGGGTACCGAAACACTGCTCAGCAGTTTACCCGCCTACTGGTACAGCGAACGCATTCTGATTGATGTGGCCATTCTACTGTTTCTGATTTTCATCAATTTGCGGGGCATGAAGGAATCCATCAAGATTCTCCTGCCCATTTTCATGGCTTTTGTCGCCACCCACATCATCATGCTGGGTTTTGGTCTGGTCAGCCATGTGGGCGATTTTCCGAGCATCGCCAGTAATACCATAGCTGGTGCCCGGCACGACGATCAGGTGTACGGCTGGATATTCATTGCCGCACTGGTTATGCGTGCCTTCAGCCTGGGCGGCGGAACCTACACCGGCCTGGAGGCAGTGGCCAACGGCGTGCACATCATGCGCGAACCGCGTATCCAGACCGGGCAACGCACCATGACTTTGCTGGCAACCTCCCTGTCACTGGTGGCGGGAAGCCTGATTTTTCTGTATCTGATGTATCACGTCCATGAACACTCCGGGCAGACTCTGAATGCTGTTCTGTATACGGCTATCACCAGCGACTGGACCATTGCCGGGATCCATTTTGGCCCTACGGCTACCATTATTACCCTGATTACCGAAGGGCTGTTGCTATTCATCGCGGCCAATACCGGTATTATCACCGCCCCCATTGTCATGGCCAATATGGCGGTGGATCGCTGGTTGCCTGAGCGCTTTTCCTATCTCTCGGATCGCTTTGTATCGCGCAACGGCATTTTACTGGTGGGCTTTTCAGCAGTCGCTATTTTGTTGGCCACTGGGGGTCATGTCAGAATTTTGGTGGTGCTCTACAGCATCAACGTGTTTATTACCTTTACCCTGACCATGGCAGGATTGAGCAGACACTGGTTTACCCAGCGCCATCAGGAGCCGCGCTGGAAAGGTCGACTCACCATCAGTGTGCTGGGCTTATTGGTGACAGCCTCCATTCTGGCGATCACCGTTTTTGAAAAATTTGATGCGGGTGGCTGGTTTACCTTGCTGGTGACCTTGGTGGTGGTGGTGCTCGGCTATCTGATTTACCGGCATTACAAGAGCATTCGCAAAATCACGGCAGAACTGGATGAAACCATGCTGGATGTGGTTCCCGAGCATCTGGAACCTGGTCCCAACTTACCCCTGGATCCCCGAGGGGCGACGGCGGTGTTTTTTGTGAGCCGTTTTGACGGTCTGGGCTTGCATACCCTGTTGACTGCCCATCGGATGGTGGGTGGCTTTGTCAAGAATTACGTGTTTCTGCTGGCGGGTATTGTCGGGCAGGGGGAGTTCAAGGGTATCAAGGCGCTGGAAGACCTGAAGGTGTATGTAGAAGCGGAAGCCGATCAATATATGGCTTTCTGTCGTAATGAAGGGATGGCATCAACCTGGTTCGCGACCTATTCCACGGACCGGATTCTGGCGATGGAAGAGCTGGCCGATGTGGCCATCCGTTATTTTCCGCAAAGTATTTTTTTTGCGGGGCGTGTCATCGACAATCGGGCCAGGGGACCCTTCCATGGTCTGTTGCATGATGAAGTCAGTTTTATTGTCCAGGATCGTTTGCAGCATGACGGATTCAGCATGATGATCGTCCCGGTGCATGTGCATGGTATTCCCAGTCAGCCGCCGCGCATTGAGCTGCCGATTTCCATGTCGCCGGACATGGAGCTGGTCCAGCAGGAAGACGCAGACAAGGAGGGCAGCAAGGCCAAGGCCCAAACGCAGGAAACTGGCGAAGCAACAGAACAGCCGACGAGCGGAAACTCCCAGGATGCCCCCCGGAACTGAACGAATCATGCCGCGTGGTCCCCTGATGGTGGATATTGCTGGCCTGCAGCCCACGCCGGAAGAGCGGCAGATGCTCTGCGAACCGGCCGTCGGCGGCGTGATTCTCTTTGCCCGCAACTGTCAGGATGCCCGCCAGGTCCATGCGCTCTGTCAGGAAATTCATGCCCTGCGCAGTCCGCCGCTGCTGATCGGTATTGATCAGGAAGGCGGCCGGGTGCAGCGCCTCAAGGAGGGGGTGACCCGTTTCCCGCCCAT
The DNA here is from genome assembly GCF_002847505.1 of Acidithiobacillus marinus. Taxonomy (GTDB): domain Bacteria; phylum Pseudomonadota; class Gammaproteobacteria; order Acidithiobacillales; family Acidithiobacillaceae; genus Acidithiobacillus; species Acidithiobacillus marinus. The sequence goes on from NZ_MXAV01000033.1 coordinate 78,729, forward strand.
GGCCAGGTTGGGGCAAATCGCCGAGCAGCAGGGACTGCAAATTGCCCAATCCCTGGCTTATGACTGGGGGCGCCTGCTCGGTGCGGAATTACGGGAGCTGGACTTGGATTTCAGTTTTACCCCTTGTCTGGATCTGGAACGCGGTGTTTCCCGGGTGATCGGTGATCGCGCCATCCATCGTAATCCCGAATGGGTAGCCGCCATTGCCGCGCGTCTCTGGCAGGGGATGTCGGATTCTGGTTTGCAGGGAGTAGGCAAGCACTTCCCTGGTCATGGTGCCGTCACTGCCGACTCCCATCACGATTTACCCAGGGATGAGCGGCCTCGTGGTGTTCTGGAAGAAGACATCCGCCCTTTCAGGGATATGATTCGGGCGGGGATCCCGGCCATTATGCCCGCCCACTGCTTGTATCCGCAGGTAGATCCCGAGCAGCCTGCCGGTTTTTCCCGTATCTGGCTCAAGGACGTGCTGCGGCAGGAGATGGGCTTTACGGGGGTCATTGTCAGTGACGATTTGAGTATGGGCGGTGCTCATGGAGCAGGTACAATGACCGCGCGGGTGGATGCGGCGCAGCAGGCCGGCGCCGATCTGCTGCTGGTTTGCAATGATCCTGAGGGGGCTCGAAAGGCAATCACGCATGTGCAGAAGCGGGGAGAAGCGTCGGGCGCTGCCATCCTGGATTCCCTTGCTGGAACAGCCGGTAAATCGCTGTCAGAGTCGGATCGTGTTCACTATATCCGGGAAATTGCCGAAATATCCGGTTAAGCTCTTGTTTTTCCCGCGCCGCGTATTAGAATACGCCCTCACCAATTTTTACTCCTTGTTCGGACGATGGGCGTCCGGACTCCGTAGTGAACCATAAGGAGCAACGTTTGCGTCATTATGAAATCGTGTTTCTGGTCCATCCTGATCAGAGTGAGCAAGTTCCTCAGATGATTGAACGCTATCGCGGCATGATCGAAGCCGACGGCGGTCGTTTCCATCGTTTGGAGGACTGGGGTCGTCGGCAGCTGGCTTACCCCATCAAAAAGGCCCATAAAGCCCACTATGTGCTGATGAATGTCGAATGCAGCGGCACGGCTCTGGCTGAAGTCGAAGATGCTTTTCGTTTTAACGACGCAGTATTGCGCCACCTGATTCTGGTACGTGAAGAAGCGGTCACCGAACCGTCCTTCCTGGCCCGTGATGAAAATGACCGGCGTGAGCGCGTTGAAACAGAAGATGAAGCAAGCGAAAGCAATGACAATGAAGCCGTTGAGACGGCCTGATTCAAGGAGCAGACAAAATGGCATTTAATCGGGATAGAGATCGGGACGGTGACGGTGACAAACGCGGTGGCGGCAATTTTACCCGGCGCCGCAAGTTCTGCCGTTTCAAGGCGGAAGGCGTCAAGGAAATTGATTACAAGGATTTGAAGACCTTGCAGGCTTATGTGGGCGAGACCGGTAAAATTGTCCCCAGCCGGATTACCGGTACCAGTAATTTGTATCAGCGGCAGTTGACCACCGCCATCAAGCGCGCGCGTTTTCTGGCATTGTTACCTTACGTTGTGCGTTAAGGCACTGACGGAGCGGTGACGGCGCAGTCACAGGGTGGAATCCTGCGCTGGTTTCTCAGCGGACGCTGGCAAGCCGGTTTAAGTATTGCTGTTCTGTTCAGCCTGGCTGGATTGGTCCCCTTTCTGGCCGCGCCACTTTTTTTGAATTGTGTGGCCCTGGTAGCGCTGGTGACATTACAGGCGGGACGTAAGGAAAGCCTGGAAGTATTGGTCATCGCGGGTATTGCCAGCATGCTCTTTACCTTCAACCCCTGGTTTGGCTTGCTGTTTGTTCTGGTAGCCTGGCTACCGGGACGCTTGCTGGGTGAGGGCTTGCACTGGCATATCCAGTGGGGTGGGGTGGTCTGGGTGCTGATAGGACTTTCCCTTACGACCCTGGTGCTGATGTTGTGGGCGGTTCCTTTGGGCGCCGGACCGACTTTCTGGCAAAGTCAGATGACGCAAATGCTGAAGCCGTTGAATACAGAAATCAGCAAGGCACAGATGACTGCCGTGTTGCGTATGGCGCCGCTGCTGCCGGGTATCGCGTCTGCCGGTTTGGTTCTCCTGTGGACACTCGCAGCGCTGCTGGCCAGCCGTTGGCATGAACGGTATCAGGGGCTGGAGCAGCCGCAACGGGTTTACGGCAACCTGGAGTTACCGGGGCGGTTGATCTGGCTGCTGGTGGCAACACTATTGGGAATTGTCCTGGTGCACGGAGCATGGGCCTGGCCTCTCCAGAATCTGGCACTGCTGGTCGGGACCTGGTACCTCTTGCAGGGTTTGAGCTTTGTGCATTTATGGTTTGCGGCCAAAGGCTGGCCGACGATGGCGCTGCTGGGGCTGTATATTGTCCTGATTTTGTTGTCACAGCTGCTGCTGGTGTTGAGTGTGTTGGGAATGCTGGATCGGGTATTCCACTTGCGGCACAGATTATTGAGACCGCGTTCCTGAGGAACGTATTGCAAGGATTTTTGGGAGGATTGGAAGATGAAAGTCATTTTGCTGGAACGTATCAACAAATTAGGTCGTCTGGGTGATGTGGTTGAAGTCAAGCCCGGCTATGGACGTAACTTTCTGGTGCCCCAGGGCAAGGCGGTAATCGCCAACCAGCGTAATCTGGAAGAATTTGCCGAGCGCAAGGCTGCCCTGGAGCAGGTTGAAATGGAGCGTCTGCAGGCTGCTCAGCAGCGTGCCGCCGCTCTGGCGGATGCCGTAGTAAAAATTGCCTTGCAGGCTGGAGAAGATGGGCGTTTGTTCGGTTCTGTAGGCTTGCATGATATCAGTGCGGCCCTCCAGGCGCAGGGACATACAGTGGCCCATACCGAGATTCGTCTGGTAGACGGACCCATCAAGCGGATTGGTGAGTTTCCGGCGCGGGTCCATTTGCATCCTGAAGTCGAGCTGGATGTCATGGTGTTTGTCGAAAGGGCCTGATTTCCTGAGCGGCCGAGGCAGCGATCTTGTATGAAGAGGATGACTACGGCGCTGGCGTAAAAGCGCCGCCCCATTCCATCGAAGCCGAGCAATCGGTGATTGGCGCCCTGCTGATTGATCCGGAATCTGCGGATCAGGTCATGGAAGCTGTCGCTGCCGAAGATTTTTATGAACGTCGTCATCGCCTGATTTTTCAGACGATCAATGACATGCTCAATGCCGGCCGCGTGGTGGATGCGGTCACGGTGTCCGAGACCTTGCAGGATCACGAGCGGCTCGCCGATGCGGGTGGTGTTCAGTATCTGCTGCTGCTCGCCAATGAAACCCCCTCCGCCGCCAATGTATTGGCCTATGCCCGTATTGTCCGGGAACGGGCTGTATTGCGGGAACTGATTCGCGTGGGTCGGGAAATTGCCGAGTTGGCCTACCGACCCGAAGGCCGGGCTGCCCACACGCTTCTGGATGAAGCCGAAAGTCGGGTTTTTCGTCTGACTGAAGGACAGCAGCGCGCCGGCAAAGGATTCTTGCAATTAAAAGAGGCCCTGCCCGCTGTCATCGATCGCATTGAGGCCATTGCCCGTGAAAAAAAAGGTGTTACGGGTCTAGCTACCGGCTTTGTCGACCTGGACGAAAAAACTTCTGGTATGCACCCTGGCCAACTGGTGATTGTGGCGGGACGTCCCAGTATGGGTAAAACCTCCTTTGCCATGAATATTGCCGAGCACGTGGCCTGCGTAGAGGGTAAAAACGTGCTGGTATTCAGCATGGAAATGCCCACTGACGAAATTATCCTGCGCGCCCTGTCTTCCCGGGGTCGGGTCGATCAACACCGGCTGCGGAATGGTACTCTCGGTAACGATGATTGGCCGAGATTGGCCCACGCCATCGGTGAGTTGGGTACTGCGCCACTTTTTGCCGATGATTCGGCGGCCCTGTCGCCGGCAGATTTGCGTTCCCGAGCGCGGCGTTTGAAGCGGGAACAGGGCCTGGATCTGATTGTGGTGGATTATCTGCAGCTCATGCAGGTTCCGGGCCGAGGAGACAACCGGGTGGCGGAAATCTCCGAAATCAGTCGCTCCCTGAAAGCCCTCGCCAAGGAGTTGTCCATTCCGGTTATTGCCCTGTCCCAGCTCAATCGCAGTCTGGAAAACCGGACGGAAAAGCGGCCACAGATGTCGGATTTGCGCGAGTCAGGCGCCATAGAACAGGATGCTGATCTGATTTTGTTCCTCTACCGGGATGAGGTGTACAACAAGGACAACGAAGAAGTGAAGGGCATTGCCGAAGTAATCATTGGTAAGCAGCGCAATGGTCCCATCGGCACCGTACGGATGAGCTTTTTCGGAGAGTACACCCGCTTTGAAAATTATGCCCCGACAGGCGGTGATTACCCGCACTAGATTGTTCGTTTGCCGGGAATTTTTATTCGGGTTTTCAGACCGCTTTGGGTTATCATCATTACCATGACCCGTCCGATTGTTGCTGAAATTTCCCGTTCTGCCTTGGCCCACAATCTCCGGGTGGCCCAAACTCATGCCCCCCGTTCCAGAATCATGGCGGCGGTCAAGGCCAATGCCTATGGGCATGATGTGCAGCTTTGCGCTCCGGTCCTGGCAGATGCTGGAGTGGATGCCTTTGCTGTGGCTTCCCTGGAAGAAGCCGAAACCATTCACGCCTTGAATCTGGCTAAACCCATCTGCCTGCTGGGAGGCCCCTTTGCCGACGAAGAAGTGTCTGTGGCTGCAGAAAGGGGATATTGGCTGGTCATTCATGAAGATCGTCAGTTACGCTGGATGGAGAACTGCGCGGCGCAGCAGGACCTGCAGATTTTCATCAAGGTGGATACGGGGATGCATCGTTTGGGTTTTGCGCCCGAACGCCTGCCGGAAATTTTCGCGAAGCTGCAGGCCTACCCACACTGGCAGGTATTGGGGCTGATGAGTCATCTGGCCCGCGCGGATCATACGGAAGATCCTTTCAATGCGCAGCAGATCGGGGTTTTCGACCAGACGCTACAGAACTTTTCCGGACTGACTCTGGGGCAGCACAGTCTGGCTAATTCCGGCGCCGTCCTGGCCTTGCCTGCAGCCCATCAGTACTGGGTGCGTCCGGGTTTGATGCTCTACGGATTATCCCCTTTTGCCGGCTGGAACGGGATTGATATCGGTCTGCAACCCGTACTTTCCTGGCGCAGCGAAATTGTCGCTACGCGCCAGCTCCAGGCGGGTGAATGGTTGGGTTACGGTGCCGCCTGGCAGGCACCGGTTGCCTGTCGGGTGGGCGTGGTCGCGGCTGGTTATGGAGATGGCTATCCGCGTCCGTTGGAGACCGATACCGACATCGTGGTTGCGGGTCAGAAGACCCGGACTTTGGGGCGGGTCAGCATGGACATGCTCTTCGTGGACCTCACCCACGTTCAGGCGGATATCGGGAGTGCGGTGCATTTGATGGGCGCTGGCGGTCCTACCCTGGAATCTCTCGCCTCGCGCCTGGAGACCATTCCTTACGAGATGAGTTGCCGCCTCCAGATGCGAGTACCGCGCAGGTTGGGACCATGAGCCGAGATAAAAACGTGTTCGTCTGTCAGGACTGTGGCAGTACCAGCAGCAAGTGGTTGGGCCGCTGCCCGGATTGCGGGGCCTGGAACAGTTTTGTGGAGCAGCGGGTGGAAAAAAGCAGCCCGCGCGCGCAAACGGCTTTCAGCAACGCCAGCCCGCCACAGTTTCTTCATGCAGTCCCTCTGGAAGATCTGGATCGTCGCTCTACGGGCATGCAGGAGCTGGATAGGGTGTTGGGCGGCGGACAAGTGCCCGGTGCGGCGATTTTGCTAGGGGGTGAGCCGGGAATCGGCAAATCCACCCTATTATTACAGACCGCCCATCACCTGAGTCTGAATAACCGGGTGCTCTATGTAACGGGAGAGGAATCTGCCGCCCAGGTAGCCATGCGCGCGCAACGTCTCGGTGTCGCCAAAAGTCCGTTGCGGGTGCTGGCGGAAAATCATCTGGAAGCCCTCGAAGTTCTACTCCAGACCGAAAAACCCGATTTATTGCTGGTGGATTCCATTCAGACCTTGTACACCGACAGTCTGCAATCGGCGCCCGGTTCGGTGGCCCAGGTGAGGGAATGTGCGGCGCGGCTTGTACGTTTTGCCAAAGCCAGTGCTACGACCCTCTGGTTAGTTGGGCATGTCACCAAGGAGGGTGCCATTGCTGGGCCGCGTGTGCTGGAACACATGGTGGATAGCGTATTGTATTTTGAAGGGGAAGCGGGCAGTCCTTACCGGATTGTTCGTGCCATCAAGAACCGCTTTGGTGCCGCCAATGAGCTGGGGGTCTTCCAGATGCAGGAGTCTGGTCTCAGCGAAGTCGCTAATCCCTCGCAGCTGTTTCTTTCCCAACATGAAAAACCAGTGCCCGGCAGCGTTGTTCTGGCGACCCAGGAGGGCACCCGCCCGCTGCTGGTCGAAGTGCAGGCACTGGTCACCCCCAGCCCTCTGGCGAATCCGCGTCGGGTGGCCATTGGTCTGGATCCCAACCGCTTGTCCTTGCTGCTGGCGATTTTGCACCGCCATGGAGATACCCCTTTTTTTGATCAGGACGTTTTCGTCAATATTGCCGGAGGTGTCCGGGTTAATGAGCCTGCCGCAGATCTGGCGGTGGCGCTGGCCTTATTGAGCAGCTTTCGCAATAAGGCGTTGCTAGGCCGGCGGGTGGTTTTTGGTGAGTTGGGTCTGGCAGGGGAAGTGCGGCCCGTTGCGGACGCCCAGGGACGCATTCGCGAAGCCGTCAAATTAGGCTTCACCGGCGCAGTGATGCCGCGTAGCGATCAGTTATCGGCTCCAGACAAATTCAGGATTGCTGCGGTCTTGCGACTGGGAGATGCTATGGATGCCGCATTTGATGAATGAATCAAGCGCTTGCCAAATCGCTTTGGAGTCGTTAGGGTGACGACTGCAGGTTCGCTAAAAGTTCACGTAATATGCTGATATATGTTGTTTATTTTTCTTTTTTGAGAGGAGAAATTTTATGCGGAAATCGTTGCGTCATGCTATTCGGTCCGGGCTTGTAATCGTTGCCTTGGGCGTTGCGGGACTGGGCAGCAGTATGGCTGTTGCTGCCACCGCAGCAAGCCCTGCCCAGGTCAAAGATTTTGCTCATGCGGTGCAACAGATCAAGCCGTTAAATGAGCAGGCCCATGCTGAAATCAGCCAAAAAGGCGTCAGTAAAGCAAAGCAGGATGCGGTCAAAAAGTCCTATATGCAAAAAGTGGACAAGGTGCTGGAAAGTAACCATCTGACGGCCGTAGAGTATTCCAACATGCTCAAGCAGACCCAGACTGATCCCGCCTTTGCCAAGGAAGTCGAAGCGGCCATGCACTAAGTTTTAGGTCTGCTGTGGGCAGAGAGACGTATGCGCTAGATAAGCCTTGTAACCATAAAAACAGCAGTGATTTTTAAATTGGAAGCAATTTATGTCATCATGGTGGCATAGGAGATATGCCCCATGAACCCATTACCGAACCCCGATTACGTTTCCCGTCGACGCCAGCTCATGCAGAAAATGCATGATGCCGCTGTGGCGGTGATTCCTACTGCCCTTCCCAAACAGCGTAACAGCGATGTGCAATATCCCTTTCGGGGAGATAGCGATTTTCTCTATCTCACGGGATTTAACGAACCAGATGCAGTGCTTGTCCTGGTTCCCGGACATCCCGACGGAGAGCAGATCCTTTTTTGTCGTCCCCGCGATCCGGCCCGGGAAACCTGGGATGGGCGCCGAGCGGGCCTGGAAGGTGCCCTGAGTCAATGTCAGGTGGATCAATGTTATTCCATCCATGACCTGAACGAGCAGATGCCCGCGCTCCTGGAAAATCGGGACTTGCTGTTTTATCCCATGGGCCAGAGCAGCGATTTTGATGCCAGAGTGATGCACTGGCGCAATCTGGCCAAAGGCAAAACGCGGCAAGGCATTCGCTATCCCCAGGAAGTTGTTGATGTTGGCAGCCTCATTCACGAAATGCGGCTGATAAAGGATGCGGACGAGCTGGAATGTATGCGGGCTGCCGTGGGCATCAGTGGCGCCGGGCACCGCCATGCCATGCGTCAGTGCCAACCCGGAATGATGGAGTATGCGCTCTGTTCAGAAGTTGAGCATGTTTTCCGACGTCTGGGTTCGCCCAGTGTGGCCTATCCCAGCATTGTCGGAGGGGGTGAAAACGGCTGTATTCTCCACTACACCGAAAATAACGCTGAATTACGGGATGGTGATCTGGTCCTGATTGATGCCGGTGCAGAAATTGCCGGTTATGCCGGAGACATTACCCGGACCTTCCCCGTCAACGGGCAGTTCAGTTCGGCCCAGCGGGAAATCTATGAAATCGTGTTGGCTGGTCAGGAAGCCGGCATTGCCGCAGTGCGGGCGGGACGTCCGGTTTCTGATTATCATGATGAGGCCGTCAAGGTGCTGGTGGATGGGTTGCGTGACTTGAAAATCCTCACCGGCAGTCGTGATGCGCTGATCGAGCAGGGCGCCTACAAGGCCTTCTATATGCACGGCACCGGACATTGGTTGGGGCTGGATGTGCACGATGTCGGGCAGTATCGTCGCGCCGACAAGTCTTCACGGCCACTGGAACCCGGTATGGTGTTGACTGTTGAGCCAGGATTGTATTTTGCGCCAGCCAATCCATCCGTGCCAGAAAGATGGCGGGGAATCGGCATTCGCATTGAAGATGACGTGGTAGTGACTGCGGGTGAGCCGGAAATCCTTTCTCAATCGGTTCCCAAGAAAATTGCCGACATAGAGGCGCTGATGGCTGCCGGGCCCCTCTGAGCAAAAGTTCAGACGCCGTGCGCGGCGGCGCTGTGATAGGCGTGGACAAAACGTAGGCGGGCTTGCCTGACCCCAAAATCCAGGGCCTGTTGCACGCTGCCCATCAGAATGTCGGCAGCCATGTGGTAGCGTGGGCTCATGGTATCCCAGACTACACCATGAATGATGGTGCCCGAGGGAAGAATGATGTCGATTTTTTCACCGCAGCGGTTACTGCCATTTCTACGCAGGAAAAGATCCGGGGACAAGGCAATCTGACCTGGACGAGTCGGTCCACAGGCGGACATGTCTGGATTTTCATTGGTTTGATTGGGAAGGGCATTATATGCCGTCACCCGGCGCAAATAAACAACCTGATGGCGGGCGATCAGCGCTCCGTCTCCGGGAGAGTCAGGGGTTGCTGTCTGTTGATACGCTTGATCTCCTGTGTTTTCCAGAGGATCGGGATCAGTCCTGGCGGGCTTTTTTTGAACGATTTGGGTGAGGATGCTGGCAGGCAATCCGGAAGGATGCAAGGCCAGGGCATTGGGTAAAAGCAAAGCTATCAAGGCGATTCCCGCGCCGGTGGATAGGCTTTTAATCATGCATATCTCCGATTTTGAGTAGGACTTCTTTCTCAAATCATCAAACGTAACAATATTTTATAAAAAATAAAGGCAAAATCAAGAAGATAATTTTAGTTTTTTCATAACAAAGAGTTGCGTGGTGGTTGACGATGAGCGAAGCCGGGGGGTGCCGGTCTTGCAGGCAACATACGGTCAGTGCGACGCAATAGCATAAATGGTGCTGGTGTATTGTTGTTTTTTTGGCTATTATTCATTTGCTCGTTTTCCAACCCAACAAAGGAGACTGCTATGAGCAAGTTCACCACCGCTTTGAAAGTAACTGCGCTGATTTTGCCCTTGGGCCTGGCCGGTTGCGCTACCAACTCTGATCTCGCCAAGGTTTCTGCCAAGGCTGACGCCGCGCAGTCTACCGCCAACGAGGCTCTTGCCAAGGCCAATGCCGCGCAGAGCACGGCTACCGACGCCCTGAGCAAGGCTAATGCCGCGCAGAGCACGGCTGATCAGGCCATGAGCACTGCCAATGCTGCCAATCAGAAGGCTGAAGAAGCCAATGAGAAGGTAGAGCGCATGTTCAAAAAGGCGATGATGAAGTAATTTATCGCTGTAGTGGATGTGAAAAGGCCCCGACGGTTTTCCGCCGGGGCCTTTGCTTTGCTATCTCAAGCTCTGTCACTACGAGGAGCAGCATTTTTACAGGCTGCTAGGACATTTCATGATTGATGTTGCTCATCCGCTTTCGGGTAACATTTGAAACCTTATAATTGTTTTTATGCGCCAGACTTTATGGCGGTTTCGACCTTCTTGGCAAATTGTGGATCATCATGCGCTTTTGTCATGAGCATTTCATAGGTGTTCGTCGAGAGATCGTTTTTAGCTAGAATGCTCTGTACATCGCGTGCGTAAGAATGTTCAAGAGCTTGCTGTTTGGATTTACTGACACCTTTTTGCATGGCTTCTCCACGCATTTTTGAACTTAATGGGGCTATCTCCCGCAATGCAGAAGCGAAATGCATGATCTCACCATTGCTCACGACTGGTCCAGCTGAAGGCTTTGTGGGCACCATAGGCGCAGAACCAGAGAGTACTTCAGATTGTGGTTGCACCCCAGAAGCTATAGGTGGTGGATTATGGGATGAACGATTTTGCATGCTGGGTGAGTATTGCTGAGTTTGCGGCGTCATCGTAGGGGCGCTCATACTGGCAAAGGCCATGGAGCTTCCAAAAATAAACAAGCCGAAAGCCGTTAGTGCGTTAAGTTGGATTTTATTCAATCTTTACCTCCAGATTTTGTTCATGAGTAATAGCATTTATCGTGCTGTTGGTCTGGATATCAAATATCCATGCAACTACGGTATCAAGCACAAAATAGCATTGTCAAATATTGGCATAGCATCATTTTTCAATAAATTAAATGTGTGATCATTAAACCACATATTTTTATATATAAATTTTAAATAGTTTATTTTTATTCATATAGATATATGGACTTTAAAAAAGAAAAAACTAATATACAAATTGGTTTATTGTTTTTTTGAAACAGGCAATAAATAGATAGTTTAGAATCTTTTTTTGGTGATGTAGTATGCATATCTGAAGCGGGTTAATATGCGGCTATAGGATTGTTTGATCAATGGTGAATGGGTGCTAAAAAATACAAAAAAAGAGTTAGGTTTTAAGTACCTAACTCCTTACGGGTTCTGGGGTGGCTGACGGGGCTCGAACCCGCGACAACCGGAATCACAATCCGGGACTCTACCGACTGAGCTACAGCCACCATAATGACGAGCCGGAATCATACAACGAGCTGGGCTTCGCCGCAAGGCGAAGCCTTGTCCAACGACACATGAGTCTGAACGGGGTAGCGTATTTCCAAGCTGAAATGAGTCTGAAAGCGGACGAGGGTCTGGGATCATTCGGAGATGATCGTGACTCTACATACCGACAAGCTCACTACCCTGGAGCAACTACGTGCCTTCATTGAAGGGACCCAGGCCAGATCTTTCCAGGCGTCCAGCCGTCAGGAAGCCTATGACTGCATCGCCGATACCTTGCGCCGTTTCCACTATGCGCAATGCCGCAAGGCCGACAAGGGATTGATCACGCGCTTTCTCTGCCAGGTGACTGGACTTTCTCGCCAGCAAATGGTCCGGCATATCCATCAGTTCCGCGAGACCCGGCAGGTACAGGACCGGCGCAGGGCACCCGCCAAGCCCTTTCCACGGCACTACACTGATGCGGACGTGCATCTCCTGGCCGAGCTGGACCGGCTGCACGGCACACTCTCCGGCCCGGCCACTCGCAAGCTCGCCGAGCGGGCGTTCCAGGTGTTCGGGGATATCCGTTACGAACGCCTGGCCGCCATTTCCAACGGCCACCTCTACAATCTACGCAAAAGCACCGGCTATCAACGCCTGCGTATCGTCCAAGACAAGACTCGGCCACTGCGTAACCGCATTGGTGAGCGGCGCAAGCCACGCCCTGATGGCCGCCCCGGATGGCTGCGCGTCGACTCCGTGCACCAGGGCGATCTGGATGGCATCAAAGGCCTCTATCTCATCAATGCCGTCGACGAAGTCACCCAGTTCCAGTTTGTCTGCGCTGTCGAGCGCATCAGCGAGCACTTCCTGCTCCCCATCCTCGAGCAACTCATCCAGGCCTTCCCCTTCATCATCCACGGCTTCCACAGCGACAATGGCTCTGAGTACATCAACCGCCGCGTGGCCAGCCTACTCAATAAACTCCATGTGGAGGAATTCACCAAATCGCGCTCCCGCCAATCCAGTGACAACGCACTGGTCGAGAGTAAGAACGGTTCGGTGGTCCGCAAACACCTGGGCTACAGCCACATTCCCGGACGTTTTTCAAAACAAGTCAATGACTTCACCTTCACCGTCCTCTCGCCCTACTTGAATTTCCATCGACCCTGCTTCTTTCCTGAGGAATATCTCGATACCAAGGGCCGCCTGCGTAAACGATACCGCTACGCGACCATGATGACTCCCTACGACAAGCTCAAGTCTCTGTCCGATGCCTGCCAGTTCCTCAGGCCGGGAATCTCCTTTGTCGACCTGGATGCGCAAGCCCATCAGTTCAGCGATAATGAAGCCGCCCGTCGACTGAATATTGCACGGGATAAACTGTTCCGTACCATTTACAACACCTTGACTCCGGTTGCTTAAGTATCCTGACTCAGCCCACCTGTTCAGACTCATTTGTGGATTGGAAAGGACTGGCGAAAGTCCGGGATCAATCCATAAACAGGGAGCTGACGGAATCTTCTTCGGCAATACGACGGATGGTTTCAGCCATCAGCTCGGCCACTGATAATACCCGAATTTTGGGGCTCTCCTGGGCTTCTTTGCTGAGAGGGATGGTATCGGTCACGACCAGTTCATCCAGCTCGGAGCGCGCAATACGTTCCATGGCGGGGCCGGATAGCACCGGGTGCGTACAATAGGCACAGACCTTAACCGCCCCTTGGGCTTTGAGCGCATGAGCAGCTTCGCAAAGGGTGTTGGCGGTATCCACCATGTCATCGACCAACACACAGGTACGTCCTTGTACGTCACCGATGATGTTCATGACTACCGATTCATTGGGACGGGGACGGCGTTTGTCGATAATGGCCAGATCCACTTCCAGACGCTTGGCAATGGCCCGGGCACGGACTACACCACCCACATCGGGGGAGACCACTATCAGCTCTGGATAGCTTTTGCGCCAGATATCCCCCAGAAGGATGGGTGAGGCATAAATGTTATCCACGGGTACGTCAAAAAATCCCTGAATCTGATCTGCATGCAGGTCCATGGTCAACACCCGGTTGGCCCCCGCGCTGGTAATCAGATCGGCCACCAGTTTGGCGGTGATGGCCGTCCGCGAACGGGATTTGCGGTCCTGACGGGCGTAACCGAAATAGGGCATGGCCGCAGTAATGCGATTGGCCGAAGCGCGCTTCAGAGCATCAATCATGGTGAGTAATTCCATGAGATGATCGTTGGTGGGGGCGCAGGTAGGCTGGAGTACAAATACATCCCGTCCACGCACATTTTCCAGGATTTCCACAAACACTTCGCCATCACTAAAAGAGCTGACTTCAGCGCGACCCAGGGGGATTTGCAGAAAGCGGGCCACCTGGGCAGCCAGTACAGGATTGGCGTTTCCACTGAACACCATAAGATTGCCATGGGCCATGTGATGTCATTCTCTCTTAGCAGGTGGCAAAACAGTCCGAGGACAATTTGGCTGGGGCGCCAGGGATCGAACCTGGGAATGCCGGAATCAAAATCCGGTGCCTTACCGCTTGGCTACGCCCCAATAAATCAATGCTCGGCAGGATCATACAAGGGATGCTGATTTAACCCTTTGACCGCCCAGGACCGCCAGGATGGAGGCACCTGACTGGCGATGTTCCGGGCACTTTCAGCATCTTCGGCAACCCCGAAAACACAGGCACCACTGCCCGTCAAACGAACATCCCGCAAACTCTGGCTGCGCAGCCAGTGAATGGCATGTCCGACTTCCGGGTAACGGGCACATACAGTGCTTTCCAGGGTATTATTCATGGCCCCGCCGAGAAACGCGCCTATTGTGCTGGGCGGGTGCTGTCGTGTCAATTCTGGCGCGGTAAAAATTTCCCGGGTGCTGACCGCAATTCCGGGATGCACGAGCACATAATGGGATTCGGGCAGATTCTCCAGAGCGGTTAACTGTTCACCGATGCCTTCCGCCCAGGCGCTGCGCCCGAAAATGAAAATCGGCACATCGGCACCCAGCTGTTTCCCCAATGCCATCAATTCTTCGCGGCTATAACCGGTGCGCCAGAGGCGATTGAGCACGATCAGAGTACTGGCTGCATCGGAGGAACCGCCGCCAATTCCGCCCCCCAGCGGCAGCACCTTATGCATGTGAATATGGACGCCCTCGCGGATGCCGGCACTTTCCATCAGTAATCGGGCAGCACGAACAGTGAGATCCTCGGCTTCACTGACGCCTTCAGCGCCGCCAGTGCGGGAAAAAAGCCCCGGCGGCCGGGAGCTGAATTGTAGCTGATCGGCGAAATCGATGAACTGAAAAACCGTCTGTAATTCATGATAGCCGTCAGGGCGCTGGCCGATGACCCGGAGCATCAGGTTCAGTTTGGCCGGGGCAGGATAGCTGATGCTCATGGCTGCGCGCTGCGGCCCATTTGCCAGTGGGTAATGGCCATGCGCAAAGCGATGCCATCGGGACCATTGGCCTGTAATAATTGCGGCATGGTCAGTCCGCCGACCGGGGCATAGCGCAGATAATGCACCTGCCAGGAACCGCTGCGGAGAATTTGCGGTAATCCTGAAGCGTTATTAATGACGGTAGTGCTGTTGCCGGGTAAGCCTAGCATCCAGTCCGGCAGTTCCCGGGCGGGTAGGGTAACATGCAGCACCATGCTCAGCAGGGTCGACAGATTTTGGGCTTGGCGATGTTCGCCGGTAATAGTTTCCAGATGGGCCCCAGTAGCATCTACGGTGATACGCGCTACGGTTCTGCCCAGTGGGTCGTAAATGGAAAGCTCCTGAAGCTGGGGAGATTGTTCCCAGCGAAAGCCAAAGCTTTCATGGTGTTTGGGCGTGCTGAGGGCCGCCTCGCCACTGGCCCGCCAGTATTTCAGGCTGGTAATCACCTGATTGCGCTCGCTAGTGGGGAGCAGGGTGGAGGGGCCGGGGTGGATGGGCGTCACAGTGGCACAGCCTGCCAGGATCAGCCCCAGAAGAGATCCCGCCAAAAGGCGGGGCAGGGACGATCTGGTCACGGTCCGAGCAGGGGTTTTAAGAAAAGTTGAGCTCATGGCTGGCGGGAAAGTTCCTGGCGGAGAGAAGCGTCATTGGGGTTTTTATCCAGCGCCTGTTGCCAGGCGTCGCGGGCTTTCTGATATTGACCCAGTGCCCACAGGACGCGTCCCAGATGCAGGCTCAGTTCGGGGTCATCGGGCAGGGCCTGATGGGCTTTTTGCAGATATTCCAGGGCTTTTTGATTATCGCCCTGACGATGGTGGAGCCAGCCGATGCTATCAAGAATTTCCGGGTTGTCCGGTTCCAGTGTAATGGCCTTGTGCAGGAGTTTACCGGCTTCAGCCAGATCCTGATTTCTTTCTACCAAGCTGTAGCCCAGAAAATTGTAGGCCTGGGCATTATCGGGAGCGAGGTGGATCACCTGATGCATGGATTTCTCCATGGCCGGGTAATCCTGAAGCTGTTCCTGCACGGCACCCTGGGCATACCAGAGTTCGGCGCTGTCTGGCAGATGTTCCAGGGCTTTCTGGAGAATCTGCAGGGCTTGCTGAGGCTGACCACTGTTTTGCAGCAGATCTGCCTGGAGCAGGGGGATCTGGACTTCCTTGGGATGCGCCGCTGCCATTTTTTGCAGATGATCCAGGGCCTTCTGACGATCTCCCAGCAGATATTCCACCCGGGCAGTACGCAGTTCCACTTCGGGATACAGAGGGCCGGAGTGAATCTGCTGATACCATTGCAGGGCTTCTGCCCAATGGTCCTGGGCTTCGTACAATCGGCCCAGATAATAAATGGGCGCAGGAGACTGAGGCGCAAGATCGAGAGCGTGCTGGAGTTGGCTCTCGGCGGCTTGCCAATGCCGACGTTCCATTTCCATGATACCCAGAGACAACGCAATTTCCGGATTATCGGGATGTTGCCTGGCCATCTGCTGATACAGTCGGTAGGCTTGGGTCACGCCCCCCATTTTCAGGTATAAGGCTGCCAGGTACTGATGCGCCCGGATCGCATCGGGATGGCTGGCGGTAAAAGACTGGATACTATGCAGGGCAACTGTCGGGCCCTGAGTGGCTTGCAGGGCTTCTGCCAGGTGAATGGCCGCTTCCTGCCAATCAGGGCGGAGGCTGAGGGCTTTTTCCAGCCAGGAGATAGCGTGGTCAGGCTTGTTTTCTATCAGATCAATCCGGCCTAGCGTGTAGTAGGCACTGGCCGAATGGGGGTCTTTGTCTGCCAGGGCAGTTAATAATCGCCGGGCTTCGCCACTTTGTCCGTGAACAATGAGTAATTCGGAGAGTTGCAGGATGATTTTAGGATCGTTCGGAAACCGCGCCAGAGTGGCCTGGAGTAGTTGTATGGCTTGTTGTTCCTGGCCCTTGGTCAGCAGCAGGGCAGCTTCAAACTGATCGGCCTTGGCACCGTCGGGTACCCGTTCCCGCCATTGTTTGGCCAGCTTCAGGGCATCGTCAAAGTCACCAAAACGGGCAGTGACCTGGGTGGCACGCTCCAGCACATTGGCCTCGGGAGCGAGTTTGGCGGCCTCATTCCATGCCGGTATGGCCAGCTTGGGCTCCTGTTGGGTAGTGGCAAATTCGGCGACCAGCAGGTAATACAGTTGTTCGCCGGTCATTCCGGCGCTACTGGTATCGGCCAGAGCTTTTCCAGCGATGAGGCCAAGCAGTACCCCTGCCACCATACTGCCCAGCTTGCTTCTCATGCCCTCATGCTCCGGATTACCCATTTCAGCAGGCACAATAACTGCTGGCGCTGCGGCTTGCAATCCTGGGCGCGGTCGGCGACAATTCAGCCCCTCCAACGTCGCTCTGCAGGGACGGTTGCTGCCATTTTCTGTTTTGGTTTAAGTCATCATACGGCTCCGATTGCGGTTCGGGAAAAGGTTGCCTTTTCTCCGGAATCTCTGGCTGTGGCCCATCGTGATCTTCTCGATCAGGGGCTTGCCAAGGAAGCGCTGATTGTGTCCACCTGTAACCGCACCGAGATTTATGTGCATGGCGGGCATGGTCTGAATCGTCAGGCCCTACAGAATTGGCTGAGTGCTTTCCATCAGATAGATCCCCGCTCCCTGGATGGGCATGTGTACCACTCCAGCGATGCCGAAGCCGTGCGTCATTTGTTTCGGGTAGCCTGCGGTCTGGACTCCATGATCATTGGCGAACCCCAGATTTTGGGGCAGGTGAAAGATGCCTATCAGGTGGCTGCGGATACAGCCTCGGCGGGTCCGGTGCTCAATCGGCTGCTGCATTGGACTTTTCGGGTGGCCAAACGGGTACGTTCGGAAACGGCTATTGGTTCTGCTCCGGTGAGTGTGGCCTATGCGGCAGTGAGTTTGGCCAAGCAGTTGCTGGGAGGATTGGAAGGCCGTTCGGTGCTGCTGATCGGGGCCGGAGATACCATTGAGTTGGTCGCTACCCATTTGCGGGAGCATGGAGTAAGTACCTTTTCTGTGGCCAATCGCAGCTCGGAACGTGGAGAACAACTGGCGAGCAAGTTTGCCGGCAATGCGCATGCACTGGAAATGATTCCCAGCCTGCTCCATGAAGTGGATGTGGTGGTGAGCTGCACGGCCAGCAGTCAGCCTATAGTCAGTCGGGAGGCGGTATCGGCCGTCATGGCCCAGCGCGAACGTGGCGATTTGATGCTGGTGGATCTGGCGGTGCCTCGGGATATTGCCCCCGAGGTGGAAAGCATTGAAAAGTGTTATCTCTACACCCTGGATGATCTGAATGATATTGCCCAGGCGGGAATGCGCGCCCGGCGTGAAGCGGCAGCAGCGGCCGAGCTGATTATTGCCGATGAGGTCAGTCAATTTCAGCAGTGGCGAGAAAGTCTCGACGTAGTTCCTGCCATTCGTCGCCTGCGCGACCACGTCGAAGAACGTCGTTTGGACGAAGTACGGCGTTTTCAGCACTA
Source organism: Acidithiobacillus marinus (assembly GCF_002847505.1). Classification (GTDB taxonomy): domain Bacteria; phylum Pseudomonadota; class Gammaproteobacteria; order Acidithiobacillales; family Acidithiobacillaceae; genus Acidithiobacillus; species Acidithiobacillus marinus. The sequence continues at coordinate 96,800 of NZ_MXAV01000033.1, forward strand.
TCTGGATCAGGGTCAGGATCCTCATGCTGTCCTCGATGCCTTTTCCAAGGCGCTGATCAACAAGGTTCTGCATGACCCCATTGCAACCTTGCGGCAACCCTGTCAGGAAGCCACCAATGAAAGCCTGGTCGCCGCCCTGGATATTCTGTTTCATCTTAGCGACGCCGAGGGATGAGTCTCAGCCCGCGCTTGCAGGGCCAGCTGGAGCAATTGGCCTTCCGCTTTGAAGAATTAAGCCAAATGCTGGCCAGCCCCGATTTGCTCAATGATGCCCAGCGCTTTCAGACACTTTCCCGTGAGCTGGGCGACATCAGCCCCATACTCGATTTGTTGCGTCGCCATGAACAACGTCAGCGGGATCATGACGAAGCCGAAAAAATGCTGCTGGACGAACGGGACCCCGATTTGCGGGAAATGGCCCATGACGAACTTGCCGCTGCCCGGCATGATCTGGAGGCCCTGGAAGAATCCTTACGTTTGCGCCTGTTACCCAAAGATCCCAATGATGAGCGCAATGTTTTTGTGGAAATTCGCGCGGGCACGGGCGGGGAAGAAGCGGCCCTCTTTGCCGGAGACCTGTTGCGCATGTACACCCGCTATGCTGAAAGTCAGGGTTTTATGGTGCTGCTGTTGTCTGCCTCGGAGTCCGAGCGGGGCGGTTACAAGGAGGCGGTACTGGAAATCAGTGGGCGTGGTGCTTATTCACGGCTCAAGTTTGAATCCGGTGGACATCGTGTTCAGCGCGTGCCGGAAACTGAGGCCCAGGGTCGCATCCATACTTCTGCCTGTACGGTGGCAGTCTTGCCGGAAGTGGATACGGTCAGTGAAATCACCATCAACCCGGCAGATCTGCGCATTGATACTTTTCGTGCCAGTGGCGCTGGTGGTCAGCATGTCAACAAGACCGACTCGGCCATCCGGATTACCCACATCCCTTCAGGTCTGGTGGTGGCCTGTCAGGAAGATCGTTCCCAGCACAAGAACCGCGCCCGGGCCATGGCCCTGCTGCAAGCCCGGCTCCTGGAAATGGAGCAGGAAAAGCAGCAGAGTAGCGCCGCCCAGACCCGACGTTTGCTGATTGGTTCGGGGGATCGTTCCGAACGGATTCGCACCTATAATTTCCCCCAAGGGCGTCTGACCGATCATCGCATCAATCTCACCCTTTACCGGCTGGAAGCCATTCTGGCGGGGGATCTCGATGCAGTCATTGAACCCTTGATCAAGGAATACCAGGCCGATTTGCTGCAAAATCTGGGTGATGACTAATCTTCAGGAATGGCAACGCCGGATGCATGCGCAGTTGGCGAGCGTGTCCGATCAGCCCGCCCAGGAAGCCCGCTGGCTGATGGCCCAGAGTCTGGGGCTGCGCCCCACCGAGTTATTGGTCAATGCCCATCAAGTCCTGAGTTCTGATCAGGAATACGCTCTGCAAAAACGGCTGGATGAACGCCTCCGGGGCGTACCCTTGGCTTATTGTCTGGGTGAATGGTCCTTTTATGGGCTTGATCTGGAAGTGAATGCGGCTGTCTTGATACCACGACCTGACAGCGAGTTGCTAATCCATCTGGCGCTGGCGGAGGCCGTTCCCGAGCATGAAATGCAGATCCTGGATCTGGGTACCGGGTCTGGCGCATTGGCGCTGGCACTGGCGGTAGCCCGACCACAAGCTCGAGTTTTTGCGGTGGAGCAAAGTCTGGAGGCACTGGCCGTAGCCCGGCGCAATGGCGAGAGATTGGGCGCAAAGGTGGTGTGGCTGGAAGGGGATTGGTTCGCGCCCCTGGATCCGGCCCTGCGTTTTGACTGGATCGTGTCCAATCCACCCTATCTTGCCAGTGCCGACCCCCATTTGCCGGAACTGCAGCATGAACCCCTGGCGGCGCTGGTGGCCGGACCCAGTGGCCTGGAGTGTCTGGAAAGCATCATTCAGGGTGCCGGGAAGCACTTGCACCCCGGCGGCCAAATTTTCCTGGAGCATGGTTGGGAACAGGGGGCTGCCGTGCGCAAGCTCTTGCGCACCCGGGATTTCCAGCAGGTGCAGACCCATGCGGACATCGCCGGTCGGGAACGGGTGACGACCGCCAGGAGCCCGAATCATGCCTGAATTGCCAGAGGTAGAAGTCACCCGCTTGGGTATCAGTCCCCATCTCGTCGGAAAAACCCTGCAGGGGGCCATTGTTCGTGAGCCGCGCCTGCGTCTCGCCGTAAATCCTGATCTGGATGCGCGCATCGCCGGTCAGCCGCTCCGGCAAATACGCCGGCGTGGCAAATATTTGCTGCTGGATATCGATAGTGGCAGCATCATGATTCATTTGGGCATGAGTGGCCACTTGCGGGTGCTCCCCCGGGAAACTCCAGTAGTCAAACATGATCATGTAGACCTGCTGTTCAGTCAGGATATCTGCTTGCGCTTTCATGATCCCCGGCGTTTTGGTGTGTTGTGCTGGCTGGAAGCCGCCGATGCCCACCCACTGATCTCCCGCCTGGGCCCGGAACCTCTGGGCCCGGAGTTTTCTGGAGATTACCTTTATGTCCACAGTCGGCAGCGTCAGATTCCGGTCAAGGCCTTTTTGATGGATGCCCATCAGGTAGTGGGTGTGGGGAATATTTACGCCAATGAGGCCCTGTTTGACGCAGGTATCGATCCCCGTCGTCCAGCCGGGCGGATTTCTCTGGAGCGCTACCGGCGCCTGGCCGAAGCGGTGCGCAGAGTGCTGGAGGCAGCGATTCAGCAGGGCGGCACCACGCTGCGGGATTTTACCCAGCCGGATGGCAGAAACGGCTATTTTCGACTATCTCTGGCGGTATACGGACGAGAAGGACAAGCCTGTATCCGCTGCGGAAAAATCCTGCAGGGAATACGCATCGGAGGGCGGGCAACGACTTATTGTTCCCATTGTCAGCATTAAAACCAGGGAGTGAATAATGAGCGCTGCGCAGTCGATGACCCAATCCCCCATTCTGGAAGGCCTTTCGGCGTTAAATCGTTGGCGGCAGGAGCTGGTTGGCGGCCTGCATGAAATGGCGGCACTCACGGCCGATCTGGGCTTGCTGCCCAGTGGCACCATGCTGCAACTGGAAACCCTGGCTTATGATACGGAACAGGACAGTTTGCGAATTGCTTTTGTCGGAGAGTTTTCCCGGGGCAAGACCGAACTGATCAATGCCCTGTTTTTTTCTGACATGGGGCAACGGCTTCTGCCCTCCAGTTCCGGTCAGACCACCATGTGTCCCGTGGAAATTCGCGGTGCCCCCCAGGGACGTCCCGGACTGCAGCTTTTACCCATAGCCAGTCGCAGTCTGGATGTCAGTATTGAAAAGCTCAAAAAAGCGGGTAGTGCCTGGCGCAAGTTTCCCTTGTCCCTGGAGGACAAAAAGGAGCGCTCCGAGTCTCTGGCGCATCTGACAGAAACCGTCTGCGTGGCCGTAGAAGATGCCCGTCGCATCGGTCTTTGTCCGCCGCTTAACCGGACCCCCAAAAATCGCGAGCGGACTGTCTGTCCTTCCTGCGGATTGGGCAAGGTGCTGATTCCCCGCTGGCGGCATGCCATTGTTTATCTGGCCCATCCGGTCCTGGATGCGGGCCTGACCGTGCTGGATACGCCCGGCTTGAATGCGATTGGTGCCGAACCCGAGCTGACTTTCAGTATGCTGGCCGACGCCGACGCCATCGTCTTTCTGTTGGGGGCGGATACCGGGGTGACGCAAAGCGATCTGATGATCTGGGACCAGTATCTGCTGCGTAATGCCCATCAAAAACAAATCGTGCTTCTGAACAAAATCGATGCCCTTTGGGACGAATTGCGAGACTGGGACGATATTCAACAGGAAATTGCCCGGCAGGTAGAAAATACCGCGACCCGCTTGCGGATCAGTCCCGCCCAGGTCATTCCGGTGTCCGGTCAGAAAGGCTTGGTGGCGCGCATCCGTCAGGACGCAGATCTACTGCAACGCAGTGGCATGGCCGAGTTGGAACGATCCATTGTGGACGTACTGCTTCCGGCACGCCATGAAGCCATTAAAGACAAATGCCGGACTCAGATTGAAAGAGCGGTTCTCGATCAAAAAAATATTCTTCAGGATCAACGCCACCGTTTGCTGGCCCAAATGGAAAGTGTCCAGAGCCTCAAGGACCGTACCGCCGAAAAAATCCCCAAATTAGTGAAGCAGCATCAGCTGCTGCTGAAAAACTTCGAAGCCGACCGGCAGGCGTTTGAAGAGAAAAAAGCCCAGTTTCGTCAGGCCGTTGAAGAAGCGCTGTTAATTCCGCTGGCACCCAATAGCTTCGATTTAATCATCAGTAATGCCAAGGCGGAAATGCTCTCAGCCTGGACCACTGCTGGAATTGTCGAACGCTTCCGGCAGTTTTTCAGTGAAGCCATTGCGCACTTTGACCGGGCTCTGGAGGGCGCACAAAAAGTCTCAGCCATGGTGGCCGAAGAATACCAGTCCTTGCAGAAGCGCTACCGCCTACCACCGTTGCGGGCTGTACCCTATGCCATGATGCCCAGACGTGCAGAGTTGATGGATATGTCAGAAAATTATGAGCGTTTTGGCATGATGCTGGAAATCGCGGTGAATACCCAGAGTGCGGTGGTGCGCAAGGCATTTCTGACCGTGGCCAGCCGTACCCGGGACTTTGTCGTGGAAACCCGCCGCGAAGCCGAAAACTGGGTGGATGAAATCATGGCCGTCATGAATCAACAGCTTCAGCTTTTTCATCAGAACGCCGAAGATGAACTGAGTGCTTTGCAGAATATCGCCACAACAATGGGTAATATTGACACCCGCGTAGAGCAGCTGGAGCAGAATATTATCGAACTCCAGGCACAAAGTGATCGATTGGATCGGCAGTCTGCGCCCCTGCTGACGCTGCTCAGGGAGCCCTTCAGGCCTGTCCGGTAAGCTGGAGAAACTTGTCTTGCAACTGCTCGGGGGACTCCGCATGTTCGGGGTCCTTGCTGATGCAATCCACCGGGCATACCTCCATGCACTGGGGTGTATCGTAATGCCCCACGCATTCGGTACAAAGAGCGGGGTCAATCACATATATATGCGCACCCATGCTGATGGCGCTGTTGGGACATTCAGGTTCACAGACATCGCAGTTGATACAGTTGTCATCAATACGCAGAGACATGCCTTACTCCTTGGACCAATTCTATATTCTACTTTCCTGAAGGACGGTGGTCCACCCTGTCACTGAACTGCTGTTTCAGGGCCCGGGCCACGGCAGGCTGGACAAAGGCGCTGACATCGCCGCCCAGGCGACTGATTTCCCGGACCAGGCTGGAAGAAAGGAAGGTATGCTGGTCGGAAGTCATCAAAAACAGAGTTTCAATTTGCGCGTCCATACGTCGATTGATGGAAGCCAGCTGAAACTCGTGTTCAAAATCCGAAATGGCCCGCAGGCCCCGCAAAATCAGATGGGTTTTTTCTTCTTCCAGGAGATGAATCAGCAAACCCGAAAAGGCACGCACCCGGACTCCCGGTATGCCAGCCAGGGTCTCCCGGGCCAGAGCGACCCTATCCTCTAAAGAAAATATGGGGTTTTTAGGCGTTTCCGCCGCGATGGCGACCACAACCTCATCAAAAAGCAGGGCGGCACGGCGCACCAGATCTTCATGCCCGTGGGTGATGGGGTCAAAGGTGCCGGGATAAATGATGCGTCTTGGCTGGGTTGAGCTACTCATGCCTCATCCATATTCTCCTGCTGCTTGCAGTACAAAGTATAAAAGGTCTCGCCACAATGGCCGTGCCGATAGGCTTGCCAGCCGGTCGGAATGTCTGCTTCCTGCCATTGCTCGGTGGCCGAACTTTCCAGGTACAGCCAGCGAGGGGTGGGGAAGGTGGCCGTGGAACGCAACGCACCGGCCAGGCGGCGAGGCCAGCCCTGATCAAAGGGTGGGTCAGCGAATACTATATCAAAGGGACGGTGATCCTGCTGCAAATAAAGCAGTGCATCCTTGCCCGCCAGCTGACTCTCGGCCATCCCGCAGACCTGCAGGTTGCGTAACAATAAGGCGCGATGTTGCGGATTTTTTTCCACAAAAACCACCTCTCCGGCATTGCGCGACCAGGCTTCCAGGCCCAGGGCACCACTGCCGGCAAAGAGGTCCAGTACCCGCGCTCCGGAAACGGCGCCCCCCAACCAGTTAAAAAGGCGTTCCCGCACGATTCCCGGGGTGGGTCTGACGCCAGGTCCAGAGGGCGTCAGCAGGCTGCGCCCCCGACAGTGACCCGCAATAATCCGCACAGTCATCCATATCTCCGTTGGATTTTGCCCATATAACAGGAGGTTTGCGCCTGTGCATTGTTCGGCAGGCGGCTTCGGTGGATAATGTCAGGGTTCATGATATGTGAGGTTCTGTAAACTCGATGGTTTTTAACTGGTTCAAGCGTAACAAAAGCCCCTCTCCGGAGGAACTGAGTGAAGCCTCCGAAACCGCTGCTACTCACCGGGAATCGGAAGCGCCGGCCGAGGGCCATATTCCTGAAGTGCTGGAGCCAGAAACAAAATCAGCAGAAACCGACAAAGTTGCCGCTTCTCCATCAGATCAGCTGCCCGAACTTCTGCCAGAAGACGCCGCCGAAAAAATATCCCAGTCATCTGGAGGAGATGATCTGTCCCCTCCGGTTGCAGACAGCGCTCCGCCTAAAAGTATGTTTGCGCGTTTGCGCGAGGGCCTGAGTCGCAGTCGCGAACAGTTTACCGAAGGTGTGGGCCGGCTCGTGCTGGGCAAGAAGGTCATCGACGATGAATTGCTGGAAGATCTGGAGGCCTTACTTTTACAGGCCGATCTGGGCTCAGCGGCGACCCTGGAAATCATGTCGGCCGTGACTGAAAAGGTCCGTCGTAAGGAATTGACAGACCCCGCCGTACTCAAAAAAGCCCTGCGCAGTGCCCTTCTCGATATTCTGCAACCCCGCGCTGAAACCTGGGCACCTGAAAAAGGACGAACCCAGGTGCTGATGATGGTCGGCATCAATGGTGCGGGAAAAACCACGACCACCGGTAAACTCGCCGCCCGCTGGAAAGCGGAAGGTTTTTCCCTGGTGCTGGCTGCGGGTGACACCTTCCGGGCAGCGGCGGTGGAACAATTACAAGGCTGGGGCCAGCGCGTACAGGTGCCGGTGGTTGCCCAGGGAACCGGCGCCGATAGTGCCTCGGTGATTTTTGATGCCTTTACCGCCGCCCGCGCCCGGGACACCGACCTACTCATTGCCGATACGGCTGGGCGTTTGCATACCCAGAATCATTTGATGGAAGAACTCAAAAAGGTCAAGCGGGTACTGGGCAAGCAGGACCCGGATGCTCCCCATCAGGTCTGGCTGGTGCTAGATGCCGGCACTGGACAGAATGCCCTCAATCAGGCCCAGCAGTTTCACGAAGCTATTGGCCTGACTGGTATTTGTATTACCAAGCTGGATGGGACCGCCAAGGGTGGGGTGGTGGCCGCCATTGCCAAGGCCCTGCCTATTCCGATTCGTTATATCGGCATGGGTGAACAGGTGGCCGACCTGCGTCCCTTTGATCCTGAATCGTTTGTGGATGCTCTCTTCGCGGAGTCGAAGTCATGATTGAATTTATCAATGTTACCAAGCACTATCCCGGTCGTCATCATGTGCTCCGCGAGCTGAATCTCAAGCTCCCGACCGGACAGATGGCTTTGCTGACCGGTCCTTCCGGAGCCGGCAAAAGCACCTTGCTGAAATTGCTGCTGCGTCTGGAAGATGTGAGCCACGGTACGTTGATGGTCAATGGTGTGGATGTGTCGACCCTGAAAAAACGCCACATACCTGCTTATCGGCGGCGCATCGGCGTGGTTTTTCAGGACCACAAATTGTTGATGGATCGTGATGTATTCAGCAATGTCGCCCTGACCCTGCAGGTCAGTGGCATGCATGCCAAGCTGATTCAAAACCGGGTACGTGCCGCCCTGGAAAAAGTCGGCCTGGGAAATCGGATTCACAACATGCCGGCAACCCTGTCGGGAGGCGAACAGCAGCGGGTGGGCATTGCCCGGGCTATTGTCCATACCCCGGAAATTCTTTTGGCAGACGAGCCTACCGGCAATCTCGACGGTTCCTTGAGCACGGAAATTCTCGATATGTTCCGGGACTTTCATCAACATGGCACCACCGTTCTGGTGGCAACCCATGACCAGACCCAGGTCGAGCGTCTGGGGCTGCCGGTATTTCATCTGGAGCAAGGCATGCTGCAGAATTCTCAGGAGAAGTCCGCGTGAGTGCCATACATATTCGTCTGGAAGCCGCCCAAAACGCCCTGCACACCCTGGTCAAGCAGCCACTGGCGACGCTGATGACCATTTTCGCCCTGGCCATTGTGCTGGCGCTTCCCGTCGGTCTTTTTGCCGCCTTGAATAATCTCCAGCAATTGCTGGGACAGTGGCGGGACCAGGCGCAGATTTCCCTGTTTCTGCATCAGGACGCCACCGAGCAGGATGTCCAGCAACTTCAGAAACAGCTCCAGAGCAGTACCGGGGTCGTCAATGTCCGCTATGTGGGTAAGTCTGCAGCCCTCCAGGAATTTGAGAAAAATGCCGGCATGACCGCAGCCATCAAGATTCTCGGTGAAAATCCCCTGCCGGCTTCATTTATTGTCGAGTTGAATCCCTTATCCGAAAGCCCCGCTGCCCTGCAGGCGCAGATCCAGTCCTGGGCACGTTTGCCTGGCGTTGCCAGCGCCCAATCGGATCTGCATTGGGTGGCGCGCCTCCAGGCAATTCTCGCCCTGGGGAAAACCGCCGTCTGGATTCTCGCCATCATGTTGGCCGTTGGCGCCATTCTGGTCATGGGCAATACTATTCGTCTGCATATAGCCCAGCGCCGCGATGAAATTGATATTGCCAGTTTGGTGGGGGCCACTCGCGCTTTCATTCGCCGACCTTTTCTTTATCAGGGGCTGATTCAGGGCGCCATCGCTGGTATTTTAGCCTGGATCATCATTGCCATTACCATCGCGATTTTGCAGGGACCGGTAGATCGTCTGGCTACCCTCTACGGCACGCGCTTTGAACTTTTGGGACTGACAGGCTTGGAAGGATTGATTCTGATTGCCATCAGCGCCATCCTCGGCTGGCTGGGCTCCCGACTTGCCGTAGGCCAACATCTCGACCATACTTTTTCTTAAAAAGGCAGAAAGCCCTTGAAAAGGCTTTACGTGATCCCCAACTGTTCATTAAGTAGTGTCTGCGTACTGTTTTGCGGCTTGGAACTTACGACAGATATTGAGAGTCCAAGGTATCATGATTGTCATGAGGACAAAATATGAATGAACTTGCTATAGCCAGTAGGGATTTGGTCAGCACCGACGGGCTGGCGGCATACCTGCGTTTCGTCAATGCCCAGCCGATGCTGGAGCCTGAAGAAGAGCGGGATCTGGCTCTGCGACTGCGCGATCATGATGATGTCGAAGCAGCCAAATCTCTGGTGCTCAGTCACCTGCGTTTTGTGGTGCGCATTGCTCGGGGATATCGGGGCTACGGCCTTCAGGAAGCAGACCTGATTCAGGAGGGTAATATTGGCCTGATGAAGGCGGTCAAACGCTATGATCCAGATCATGGTGTGCGTCTGGTGTCTTTTGCCGTGCATTGGGTCAAGGCAGAAATACATGAGTTCATTTTGCGTAACTGGCGGATTGTCAAAGTGGCGACCACCAAAGCCCAGCGCAAGCTTTTCTTTAACCTGCGTTCCAGTCGTACTCACACCGGCTGGCTGAGTGGGGAAGAAAGTGCTGCCATTGCCGAAGACTTGGGTGTGACTCAGGAACAGGTCCTGGAAATGGAAGGTCGTATGACCGGTCACGATTACTCCCTGAACATGGAGCCCGATGAAGAGAGCGGAAATTCCCGAGTAATGGAACTGGCCGATCCCGCGGATTCAACGGTAGATCAACTGTTCGCCCGGGATTGGGATGACCATCAGCATGCCGCCTTGCAGCGTGCGTTGTCAGCCCTGCCTCAGCGGGATCGTTATATCATCGAAAATCGCTGGCTCAGTGAGGAACCCAAGACCTTGCAGGTGCTCGGCGATGAGCTCGGTGTTTCTGCCGAACGCATCCGCCAGCTGGAAAAAAGCAGCATGAACAAGTTGCGCCAGAAAATGCTGGCGCTGAGTTCGGCGGCCTGAGCGGATGCTGCTGTTTCATATTGATGACGCAGGACGGTGGCCGAATCTCCTGGCCAATGTGCGTAACGCGGCGGCGGCGGATCCGGGTCGGGCTTTGCGCGTCATTGCCAACGGCCAGTCCCCGGTTTCTCTGTGGGCGCATGGACACTGGCGGCGGGAAATCGAAGAACGGATTACCGCTGGTTTAACTGTGGATTTCTGTGAAAACAGTCTGCGTAACATGGGCCTGGATCCCGCTACCCGACCAGCAGGGAGTCATCTGGTGCCTGCCGGTGTCATTGCCATTGCCGAAGCTCAGGCAGCAGGGGCCTTGTATATCAAGCCCTGATTGTTCAATCAGGGCTTTCATCCCCCCAAATTTGCACACTATAAAATGTAGCGGGACAGATCTTCGTCCTGGGCCAGATCTTGCAGGCGGCCATCCACATAGGCTGCATTGACTTCCACGTTGGGTTGGCCGAGGTCCGGGGCGGTAAATGCCACTTCTTCCAGCAGCCTTTCCATGATGGTGTGGAGGCGGCGGGCACCGATATTTTCGACCCTTTCATTGACCTGCTGGGCAATTTCGGCAATACGCTGCACACCGTCATCGGTGAATTGCAGGGTGACTCCATCACTGGCGAGGAGGGCGCTGTACTGGCGCACCAGAGCGTTTTCCGGTTCCTGCAGAATCCTCACCAGATCCGCTGCACTCAGGGCGTCCAGCTCGACGCGAATGGGCAGACGTCCCTGCAGTTCCGGAATGAGGTCCGAGGGCTTGCTGAGGTGAAAGGCACCGGAAGCGATAAAGAGAATATGATCGGTTTTCACCACCCCATAGCGGGTGCTGACATTGGAGCCTTCCACCAGCGGCAATAAATCGCGCTGAACCCCTTCCCGGGAAATGTCCGTGCCCTGCTGACTGCCGGAGCGCACGGCGACCTTGTCGATTTCATCAATGAACACAATCCCTCCCGACTGGACCCGCTCCAAAGCCAGGGCACGGACTTCTTCTTCATTGACCAGTTTGGCGGCCTCGTCGTCAGTGAGCAGACGCTGAGCTTCGGCCACCGGCACTTTGCGGGTATTGGTCTTGCCTTGGGACATGTTGGAAAACATATCGCGCAGCTGATTGGTCATTTCTTCCATGCCGGCGGGCGCCATGATCTCCACGCCAGCCTTGGGAGCCGCCACTTCGATCTCGATTTCCTGCTGGTCGAGTTTACCTTCCCGGAGCATCTTGCGGAATTTCTGGCGGGTACCTTCATCGTTGCGTGGCACGGAACTATCCCGGGGACCCGGAATCAGGGCATCGAGGATGCGTTCTTCGGCCATTTCCTCAGCCCGTTGGCGCATGGCGGTCTGGCGTTCACTGCGGATCATGTCTACGGCGGTTTCGGTCAGATCGCGGATGATGGACTCCACATCCTTGCCCACATAACCGACTTCCGTAAATTTGGTAGCTTCCACCTTGATGAAAGGCGCATTGGCCAGCTGCGCCAGACGCCGGGCAATTTCGGTTTTGCCCACTCCCGTCGGTCCAATCATCAGAATGTTCTTGGGAGTGATTTCCTGATGCAGGGGAGCCGGGACCTGGGCACGTCGCCAGCGGTTGCGCAGGGCAATAGCCACCGCACGCTTGGCCTCGGACTGGCCGATGATGTACTTGTCCAGTTCCTGGACGATTTCGCGGGGGGTCATTTCAGACATGCTCATAGTTCTTCAATCGTGTGGTGGTGGTTGGTGTAAATACAGATGTCGCCGGCAATACCCAGAGCCTTTTCGGCCACTTCGCGGGCGGTTAGGGCGCTGTTTTCCAGCAGGGCGCGGGCAGCCGACAGAGCGTAAGGGCCACCGGAACCAATGGCAATGATGCCATATTCCGGTTCCAGCACATCGCCCTGTCCAGTGATAATCAGGCTTTGTTTGTCATCGGCCACGGCGAGCATGGCTTCCAGACGCCGTAATACCCGATCGGTGCGCCATTCCTTGGCGAGTTCGACGGCGGCCTTGGCCAGCTGCCCCGGATGGGCCTTGAGTTTGGCCTCGAAGCGTTCCAGCAGGGTAAAAGCATCCGCCGTCGCCCCCGCAAAACCGGTCAGCACTCCGGGCTCGATGCGCCGCACCTTGCGCGCATTGCCTTTCATGACGGTATTGCCAAAAGTGACCTGGCCATCACCTGCCATCACCACATTCGCACCTCGGCGGACGCAAAGAATGGTGGTGCCGTGCAGGGGTAACGCATCTGTCATAAGGGATCCTCGTTTTGCAATGATTTGGACTGTTTGGCGCGGGGATGGGCTTGATCATAGACCTGTGCCAGACGCTGATAATCCATATGGGTATAAATGGCCGTGGTGGCAATACCGGCATGTCCCAGATATTCCTGCACGGCGCGCAAATCTCCGGCGGACTGGAGAAAATGACTGGCGGCGCTATGGCGCAGGGTATGGGGATGCATATGCTGACCCAGGCGCTTTTCACCCAGCGTTTTGATGCGGATCTGGATACTGCGGATACTGAGGCGTTGACCGGAAGCATTGAGGAGCAGGGCGCTTTCTTCCAGATGCTGCTTGTCCAGGAGCAGGGCATGGCGCAGGGGCAGATAGGCAGTCAGAACCCGCCAGACTGTCGAGCCTGCCGGGACCAGCCTTTCCTTGCGCCCCTTGCCCATGACCCGCACGCTGCCGCCCTGACGATCCAGATCTAGTAAGTCCAGGCCCGCCAGTTCACTGACGCGCAGGGCACTGGAGTAGAGCAGCTCCAGGATCAGTTGGTCGCGGATTTGGGCAAAATCCGGCGCATTTGCGGAGCTGTCTGCGGTGTCCATCAACTGTTTGGCTTGATCTACGGTCAACCAGTCGGGCAAACGTTGTTCAGACTTGGGCATCAGGATGCCTTGCACGGGGTTGGGCAGCTCCGGGGTATTTTTCTGCAAGTGGCGATAGAGGGCGCGCAGGGCCGCAAAGCGACGCCGCAGACTGCGGATTGCTACCCCGCGACTGCGTTCATGCATCAGATAGGCACGCAGATCGGCGGGCTGGACAGCATCCATACGCTGGGCCTCGTCTTGAGTCTTACGGGTCTGCATGAATTGCCTCCAGCCCTGCAGGTCGCGCTGGTAAGACCCGATGGTGGCGGGGCTGTAGCGACCGCCCTGGACAAGAGCGTTCAGAAAATCGGCGATGGCTTCCTCAATCAGCATGGAGTCAGGCAGCGATCCAGGGCCGCTGTCACCAAGCGGGCAATCTGATTGAGCAGATCAGCACCCGCATCCTCGGCGTAGCGCTCGGGACTCTGGCTGCCCAGCACAATCCCCGCCTGGAGATGCTGACCGACCAGCGGAATCAGGGCAAAGGACTCCAACGCCGCACCATCCGCTGCAAACAAGGTGCTACGGAGTGCTGGCGAAAGAGACAAGCCGGTCGCCGCCCGTAAAGATGGGGCGTCATCCAGCAAGGCCAAAAAGTCTGTGGCTTCGAGCACGGCAAATTCCGGCAGCTCCGCTACCGGCGCGCGGGCGATCAGCGCCAAGGCTTCCACCTGGAAACCCTCGCGCAGACGGGTCAGCACCGTATGCAGAGTGGCCGGGCAGTCGGGTGTATTGAGCAACTCGGTAGCCAGATCGGAAAGGTGCAGGCCCAGGGCGGCATTTTGTTGGGCAGCCCCCAGCAGGGCACTGATACGCTGCTGCAAGCGTTGATTTTCTTCTCGCAAAATCTGGGCCTGCCTTTCCAGCAGTGAAGAAGCAGAGCCACGTCCCACATGCGGTAAGGTCAGAGAAAGGAGCAGGTCTTCCTGGTCCCATAAATATTGCGGATGCTCGCGCAGATACTGGTGGACTTGCTGCGCCAGATCATCCTGCTCCGGGACGCTGGCCAATTCAGTCATCCTCCCAGTGGGTATCGCTGTAGCGTTCTGCTGCGCTGTGAATTTCCAGTGCTGCGATGAGATGGGCCAGGGTTTCGCCTTCCTGATCACTGAGTGGCTGTAAAAAAGCCAGCTGTTCCGGGCTGCTGTTGAGGCTCTCGGCAATGGCGCGCAATATGGTGTCCTGCATGACTGGATTCTCCCTTTGCTATTGGGCGGTCTGTCTGGATGGCCAGGTGCCGTCAAAAACCACCCGGACCGGTCCCGTCATCATAACCGCTTGTCCGGGTCCTGCCCATTGGATGGACAAGCGCCCCCCCGGCAGATCCACGGCAACCTGTTCGTCCAACTCGCCCCAGCGGATACCGGCCACCACCGCAGCGCAGGCATTGCTGCCGCAGGCCAGGGTTTCTCCTGCCCCCCGTTCCCAGACTCGCAGACGAATGTGGGTACGGTCGCAGATTTCCATGAAGCCGACATTGCAGCGTTCCGGAAAGTCCGGATGATTTTCGATTTTTGGCCCGAGTTGAGTGACCGGTGCTTCGCGGACATCGGGCACGCGCAGCACGGCATGAGGATTGCCCATGCTCAAGGCGGCCATGCGCAGGGTGTCATGATCTACTTCCAGCAGGTATTCCGGGCCTTCTTCCGCTGCTCGCAAGGGGATCTGTTCGGGAGCGAAGCGCGGGGCACCCATATTCACCAGTACCTCATCATTTTCCAGAATCTGCAGTTGCATCTGCCCGGCCCGGGTTTCTACCTGAATAATGGCTTTGTCGCTGAGCCCGGCCCGACGCACAAATACCGCAAAGCAGCGCGCCCCATTTCCGCACTGGGTCACTTCACTACCATCCGCATTGAAAATGCGGTAACGAAAATCGCAATCCGGGGATTCGGGTTTTTCTACCAGCAGAATCTGGTCGCAACCGATGCCAAAGTGGCGGTCCGCTATGGCGCGGATCTGTTCTGGCGATAAATGAATTGTTTGGCGAATGCCATCCAGTACGACAAAATCATTGCCCAGACCCTGCATTTTGGTGAAATGCAGGACGCTATCAGAATGGGGTTGCAGAGCTTCCATGAAGTAAAGTGTAACACGGTGCAGCGGTAATTGCTTCGCTGGATAGGTCGCAAGGCGTCCACACTGCCTTCTGCTGAGGTCTTTTCAGTAGTATGGGCGACTTTCGGCAAACGTGGATGCCTACCAGGGGGCAGTATCGCCGGTGAATCCTGGGCAAATAAAAAAGCCTAGCAAGTCAGCTAGGCCTGTTGTTGGCTGGGGAACGTGGATTCGAACCACGGTTAGCGGAGTCAGAGTCCGCTGTCCTGCCGCTAGACGATTCCCCAAGAGTGGGCGCGATGATAGCCACGAGCTGACTCTTCTGTCAAATTCTGTGGCGGTTATGGAGATATTTTGGAATGGTAATGTGATTATTTCGCCGACGTTGTAAAAAGGGTGTTGTCAAAATGTTGCAAAGCACCCACACCGATGCTATAACTTGCAGCGTAGTATCCAGACAATGCTCTCGAGGAGGAGCCTTATCATGAAAAAGAATCTTATCGCTTTGGCCGTTGCGGCCGCAGTTTTGGTGCCTGGTGCAGCTTTTGCCGCAACCAGTGACACTTCCAGCAAAGTGTTTCTGCCTGAGAATTCTCAGGATACCGGTCCGATTCTGTACGGATATGCCCAGATTACCGGCAGTCAGCAGTTTGGTAGTTCTGGAAACGAAGGACTAGTTTTTGGTGCGCATCGTATCCGTCTTGGTGTGAAAGGCACCGCCGTGAAGGGTGTGACCTATAACTTCCAGTATAAGTGGGATGGCGCCTGGATGAGTGGCGGTTCTCTCCAAGGAGCCAGCAAATTTTTTCCGGGTGTTGAAGGTGAGTCCGGAGTACAGGATGCAGAAATTAACTTCGCTTTCATTCCTGAGGTACAGCTGAAAGTTGGTAAGTTCCGTGTGCCTGTGGGTATGGAGCGGACGCAGTTTGGTGGTGATGATTTGTGGTTTATCCAGCGTTCCATGAATCAATCTTTAGGCGCGGATCGTAGTGCTGGTGCCATGTTCCACAGTAAGGACGTGATGGGTACCGGTGTTTACTACAGCTTAGGTATTTTTGATAACCATTCATTGGATGGTAATAACGCCTTTACGCTTTTCGGTAATAATCCTTATGGAAAAGAATATGCCAACGTTGCTGTACCATTTGGTGGTCCCAGTGCTTTAGGTGGTTCTTATGGCCAGACAAAAGTTGGCGGTATTCTTACGAACGGAACTGGTCGTTACCTTTTTGCGGGTATGGTCGGCTACAAGCTGAATCCGCTGCTGAATATCGAGCTGTCTGGTGCTCGTGCAGATACGCTTAATTCTGCCCCAGGCCTTGCAAAGCAAATCGACTCTTGGAACGTCGGCGCTCGGGGTGGCTTGATGGGTTTGAAATATATGGCAGAGTACAGTCATGTGACCAGCTACCAAGGCATAGCGGGTTTGGGTGCTCAGGATTGGTATGTGGCATTGGCCGCTAACTTGCATCAGATGACCCTGACGCCGGATTGGTTGGATATCGAGCCAGCGTTCCGCTTTGAGCGCTTCAACTGGACGGGCGACAACAACCTAGGTAGCCTCAATAACTACACGATCGGTGTCAACTACTCCTTTAATCCCAACAATCCTTATGCGGCCCGTATTCAGGCTAACTATGTGATTCCTCAGGGTGGTTCTATGTACCGCCAGGCATACCTTGGTCACGATGGTGCTTTTGGATCAGGTTCGGTGCCTGTCAATGGCTACATCTACAACACCATGGTATTGCAGTTCCAGGCGGGTTTCTAAGTTAAAGTTATTCCCGGGCGGCTTCGGCCGCTCTCTTGCCGCCCCTTTTGGGGCGGTTTTTATTTGCATTTTCGACAGGATACCGTTATAAGAAAACCCGCTGCGGGGTAGCAGGTGCCCGCGTTTTTTCTTATGACCGTTTTGAGGAATATCAGTGGCTCGTCAAATCCGTAACATCGCTATCATCGCTCACGTTGACCATGGCAAAACCACCCTGGTGGACCAGTTGCTCCGTCAGTCCGGTACATTTGCCGCCCACCAGCAGGTGGAAGAGCGGGTGATGGACAGCAATGACCTGGAAAAGGAACGGGGCATTACCATCATGGCCAAGAATACGGCGGTGCAGTGGGGGGACACCCACATCAACATCGTCGATACGCCTGGACACGCCGATTTTGGTGCGGAAGTGGAGCGGGTACTGGGCATGGTGGATGGCGTGCTGCTGCTGGTGGACGCGGTGGAAGGCCCCATGCCCCAGACCCGTTTTGTGACCCGCAAGGCCCTGGAGCTGGGTTTGAAACCTATTGTGGTCATCAACAAGGTGGACCGCCCAGGTGCCCGTCCAGACTATGTGATCAGTGCCACTTTTGACTTGTTCGACAAGCTGGGTGCTACCGAAGATCAGCTCGATTTTCCGGTGATTTACGCTTCCGGTCTGCAAGGGTATGCGGGAGAGAATCCCGATGTGCGTTCGGGCGACATGAAACCCCTCTTTGAACTGATTCTATCTCACGTCCATGCCCCGGAAGGCGATTCCGAAGGCCCGCTGCAAATGCAAATTGCCGATCTGGATTACTCCAGCTATGTGGGTCGGATTGCCATTGGCCGCATCCGTCGGGGGTCCATGAAGCCGGGCCAGGATATCGTCCTGATTCACGGAGTGGATCAGACCCAGACCAAGGCGCGTATCCTGCAGTTGCTGGGCTTTGACGGGCTCAAGCGGGTACCTTGGGAAGCGGCCACGGTAGGCGACATTGTGGCGGTAACGGGTATTGAAGAGCCCTCCATTGGTGCCACCATTGCTGCGCCTGAAGCCCCCGAAGCCCTGCCCTGGAAGCCTATTGATGAGCCAACCCTGAATATGACTTTTCAGGTGAATACCAGTCCTTTTGCCGGTCGGGAAGGCAAGTTCGTCACCAGTCGCCAGTTACGCGACCGCTTGTACAAGGAACTGCTCATCAACGTGGCGCTGCGCGTCGAAGATACGGACAATGCCGATATATTCATGGTGTCCGGTCGTGGCGAGCTGCATCTGACCATTCTCATTGAAAACATGCGGCGCGAAGGCTACGAGCTGGCCGTTTCCCGCCCCCGGGTGATCCAGCGGCAGGTGGATGGCGTCTGGGAAGAACCCTATGAGGCGCTGACGGTGGATGTGGAAGAAACCCATCAGGGCACCATCATGGAGCGCCTGGGCATTCGTCGTGGGGAGTTGCAGGATATGATCCCTGATGGTCGTGGCCGGGTGCGCTTGGAATACAAAATTCCAGCGCGGGGTCTGATTGGTTTCCACACGGAGTTTTTGACAGCGACATCGGGTACCGGCGTTATCAGCCATATTTTTGATGGCTACGGCCCGGTCAAAGGCAGTATTCCAGCCCGGAACAATGGCGTGCTGATTTCGGCGGAAGAAGGCGAGGCCGTGGGTTTTGCCCTCTTCAACCTGCAGGATCGGGGCCGGATGTTTGTCAGCCCCGGCGACAAGGTGTACGAAGGCATGGTGATTGGTATCCACAGCCGCGACAATGATCTGGTGGTCAATCCCCTCAAGGAAAAGAAACTGACCAACATGCGTGCTTCAGGTTCTGATGAAAACATCATGCTCACCCCTCCGGTTAAAATGACCCTGGAAGCGGCAGTGGAATTTATTGCCGATGACGAACTGGTGGAGGCGACCCCCCAGTCCATCCGCATCCGCAAGCGTTATCTTACCGAGAATGAGCGCAAGAAGGCGGCACGCGGCGGTGGCGGTAACTGATTTTTCCAGACAGATGGCGCTGGCCTGATGTTCAGGACAGCGTTGTCGTTGGGATTTGGCAGGGGGTTGTAAATAGGTTGCAGAGCGGTTTTTGTGACCTGACCCTGCTGTCTGCCTGATACTGATTAGGCCTGTTTTTCCAGGGTGATCAGTCTGAACCATCCTCCTATGGCGGCGGGTTCGTCATGAACGCAGTGTAATTCCGGTCGTCCTGCCAAAACATCTTCAAAAGTAATATCTGTATGGGTGGCAATGGCACCCGCCAGTCTTCCCAGACCTCGCCTTAACCAGGCTTTCTGGCCAGGACGCAAAAATTTGTCGAGCAGCAGTATGCGACCATGGGGCTTGAGAACCCGGCTGGCTTCGGCCAGGGCCTGTTCGGCATGGGGAACGACCGCCAGAATCAGATGCATGACCACAAAATCGAAAGAGGCATCGGCAAAAGGCAAGCTTTCAGCATCGGCCCGGGCCAAAGGAATGCTGGGCTGCAGATCTTGCGCACGACGCAGCATGGCGTGGGTCAAGTCAATACCCACGGCGCTACAGTGGGCGGGTAGGAAAGGAATGTCTAGTCCGGTGCCAATACCATCAATCAGTACCTGACAGGATGTGTCCTGGGGAATCTGGCGGAGACTGCGTTTTCGCAGGGGCTCGGAAAAACCGCGTACCGCCCGATCATATATCGGCGCCCAGATGCCGTAGGCGCGCTGCAAGCTGCTCCGACTCAATGAAAAACCGTCGCGACGGCCAAACGAAAGGCGGGGATGGGGCTTTCAAAGTTTTCTCCATCGGCGGTTACCCACTCATAACTGCCGTGCATGCTGCCCACCGGGGTAGGAAGCACTGAACCGCTGGAGTAGCGAAAGCGTTGTCCCGGCTGCAATACGGGTTGTTCACCAACAACCCCTGGCCCCTGCACTTCCTGCACGCGGCCCTCGGCATCGGTAATGATCCAATGCCGATTGAGTAACTGGGCGGTTTCGGGGCCGTGGTTTTCGATGGTGATCTGATAGGCAAACGCGTAATGAGCCTGTTCAGGGCTGGATTGCTCGGGAAGATAGCGGGTTTCGACGCTGATCTGGATATCCGTGGGGGTTTTATCGGTCATGATGCTGCTCCGGGCCGTGGGCCGGTAGATTGTTCAGGAACAGTCTAGCGATGACGGTGCTGACTGCCAAGCCGTGAAATAGGACCCACTTCATAGCGGGCCCTTATTTTATCGGCGTTGGGTCGATTTGCTGGGTTTGGGCGGGGCGGGCGCGGAATAAAATGAGTATGCGTCCGATACGCCCGACCGCTTCGGCGTGACTGCGCGCACAGAGGGTTTCGACCATGCTATCGCGGGCGGCGTGCTCCAGCTGGGGCAGGCGAAGCTTGATGAGTTCATGGGCATCCAGAGCCACCTCTAGCTCGGCGAGGAGGGCGTCTGTCAGCCCCTGTGCGCCAATCATGACCACCGGTTTGAGGGCATGAGCCTGACCGCGCAGGTTTTGTCTTTGTTTGGCGTCCAGCATGGTATCCTCGTCAGGTAGTCGTTTCAAAAAAGGTGGAAGGGAGTGTACGTTTGCGCGATGCAGTGGTCAAAGGGTGGAGGATGGCGTTGTGGCGAGAAGTAAATCCAGTGAAAAATGGCTGAAAGAACATTTTCGGGACGTGTTTGTCCAGCGCGCCATGAAAGAGGGCTATCGTTCCCGGGCGGCCTATAAATTGCTGGAAATCCAGGAAAAAGATCGCATCATTCGGCCCGGCATGCGGATTCTGGATGTGGGTGCAGCACCCGGAGGCTGGACCCAGGTGGCCGCTCCCCTGATTGGCCGGCAGGGCCGACTGGTGGCTGTGGACCGTTTGCCCATGGACCCGGTGGCCGACGCCACGGTGATTTGCGGTGATGTGTACGAAGATGCGGTGATCGCCGCCTGTCGCGAAGCCCTGCCCGAAGGCGCGGATCTCATCATGAGTGATATGGCGCCCAATATGTCCGGCATTGCCAGTGTGGATCAGGCGCGTGCCATTGATCTGGCAGAGCTGGCCCTGGACATGGCGCAGCGCTGGTTGCGACCGGGTGGGACTTTGCTGATCAAAGTATTTATGGGCTCCGGCGCCGAAGAATTACGCCGCGCCCTGCGCAAGGATTTCAAAAAAATTGTGGTGCGCAAGCCCGAAGCCTCCCGCGCCCGTTCGACGGAACAATACTGGCTGGCGTTGGATTTTCAGGGGCTTGCCCAGGAAAGGTTGGACAAGCTGCCTGCGAGTTCCCTATAATCTGCGGCACGCGCAGTTAGCTCAGCTGGATAGAGTGTCGGCCTCCGAAGCCGAAGGTCACTGGTTCGAATCCAGTACTGCGCACCAATATAATCAACGTGTTACAAGATAGCTGGCTGCGTGCCAGTTTTTTTGTGTCCAAATGTTGCCATTAAGAACCCTGAATTTCGGGAGCAACCCCAAGTGAGGGGCCAACCTAGATCATGATACATGCGGAGCTCTGCCATGAAGCCGTCGAGGTCAGCGGATAGTCAAAACTATAGGGCGGTTTGAAACGGGATAGGCCGCTATTGTCAGGGTGGCTCAAACTAGGGTTCTATCGGTTTGATCTCGTAGCTCATGCTCCGGTTAGTCGGACAATGCCATCCACCCGGCGGTTTCGGGAATATAATGCGCGAGTCCTTCCAGCACGCCGGCGGCATAGTAGCCATTCATGCTCAGGAAGCCGCCCTTAGCGATGTAAAGGGCATCGGGCAAGTCTGAAGCTGTTGCCAAGCGGAGGGCTTCTTCCTGTACTTCAGGGTGGGCGTTGGCCACCAGAATGGCGTGAATATGGCTTCCCAATACTTCCAGATCATTGCCTGAGTCTCCCGCAAAAACAGTACGTTCCGTAGGGTAGCTATACTGTTGCCCCAGAAACTCGACGGCATGGAGCTTGCTGGCGCTGTTGGGGAGAATATCCAGCAAGCGCGCGTTCGCCAGTTCATCTACGGACCAGATCAGTCGGGCGTTGACGCCGATGCCCCAGAGACGATGCTGGAGTTCTGTCTCGAGTGCTTCCCGATCCGCATCCAGCCCTACCTGATAACTGACCTTGAACACTCCCTGCTGGGCCGTTGGTTGCAGGGTGATGGCGGGGATATCCGCGAGCTCTTCGGCAATGTCCCCGTGGGTCATGCCTCCCCAATCGGGACCGATTTCGGCGGCCCAATGGGTCCACGGCTGCCATTCTCCCTCGGCAAAGGTATAAATACTCGTGCCGACATCGCCAATAATGAAGTTTGGAGTGGGCAGTTGCCAGTGTTTGATGGCTTCGTGAATCAGATCCAGATGTCTTCCAGTAACCATAGCCAAGTGCACGGCGGGATGGGAGCAGAGCTGCCGGAAACGGGGTCGGGCCTCCGGACTTTCCGCTTGGCTGCCATTGGGAATCAAGGTGCGGTCCAGATCACAACAGAGCAATAAAGGCTGAATTTCAGCGTCGGGCTTGTGCATGCTGCTTATCCTCCCTGCGTGCTGTTTTCTAAAAAATGATAGTGCGCAATAGCCTCCATAACGCCCGTCAAACCGTCTGCGGTACAGGGGTAGATATCCTCTCGTAACTGGTCCTGGGCGATTTCCCGACCAATTTGGGCAGCGAGAATGTTACCGCCCAGCAGATCCAGATCTGCCTGAGCGCTGCCCACGACCAACACATGATCAAGCGCCATGTCGAGCTGATCGGCCACGTAGCGAATGGCGAATCCCAGAGAGGCGCGCTGGGGGATGACCAGAAATTCCTGGGGATGAATGGCGACAAGGCGGGCAGGAATATCCTGTTGGTGCAGTTGATCCTCCAGTGCCACCAAGCCGGCGAAATCTCCGTCGATAAAACCATGGACGGCGTAAAAACCCTGGCTGCTGCGACTTGCCAGATGCAGACCCGGCGTTTCCGACAGCAAATCATAGACGCGATCACCTTGCCAGTTTACGCTAATATGACGACTCCAGGCACGGTCGCGGGTCAGTCCCGTCCCATAGTGAATCTGAGTCCCGGCGCGGGTGATGAGAATCTCGGGAATCGCCAGCCGCCGCTGTTTGAGCAGTGCTAGTAGCTCATGCAGAGGGCGGGTAGTTACCAGCCCCAGCGCCACTTGTCGCCGTTTTTGATGCAGCGTGGTCACAAGATCTTCCAATTGATTGGGAGCCGGAGGTGGATCCAGCAGCCGTGCTCCCAGAAACAGCAAGTGATTGGCGCTGACCCGTTGTTCAGCAGATACGGCTATGTCTGCTGCGAGCGGGGCGGTGAGGGGCAGCGCATCGAGTGCGGCCAGATATTTTTCCACATGGGCCTGCCAGGTGTAGTTTTGGCGAACTCCGGCAATACCGTTTTGGGCATATTGCTGCCACTTTTTTGCATCATTCAGGATGTTGAGTAGTTGCTTACCCATATCCGGGATATCCAGGGGGTCAATCAGGTGACCATTATGGCAGTTGGCGATAATGTCTCGGGGTCCCCCGTCTTCGGTGGCCAGGATGGGCAGACCGCAGGCCGCCGCTTCGATCAAGGTCAGACCAAAAGGCTCGGTCAGGGCGGGATTGATGAATACTCCCCGTAAGCTCGCCGCCCAACGATAGAGATCGGGCACGTCATCGGGCTGATGATGGCGGGGATAGGCGACTTGTCCGTAGAGGTTGTAGCGGTCAATCAAGAGCAGGATTTCCGTCAATACGTGCCGAGAGCCGGCAGGCATATCCCTAATATCATCCCGATTTCCGGCGACGATGACGAGATTGGCCCGGGCTTGCAGAGCTGGATTCTGCCCATAGGCGTGAATCAGGCCAGCAATGTTTTTTCTTTCGTCAGGTCGCGATAGCGCAAGAATCGGCGGGCGGTCAGGATGCCGTAAAAACCGATTCAACTCCTGAACGATAGGGGGCGCCGGACGTGGTGCAGGATCAAATCGGGAGAGGTTGACCCCCGGGGGGATCACGCGCATGCGCTCCGGCGCCGCCCAATCGTACATTCCATACTGACTGGTGATTTCATCCTGAGTGCTGACAACCACCAATGAAGCCATAGAAAGAGTTTCTTCTTCTACCCGAATCCGATGAGATAAATGGTATTTTTCTTCCAGGCGGCGTTCGGATTCCCCAGAGGCCAGCAGGCTTTGCCGCTTGCTGCGACCCAGGGAGTGCCCAGTGTGTACCAAGGGTACACCAAGTTGAAGAGCCAGGCGCATTCCCACATAGCCGGCATCGGCGTAGTGGCTGTGAATGAGGTCAGGCAGGCGGTCCTGCTGGCGTAAATAGGCCATGGCATGATCGCTGAAACTATCCAGGTGGGGCCAGAGGGCTTCTTTGGGCAAGTATTCGTCAGGGCCTGCCGGCAGGCGAATGATGCGCGCGTTAGGGGCGTCGGAGAGGGTTTCCTGCGCTTGCGCATAATCGCTGTCTATTCGGGAATCACGGATCTGGCGGGTAAGGAGCTCGACTCTGGCAACTCCAGGATGTGTCGCCAGGGCGCGCAACAGTTCGACGACATAAAGAACCTGACCGCCGGTATCGGCATCTCGGCCCAACTCCATATTCTGGGCGCGAATCAGTCCATGCATGCTGATCAGCACCAAATAGAGCCTCTGCCCGTCCTGTACCGGCTGGTCCTGATGGCTTGATGCTGGTTTTCTGGCTTCTGTCATGTCTGGAGTTATCCCCCTTCGGTGGATCTCTGAGGCAATGCTTCGTCAAAACCTAGACGACTGAGCAGGTCGGGCGCATCCAGAAAATAGCGGGAGAGGAGAAAGCCCGCCGCACTCCAAACCTGGCCGATGTTCGCACGACGGCCCACCAGTCGGCCCAGACGCCCGTCATAATACTCAGGCCAGCGGGCCGCAGGTAAACGGCTTTCGACGAGTTGCCAGGCTTTTTCTGCAAGGTCGGCGCGATCAACCTTCAGCAGGGCCGCGACCAGTGGCCAGATCAGGACGGGCCAATTGCCGCCATTATGATAGGACCACGGAATATTTTTAGGATCAGAACCGGTGATCAGCCGCCACTCATCGCCTTCTACTGCCGGATAGACCAGTTTCATGGGCATGCGCCCCAGCAGATCTGTCCAGCGCTGCTCGATGAGGCTGGTCAGGGCCTCGGCCTGGGTGGTAGTGGCCATACCCGTGGCCAGCATCAGTAGATTACCCTGGGCAAAAAAACGAAAATCCATGCGGCCAGGCCCCAGATTCCCCACGAAATATCCAGCCCCATCAGGAAGCCAGTCTTGCACCCACAATGGAATGGATTCCGGATGAATGTTGAAAATATTTTCGACGTTTTCACCAAGCATTTCTGTCTCATAACGGTAAATCCGGTTGAGTACATCCATATCCAGCCAATAATAGGTCTGCACATAAGACTGCAAAACCTCCCGCCGCCGCTTGGCCAGATCCACAAGCCATTGACTGCCCGGTTCCGGGAGCAGCAAGGAAGCACTGCGCAGTGTGCTATTGAACAACGCTTGGATTTCGATGGGGTGGCCATTGACTCCCATGCGCCGGTCGATCATGAAGGAGCCATCAGGCACCAGGAGGGTGGGAAAAACCTCAAAGCGACTTTGCAGGCACAAACTCAGGATCATGCGCAGCATCCGCTGAATTTCCGGGCCCCGGGCAAATTCCAGGTCACCAGTGTACTGAACGTAGGCATGCAGCAGTAGTGACCACCACATCATGGAATCCACCGGTGCCACCCGACCAATGGCGCGATCGCCAAAGTCGGCCATCACCTCCTCGTCGCCATCTGCGTTGTGCTGGACCCGAAAAGAGGCAGGCAGCACCCCGGGGGCGATCTGCTGTCCTTCGAGTTCCTCTTGCTGCCCCCGCAGTTGCATAATGAGATGGAGAAATGCGCGGACCACATCCCCCCTTCCTTCCAGCAACATGATCAGGCCTACCGGAAAGAAATCCCGGACGAAGCAGTCCGCATAATTACGCGCCGGCGCTTTGGGATCGACACTGGCGGCGGTGCCCACCAGTTGCCCCTGAAAATGAATGCCTGCGTCCTCGATCAAAGCATAAGCATCATCAAAGGCCGGACTGCGTCCTGCGTAGCGGGGATGGGGAAAACAGGAATTAGGCTGGACCAAGGGGCGGTTTCCTCCGAGTTGGTGCGCATGAATATTTACTGGATTATCTTTAAAGATAGCAGCAAATTCAGAGCATAGGCACCTGCCAAGCCAGACAGCGCGGACGAGGGTCGCATGCGGCGGTAAATGACAGTGTCCGGAGGGCCTGATCGGGATGGGTGATCTCCCCAGTGTCTTTCGCTACAATCCAGCTCGTAAGCCTTTCATGGAGGCGTTACCCGAACTGCTTCGGCCCAGTATGCTCGGCTTTTACCGCGACTCTGCTCACATCCTGATGTTATTTCAAATGATCCAGAAAAATGACCATTAAAATTAAGCCGCAAGTCCTTGTCAGAAAATGCACAATGGGCCATTTGCGCCCCCAGGACGTTATCTTATAAACTACAAATACTGTTATTACAAAAATGTTGTACCTGTAAGAGGCATGATGACCCGAGCAAAATGCTTTGATCATTCACCGTAGATTTAACCGCAAATAGAGGACACAGATGATGCGCATCGTACCCGTCATTCTTTCCGGTGGCACTGGTTCTCGCCTGTGGCCCTTGTCCCGCAAGTCCTTCCCCAAACCTTTTGTGGTCCTGCCTGATGGCGAAAGTCTCATTCAAAAAACCCTGCGCCGGGTCATCGATATCAAGGGCGATGCCCCGCTCCTGACGGTCACCAATCGTGATTATTACTTCCTGACCCGCGACACCTTTGCCGAATGCGCGCGGATTCATGACCAGGCCGTCCATAACACCCATTACCTGCTCGAACCCGCCGGACGCAACACAGCCCCCGCCATGGCCGCCGCAGCCCTCTGGGCACAGGAAGTCGCCGGGCCGGATAGTATCCTTCTGGTGCTGCCTTCCGACCATCTGATTCAGGACCAGTCCCAATTTGCCGCAGCCGTCCAAAAAGCGGCGGACCTTGCCCGGCAAGCCTATCTGGTCACCTTTGGCATCACGCCGACTGCGCCAGAAACTGGCTATGGTTACATCCAGAAGGGCAACGCACTGGAGGGCGGCTATCAGGTAGCCCGTTTTGTCGAAAAACCCGATCAAGCTACCGCTCAGGATTACCTCGACAGCGGACATTATCTTTGGAACTCGGGCATGTTCTGTATGCGCGCCGATAGTCTGCTCAGCGCCCTGCAAGCCTATGCTCCGGAAGTGTTGGAAGCCGTGCAAAGTGCCATGGACGGCGCTAGCCGCAACGGCGACACCTGGGAACTGGGCAGTGCCTTCAAGGAAGCGCCGGATATTTCCATTGACTACGCGGTGATGGAAAAAGCCCCCGATGTGGCTGTGGTCGAAGCAGGCTTTGACTGGAATGATCTGGGTGCCTGGAGTGGCTACGGTTCCTTGATCGCCAAGGATGCCCAAGGCAACCAGGTCCACGCCCCCGATTGCGTGCTGGTGGATGCGCAAAATTGCGTGGTGCAAAGCCCCGACCGCCTTACCGCCGTCCTCGGCCTGCATGATATCCTGATTGTGGACACCCCCGATGCTCTGCTGGTGGCCGACCGCAGCCGTGATCAGGAAGTCAAAACTATTGTCGAGCGCCTTAAATCCCGCAAGCACAGTGCCGTTGATCTGCACACCACGGTTCATCGCCCCTGGGGCACCTACACCACCCTGGAAGAAGGCGAGCATTTCAAGATCAAGCGCATTGTCGTCAAAAAGGGCGAAAAGCTCTCCTTGCAGATGCACCACCACCGCAGCGAACATTGGATTGTGGTGTCCGGCACCGCCCGCATCGTCAACGGCCACGAAGAAAAGCTCATCATGACCAATCAGTCCACCTATATTCCTGCAGGCTGTCATCATCGCCTGGAAAATCCCGGCATGATCGATCTGGTGCTCATCGAAGTGCAAAGCGGTGCCTATCTGGGCGAAGACGATATTGTCCGTTTTGATGACATTTACGGTCGCGCTGCGGCGCTTGCTGCTCCTACAGCCTGAATCTGAACGTTTGGGGTTATATATTGAAGCTTGCACTTTGGGGTCATCAGCATGTAATGGGTGCGATGTTAGACTTTGATGGAGGTATATCATATGGCACATGTGAACGTAAGAAATCTGCCTATTGATGTATTTCGGGTCCTCTGAATCCAGGCCGCCCATCATTGAGGTATCCTGAACCTCGTGGACACTCCCGATTGAATATAATGGATCGAGGAGGATTTTATGAGAAAGAAAGTACAGAGCTATACGGCTGAGTTTCGGGCGGAAGCGGTCAAGTTGGTTTTGAGTCAAGGACTCAGCTTACAAGAGGCGTCACAGCGCATTCTTGTGCCTAAAGATACGTTAGCGGGATGGGTAGCTCACGCGCGTGGTGGGAAGGCGATGAACGCCCCGGGCGCACGCACGGTGGCCGAGCTGGAAGGAGAGAATCAGCGGCTCCGCAAGGAACTGGCGCAAATGCGTATGGAGCGGGAGTGAATCGACCTGATGTGCGTAGATGCCCAGGCGTGTAAAAGTCCGACCGGAGGGGGAGAGAATTTGGCGTCTTAAACCCATTGGGGATGGAACCGAGGCGCCACCGCTGGCAAGGACCGTTGGGGCGCAAAGCAT
Organism: Acidithiobacillus marinus; assembly: GCF_002847505.1. Taxonomy (GTDB): domain Bacteria; phylum Pseudomonadota; class Gammaproteobacteria; order Acidithiobacillales; family Acidithiobacillaceae; genus Acidithiobacillus; species Acidithiobacillus marinus. The sequence continues at coordinate 125,264 of NZ_MXAV01000033.1, forward strand.
CCTGGCACGGCCCCGCAGCACATCCAGGAATTACTTGACCCGCATCCCCGGTTGGGCGCCCGTATCGGGTGACAACAGGAAAGGCCCGCCTTCCGGACCGCTGGCGGCCATGACCATACCCTCGGATAAGCCGAAACGCATTTTACGTGGCGCCAGATTGGCCACCATGACCGTGAGCCGCCCTTCCAGGCTGGCAGGATCGTAGGCGCTCTTGATGCCCGCGAACACCGAGCGGGTTTTTTCTTCACCAATATCCAGGGTCAGATGCAGCAATTTGTCGGCGCCTTCCACTGCCTCAGCCGCGACAATGCGGGCAATGCGCAAATCGACCTTGCTGAAATCCTCGATGCTGATGGTGCTGGTATCATCGCCAGGGCTGGCTGTTGCCGGTGCTTTTACAGCTTTTCCCGAAGCATTGCCGGTGGGGGCGGTAGCCGTTTCCGTGGGGACCTGAATCAAGGCATCTACTTGGGATTTTTCCATACGTTGCAACAAGTGGCTATAGGGTTGAATGGCATGATTCAGCAAGGGTTGCGCCAGGCCTGTCCAGCTCAGTTCTGTTTGCAAAAAGGCCAGAGATTTCCGGGCCAGTTCAGGAAGCACCGGGCTCAGCAAGGTCACCAGCACCCGAAAACCATTAAGGGTAAGCGTAGCGACACGGTGCAGATCTTCCTGCTGTTCAGGATTTTTGGCCATGGTCCAGGGGGCATTCTGATCCACATAAGCATTGATCTGATCGGCCAGCGCCATGATCTCGCGCATTGCCCGGCCATACTCGCGGCTTTCATAAGCTTCGCCGATGCTTTCCTGGTGCTGTAGCAGGCCGGTGTAAAAGGCCTGGTCGGTGCCGAGAGAAGCGGCCAATTGTCCACCAAAAAAGCGGTGAATGAATCCCGCCGCCCGGGATGCCAGATTGACCACCTTGCCGACCAGATCGCCATTCCCTTTGAGAAGGAAATCTTCCAGATTGAGATCGATGTCTTCGGCATGACTGTTAAGGCGGGTGGCAAAATAATACCTTAAAAATTCAGGATTGAGATGTTGCAGATACTGCCCTGCGGTGATGGAAGTCCCCCGGGACTTGCTCATTTTCGCGCCATTGACGGTCATAAAGCCATGGGCAAAAATGCCGTTGGGCAGGCGGTATCCGGAACCCTTGAGCAAGGCAGGCCAGAACAGTCCGTGAAAGTAGATGATGTCCTTGCCGATGAAATGATAAATCTCGGCGTTAGCATCCGGCCCCCAGTAATCCTTGAAATCGCGGCCGTGCTTGGCGCACCAGTGGCGGGTAGCGGCTATGTAGCCGGGCATGGCGTCGAGCCACACATAAAAGAACTTGCCCGGCGCATCAGGAATGGGAATGCCGAAATAGGGCGCGTCCCGGCTGATGTCCCAGTCGGCCAGACCGATGCTGAACCATTCGTCCAGTTTGTGGGCCATTTCTTCCTGGAGCACACCGCTGTGAATCCATTGTTTCAGGAAGGCGGTAAAATCACCCAACTGGAAAAAATAATGCTCGGATTGCCGGCGTTCGGGAACTGCCCCTGACACTGCCGACACCGGATTGATCAGGTCGGTGGGGCTGTAGGTGGCACCACAGACTTCGCAGCTGTCTCCATATTGATCGGCAGCCTTGCAACGCGGGCAGGTGCCGCGAATGAAACGATCTGGCAGAAAAATTCCCTCAACGGGGTCGTAAGCCTGTTCGATTTCCCGGATGTTGATGTGATCGGCGCTGCGCAGGGCGCGATAGATTTCCTGAGAAATTTCAAAATTTTCCGGAGAGTGGGTGCTGTGGTAGAGATCAAAGCTGATACCGAAGCCGGTAAAATCGCGCAGATGTTCTGCGTGCATGCGGTCAATCAAGGCCTCGGGGGTGATGCCTTCACTCTGGGCACGCAGCATGACAGCTGTTCCATGGGCATCATCGGCGCAGACATAGATGCAATCGTGACCGCGCAAGCGCTGGTAGCGGGCCCAGATATCCGTTTGGGTATATTCCACCAGATGACCGATATGAATCGGACCATTGGCATAGGGGAGAGCGCTGGTGATCAGGATGCGTTTTGTCATAGTGGTGATAAATTACAGGGGAAGTGCTTGTCAGGCAATGCTGTGGAAGAGCATGGAGATATCCGGCGGAGAGATTTTTGCTGCTGCTGGCAGTCAGTGCTGATCCGTGATATAAAGGGCGCCATTTTTCAGGGAGATTTATCTGATGTCCAGAGTTTGCAAGGTGACCGGCAAGAAGCCCATGGCCGGAAACAATGTTTCGCATGCCCACAACAAGACCCGTCGGCGTTTTCTGCCGAACCTCCAGTATCATCGTTTCTGGGTGGAAAGTGAAAATCGCTGGGTGCGGATGCGGGTGAGCACCAAGGGTATTCGTACCATCGACAAGAAAGGTATTGATGCAGTTCTGGCTGAACTGCGTGCTGCCGGCGAAAAAATCTGAGGATTTGACTGATGCGCGACAAGATCAAAATGGTTTCCACGGCCGGTACCGGTCACTTCTACACCACGACTAAAAACAAGAAAACCACGCCGGACAAGCTGGAAATGAAAAAGTACGATCCCAAGGCCCACAAGCACGTGGCTTATCGGGAAGACAAGATCAAGTAATTGCTCTGACTCCCTGTGGTCTGCCCTGAATCTTCAGGGAGCTTGGACCGGTTCTTTGCTCAACCATCCTTTTTTTGCTAAGTTATTAGCACTCGAGATGGTTGAGTGCTAAAGGCCGTGATTCGACTATGTCCCTTGTATTCCCCGTTTTATTCACTGCTTCACTAGGGTGGTGGATTCCACAGCCTCGGTCAGCCCGTGCTGTTCCGTTATGCCGGAGTCATTTCTGATGGCTCTGGATGAACGTGCCCGTCATCTGCTCAAATCCCTGATCGAGCAACATATTGCGAATGGTATTCCGGTGGGCAGTCGGCAATTGGCCAAAGGTGCCGGTTTGAAAATCAGTCCGGCCACCGTCCGCAATGTCATGGCGGATCTGGAAGACGAGGGATACCTGATTTCTCCCCATACCTCGGCGGGACGTATCCCTACGCATGTGGGTTATCGCTTTTTTGTGGATGCCCTGCTGCGGGTGGTACCCCTTTCTCCTCAATCCCATCATTTGCTGGTGCAGCGCATTGGTCATCATATTCCCGACACCGAACAGGTGCTCCACGCGGCGACCGAAGTTTTATCCGAGTTGACTCATATGGCCGGATTCGTACGGGTGCCACGGCGCGCCAATCGGACCCTGCGCCATGTGGATTTTCTGGCGTTGCGGGAAAAAGAAGTCCTCGCCATTTTTGTGACGGACAAGGGCGATGTGGAAAACCGTCTGATTCGTACCGAACACGCCCTGAGCGCCGCCGAGCTTCATCAGGCTGCCAATTTTTTCAATGAAAGTTATGGTGGTCGTCCCTTGCAGGAGGTCATTCAGCAACTGCAGCGGGATTTGCAGCAATCCCGCCACGAGATGGACCGCATCCTGCGCAGCGCCATGGAGCTGGGTGAGGAAATGCTCGAAGAAGACCAGCAGCGGATGCTGATTGAAGGTGAATTTCAACTGCTCGATCTGCCCGAACTGGCAGGAAGTGAGCGCTTGCGGGAGCTGCTCAATGCCGTTCGCCAGAAGCGGGATCTGGTGCATCTACTGGACGGTAGTATGCGCGGCAGTGAAGTGCGCTTGTTTATTGGTGAAGAATCCGGTTTTGCGCCCTTGAGTGATTGCAGTGTGGTGTCTGCCCCCTACGAGGTGGACGGTGAAGTGCTGGGCGTGCTGGGCGTGATCGGGCCGATGCGGATGCCCTATCAACAAATCATTCCGTTGGTGGACGGCACTGCCCACCTGCTCGGTCGCGCTTTATCACAATCTTGATCGCGGCGACTTGAAAAATTTCCGGCTTCTCCCCATATGGTGGAAAACCCAACGATTCAGGAGAAAATTGCGCATGAGTGAAGAAGAAAACCCCGTGTCCTCTTCAGAAGAAGCTGAAGTGGCAGAAAACGCCGAAACGGTCTCGGATACCGTCAACTGGGAAGAAAAGGCCGAAGCCTACCGCAACGATTATCTGCGCGCTCTGGCCGATGCCGAAAATCAGCGCAAGCGTTCGGAAAAACAGATAGAAGATGCGCGCAATTATGCCGTTGACCGCTTTGCCAGAGAATTGCTGCCGGTCATCGACAGTCTGGAACTGGCGTTAGCGACGCCTCTCGAAGGCGATGAAGCGGTTTCCCAATTTCGCCAAGGCATCGAAAATACCCTTACCCTTTTTGCCCAGGCCTTGGGAAAAGCCGGTATCGCCCCCATAGAGATGGGCGAAGGACGTTTTGATCCACATTTGCATCAGGCCATTGCCATGGTGGAAGCAGACGGGGATGCCAACCGGATTCTTGCTGTACACCAGAAAGGTTATCGCATGCATGACCGCCTGTTGCGGCCGGCCATGGTTTCGGTGTCTAAGGCACCCAAAGCGGCATCATAACGATCCACACACTATAAATTCATTGATTCAGGAGAACAGATAATGGCTAAAGTAATCGGCATCGATTTAGGGACCACCAATTCCTGCGTCGCGGTGATGGAAGGCGATAAGGTCAAGGTCATCGAAAACAGCGAAGGCAAGCGCACCACCCCTTCCATTGTGGCCCTCACCGAAGACGGTGAGGTGCTTGTGGGTGAAGCGGCAAAACGGCAGGCGGTCACCAATCCGGAAAACACCATCTATGAAGTGAAGCGCCTGATCGGCCGCAAGTATGACGATGCCGAAGTGCAGAAAGATCTGAAACATGTCCCCTACAAGGTCGTGAAGGCCGAAAATGGCGATGCCTGGGTGGAAGTGCGGGACAAAAAATATTCTGCGCAGCAGGTTTCCGCTTTCATTTTGCAGAAAATGAAAAAAACCGCAGAAGATTATCTGGGTGAAACCGTCAGCGAAGCGGTGATTACGGTACCGGCTTATTTCAACGATGCCCAGCGCCAGGCGACCAAGGATGCGGGCCGTATTGCCGGTCTGGAAGTGAAGCGCATCATCAATGAGCCTACCGCAGCCGCCCTGGCTTTTGGCGAAGACAAAAAGCCAGGCGATAGTAAAATTGCGGTTTATGACCTGGGTGGTGGTACTTTTGACGTGTCCATCATTGAAATTGCGGAAATGGATGGGGAGCATCAATTCGAGGTGCTATCCACCAATGGCGATACTTTCCTGGGCGGTGGCGACTTTGATAACCGCATCATCAATTACCTGGCGGATTCGTTCAAAGCCGAGGCCGGTATTGACTTGCGCAATGATCGTCTGGCCATGCAGCGGCTCAAGGAAGCAGCGGAAAAAGCCAAAATCGAGCTGTCTTCCTCCCAGCAGACTGACGTCAACCTGCCCTTTATTACGGCTGACCAGAGTGGTCCCAAGCATCTGAACATGAAGCTGACCCGGGCCAAGCTGGAATCTCTGGTGGAAGACATTATCGATCGCAGTATGGCTCCCTGCCGGGTAGCCATGAAGGACGCCAATTTGTCCACCAGTCAGGTGACCGACGTGATTCTGGTTGGTGGTCAGAGCCGGATGCCCAAGGTGCAGGAGAAGGTCAAGGACTTTTTTGGTCAGGACCCGCGCAAGGATGTCAATCCCGATGAAGCGGTGGCCATTGGTGCGGCCATTCAGGGCGCGGTATTGTCCGGCGACAAGAAGGACGTGTTGCTTATGGACGTGACGCCCCTTTCCCTGGGTATCGAAACCCTGGGTGGCGTGATGACCAAGCTGATCGAAAAAAATACCACCATCCCGACCCGCAAGTCTCAGGTGTTTTCGACGGCGGAAGACAATCAGTCGGCAGTGACGGTGCATGTGTTGCAGGGTGAGCGCGAACTGGCCCGGGATAACAAGTCACTGGCACGCTTTGATCTGGCCGATATTCCTCCGGCTCCCCGGGGTATGCCGCAGATCGAAGTGACTTTCGATATCGACGCCAACGGCATTCTGCATGTGTCGGCCAAGGACAATCAGACCGGCAAGGAACAGTCTATCAAGATCACGGCGGGTTCCGGTCTGTCTGAGGAAGAAATAAAGCGGATGGTCGCCGAAGCCGAAGCCCATGCGGCTGATGACAAGAAGGCTCGTGCTCTGATTGAAGCCCGTAACGAAGCCGATGCCAGCATCCATGGTGCCCGTAAAGCTCTGGATGAGCAGGCTGCAGCGCCAGAAGCAGATAAGGCCAAGGTTACAGAAGCCATTGCGGCTGTGGAAACGGCAGTCAAGGGTGAAGATGCTGAGGCTATCAAAAGTGCGGTCGCTACATTGATGGCCGCCATGTCGACGCTATTGCAGAGTGCGGCGGGCAGCCAGGCCGAACCCGGTGCCGCTGGAGCGGGTGAAGGCCAGGCTAAGGCCGATGATGTGGTTGATGCGGAGTTTGAAGAAGTCGACAAGAAGTAATTCAGACTTTGGTGATAAGGGGGCAGGATCTGGTATCCTGTCCCCTTGCCTGTTTCAGGATAAAAAATGGCTACACGCGATTATTACGAAATTTTGGAAATCACACGTACGGCAGACGATGGGGAAATCAAAAAATCCTATCGGCGTCTGGCGATGCGTTATCATCCCGACCGCAATCCCGATGATCCGGGTGCAGAAGATCGCTTCAAGGAAATCAGCGAAGCCTACGAGGTATTATCCGATCCCTCCAAACGGCAGGCTTATGATCGCTTCGGACACGCAGGTGTGCAAGGCGGTGGTGGAGCCGGCGGCGGTTTTGGGGGAGGCTTTGGTGGTTTTGGCGCGGGTGGCGGTGGCTTCGGCGACATTTTTGGCGATTTGTTCGAGCAGGCTTTTGGCGGCGGGCGCCCCCAGGATTCGGGGCGTGGTTCGGATTTGCGCTATGAACTGGACCTGACTCTTGAAGAGGCCGCGCTGGGCAAGACCGTCACTATCGAGATTCCGAGCTCGGCGCCCTGCGAAGTCTGTCACGGCAGTGGCGCCAAGCCCGGTAGCAAGGTGGAAGATTGCAGCACCTGCGGCGGTCGTGGGCAAGTGCGTATGGTCCAGGGCTTTTTCTCGGTGACCCGACCCTGCCCCCAGTGTAATGGCAGCGGTAAAACCATCAAGGACCCCTGCAGCGCCTGTCAGGGGCACGGCAGGGTGCGCAAAACCCGCGATCTGGAAGTCAAGGTGCCCGCCGGAGTGGACACGGGTGACCGCATCCGTCTGAGCGGCGAGGGTGAAGCCGGTGAAAGAGGTGCGCCAGCCGGAGACTTATATATTCAGGTAAGGGTGCAACCCCATAGTCTGTTTGAGCGCGATGGCGATGATCTGCATTGTGCGGTCCCGGTGAGTTTTACGGCTATGGCCATGGGCGGAGAGCTGGAAGTGCCGACCCTGACCGGTCGGGCAAAAATTCAGATTGCTCCGGGAACCCAGTCAGGCATGGTTTTCCGCCTGCGCGGGAAGGGTATCAAGGGGGTCCGCAGCAAATTACATGGTGATCTGCACTGTCGCCTGCAGGTGGAAGTCCCCGTCCATTTGTCAGCACGGCAAAAAGAGCTGCTCGAAGAATTCGCCAGCACCACCGGCGATCAGACCCAGCATCCCCAGCAGGAAAGCTGGTGGAACAAGGCCAAGGATTTTTTTGATCGGATGGGGCTCTGATGCATCCGGCAACGCGTCTCGCCATTACTGCCGTTTCGGGCCGCATGGGAAGAGCGCTGATACAAGCAGTGGTGGCGCGCGATGATCTGCAACTCACCGCCGCCATTGGTCGGTCTGGCGCGGAATATCTGGGGCAGGATGCCGGGCAACTGGCTGGCGTGCAGACGCTGGGGGTGCCGGTAACGGCAGATCTGACGGCGGTACTCAATCAGGTGGATGTGGTCATCGAGTTCGGTCCGGTGGCAGCGGCTCTGGCCCATGTGAAGACTTGCCTGCAGCACAAAACGCCCATGGTTATCGGGACGACGGGGTTTTCTCCCGAGCAGCAGGACACCCTCAAGGCCGCCAGCCAACACATTCCCTTGCTGCTGGCGCCGAACATGAGCGTGGGCATCAATGTGCTCCTGGCCTTCTTGCCTGCTATTACCCGGGCGCTGGGTGAAGGTTACGATGCTGAAATTGTCGAAGCCCACCATCGCCATAAGGTGGACGCGCCTTCGGGAACTGCTCTGGCCCTGGGCCGTGCGGTGGCCCGGGGGCGGGACGTAGCGCTGGAAGAGGTGGCCTGCATGGATCGCAATGCCATCAGCGGCCCGCGCCAGGATGGCAGCATCGGCTTTGCCACCCTGCGGGGCGCCGATGTAGTGGGTGAGCATAAGGTGTGGCTGGCGGGCGCGGGGGAGCGCCTGGAATTGACTCATCGCGCCGCCAGCCGCCTGAATTTTGCCGAGGGAGCACTGCGGGCAGCACAATGGTTATCTCAACAAGCACCGGGATTTTACGATATGCAGGATGTACTTGGCTTGAAGCAGGGGGCAGTCCTGCCTTTTTCTGACTGAGTGAACGAGGAGCTTTTATCATGCAATATGTGGTCGCGAATCGGGTACCTGTGAAAGCTGAATACCGGGCCGAATTTGAAGCACGTTTCCAAAAGCGGGCCGGTGAAGTGGATAAACAGCCGGGCTTTGTGCGCATGGAAATTTTGCGCCCGGTCAATGATGATGGTGTGTATGTAGTCCTGACCCACTGGGCGGATCAGGCGGCTTTTGAGACCTGGATGAAAAGTGACGATTTCCGCGCGGCCCATGCCAACCCTTTGCCCAAGGAGGCTTTTGGGGAAGGGGGTGGGCTGGAGCGCCACGAAGTGGTGATCAGTGCCGAGGTACCGCGCTGACTCACCGTAATTAAAACAGATTTTTGCCGATACACCGGTTAAGATGACGGCAACTTTGGGTGCCGGGGATGAGGACAATCATGGCAGGATTGACACGGGAACAGGTAGAACAGTCATTGCAGGCGATGGAAGACCCTTATCTGGGTAAAAACCTCGCGCAGGCCGGAGTGCTGAAAAGTGTGGACGGGAAGCAGATCCGGATCGAACTCCCTTACCCCAGCGCCGGGGTGGCCATCAGTCTGAGTCAGGATGTGGCGCGGCAGATTCAGAATGACCACAACCAGCAGGTTGAGGTTACGGTAGGTCATCGCATTGTTACCCATCAGGTGCAGCGTGGCGTCAAATTGATGGAAGGGGTGCGCAATATTATCGCTGTGGCCTCGGGCAAGGGCGGGGTCGGTAAATCGACGACTTCGGTGAATCTGGCCCTGGCTCTGGCCAAGGAAGGGGCGCGAGTGGGTATGCTGGATGCCGATATTTATGGCCCCAGCCAGCCGCGTATGCTCGGTATTTCCGGCAAACCCACCAGTAAGGACGGCAAAAAAATGGAACCGATGGAGGGGCATGGCATCAAGGCCATGTCCATCGGTTTTCTCATCGATGAAGAAACGCCCATGGTCTGGCGTGGTCCCATGGTGATGCAGGCCTTGGAACAATTGCTGTCGGATACGCGCTGGGGCGAGCTGGATTATCTGGTGATTGATTTGCCACCGGGTACTGGCGATACCCAGCTGACCCTGGCGCAGAAGGTACCGGTTTCCGGGGCGGTGATTGTCACCACGCCCCAGGACATCGCTCTGCTGGATGCGCGTAAGGGACTGAAAATGTTTGAGAAGGTCGGGGTGCCTATTCTCGGTATCATCGAGAACATGAGCTTTTACATCTGTCCGAAATGTGGCAATGAAGATGACATATTCGGGCATGGCGGCGGTGCGGCCATGGCCGAGCAGGATGGGGTGGAATTTCTCGGTGCCGTTCCCCTGGATCGCAGCATTCGCAGCGAGGCGGATAACGGAGCACCCACGGTGGTGGCGCATCCGGACTCACGTCTGGCCAAAATCTACATTGAATTGGCGCGCCATGTAGCCGGACGAGTGGCCAATCAGGCAGTGGATCACAGCCATAAATTTCCCAATATTGTCGTGCAGAACCGCTGAAATGAGTATCAAATCCGATCGCTGGATTCGCCACATGGCTGAACATGAGGGCATGATCGATCCTTTTTCTCCCCGTCAGGTGCGTCATGTCGAGGGTAATCCCATTATTTCCTACGGGCTGTCTTCCTATGGCTACGATATTCGCTGTGCCGGGGAGTTCAAGGTATTTACCAATGTTCGCAGTGCCATCGTCGATCCCAAAAATTTCAGTGAAGATTCTTTTGTGGATTTCAGCGGCGACACCTGCATCATCCCGCCCAATTCCTTTGCGTTGGCGCGTACCGTGGAGTATTTCCGCATTCCGCGTAATGTGCTGACCATTTGTCTGGGTAAAAGCACCTATGCGCGCTGCGGCATTATCGTCAATGTCACACCTTTCGAGCCGGAGTGGGAAGGTTACGTCACCCTGGAGTTCTCCAATACCACGCCCTTACCGGCGAAAATATATGCCCATGAGGGGGTCGCTCAGGTGCTATTCCTGGAATCCGACGAGATCTGCGAGGTTTCCTATGCGGATCGGGGCGGCAAATACCAGGGGCAAAGTGGCGTGACCTTGCCGAAAGCCTGAAGTCTTCAATTGTTGGGGCCGGTTGGTGACCATAAAGCTTTGCAGCGACTTTGGCCCGCGCCGTTGTTGTTCTTGGCGAAATCCAGCGCCCGTCAGGAGAGCTGTTTGAGCCCGCAGGGCGAGTTCTCTCCTGACAGCAGGATGAGCCCTAGAACATCAAGGGGAACAACAGGCAAGGGACGTTGGAGCCAAAAGCTTTATGGTCACCAACCGAACTCGGATTAAAAATCAGCCTGACCCCCATCATCACGCCATTTTCGGTTTATTTGAGGATATACCCATGCGCAAGGCAGCCTTTCTCGTACTTAATTTTGTGGGTATTTTGGTGTTGCTTTCGGGGCTGCTGTTCTTTTTGCAGGGAACGGGCATTTTCCCCTACCCCAAAAGCAGTTTCATGATCAACGAGACTATCTGGATTGTGCGCGGAGCCATTTTGTTTGTGCTGGGTCTGGTGATTCTTTGGATTGGCCGTCGCTACCTAAAGTAGATCCATAAAACTAAATCCTTTTTTGATGTACGCATTATTGGCATAACCGTCTTTCTCCCAGGTGCCCTGGGGTCGTGTGCTGTCCAGCACAATCCGGTTGACCCATTTGACGCTTTTGTAGCCATACATTTGTGGTACCAGCAGACGCAGGGGATAACCGCCCTTGCGGAGCAGGGGTTGTCCGGAAATGTGGGTGGCGAGGATGACGCCGGGCGCCCGGGCTTGGTCGAGGCTGAGACTATCCACATACACACCATCGGCGCTGTAGAAGGCCACATACCGGGCTGAGGGTTGAGGTTCCAGAAGATTCAGGAAGCGCGACAGGGCAATGCCTTGCCAATGGACATTGTTGACGATCCAGCCGGTGACGCAGTGAAAGGTTTTTATTTCCTGATCCTTGCCGAGTTGATAAAGGTCCGGCAGGGTGAATACCTGCGGTTTATGGATGAGCCCGGCGGTTTGCAGGCGATAGGTGTCAGGATGGATGTCAGGGTAAGACCCTGTGTAGGTGTAGTATTCTGGAAATACCGGGATATTTGCATCGGCCCAGGCCATGGCTGGATAGACCAGCCCCCCGGCGCTGCCGGCCAGAAGCAGCCCACTGGCTGAACGCAGAAATTCTCGACGATTGATTGACATGAATTTATCCTCTTTTCCAGACGGCAAATATGCGCCATAGGGCGTCGCCGCGCAGTGCATGATAAAAGGCCATGAACACATGGCCGATCCAGAAATAGGCCAGTAGAGGGGTGCCCAGCCGCATCAGGGTGAGTCCAAGCTGAGCGCCTCCAGGGAGATGTAAATTGCCACGCAGGACCAGCCAGCCTATAAAGCCACCAAAGGTCACCACGCTTACACCGATGAAAAAAATGGCTTGCCAGAGACTGGATAATCCCGGTTGTACGCCATGACTGGGTAACTTGCCGCGCAGCAGACCGGAGATATCATGAGCGACAGCCCGGGGCGTGCGCCACGAGAACCAGGTAGCGAGCAGATGCCGCCCCCAAGGAGTCAGCAGGTAAGTCAGCCAGGTCAAGACCAGCCAGCCGGTCAGAATCAAACCTGCCAGCACATGCAGTGGAAACCAGGTGAAGTCAGCAAACCAGAGAGCCGCCAGACTGTTCCACAATTCAAAAGTAACGCTAAGCACCAATCCCAGGTGCAGAATTTTGGCATATACCGGAAAATCTGCTGAAGACTCCCGTACCGCGTTGGACGATAGACTAACGGAAATGGGTATGATATCTGCCATCGCTGACCTCGCTAATAGACTTATTCCAGATTACGCGAAATCTGCGCGTCTGGATGCATCTGATTCAGAGTGGTTGCCCGGCCCTGCTGCAGATGATGACGAATGGTCCGGGCCTGCTCCTGAATGTTGGCAAGCTGTTCCTTGGAAAAGCGGTCAAGATGCTTCCATTGCAGGGCCGTACGCGGATGAGCCCGAAAGCGTTCGGCGTGGGTCTGAAGAAAATCCCAGTACAGTACGGTGAAAGGACAAGCTTCTGCGCCTGTTGCTTGTTTGGGTTGATAAGGGCAGCCCCGGCAATGCCCACCCATTTTCTGTAAATAGTGACCGCTCGCTACGTAGGGTTTGGAAGCCATCCAGCCACCATCGGCAAATTGGGACATGCCCAGCACATTGGGAAGTTCTACCCATTCCACTGCATCGACGTAAATGGCCAGAAACCACTGGTGAATGGCCTGCGGTTCCACACCCAGCAGCAAGGCAAACAGGCCGGTAACCATCAGGCGTTCAATGTGGTGGGCATAGCCATGGCGCAGGGTACGTCTTATGGTGTCCTTCAGACAGGCCATGTCGGTTTCCCCGGTCCAGTAAAAGTCGGGCAATGGCTGGTGGGCTTGCAGAACATTCTGCTTTAGCCAGTCCGGCATGTGCAGCCAGTACAGGCCATGCACGTACTCACGCCAGCCCAGCACCTGGCGGATGAATCCTTCTGCAGAGGCAATGGGCACACGACCCCCATGAAAGGCTTGCGCTACTGCCCGGACAACAGTTTCGGCGCGGAGCAGTCCCAGATTCATGGCGGCGGAGAGCCGGGAGTGATAAAGCCAGACCTGACCGGGCCAGAAAGCGTCTTGCAGGGGGCCAAATGAGGCCAGGCGCTGATCAATAAAGTCCTGCAGCGCTGCTTCTGCTTCCTGGGGCGTCACCGGCCAGTCAAACTGGGCAAGGCTGCCCGGATGCTCAGCAAACTGCGCGTCGATCTGCGCCATCACCTCCTGGGTTATCGCATCCGGCGGAAAACTCAGTGGTTCAGGAATCCAGCCCGGACCTTGGGGGCCGGGGCGTTGACGGTTTTCCTGATCATAATTCCAGCGTTCGCCCACCGGTTGGCCATTTTCCATGAGGATGCCGGTTTTTTGGCGGGCATAACGATACCAGAATTCCAGCCGCAGCTGCCGGTAGGATTTTGCCCATTCGGCAAATTCGGATATCGAAAACAGAAAATTATGATGGCGGCGTTCCTGCCAGGGAATTCCCCGTCGCGCGGCATAAGCGCGCAGAGTTTCGCGTAACTGCCAGGTACCCGGCCGCAGGCTGATGATCTGCTGCGGTTGCCAGCGCTGCAAGGTGTCGTCCAATGCCGCCGCCAGGCTTTGGAAGGGGTGGGTGCCCAGAGTCAGATATTCCAGGGGAAATCCCCTTTGCCGCAAGCTTTCCGCATGATGGCGCATAGCACTGAGAAAAAGGGTGATGCGGGCTTTATGGGACCAGACGATGGTGGATTCTTCTGGTACTTCGGCCATCCAGCAGCAATCTTGTTCCGGATCAAAATCCGTCAGGGCCGCGCTCTCTGGATCCAGATGGTCTCCCAGAATGACGACCAGAGAGCGAATGCTGCGTTCAGACGCTGGCATCGGGGGGATTCCTGACCGAATGCTTTTGTTTTCGGCAGGCGGCAGAACAATACCGCACTTCGTCCCAGCAGCGTCGCCAGCGTTTGCGCCAGGCGAAGGGGCGATGACAAACCACGCAGAGTTTTTCTTCCGGGATACGTTGCGCCATTGAATTGCCTTATACAAAATAAGAAATTGTATAGTACAATATGTCTAATACGGCTGGGGCGCAATCCTGACCTCTGCTCGCTTTGCATCTGGATGCGGAGAATTTGCGTATTCGTTAATATCGGTTGGCATATCTTATTTTTGCTGTTCGACCGGGAAGTCGCATGCTGGGCTTGGCGGTCTGCATGTTTTCCTGGAGGATCAGCAGGCTTATCAGAAGATGGCGCGAACTGCTTATACAAATTATGATTATGTAGTGCACATTTAAGAACAAGGGGGTTGGGGCTCATGCGCATTGCCATCATTGGGGCAGGCATTTCCGGTCTGGGTGCGGCCTGGATATTGCGAAAAACCCATGCTGTGACTGTTTTGGAAGCCGCAGATTATGCCGGTGGTCATACCCATACGGTGGATGTGCAGTACCAAGGACTGTCGGCACCGGTGGATACGGGTTTTCTGGTATTTAATGATCGCACCTATCCCCATCTGCTGGGGCTTTTTGCCGAGCTGGATGTACCCTGGACTGCCAGCGATATGTCTCTCAGTGTGTGCCTTCCGGCACTGAATCTGGAATGGTGCGGCTCCAGTCTCGCTACCCTTTTTGCGCAAAAAAGAAATGTCCTGCGTCCCGCATTCTGGGGCATGCTCAAGGACATTCTCCGCTTCAACCGCGCAGCCCTGGCCTGGTTGAATCAGAGTGATGCGGACATCACTCTGGGAGAGTTTCTGGAGCGGGGGGCTTACGGTGACTGGTTCAGGAGCGCCTACCTGCTGCCCATGGCCGCCGCCATTTGGTCTTGTCCGACCGGGACCATGTTGGCTTATCCGGCGCGGTCTATCCTGACGTTTTATCGCAATCATGGACTTCTGCAGATTTTTAAGGTTCCTCGTCATTTCAAGTGGGTAGCCTGAGATCCAGCTTGCCCAGGATCAGGTAGGCCATGTTGATAAAGTTCTTGTGCGTGCGGTAACCCCGAGCCTTGGCCTTGGCGGATTGAATGAGGCTGTTGAAACCTTCCAGAATTCCATTGGTGATCTGGCTCTCGAACCATCGGAGCACGCCATCCCAGTGATTCATGATGGTGTAGGCGACCTTGACGATAGGCGGCAGATCGCTGGTTCTGGCGTTTTCCAACCAGGCTTTCAAGAGGGTAGCCCCCTGATGGCGATTCTTGATCGTGAAGATGTCCTGAAAGGTCAGGCGGAACTGGTAGGCCTGCGCCGTCTTGAGGTTCTGGTCTTTGAGTAATGCCTGCAGCTTTTCTTTCTGCTTCACCTTGAGGTTGCAATCGTTCTTGAGCCAGAGCCAGCGGGTCTTTTTGAGATTTGGCTGAGTGAGGACTTCCCCCTTGCGCACGTCGTCCACGGCCTCGTTGACGAGCTTCATGAGGTGAAAACGATCGAAAGTGATCTCCGCATTGGGCAGGTGCTCGGCAGCCCCTTTCTGGAAGGCCGGCGAGAGGTCCATGCTCACATCGGTGATCGCTTCCGCGCTACCACCATGGGCCTGTAGATCTGCGGAGAATCTCTCAAAGGTCTTGGCATCCTTGCCGGGAGTAGCGAACAAGAGTCGCCGGGCATCCAGATCCACGAAGAGCGTGATGTAGTCGTGGCCGCGCCGACTGCTGGTTTCATCGACGCCGACGGCATGGACATGGGCCATATCCACTCTGGTACGGGCTTCTGGCACATAGTGGTCAATCACCCGCCACAGGAGCGTGTCGGTCTCGCCGACTAGGCGGGCTACGGTCAATACCGGCATCTCCCGCACCAGGGTCATGATCAGCGCTTCGAAGAGCAGGGTGAAATGCGAGCCTTCCCGTGCCCAGGGAACAGATATCTGATGCACTCCATGCTCCTGGCACTTCACACGAGGTACGCGGGCATGGAGATAGGCTTCATGCTGGAAGAAATCCATGTGCCGCCAAGTATGGTCACGGGTATCATGTACCGGACACTCCTCACCACAGACGGAGCAAGCAAAGCGACTACCCTTGGGAAAGTTGATGTGCAGATCCAGGCGTTTCTCCTCCACCGTGAAAGTCACATGATCCACCAACCACGGCGGAACCAATCCTAACGCGAGAGAAAACAGCTCTTCAGGGACCATCAGCTAACTCCAATTCAGGGCACGACCGCTCCACAGCATTCTACCCCCTACCC
>NZ_MXAV01000034.1 GCF_002847505.1 Acidithiobacillus marinus
GGAGCGTGTCGGTCTCGCCGACTAGGCGGGCTACGGTCAATACCGGCATCTCCCGCACCAGGGTCATGATCAGCGCTTCGAAGAGCAGGGTGAAATGCGAGCCTTCCCGTGCCCAGGGAACAGATATCTGATGCACTCCATGCTCCTGGCACTTCACACGAGGTACGCGGGCATGGAGATAGGCTTCATGCTGGAAGAAATCCATGTGCCGCCAAGTATGGTCACGGGTATCATGTACCGGACACTCCTCACCACAGACGGAGCAAGCAAAGCGACTACCCTTGGGAAAGTTGATGTGCAGATCCAGGCGTTTCTCCTCCACCGTGAAAGTCACATGATCCACCAACCACGGCGGAACCAATCCTAACGCGAGAGAAAACAGCTCTTCAGGGACCATCAGCTAACTCCAATTCAGGGCACGACCGCTCCACAGCATTCTACCCCCTACCCACTCAATCTGACGAAGAGCCATTTTTAATCGTCCGCAATGGCGGACGGTGCTGGGCGGGGGGCGTGAATATGTGCAGCGTATCATCCGGGATCTCCCGGATCTGCGTTTGAATACGCCGGTAGAAGCTTTGCGCCCTGATCGTCAGGGCGGAGTGTTGGTCCAGTATGCTGGCGGCCAGGAAGAGCACTTTGATCAGGTCATCTGTGCATTACATGGAGATCAGGCCAGAAAGTTGCTCGGCGAGCACTGGCCTGCCCAGAAGGCGGCGCTGGCGCATTGCCAGTATCAGGACAACTCCGCCTATTTGCACGGGGATGAACGCTTTCTCCCCAAACGTCGTAAGGCCTGGGCAGCCTGGAATTTTCACGAAGAGGGTGCGGCAGATACGCAGCGTTCCGTGGCAGTCACCTACCTGATCAACCAGTTGCAGCCCTTGCCTTTCACTGCACCGGTCATGGTGACCTTGAATCCGCAACAAGCACCGGCTCCCGAAAAAACCTGGGCACAGTTTCATTATGCCCATCCGGTTTTTGATCACGCTGCCCTGGCGGGTCAGGAAGCCATCCGTCGTCTGCAGGGAGCCGATGGACTCTGGTTTTGCGGTGCCTGGCTGGGTCATGGTTTTCACGAGGATGGCCTGCGCAGTGCGGTAGAAGTCGCCAATCGTATGGGTGTTCGTGCTGCCTGGCAGCAACAGGAGAGTTCCGTTTCTGAACCCCGGATGGAAATATGCCCAGAACACGTCCTGCGTTAACAGGTGGTCTTTTGTTGGGGCGGGTCATGCACCGGCGCCTGCAACCCCCGCGTCCTGCTTTTCATTATCGCACGTTCAGCATTTGCTTCGATCTGGATGCGCTGCCCCTTTTGCAAAAGGTGCTTTCACGCTTGAGTCCCCTGCGTTTTTATAATCGTGATCACGGTCCCCGTGATGGCTCTGCTTTGTTGCCCTGGATTCAGGGGTGTTTTGCCGAGCAGCAGATTCCTGCCAGCCGCTATGTGCTGGTTACCTACCCACGTCTTTGGGGCTATGTATTCAATCCAGTCAGTTTTTGGTTGGGACTGGACGAAAACGACCAGATTCGCGGGGTGTTGGCAGAGGTCAATAATACTTTTGGTGAGCACCATAGTTATCTGCTCGCCCACGCAGATCGCCGGATTATTGGGCAGGGAGACTGGTTGACTGCGGACAAAGCTTTTCATGTGTCGCCATTTTTACCTGTAGAAGGGCAATATCGTTTTCGGTTTCGCCTGCAAGAGCAGAGTTTTCATGCGGATATTCATTATCTGGATGCGGCTGGCGAACCCTGCTTGCTTACCCAGATAGCGGGAAACCGGCAGCCGCTGAGTTTGCCCAAGGTATGGAGAGCGGTGTTGCAACAGCCCTTCATGACTTTTTCCGTGGTCTTTTTTATTCACTGGCAGGCCTTGAAGCTCTGGCGTGCCCACATCCCTTTTCACAAAAAACCGGAGCCCCCGCAGCAGGAGATCAGTTTATGAGCACTGTATTTGATAACCGTCGCGTTTCTGCGAACAGACTGCCCCGCTCCGCACAGGCATTGCTGAAAATGCTGGAAGGCATGGGTTGCGGGCAGTTGACCCTCAAAACGCCGGAGGGAGAAGTCCTGCAGTTTGAAGGTGCAGAATCGGGCTTGCGTGCGGATTGGGTCATCCATGACTGGCGGATTTTATCCTGGTTGGCTCGGGATGGAGATATCGCCTTTGGACGTGGATACATGGAAGGCTTGTGGGAGAGCAGTGATCCGGTCGCCTTGCTGCGTCTGGCCATTGCCAATCGGGCTATGGTCGAAAAATATGTGGAGGGTTCGTGGACCCGACGACTGATATTTACGCTTTTGAATCGTCTGCTACGCGCCAATACCCGGCGTGGCAGTCGTCGTAACATTGCTTTCCACTATGATCTGGGCAACGATTTTTATCAGCTCTGGCTGGATAAGAGCATGACCTATTCCAGCGCCCTTTATGACGGAGAAGATACGCTGAGTCTGGAAGCTGCCCAGGAAAGAAAATATGCCCGAGCTCTGGATAATCTCAATCTGACTCCGGGAGCCCGGATTCTGGAAATTGGCTGTGGTTGGGGTGGTTTTGCCGAATACGCAGCCCGGCGCGGATATCATGTGCATGGCATCACCTTGTCCTCCGAGCAGCTGGCTTATGCCCGGGAGCGCTTAAGTCGTCAAGGGCTGGACCATTTCACAGAGTTTTCCCTAACAGATTATCGTGACATGCAGGGCCATTATGACGGCATTGTCTCCATTGAAATGCTCGAAGCTGTGGGAGCTGAGTGGTGGCCCAGTTATTTCCAGCAAATTCGGCAATTATTGCGGCGCGGCGGGCGGGCCCTGATTCAGAGTATTACCATTGCTGATGAACGCTTTGCAGCTTACCAGAAAAGCTCCGATTTTATCCGGCATTATGTATTCCCCGGGGGCATGCTGCCCGCCCCGGCGCGACTTCTGGCAGAAGTCCGTGCTGCAGGTTTGCAGATGCTTGAACGCAAAGACTTTGGTCAGGACTATGCGCGGACCTTGCACTTATGGCGACAGCAATTTGACACGCAGGAAGAAGCCATTGAGGCGCTAGGTTATGACCAGGTTTTTCGCAGGATGTGGCGTTTTTATCTGATGTACTGTGAGGCAGGCTTTTCCGAGAAAGAAATTGATCTGACCCAGGTAACTTTGACCCATGGTTAAGCTACTCATTTTTTTGTGGATATTACTGCTCAGCCCGTTGGCCTGGGCAAAGCCGCCCCAGGTATCCTTGCCGACAGCCGTGAAAATGGCCGAGCCGGATTTGCATTTGTTGGGCGCGGGACATCTGAACTGGTTGTTTTTCAGCGTTTATAATGCGGCACTCTGGGTGAGTGGTAATGATTACACGCCAACCCAGCCCTTTGCATTGGGAATTGATTATGAACGGGACTTCAGCAGCCACGAACTGGTAAAAACTTCGCTGAAAGAAATGCGTCGGCTGGACGGCCTGAGCCCTGCGCAATTGGTCAAATATCAGCTTGATTTGAAAAACGCCTTTCCTGACGTGAAATCCGGGGATCAGATTGTTGGTTTGTGTGTGCCCGGAAAATACACTGCCTTCTATTATAATGGCGTATTGCACAGTAAAATTAATGATCCGCAATTCTGTCCGGACTTTTTTGCCATCTGGCTGAGTCCCAGGACCCAAGTGCCGGGCTTACGGAAAAACCTGCTGGGCAGGCATGAGTAAAGGTCGGCAACAGGGTATCCCTTCCTATAGAACGCTCCTGTTTTATGCGCCCTTGGGAATGCCTTTGGCTTTTGGGGCTTTGCCCGTCTATTTGCTGATTCCTCATCTGTATGCCCAGAATTTCGGTATCTCTCTGAGTTTGTTGGGAATCATTTTGCTGGCGGTACGTTTGCTGGATGCCATACAGGACCCGCTGATCGGCCTTTGGAGTGACCGGTGGGCAGAACAGCATCATGGCCGCCGGGTGCTGATTCTTTTGGGTATCCCAGGCATGATTCTGGGTTTTTACGGGCTTTTCAATCCGTGGCCGGGCTCGGTCTGGCTCAGCCTGGCTTGCTCACTGATCATTTTTTATCTGTTTTTCAGTGTGACCAGTGTCAACTATCAGGCTTTGGGGGCAGAATTATCCCGGGATTACAATGGCCGCACCTGGCTCACGACCAGTCGCGAGGCGGGCGCCTTGATAGGTGTACTGCTGGCCGCTGCCTTGCCGGACGTATTGATGCAGCAATGGGGCAGAGTGCAAGGCCTGGAACTATTTGCGGGTATTTTTGCTCTGTTTTTGATATTGGCTGTATTCCCTTTACTGAAATCCAGCATGCAGCGCCCGGTCTTTGGCGAAAAGCTCCCTTGGTGGGCCTTTTTTTCAGCCTTGAAGCATAAGCCATTACGACACCTGCTGATTATTTATTTGCTTTCACAATCCGCCAATACTGTAGCCGGAACACTTTTTTTCTTTTTTGTCGATGAAATTCTCGGGGCACACTCACTGGCGCCTTTGTTTCTGTTGGCCTATTTTCTTTCGGGAGCATTAGGCATGCCTTTATGGTTATGGCTATCGGGACGTTTCAGTAAAAGTCTGGCCTGGCGTCTGTCCATGTTGGTCGCCATCGTAGCCTTTGCCGGTGCTTATTTTATTCGCTCGGGGGAGGTCTGGCCCTATGCCCTGATTTGCGTTTTGACGGGGCTGACTCTGGGGGCTGATCAGGCCTTACCGCCCAGCCTTCTGGCTGATCATAGTGACCGGGACACGCGCAGTCGTCCGGGAAATTATTTCGGTTTATTCAATTGGGTGGGTAAGGCAGCCACGGCTTTGGGTGCCGGCTTGATATTGCCGTTATTACAAGGTTTAGGCTATTCAGCCGGACAAAATCTATGGGCCTTATCTTTTTGTTATGCCCTGGTGCCAGCGCTGATCAAAATACTGGCCGTTGTGCTCATGGGTGTCTGGTCCTTAGAGGGCCGGAATTCTTTGGTTCCATTAATGGGAGGGTATCATGAATAAAATACAGCAATTATTGGGTTTGTCCTTGGTCATGGCTTTGGCAGGTTGTGCGACGCAGCCCCAGGAATATGCGCAAAGCCGGCCAAAGTTCGATCTGAAGACCTTTTTTAATGGCCCCCTGATGGCCCAAGGCGTGTTTGAAAATCGTTCTGGTAAGGTTGTGAATCGTTTTGTGGTGCGGATGATGGGTACCTGGCAAGGCGATCAGGGCACCCTGGTAGAAAACTTCACTTATTTTGATGCTGCAGGTAAAAAAACCTATCAACAACGGGTTTGGCATCTGACCGAAACCAGTAACCATCATTTTGTGGGCAGTGCTGAAGGATCAGCCGGGAATGTAGCCAAGGCATCTGGAGATGCCTTTGGTTTTGCTCTGCACTGGTCCTACGACGTGCGTCAACCGGTAGGCAAAACTTTTTATCATCTGCATGCCAATGACTGGATGTATATGATTACACCCAATACGTTGATGGATCATACCGATGTGACCTGGTATGGGCTGCATGCCGGTAATATTTTTCTGGAAATGCATAAACTCCCCGATACCGCCGAAAACCGGGCAAAAGTAGCGGAAGTGAAGTAAGTTTATTCGTCGACCACGTCGATGATTTGATGCAATTTCCGGGGTTGGTAGCGTGCCCATAGCAAACCCCGGATAAACACGATGATCACCAGCAGCACAAAAAGCACGCTGGCAGCCCCTTCTCCCCCTTTTGGTAAAGGCCATAAACTCACTTGGAGTACCTTGAGCAAGAGTGGCAGGGAAAGTCCGGCAACTATCAGGCTCATCCAGCGCCAGGGGTGTTGCTGACGAAACAAAAACAGCGGTGTGGCAATGTTGGCGAGGCTGTAAATCAGCAGAAAAGCCAATCCGGTAAAAGTGCCAAACGTGCCCACAACGGACAATATTGAAAACCGGGCCATGCTGACTACTACCGTACTGATCATGACCAGCAGGGCTAACAAGCCCAGGGCGCGGGTCGGTGTATGGTGCAGCGGGTGGCGAAAATGCAGATAGGGACTGATGACCTGATGTCCGGCCATACTGAATAAAATCCGAGAGATACTGTTGAGGGTGGCAATAGTTGCGGAAAAAGCGGCGGTAGCCATGGCTAAATCCGAGAAGATACCCAGCCAGGGTCTGCCAATCGCTTCGGCTATGCGGTTGAGTGGTGCCGGGCTGTTGCCAATGGCCGAAGGAATATGGGAAAAAGCGAGAATTTCGATATAGGCCATGGCTACAAAAAAGATGCCTACCATGCCCACGGAAAACAGCATGACCTTGGGGATGGCGGTACGAGCCGCCCGGGTTTCTCCGGCGAGATTACCCGCTGTTTCAAAACCGCCATAAGCCAAGAGGGACAGAATCAACGCCTGGGTAAACGGGCCTTGCTGCAGCTGCGAAAATTCCCATTGATGGGGATCGCGCCAACCATAATATCCCAGAGTGAAGGCGGCGATGAGGATAATACAGGCAATGGAAAAAATCTCGACCCACAACCCCCAACGTGCAGAAATTTCAATCCCGCGCCGTGCCAGTCGCCAGGCAACGAGTAGATACAGCAGAGCGATCACCGCAATCCAGCCAATGCCCTGGACCGGCCAGAAAAAGGCCAGCGCCTGCTCCAGGAACAATCCCCCCAATAGCGGGGCGGCTGCCAGAGCACCGAAATATCCGGTAATCATGACAAAACCCGCCACCATGCCAGCGATGGGGTGCAAAGCCTTGCCGAGATAAAAAAACAGGGAGCCGGGCGAGGGAAAATGCCGGGCGAGAATGCCAACTTGCACAGCCACCAACATCATTAACAAGCCGATGACACTATAGGCCAGCCAGGTAAAATGGCCGCTGTGCATAGCTACCAGTGAGATCGTCACCGCGGGCATGGCTGACGGGGTAATGTTGGCAACGGCGTGGCCCCATATTTCGCTGGGGCTGACAGAGGAGGGGCGGGAGCGCATAGGGCCGATTACTCGCTATTCAGTCAAAAGCGAAAAATTATAAGGGAGTCCGTCAGAAAAGCGAAAGCCGTTTTATTCAGGCCAGTTTTCATACAGCCAGCGTCGGTTGGGTTTGCCCTGAGAGCTGGGTGCCTTCTCCCAGAAGGTCTGTCCGGGAACATGTAACCGGTATGGTTCGTGCCAATGCCGAATGAAGGCGGCTTTTTGCGCTTCAGACACGTTTGCGACGACGCTCAAATGCCGCGACCCCGGTGCACCAAGGACGATGCTGTCTGCTTGAGGATAGACATCCATCAAGCGTGCCTCTTCAGCTTCTGATCGGACACTCTGTCCGTTTGCAAGGCTGAATCCGCCATCATGCCTTCCCAGCCAATATAGACATCCTTGAGGATTCTGATAGACCTCATCACCACTATTGCGCCAACCCTGTTCCTGAGGCATGTTCTGCCAACCTGATGCATCCAGGAAGGCATCTGCCTGACCGGGTGATTGATAGCGCAAGGTTCCCCCGGCAATAGTGCATTGCACGAGGGGGAATCCCAGAATAAAGGGATGAAACTCACCAGGGAGTCCCAGAGTGATGCCCGGCCCGGCTTCTGTTTGTCCATAACCGACCCGGAGCTTGCTGCCCTGAAGCTGTTCTGCCAATTGGGTTCCTAGCGGCGCGCCACCAATGATGCCCCCCTCCAGTGCGCCTATTTGTTGCTGATCGAGCAAGCGGGCAATGCGCGGAACCGTGAAAAGATGCGTGCAGTCAGGAGGTGGGTGACGGGCGCGCTGTGCGTTTACCTGAATGACGCTGCCTGCAATGCCGGCGGTAAGTAACTCCAGCACGCCGGCAAAAACATGCGCCCAGGGCAGTGTGTTCCAGATGAGGCTGTCGGTACTCAGCTGCAATGCCGGTAGGTGGGCATCCACTTGCCATTGCAAGGCTGAAAAACGCAGACGATACGCATTTCCTGCCCCCATGCTGCCCGAGCTCCACATAATCAGCGCGGCATCCAGATCCTCCTGCGGAAGACCATTACAGGGGATTTCCTGCAGACGCTGCGCTGAATAATGGATCCACAAGGCCGGTTGAAGCCGTTGCAGACGTCGCCGGGTTTCCTGGGGGTGCAGGTTGGGTAAGGGACAAAAAGTCCAGCCGCCCATCCAACAGGCCAGCATGTAAGCCACATAGGCCGGACTATTGGGAATACTGACGACAACCCGTGCACCGGGTAGCAGCTTGCTGCGCCGCCAGCGGGTTTTGATGCGCGCGGCGCGGGCCCAAAGCGATTGTCCGGGCCAGGCATGGCTGATTCCGTTGTGCTGCCAGTCCAGGGCAAAGCCATGATGCATGCCCGCAGCCAGTCGCTGCAAAAAAGCATCGCGATCCGCCACTGTCAGGACACCAAATCCGGAGACATATCTCTCAAAAAGCGACTAATTTGTTGGCGCAAATCTGCGGAGATTTCCTCTTCGTGGTGGCAAATTTCCTGATCCACCATCTGTAGGAGCTGTACCTGTTCGGCGCTGAGAAATTGTTGTCCATCCTGCTGGAAGGCATTGTTCAGGATCTGCCAAAGGCTGCTTAAACAAACATGATATAGTTGTTTTTGTTCCTGCTGAATCTCCGGAAGATCAGCCACCGTTTGTATTAACTCATCGGCATATGCCAGAAAATGGATGATCACATTGCTTTCAACGGGCGCAGACATCAGCCGAGGTCCTCGTAAAGTTGAATGACACGATCAATGAAAATAAAAAAGAGCGGACTTTTGCGAATATCGTAAAGCATATGAATATGCGCAGAAATCGGACGAATACGATAAGTAAACGTATAGTAAAAATGCGTATCCATGGTTCCATCCTGAATACCTTGACGAAACCGGCCACGAAACAATCGGCTGGCAGTACAGGGCGCAACTTCGGTAAAAAAATTCCTACCCAGAACTTCTGAGACGCTGAGTCCGCTGAGACGTGATTCTGCAGCATTGAAAATTTTTACCAGAGCATGATTGTCCAGGGCAATAATCCCAAAACCTTGACGATCAGCCATGGTCGCGGTGATTTGTTCAGGGTGGTTCAGGATCTCGTCGGCAACAAAATTTTTAGCGAACATTCACGTTCCTTGGACAAAATGAATCTGCCAGGAAGAGCGAATCCTGTACCCCCGTCTTGCCCTGATAGCGGATTGCCACCAGAATTCATATAAAGCATGGGCATCCCTGACTATTTGTGTGACCATGAAATAAAACAGTAAGCACAGGAATCTCTCTGGCAATGCTATAGTAGGTTACTGTTCAGGATTCATATGTCAAGAAGACGTCATATACAAAAAGGGAACATTGGTGGATATCAGTACGGATGAAGTAGATGCGCCGCAATTTCCGATCAGTGTGGTCGAGCAGGAAACCGGTATTTCCAAAGAGTTGTTACGGATGTGGGAACGGCGGTATGCCTTTCCGGTGCCTGGTCGTGATCTGACAGGAAACCGCTTGTACAGCCGTGCCCAGATCGACCGTTTGCACCAGATCAATCGGCTGCTGGCGGCAGGCTATCGGCCGGGGGCTGTAGTGGGTGCAGATGCCCAGAAAATCGAGAATCTGATTGCCGAAATTCCGGTGCCGTCAGCGGTCCCGCGAGAAGATCCGGAAGCTCTGGCCGAAGCCTTGGCGATGCTTGCCTCGGACCGCCCGGAACGATTGTTGACTTACTTGCGTCGTCAGTTGCAGCAGGAAGGTCTTCCACGCTTTGTATTACAGGTTGCTGCGCCGTTGCTGCAGCGCGTTGCCCGCGCCCGGCTTACGGGAGAAATTCAGCCCTACCGGGAAGCCTGTCTTCAGGAGTTGTTGAGAGAATGTCTTTATGTGGCCACCAGTCAGCTTCCTGTCGGAGTGGCACGGTTGCGGGTTTTGCTGGCGAGTTTTCCCGGGGAGGGGCGTGCTCTGGAATTACAGATGACCCGGGCCTTGCTGATGGGTGAGGGAGTAGATGTTCTGTATATCGGGCCTGAGCCAGAACTGGATGATCTTCTGGCGGCAGCAGAAGCCTGTCATGTGCAGGTCATTCATATGGCGATATCGGCGGCGGCGGTCAATTCACAAAATCGTATCTACCTGAAGGAATTGCAAAAACGGATACCGTCTGATATTACCCTCTGGTTGGGAGGGAGTGGTTGTCTCGAGCTCGGCAGTGGCAGAGATGAATCCTGTTTTGTGCGCTTACAGGATATGTTGGAGGCAATACGGGAATGGTCCTGACCTCTTCACTGTGACCAGCTTTTGTTTAATACAAATGCTTGACAATGTTCAGGGCATGTTCTACATTTTAACCATCAGTTGAATTTCAGGAGCGTGTCATGGCGAATACCGATTCAGTACTGGTAGTTGGAGCTGGTCCAGCGGGTCTTTCTGCAGCAGCAACCATTGCATCTATGGGTAAAAAAGCAGTTATCGTCGAAAAAGAAGATGTCTTGGGCGGGGCACCCATCATATCAGGATATGCCCGCTTGGTGCCTTCCGGCGAATGGGCTAAGGATGCTATCGGCCGTATGGTTAGCAGAGTGACAGGTAACAAAAATGTTTCTATCCATACCTCTACTAAAGTGACTGATTTCAGTGGAGAACCCGGTCAATTTACTGCAACTTTGAGTTCTGGCGAAAAAGTGGAAACCGGCGCCGTGGTTCTCGCCACAGGGTTTACGCACTTTGATTCCATCAATAAACCCGAATGGGGATTTGGCACTTACGAAGACGTATTGACCACAACCCAAATGGAGCAAATGGTGGCCACCGGGCAAATTCGTTGTCCATCAGATGGACGCGTCCCTGAAAGAGTCGCCATTTTGTTGTGCGTGGGTTCTCGTGATCGACAAATCGGCAGAGAGTGGTGTTCCAAGATCTGTTGTACGGTTTCCACCAACTTAGCAATGGAAATCAAGGAAATATCACCTACTACCGATGTATTCATTTATTACATGGATATTCGTACCTTTGGATTGTACGAAGACAAGTTTTACTGGAAGAGCCAAGAAGAGTTCAAAACCAAATTTGTGAAAGCGCGCATTGCTGAAGTAACCAAATCTCCTGATGGTCGTTTGTTGGTTAAGGGCGAAGATACACTGGTCAAAAGACCCATTGTTATTCCCATGGATCTGGTGGTGCATGCCATTGGTATGGATCCCAATGCACTGAATCCAGAAATTTCCAAGGTTTTTGGTGTTGCTCTAGAAAAACACGGGTTCATTGATCGAGCAGAACAATACACCAATACCCAGGGAACAACACGAAGAGGCATTTATGTCTGTGGTGCGGCAACGGGTCCGGAGACTATTGATGACTCCATGGCTCAAGGACAATCAGCTGGAGCTCGCTCAGTGGCCGATCTTTATCAGCTTTTATCTGCCTCTGCTTGATCCATTGATTATGAAGTACGTATTGTAGTTTCTGGTGGCCTTGAGGGACAGGGCTCCGTCAAGCTCGCCAGATATAGTAGCAGAGGTTTTCGCCACTGATTTTAATGGTGGTTTGAAGGGGCTATAGTTGGTGGAAATGCGGCATTTTCAGGCGATTTTGGGTGCAGAATCGTGAATGGGGTGGCTGACGGACGCAGCTCGCCCTCCGGAGCTATTCTCGGATAGGTAAACCCCGTGGTGGCGCCTCAGTATCCGAGTTGGCGGAGCGTTTTGTGCGCGCTGGCGGCGAAATCCCGGCACGCTTTGGCGATATTCTTGACGCCAGTGAGACGCATAATGCTCATGGCCAGTTCGCGCAAGGTCGCCATCATATGGGGACCGTTCTGGGTACGGACTTGGGAGAGGTCCTCGTGGAAAGTCACATCGCGGACATGATGGTTCCGGTTTTCAATTTCCCAGTGACCACGGGCCAAGCCCAACAGATTTTCGGGCGTGGCACGATCCGGGGTCAGGCTGGTGAGTCCGAAGGCATAATCATCCCGAATCGTGCCCTCTTTGCTGTTGATGGTGGAGCGTTGGATCAGGAAAGCTTGTCCGACATGCGGAAAATGGAGGCCGGTTGCCCGGGTGGCGACGATGATTTTGCGGTATTCAAAGCGGCCATGCCCGACCTCTGTGGTTTCAGCGTTGAGGGGGAAAATCGCCCCAAGGGAGGCACGTCAGACGGTCGCGGAGTTTTCGTTGATTGCCTTTGACGGCGGTGAAGAGATAATCGGCTTTCTTGTCTTCGACGAGGAAGCGGGCGGTCTCCCGCTGGGTATGCAGGGCATCGGCGGTGACGACCTTGCCCGCGATGTTGACGTCCTGGAGCAGGTTGCGCAGTTCTGGAATTTCGTTGGTTTTCCGGGCGATTTCTTTTTGCGCGATGGTGGCCCCCTGTCCATGCAGGAACGCGCTGAGCAGATGCACCTGAGCGCCGTCTGCGCGTGCGGCCCCTTTGAGGACTTTGCCATCGACGGCCACCGCTTCAAAGCCCGCCGTACCCAGTAGCCAGGCGCCGATCGCCGCATCCAGCGCCTCCACATCGGCCCCTTGCAAGACGCGCCGGATGGTCGGTTCGGAGGGGGCGAGGTAGCGCTTGGTTTTGGGATCGAATCGGGCGCGGATGCGCTTCAATTGAGCCTGGGTCAAGCGACCGCCCCACTCGGCGATGGCGGCATAACTTTCGGCCCGCGTCAGGACAGCGGCCACGGCCACCGTCAGGATGGCCGGGAGGGGATGCTGCTTGCCTAGTTTGCTGCGGGTATCGGGAAGGCGGAAAAAGATTTGGCGCAAGCCTTCCATTTGCGCGTCGCTCAACGTCACGGTTTGCATGGGGGTATGGGTCCATTCGAGTTGGGGCTGCGGCTGGGCCAACCAGGCCCGCGCCTGTGGATGGAGAGGAAAGAGCAGAAGACGTTTAGGTTGGCCGTGGTGGACATAGCCACCACCGGGACGGCGGGCGAAGCCCTTGGTTCCGCCGACATCCACCCAGTTGGCGGCCCGGTAGCAGGCACCGGTAAAACGGGGGGATTCCACAAAGGTCTCAGCCAGCACGATGGGATGCCCATAGACGGATTGCCAGTCCGCAGAGAGCCTGTGCAGGTTCAGCGCCAGAATACGGGACGCCAGATTCGGGAAGGATTCTCCGGGCAGGATCAGAAAACGGGCATTGTTGGCGATGAGATGCAAGCGCTGGCGGCGCAAGATCCAGGACCAGCCGATCCACCGATCCCGCGCCTGGCATTGAAAAGCGGCGGCATGCCAGCCCAGTAACGCTACCCAGCGACCATCGAGCGTAGCCACATAGCGCAGGTTACGGCCCGCCAAGGTGCGAAAGCCCCGGTAGTGATACGTTTGCATCAGCGTATTCCAGCGTTCCCGCTCCGTGGGCAGGATGGGTCGCACCTGAACACGGTGCAGGCTGGCTTGCTGGTTTTCGGTGAGAGTTGGGACTTCCATGCGGCAAAAGTTACCGCATTCATCCTGAGAAGTCCAGAAAAACCCTTTGTGCTACTCCATCAGCAGCTTAGATGGAAGGTTGACAGGGCCCTGCCTTGAGGGATGCTATGCATCCCTCTTTTTTGCTGTATAACGGTTATAATTTTGTGGGCACTCTTATTCGATAGACAGGCGCGTCATGAAAAAATACGCATCAACCCTACCCGTGTTTCAGCTCCATCAATTTTTTAATGGCCCTTCTGTAGCAACGGGCATATTCCAGGATCGCTCCGGTAAGGTGGTCAACCGCTTTATCATGCACTTGCTGGGCACCTGGCAGAGCGAATCGGTTGGCTCACTCAGTGAAAAATTTCTATTTCTGGATAATAACGGTAAAGCGACACATGCAGACCGTCTGTGGCAGTTGCAAGTCACGGGAGGGCATACCTTTGCCGCTACGGCACAAGGTTCTGCGGGTGATATTGTGGGTGTTGCCCAAGGGGAAGCCGAGGGATTTGCCATGCGCTGGCGTTATACGTTGCGTCAGCCTGTGGGGAAGCGTTTTTTTAACTTGCGTGTGGATGACTGGATGTATCTGATTGATAAAGATCACGTCATTAATCGTAGTAAAATGCGGTTTTGGGGGTTTTTCGTAGGAGATGTCAGTATTGAAATTCATCGTTTGGCAGATACAGCGGAAAATCGCGAGGCTATGATGCAGCTGCCCCGCCTGGGCGATCCGGTACCCGTATGAGTAGCTACTGGCAAGGAAAACGTTGTTGGCTCATCGGTGCCAGTACCGGTATTGGCGCGGCTTGTGCAAAGGCCCTAGATGACCAGGGAGCAAAAATTGCTCTGACGGCGCGTAATCCCGACAAACTCGAACAACTCGCCAGCCAGCTGGGCAATGAGCCCCTGATCTGCCCCGCTGATGTGACCCAAACAGAGCAGCTACAAAAAGCCTATACAGTCATTAAACAGCACTGGGGCGGCCTGGATCTCCTGCTGTTTCTGGCTGGGACTTATCAGGCAGCACGGAGCTGGGATCTGGATCCGACCTTGGCAAGACAGGCTATGACGACCAATTATCTGGGGGCCGTGGACGCGGTGCACGCAGTGCTTGGGGATTTACTGACAGCAGGGCAGGGGCAGATTGTCCTGACTTCCAGTGTTGCCGGTCTGCGGGGGCTGCCACAGTCTCTTTACTACGGACCGAGCAAGGCCGCATTGACCCATCTTGCCGAAGTGCTCCATCTTGACCTTGAAGACAAAGGTATCAAGGTTCAGGTGATTCACCCCGGTTTTGTCGCCACCCCGCTGACAGCCCATAATGATTTTCCTATGCCCAATCTGATCAGCCCCGAGCAAGCGGCCAGGGAAATTTTGCGAGGAATGCAAGGGAATCATTTTGAAATACATTTTCCCCGCGCTTTTACCCGTAAACTTAAATTGCTGCGTTGTCTGCCCTATCGTTGGTATTTTTCTTTGGTGCATCGTTCCACAGGTTTATAACTCAGCTCGTCACCAAAGGACGAATAGCAGTAAAGCCCGCATCCACAGATAATATTTGTCCGGTCATTTGGCGCTGCTGCAGTAAAAAAATAATCGCTTCAGCCACCAGGGCCGGATCAATTAATTCCCCGAGAGGATATTGTCGTTGCGCCATTTCCCGGGCCTGAGTGTTTCTTAAAATATGGCTTGCTGCCGGGCTATCCATCAGTCCGGAACGCACCGCATTAATACGAATAGCGTCGCGGGCATGGGTGGCTGCAGCTGCCATAACCAGAGATTCAAGCCCGCCTTTGGCGGCAGCTACCGCCTCATGAAAAGCAACGCCAATATCGGCTACTACAGAAGATACGAAAACGGCATTACCTGCCGTATGATTTTTCCGCAGGATAGCCACGAAAGCCTTGAGCATAAAAAAAGCAGAATCCAGATTCGCCGCCAGGCAATGTCGATATTGGGTCTCAGAAGTCTGGCCCAGACCAGCCAGTAGAAATGAGCCAGCAAGATGCACAAGGCACTCCGGCACTTCGTTTCGCTCCTTGAAAAACTGCATGACCGTATCTACTCCGGCCATACTTGAAACATCGGCCTGGAGTCGGGTGATGTCTGCGGTTTCTGGCGGGATGAAATCTTCTTTGCGGCTCACCGCCAATATTCGCCATTCATGTTTTGCTGCTAACGGTATGAACACATTAGCCAAGGCGCCGGAAGCACCTGTCACGATCATCCAGGGTTGCATGGACTCCTCCCATCATTAATGGTCATTAATTTCTGGCGAAAAAGTCATTTAGTTATAATGATAATCAGAAGTATATAGGGGATTCGTTGATTACGTAAGGTGCTGGGCCATCTTGCTGGAAAATTTCCGGGGCATTTTTTTATAGTGATTAGGATTGCCCCGAGAAGGGGGTGGTGGCGGTGATCACTTATATCCCGGAGCATTTTGCCGTTATCATAGGCAAGATTGGAGAGAAGCACACTCCAGACCACACAGAGGACACCAGAGCGTGACAGAAACCATCAGCCGCAGTGATCGCGGAAAAAAGAACATGCGGGTGACCCTGATGGGGGCGGGCACCAACATGGTGCTTTTTTTCACCAAGCTGGCGGGCGGAATATTGGGCCATTCGGACGCCTTGGTGGCGGATGCGGTGCATTCCCTGTCTGATCTGCTCTCGGATCTGGGCTTGATTCTGGCCATGCATTTCAGCAGCCAGCCTCCGGACCATGAGCATCCCTACGGGCACGAGCGTTTTGAAACCCTGGCAGCGTTGGGTACCGGCACGCTGTTGGCGGCCAATGGTGCGGGCATTGGCTATGAGGCGGTGCAACGGCTGGTCATCGGGCATTATGGCATGCCCGCTGTCTGGACCCTGTATATTGCCGCATTTGCCATCGTGGCCAAGGAATCCCTGTATCAGATCACCATTCGCGTGGCCCGCAAAACCCGCTCTGCCGCACTCCGGGCGAATGCCTGGGATCATCGTACCGACGCGATTTCCAGCGTGATCGTGTTGATTGGTATCGGCGGAAGTCTTCTGGGCGCTCCTTATCTGGATTCGGTGGTTGCCCTCATTGTCGCGCTGATGGTGCTGCGTATCGGTGTCGTGACGGCCTGGGAGGCACTCCAGGAGCTGGCTGACCGGGGTCTGGATGATGTCACTCTGACGCAAATCCGTGAAATCATTCTGGGTTGTGAGGGCGTACGCGACCTGCATCTGCTGAAGACCCGCAAAATAGGACATCAAGCGCTGGCCGAAGTGCACTTACAGGTGACCAATCCCTTGCTCAGCGTTTCCGAGGGACACCAGATTGCCGAGCGCGTACGGATTTGTTTGCTTCAAGCCGTGGATGATCTAGTGGATGCCACCATTCATATTGACAGCGAAAATGATGAAGAGGGCGGTGCGGTATTGCCGCCCCGTAGTGAGATTGAAAAAGCAGTGGCATCCGGGCTGCTCGCCCGAAACTTGCCCCATCCACAACAGATGACCCTGCATTATCTGAAAGAAGGCGTAGTAGTTTGCCTGCGCTATCCATTTCCGGTAGGAGCAACTCTGCAAACACTGGAGGCTGAGGAAAAGCAGATTCAGGACGCCTTGCAAGGTAAGATCGTCGGCTTGCAGAGAGTGGATGTGGCCTGGCAGACATCCGGGTAGCCAAGATCAGGGGGCGTAGTGCACAAATTTGGTGCAAAGCGTTTGATTGCACTGTTATGGGGTGTTAGTTTGGTGCAATAATCGGCCAGAACTTTGTGAGTACTCGCTTGGAGGGTGGTATCAGTTTTGCTAGTTACCTGGCTTCAGGTGGTAAATATTTCTTGATTGGAGGAAATGCAGATGGGTCATAGCCCGAAAGATGTACTGAAGTTGATCAAAGAAAAAGATGTCAAGTTCATTGATTTCCGCTTTACCGACACCAAGGGCAAGGAACAGCATGTATCCGTCCCTTCCCACACCATGGAAGAAGATACCTTCGTGGAAGGTAAAGCATTTGATGGTTCCTCCATTGCGGGTTGGAAGGGCATCAATGAATCCGACATGATTCTGCTTCCCGATCCTGATTCCGCCGTGCTGGATCCCTTCACCGATGAAGCGACCATGAATATCCGTTGTGATGTTGTAGAACCCGCTACAGGTCAGGGTTATGAACGCGATCCCCGTTCGCTGGCCAAACGTGCCGAAGCCTATCTGAAAAGTACGGGCATTGCCGATACCGCCTATTTTGGTCCGGAAAACGAATTTTTCGTCTTTGATTCGGTAACCTGGAACATCGACATGAGTGGCTGCGGATACAAGGTGGATGCCGAGGAAGCCGCCTGGAATTCCGGCAAGGAATATGAGTCCGGCAATATGGGGCACCGTCCCGGTGTGAAGGGCGGATATTTTCCGGTCCCCCCGGTGGACTCTGCCCAGGATCTGCGTTCAGCCATGTGTCTGGCGCTGGAAGAAATGGGTTTGAAAGTGGAGGTGCATCACCACGAAGTGGCGACTGCCGGTCAGCATGAAATCGGTGTGGGCTTCAGCACCCTGACCCGTAAGGCGGATGAAGTACAGATTCTGAAATATGTCATCCACAATGTGGCGGCGGCTTATGGTCAGACGGCCACTTTCATGCCCAAGCCCATTGTCGGGGATAATGGCAGTGGCATGCATGTTCACCAGTCTCTGGCCAAGGACGGCAAGAATCTGTTTGCTGGCGACCTCTATGGCGGTCTGTCAGAGCTGGCGCTCTACTACATTGGCGGTATCATCAAGCACGCCAAGGCTATCAATGCCCTGACCAATCCCAGCACCAACAGCTACAAGCGTCTGGTCCCCCACTATGAAGCCCCGGTGTTGCTGGCCTATTCGGCCAAAAACCGCTCCGCTTCCATCCGTATTCCCTTCGTCAACAGCCCCAAGGCCCGGCGTATTGAAGTCCGTTTCCCGGACTCCACCGCCAACCCCTATCTGGCTTTTGCCGCCATGATGATGGCCGGACTTGACGGTATCCAGAACAAGATTCATCCCGGCGATGCCATGGACAAAAATCTCTATGATCTGCCCGCCGAAGAACAGGCCAACATTCCGGGCGTCGCTGCTTCATTGGAAGAAGCCTTGCGGGCTCTGGAAGCGGATCACGAGTTCCTGATGAAGGGTAACGTGTTCTCCCAAAGCTGGCTGGAAGGCTATCTCGATGTGAAATGGGCGGAAGTGCAAGCCCTGCGGATTACTACTCACCCAGTAGAATTCCAGATGTACTATAGCCTCTGACCGGAAAGCGGACGATTCAGTCTGCCGGTGTCAGAGGTGAAAGGCTCCGCATTGTGCGGGGCCTTTTTCTTTGGCGCCTTGACAAGGACTTGCGGGACGACCATATAAGTTTCGCGGAGAGCTATTGAGAAGGCGTGATGAAAATGGCAATAGGCAAAAATGCAATACATAGGTTTATGGCCCGCTGCGTGCTGCCGGGTTTGTTCCTGATCGGACTGTTCAGTGTGCAGGTGACTGCGGAAACCATTTATCGCTGGGTAGGAAATAATGGAGTCGTGAGTTACGGAGAGAATCCGCCTGCCGGGGCAAGGGGGGTTGAGCAGATTGCGGGAGCTCCGCAGCAATCTGTGAGCACACCGGCAGCTTCCGATGAGCAAAGACCGGTGCTCATGCCAAGGTCAGATCAGTCCGCGCCCGCAAAGTCAGCAGGCAACCAGACCAGCCCTGCGCGTAAGAGCCTGGAAGCCGAATTGGCTGCTGCCCGTGCGCAGTTGCTGCAGGCTACCCATAATTATGAACATGGCAAGGCTGTCCGCACGGGTAATGAACGGAATTACGCCCGTTACTTGCAGCGGGTGAATGCGTTGAAGCAAGCCATGGATAGCGCCCAGTTGCGGGTTTTATTGCTGCAGCATCAACTGGAGCAGCTATCGGAGCATCCTGTACCGGATGCTCCCCGGGCCAATCTGGCGCATTGACAATGGCCAAGACGGCTTTACCGGAGCCTGAAGCGATTCAACGAAACTTGAGCAGAAATCGGGATAGACCTGCCCTGTCTTCGTGGCTTACTATAGCAGGCTGAATGAAAGACTTTCAGGGAGATCAGATGCCACGTTTCTTGCTCAGTAACGATGACGGATATCTGGCACCGGGACTGGCAGCGCTGGCTCAAGCAATCACCCCCCTGGGCGAAGTGGAAGTTCTGGCTCCCGAACAGGATCGCAGCGGCGCCAGTAATTCCCTGACTCTCGACCGCCCCTTGCGGATGCGCACCGGCCTCAACGGTTTTCACTATCTGGTAGGTGGTACGCCTACGGATTGCGTGCATCTGGCAGTCACCGGTGTTTTTGCCGAATCGCCGGACATGGTGGTTTCGGGTATCAACCGGGGTGCCAATATGGGGGATGACGTGCTCTATTCAGGGACGGTGGCGGCAGCCACCGAAGGGCGTTTTCTCGGATTGCCGGCGATTGCCGTGTCTCTGGCCGGGCGGGATTGCAGTCATTTTGAAACCGCTGCCCAAGTTGCGGCGCGTCTGGTGACCGGTGTGCTCAGTCATGCCTTGCCTGCCGATACCATCCTCAATGTGAATGTGCCCGATCTGCCCTATGAGCAATTACGCGGGTTCGAGGTCACTCGTCTAGGGCGACGGCATAAAAGTGATATGGTGATACCGGCTGCGGATCCACGGGGCGATCCGGTCTACTGGATTGGTCCTTCGGGTCGGGAAGCCGATGCCGGACCAGGTACGGATTTTGATGCGGTCCGCAGAGGCTATGTCTCCATCACTCCCCTGGACCTGGACATGACCCGCTACAATTTTTTGGAGGGTTTGAGTCAGTGGCTGCGCACCTGCCAGTCCTGAGCCCCGAAGTCGGTATGATTTCTCCTCGCACCCGGGGGAAAATGGTGCTGCGCCTGCGGGCGGCGGGTATTCGCGATGAGCGGGTGCTGGATGTGATGAATCAGGTGCCGCGCCATCACTTTGTTGCCCAGGCGCTGGCGGGCAGGGCTTACGAATTGGTTTCCCTGCCTATTGGCTATGGTCAGACCATTTCTCAGCCTTGGACGGTAGCGCGGATGATGGAGGCCATTCTCGAAAACAGCCCGACTCCCCGACGGATTCTGGAAATCGGTACCGGATCTGCCTACCAGACGGCCCTCTTGGCGGAACTGGGCGCCGAAGTGTTCAGTGTGGAACGGATTGGTCCACTACATCACCACGCCGAGAAACTGCTGACACGAATGGGATACACCCGGGTCCATTTATTGCATGGTGACGGGAGTGAAGGTTGGTCGAGTCAAGCCCCCTATGATGCCATTGTGATTACAGCGGCTGTTCCTTGTGCCTTGGCGCCATTGTATCGCCAGCTACGACCCGGTGGCCGCCTGGTGATGCCGGTGGATGAAGATGGCAAGCAGCATTTGCAGGTCAGTCATTGGGATGGCCAGGAAGCCAGGATCAGTCCTCTGGGTGATTGTTTTTTTGTGCCCTTGCTGACGGGCACCGTTTCATTGGCCTCTGGAGAGTGTTAATCATGAACGACGCAATCAGAGTCGCAGAAGAGGACGTATCCCTGGAAGTCGAGGGTAGCGAAGAAGTTCAGGAAAATCCGGAGGAAGATTATGGCGAAGCGCCTGACTGGGACGCCACCCGCTGTTATCTCAAGGAAATTGGTCATAACCCGCTACTGACGGCAGAACAGGAAATTTCACTGGGGCGGCTGGTGCAGGCAGGAGATCCAGCGGCACGCAGCACCATGATCGAGTGCAATTTGCGCCTGGTGGTCAAGCTGGCGCGGCGTTACATTCACCGCGGGCTGCCGCTGCTGGACCTTATCGAAGAAGGGAATCTGGGTCTGATTCGCGCTGTAGAAAAATTCGATCCGGAAAAGGGCTTCCGCTTTTCGACTTATGCGACCTGGTGGATTCGCCAGAATATAGAACGCGCCCTGATGAATCAGACCCGCACCATCCGCCTGCCCATTCATGTGATGAAAGAACTC
This sequence comes from Acidithiobacillus marinus, assembly GCF_002847505.1. Taxonomy (GTDB): domain Bacteria; phylum Pseudomonadota; class Gammaproteobacteria; order Acidithiobacillales; family Acidithiobacillaceae; genus Acidithiobacillus; species Acidithiobacillus marinus. The sequence goes on from NZ_MXAV01000034.1 coordinate 21,308, forward strand.
AGTACAGTTCTGCGTGCCGCACGATGTCTGGGTCAGACCCTGCAGCGTGATCCCACCCCCGAAGAAGTGGCTGCCGCCCTGGATCGACCGGTAGAAGAAATTCGCGGGTGCCTGGAAAATGACGGCAGGGTCAGCAGCCTCGATATTCCCCACGGTCGCGAGTCAGATCGTCCTCTTTCCGATGTGATTGCTGATGCCGCCATGCCGGGTGTCGAAACCGCCTTCGCGGATCGTGATTTATCCCGACAGATTCATCAATGGATCGGCAGTATGTCCGAAAAGCATCGACAGGTACTGTTCTGGCGTTTTGGCCTGGACGGCACCGACGGCGCTACTTTGGAAGAGGTGGGCCAACGTCTGGGCATTACCCGGGAACGCGTGCGGCAAATTCAGGTAGAGGCTTTACTGACGCTACGCTTGCGCATTGAAGAAGAAGGATTGACCACAGAATCCTTGTTTGGCTGAAAGCGCTCAGGCTTCGGGGTGCAGCAGGGCGGCGAGTACGACGCGGTCTTCTGCCAAGAGAATATTGTAGGTACGACAGGCGGCACTGGTGTCCATGACTTCCACCGGAATGTTGGCCTCACGCAAGGCTACCATGAGTTTCAAGGGAAAAAACTGTTTTCTGCCCGTGCCCAGCAGCAGAACATCGGGTTTGCGCGCAAGTACCTCATGAAAATGCTCCAGAGTTAGGGCGGTGGCGCTGGGTGGCCCCCAAGGGCTATGTAGCCAGTCTGTGCTTACCAGTACGCCTTGGGTATAACGCTGGCCGCGAATGACTACGCCCTCCGGCCCATAGCTGTTGATGAGGTTGGCTTGGGTGTCCAGTTGCCGGTGTAATTTCATGACTTTCCTCCGTGATGCAGATTGACAGGCCCGCGTAGCCTCTCTATTGTTCTTCGATTTCGGTATTCACGACAACCCTTGAAGGTCTGTGCTCCATGAACAGTGATTTTGAACGTATCCGTCGTTTGCCTCCCTACGTGTTTAATATTGTGACCGACCTGAAAAACCAGGCCCGTAAGCGGGGTGAGGATATTATCGACTTCGGAATGGGAAATCCTGATCAGCCCACACCGCAACATATTGTCGACAAACTCTGTGAAACGGCCCAGCGTGGGGATACTCATCGCTATAGCGTCTCCCGGGGTATTCCCCGCCTGCGCCGGTCCATTACCACCTGGTATGAACAGCGCTTCGGGGTTGCCCTGGATCCTGAATCGGAAGCCATCGTCACCATTGGTTCCAAGGAAGGCATCGCCCATCTGGCCCTGGCGACCATGGGGCCTGGTGATACGGTGCTGGTGCCCAGCCCAACCTATCCCATTCATCCCTATGGTTTTGTGATTGCGGGTGCGGATGTGCGCCATGTGCCCATGCTTCCCGGAGTGGATTTCTTTGAAGAGCTGGAAAAAGCGGTCAAGGCTGCCTGGCCGAAACCCAAGATGCTCGTCATCAATTTTCCCCATAATCCCACGGCGGCAGTGGTAGATCTGGATTTTTTCAAAAGAATCGTCGAGTTTGCCAAGGAGCACCGCATCTGGGTGGTCCATGATCTGGCCTATGCCGACATCGTTTTTGACGGTTACAAGGCGCCCAGTTTTCTGCAGGTGCCGGGGGCCAAGGATGTGGGAGTGGAATTTTTTACCCTTTCCAAAAGCTACAACATGCCCGGCTGGCGGGTCGGTTTTGCGGTAGGTAACCCCAAGCTGGTGGGCGCGCTGGCACGCATGAAAAGCTATCTGGATTACGGCACCTTCACCCCTATCCAGGTGGCGGCCATCACCGCTCTCGAAGGGCCGCAGGATTGTGTGGAAGACATCCGCCTGATGTACGAACAGCGCCGCGACGTACTCTGCGAAGGCCTGGAAGCCGCTGGCTGGGCGGTGGATAAACCCAAGGCCACCATGTTTGTCTGGGCGCGCATTCCGGAAAACCTGCGCAAGATGGGATCTCTGGAGTTTTCCAAGCTGGTGCTCGACCGTGCCAAAGTGGCCGTAAGCCCGGGCATAGGCTTTGGCGAACTGGGTGATGAGTATGTGCGCTTCGGTCTGGTGGAAAATGAGCATCGGACCCGGCAGGCGATTCGTGGCATCAAACAGATGTTTCGTGAGGATTTGTGATGAGCGAGGGTATGGATCCGGTACGCATTGGCATTCTCGGGATGGGTACCGTCGGCCAGGGGACGGTGCGGGTGTTGGCTCGCAATGCCGAAGAAATCACCCGCCGGGTGGGGCGGGATTTGCGGGTGGTGCATGCTGCCGTTCGCAATCCTGCCCGCCTGGAAGGGCTGCACCTGGATGCGCGGATCAGTGCTGATCCCTGGGCAGTGGTGCGTGATCCGGAAGTGGATGTGCTGGTGGAAGTCATGGGCGGCACTGGCCTTCCCCGGGAACTGATTCTGGCGGCCATTGCGGCAGGCAAGCATGTGGTGACAGCCAACAAGGCCCTGCTGGCGGAGCATGGCAATGAGATATTCGCGGCGGCTCAGCAACAGGGCGTGATGGTGGCCTTTGAGGCTGCGGTGGCCGGAGCGATTCCAATCATCAAGGCGATTCGCGAGGGCCTGGCGGGTAATCGCATTCACTGGCTGGCAGGCATCATCAACGGCACGAGTAACTATATTCTGACCCAGATGTTTCGTGAGGGCTGGGATTTTCAGCAGGCTTTGGGTGAAGCCCAGCGCCTCGGTTATGCCGAAGCCGATCCGGGACTGGATGTGGATGGCGGCGATGCCGCGCACAAAATCACCCTGATGGCTTCCATTGCTTTCGGTATTCCAGTGGATTTCGCCCATTGCCATGTGGAGGGTATTCGCGCTCTGGAGCGGGATGATGTGGTCTATGCAGCGGAGCTCGGTTATCGTATCAAGTTGCTGGGTATTGCACGGCGCCGCGCGGATGGCGTCGAGTTGCGGGTGCATCCCACCCTGATTCCGGAAAGTCACCTGCTCGCCAATGTCGAGGGGCCGTTTAATGCCATTCTGGTGGAGAGCGATGCCGCCGGACAGAGCCTCTATTACGGTCGGGGTGCTGGCGGTGATCCGACCGCCAGTGCCGTGGTTGCCGATCTGGTGGATGTGGCCCGGACCATGACGGCGGATCCCAGTAATCGGGTACCTCATCTGGCCTTCCAGGCCGATGCCCTGAGTGCTTTGCCCTTGTTGCCCATGGCCGAGGTGGAAAGTGCCTACTATCTGCGCATTCATGCCCATAACCGCGCCGGCGTGCTTGCCCAGGTGGCGACCATGCTGGCCGAGCATGAAATTTCCATTGAGGCCCTGGTGCAAAAGGAAACTCCGGAAGCCGATACAGTACCTATTGTGTTGTTGCTGCACCGCTGCCGCGAGGGTGATCTGGAGCAGGCCATCCGCCGCATCGAGGCCCTGCCGGTGGTAGCCCGGCCGGTATTGCGGCTGCGCGTTGAAAGTCTGGCCGAGCAGTGAACTATTTTCCGAATCCCCTTTGTTGCAGGAACCTTCCATGACTCGTTATACCGGCATTATTGATCGTTACCGTGCTTTTCTGCCTTTGGCCCCGGATACTCAGGCGGTCAGCCTGGGTGAGGGGAATACCCCACTCATCGAATGCGTCAACCTGCCCCGCCAGCTGGGGGTGGATATGCGTCTGTTTCTGAAATTTGAAGGTTTGAACCCTACCGGCTCTTTCAAGGATCGGGGCATGACCATGGCGGTGACCAAAGCCAAGGAGGAGGGCAGCGAGATGGTCATCTGCGCTTCTACCGGCAATACTTCTGCGGCAGCGGCGGCCTATGCAGCCCGGGCCGGGATGCAGGCTTTTGTGGTCATTCCCGAAGGGAAAATTGCCCTGGGAAAACTCTCCCAGGCCATGATGCACGGGGCACTGGTCCTGCAGATTCGCGGTAATTTCGATGAAGGCATGCAAATTGTCCAGGAAGTGGCCGCCAATGCCCCCATTACCCTGGTCAATTCGGTCAATCCCTATCGTCTCCAGGGTCAGAAAACGGCGGCCTTCGAAATTATCGAGGCCTTGGGCGAGGCGCCGGATTATCATGCCCTGCCGGTGGGAAATGCTGGCAATATCACCGCGCACTGGATGGGCTACTGTGAAGCCACCGATGGCCGGAAAGAAGCTTCGCAGGTGCTGACCAATGCCTGCAAATTCTGTAATGGCATCTGTACTTATGGCCATGGCAAAGCCGGAAAACGCCCGAAAATGCTGGGCTTCCAGGCAGCGGGCAGCGCCCCGTTCATGGCGGGCGATTTTGTGAAAAATCCGGAAACCATCGCGACGGCCATTCGTATCGGTCACCCCATGTCCTGGGATCAGGCCCATCGTGTGCAGGAGGAAAGTGGTGGCTGGTTTGGCAGCCATAGTGATGCAGACATTCTCGAAGCCCAGCGCTGGCTGGCCAAATTTGAGGGGGTGTTTTGTGAACCGGCTTCGGCTACTTCGGTGGCGGGTGTGGTGGCGGCGGCCCGTGCCGGCAAAATCGAGGCCGGGGCCACGGTGGTCTGCACCTTGACCGGGCATGGCCTCAAAGATCCCGATACGGCCATTTCCCAGGGCGGTGAGGTGGTGACCGTCAATGCCACCCTGGATGCGGTACAGCGCGCTATCCTGGAGCGCTGATGGCTGATGCCTGCCTCTGGCTGTCGGGCTTGCACGGCCTGCCGGAGGAGGACCTGGGCAAGGTATTGCCGCGCTATTGGGGACGGGGGCACCGAGAACACCTAGCGGCACAGTCTTCCCTGGAAGTGGCGGGCCGGTTGCTGGGCTTTGCCGGCGTCCTGCCAGCGGCGGCCTTGTTGGCAGAGTCAGAAGGGATCGCGACCGCCGGGTACTGGGTGATTGCTCTGGAGCCGGTTGCCTTTCTGGGGCAGGCGGGGCGGGCTGTCGTGCAACCCCTGGCGGGCCTGGAAGAATCTGCGGCGGCGGCATTATTCAGTGCTGCAGTAGAGTTTTTGGCCGATTCTCCCTGGATTTTGCAGCGCGGTGCCCGGCGCTGGTATGTGCTGAGCCAGACCACGCCGGATTTGCATTGTCCTGATCCTGAGCAGGTCTGGGGGCGTGAACCTATCGCGCAGCAAAATACCGGCAGCGACGCCCGGCGCTGGAATGCCTTTCTCAATGAATTACAGATGTTCCTGGCTGCGCATCCGGTCAATCAGGGTCATGATGGTAGTGAGCCTTGGTGCCTGTTCTGGGCCTGGGGTGAAGGGCGTTTGCCGGAGCAGCGTCCGGTAAGCAAATGGCAGACGGTGTCCGCAGAAGCAGATTATCTGCAGGCCGCTGCCGCCTGGCTTGAGTTGCCATTATCCTATTCCAAAGCGTTGCAGGCGGCGGCAAAGCTTCCGGATAATCTCCTCTGGGTCTGGTCCGGAACCTGGCTTTATCCCGATGCAGCCAAATCTTTTGCAGCTCTGGAGCCTGCCTTGCAGAGGCTATGGCGCAACGGTGGGCAGCTGCAATGCTGGACTGGCATACTGGCAAATGGTGGCGTGGAGCAAATGACGCTCAGTCGTGGTGATCGCTGGCGCTTCTGGCGCAAGGCGCTGCGCCCCGGCCAGGCCAGTCTGCCGGGTGCCTGGTAGAATTCATGGAAAGCGTGCGTATTGTGGATCGTCCGGTCTCGGTGAAAATCCGGGATGCGGCCCTGGCCTTGGGCTATACCCCCCTGCAGGCGCGGATCATCGCCGGACGCCTGTGTGATGCGGACGTCGGTCAGCTCCCGGCCTTGATGAATCTGCAGATGAGCGGACTCACCCCACCCGACCTGCTTCCCGATATGGCCAATGCTGCGGCAACGGTGATCGCGGCTATCCAGCAACAATGGCCGATTATTTTGATTTCTGATTTTGATGCGGACGGCGCATCGGCCCATGCGGTACTGAAAACCGCATTCCGGGATTATTTTGGCGTCCCCGAACAGCAGATACACAGTTATATCGGCCATCGGTTGCGTGATGGCTACGGGGTTACCGAAACCCTGACCGACCGGATTATTGCGGAGGCCCCGAGCCCGGCTCTGATTATTACGGCGGATCAGGGCAGTACCGATCATGAGCGGATTACCCGACTGCGGGATCATGGTTTTACCGTCATCGTCACCGACCATCATGGCGTGCCCGCTTCCGGGCCACCCCCTGCAGCGGTGGCCTGTGTGAATCCGGTGCGTGCCGATTCCAGCTTTCCCGATCCTTATATTGCTGGTGTGCATGTGGCCTGGCTGCTCTGCTGTGCTGTGCGCCAGGCACTGATTGCGGCAGGTCTGCTTCCTGCTTCTGCGCCGAAGCTTGGCGGGCTACTGGATTATGTGGCGCTGGGTACTATGGCGGATTGTGTGGATCTGGCGCGCTCCTGCAATAACAAGGCGATTATTGCCCGGGGGTTGGCACTTATGAACGCCCCGGCGCGGCGCCCTGTCTGGCAGGCCCTGCAACTGGCCACCCGAAGTCATGGTCCCATTACCGCAGCCACCCTGGCCTTCAGCTTCGCACCCCTGATCAATGCCCGGGGGCGTCTGGACTCCGCCCTGGGCAGCGTGGATTTGCTGATGAGTTCGCATCTTCCAGAAGCCGAAGAAATGGCAGAGCATTTTGTTGAGCACAACAACGAACGCAAAGTCGTCCAGGCGCAAATGCTGCAGCGCAGCACCTGTCAGGCCCTGCAGCAAGTTCGGGATGGCGCCTCCGCCATCACCATATTTGATCCCCAAGGTCATCCGGGGGTGCACGGCATTTGCGCAGCCCGCCTGGTGGAGTCTTGCGGAAGACCGGTCGCTTATTTTTCACCCAAAGCTGAAGGAGGTGGCATTACGGCCTCATTGCGAACGGTGCCGGGTTTCCATGTCCGCCATGCCCTGGCAAAAATAGCTGAACGTTATCCCGATGATTTTCTAAGTTGGGGCGGGCATGCCGGGGCAGGTGGAGTGACCCTCAAACAGGAGGCGCTGGCGCGTTTTGCCGAAGCCTGGGCAGCCATTGCCGCAGAAGCCCTGTCTGGTCAGGAGCTTGGGCCGGAGATTCTGACCGATGGTGTGCTGGAGGATAGTCCCAGCATGGAAGTGGTTGAGGAGCTGATGGTTCTGGAGCCTTATGGCCGGCAATGGGATCCGCCTGTATTTCGAGGTGCGGGGCGCATCACCCAACTCCGTCCGGTGGGTGACGGCACGCACCTGAAACTGGTATTGCAGATGGCCGGAGCGGACTACGACGCCATCTGGTTCGGCGCCGCAGAAAATGGTCTCAGCCCGGTGGCTGTCGGTGATGACGTCACTTTCGCCTATGGGCTGGAAATCAATACCTTTCGGGACAAGACCACCCTGCAACTGAGAATAAAGTATGCGGTGATCACTTAAAATATTCTGGCACATATTATATAGATGGCTGTAGGCTATGGAGAGTATGCTGAATTTGTTCACGGCGGGTGAATTATTATGACTTTTGTGTGCGGAAGTTAAAGAACATGAGAAGTTGAAGCATGACCAGGACTGAGGCCCAGACCCGCTCTGAACTGATTGACAGCCAGCTCACTCAGTCTGGCTGGAACGTCAAAGACCCCACCCAGGTCATCGAGGAGTTCGACATCCTGACTCCACTGCCCCTGGGTGTTGCCGAACCGCGCACCCCATACGAAGGTCATCAATTCAGCGACTATGTATTGCTTGGCAAGGATCGCAAGCCCCTGGCCGTGGTCGAAGCCAAGAAAACGAGCAAAGACGCCGCGCTGGGGCGAGAGCAGGCCAAGCAATACTGTTACAACATCCAGAAACAACTGGGTGGCGAGCTGCCGTTCTGCTTTTACACCAACGGGCACGAGATTTATTTCTGGGATCTGGACAACTACCCGCCGCGCAAGATCGTCGGCTTCCCGACCCGAGATGACCTTGAGCGGTTTCAATATATTCGCCGCAACCGCAAGCCCCTGACCCAGGAGCTGATCAACACATCCATCGCGGGCCGCGACTATCAGATCCGGGCCATTCGCGCCGTGTTGGAAGGCATCGAACAGAAAAAACGCGATTTCCTTTTGGTGATGGCCACCGGCACCGGCAAGACCCGCACCTGTATCGCCATGGTCGATGCCCTGATGCGTGCCGGACACGCCGAAAAGGTCCTGTTTCTGGTCGACCGCATCGCGTTGCGCGAGCAGGCCCTGGCCGCCTTCAAGGAGCATCTGCCCCACGAACCTCGATGGCCGAATGTCGGCGAGAAGCTCATCGCCAAGGACCGCCGCATCTACGTCTCTACTTATCCCACCATGCTCAACATCATCCGGGACGAGTCGCAGCAGCTTTCGCCGCACTTTTTCGATTTCATCGTGGTCGATGAAAGCCACCGCTCCATCTACAACACCTACAAAGAGGTGCTGGACTATTTCAAAACCATCACCCTGGGGCTCACCGCCACGCCCACCGACATCATCGACCACAACACCTTCCAGCTTTTCCACTGCGAAGACGGCCTTCCCACCTTTGCCTATACCTTCGAGGAGGCGGTCAACAATGTGCCGCCCTACCTGTGCAGCTTTCAGGTGATGAAGATCCAGACCCGCTTTCAGATGGAGGGGATCAGCAAGCGCACCATCTCGTTGGAAGACCAGAAAAAGCTGCTGCTGGAAGGCAAGGAGATCGAAGAGATCAACTTCGAGGGTTCACAGCTCGAAAAGCAGGTGATCAACAAGGGAACCAATGCCCTCATCGTCAAGGAGTTCATGGAGGAGTGCATCAAGGACGGCAGCGGTGTGCTGCCCGGCAAGACCATCTTCTTCTGCTCCTCCAAGGCCCATGCCCGGCGCATCGAAGAGATCTTCGACAAGCTCTTCCCCCAATACAAAGGCGAGCTGGCCAAGGTGCTGGTCTCCGATGACCCGCGCGTCTACGGCAAGGGCGGCCTGCTCGACCAGTTCACCAACAACGACATGCCCCGCGTCGCCATCAGCGTCGACATGCTCGATACCGGCATCGACGTGCGCGAGATCGTCAATCTGGTCTTCGCCAAGCCGGTCTATTCCTACACCAAGTTCTGGCAAATGATCGGGCGCGGCACCCGGCTGCTTGAAGCAGCCAAGCCCAAGCCCTGGTGTACCGAAAAGGATGTGTTCCTTATCCTCGATTGCTGGGACAACTTCGAATACTTCAAGCTGCAACCCAAGGGCAAGGAACTCAAACCCCAGCTCCCGCTGCCGGTGCGGCTGGTCGGCTTGCGGCTGGATAAAATCGAAAAGGCCATCGACCTTGCGCAGGCGCAGGTTGGCGAGCGTGAAATCGTCAAATTGCGTCGGCAGATCAGCCAGCTGCCGCATAGCTCCGTCATCATCAAGGAGGCAGCCGCCGCGCTGGCCCGGCTCGAAGAGGAAAACTTCTGGATCACCCTGAATCACCAGCGGCTGGAATTTTTGCGCGGCGAGATCAAGCCGCTGTTCCGCACCGTCTCCGAGGCCGACTTCAAGGCCATGCGCTTCGAGCGCGACCTGTTAGAATTTTCACTCGCCCGGATCAGCGAAGAGAAGGAAAAAGCCGAAACCATCAAGGAAGGCATCGTCGAGCAGATCAGTGAACTACCGCTGTCGGTCAGTTTCGTCAAAGCCGAGGAATCGTTGATCCGCGCCGCCCAGAGCAACCACTACTGGGCCAAAACGGATGCCAGTGAGCTGGAGGACGCCCTCGACGACCTGAACAGTCGCCTCGGCCCGCTGATGAAATTCCGCGAGCAACAGACCGGCCCCGGTCCGACACACCTTGACCTGAAAGATGAAATCCACCGCAAGGAAATGGTCGAGTTCGGCCCCCAGTACGAATCGGTCAGCATCAGCCGCTACCGCGAGATGGTCGAGGCCATGATCGCGGAGCTGACCGCGCACAACCCCATCCTGCAAAAACTCAAGAATGGTCAGGATGTCTCGGCTGACGAGGCCCTTGAACTGGCCGAGCTGCTCCATGCCGAGCACCCCCACATCACCGAAGATCTTCTGCGCCAGGTCTACAAGAACCGCAAGGCGCGCTTCATCCAGTTCATCCGCCACATCCTCGGTATCGAGATCCTGAAGAGCTTCCCGGAAACGGTCAGCGAAGCCTTCGATCAGTTCATCGAGCAGCACACGAGCCTTTCCAGCCGTCAGTTGGAGTTCCTGAACCTGCTCAAGGGCTTCATCATCGAGCGCGAGAAGGTCGAGAAGAAAGACCTCATCAACGCACCGTTCACAGTCATCCACCCGCAGGGGATTCGCGGTGTGTTCAGCCCGGCCGAGATCAACGAAATACTACAGCTCACCGAGCGGTTGGCGGCTTGATGGATATGAATCGAGAAAGACACGAAAAAGGGTCGAAATCGACCCGTTTGGAAATATGGGGAAATCTGCAGTTTAAGCGCCTTAGAGCGGATTTTAACTATAGCGAATTCGCCTCAATTAAACTGGAGAAATAGTATGGCTAAGAACAGAAAAATTGAAGTTCGAGGCGCCGAGATAACCGTTGTTGATAATCAAGAGCAGGATTTTATTTCTCTGACAGATATTGCAAGATACAAAACAGATGAAACCAGCGCTGTTATAGGCAACTGGATGCGCAACCGGAATACGATTGAGTTTTTAGGGATTTGGGAGTCGCTCTATAATCCCAATTTCAAACCCCTCGAATTCGAGGGGTTTAGAAAACAGGCGGGGCTCAATGCCTTTACCCTTTCTCCTCAGAAATGGGTAACGACCACAAATGCCATAGGTTTTATCGTTAAATCAGGTAGATATGGCGGCACATACGCCCATAAGGACATTGCTTTCAAATTTGCCAGTTGGATCTCTGTCGAATTTGAACTCTACATTGTTAAGGAATTTCAACGCTTAAAGGAAGAAGAACAAAAGCAGCTTGGATGGTCAGCCAAGCGAGAATTGGCCAAAATCAATTACCGCATCCACACCGACGCCATCAAGACGAACCTGATCCCGCCCGAACTGTCGCCTCAGCAGATCAATTTCATCTATGCCAGCGAGGGGGATCTGCTGAATATGGCCCTGTTCGGCAAAACGGCAAAGCAATGGCGGGATGAAAACCCGGACCACAAAGGCAATATCCGCGACGAAGCCAATGTCTCCCAGCTTGTCTGTCTGGCCAATCTCGAAACCCTGAACGCCCATTTCATACACCAGGGGCTCCCACAGGCCGAGCGCCTAAAAATCCTGAACCAGACCGCCATTCACCAGATGAAACTCCTGCTTGCCGACAGAAACGTCAAGCAGTTGGAGGAGAAATAACCATGCTTCAGAACAACCCCGAACTCAAAAGCAAGATCGACCAGCTCTGGAACAAATTCTGGTCCGGCGGCATCAGCAATCCGCTCACCGCCATCGAGCAGATCACCTACCTGCTGTTCATGAAGCGGCTCGACGAGCTGGACCAGAAAAAGCAGGCCGATGCCGAATGGACCAGCGAGTCCTATATCTCCAAGTTTGCGGGCCAGTGGATTCCGCCCGAATACCGCGACAAGGACGGCGCAGAGAACTACGCTATTGACAAGCACACCCTGCGCTGGAGCGAGTTCAAGCGCATGCAGGCCGAGGAGATGTTGCAGCACGTCCAGACCAAGGTCTTCCCCTTCCTCAAGGACATGAACGGGACCGAGAGCAACTTCACCCACCACATGAAGAACGCCGTGTTCATCATCCCCAAACCGGCGCTGCTGGTCGAGGCTGTGAAAACCATCGACGAGATCTTCGAGATCATGGAGAGGGACTCGCAGGAAAAGGGCCAGGCCTTTCAGGACATCCAGGGCGATGTCTACGAGATGCTGCTCTCCGAGATCGCCACGGCGGGCAAGAATGGCCAGTTCCGCACCCCGCGCCACATCATTAAATTAATGGCCGACCTGGTGCAGCCGCAGCTTGGCCACCGCATCGCCGACCCGGCTTGCGGTTCCGGCGGCTTTCTGCTCGGGGCCTATCAGTACATCGTCACGGAATTGGCAAAGAAAGCGGGCAATACAGACTTTCCGCCCGATGAAGACGGCTTTGTCCGCACCTCGGTAGCGGCCGGCCTCACCGAAAAGGCCCGGGCCATCCTGCAGGCCTCACTCTTCGGCTACGACATCGACGCCACCATGGTGCGCCTGGGGCTGATGAACCTGATGATGCACGGCATCGACGAGCCCAACATCGACTACAAGGACACACTCTCCAAGAGCTACCTGGAAGAGGCCGAATACGACATCGTCATGGCCAACCCGCCCTTTACCGGCAGCATCGACAAGGGCGACATCAACGAAAACTTAAGCCTCTCCACCACCAAGACCGAACTGCTCTTTGTCGAGAACATCTACCGCCTGCTCAAGAAAGGCGGCACCGCCTGCGTCATCGTGCCGCAAGGCGTGCTGTTCGGCTCCGGCGGTGCATTCAAGACCCTGCGCCAAATGCTGGTGGAGCGCTGCGACCTCAAGGCCGTGGTCACCATGCCCAGCGGCGTGTTCAAGCCCTATGCCGGGGTCAGCACCGCCATTCTGCTCTTCACCAAGGTCTGGGGGCCGAAGGACAAGGTGACGCAACCGGCCACGGAACATGTCTGGTTCTACGAGATGCAGGCCGACGGCTATTCGCTGGATGACAAGCGCAGCAAGCAGGAAGGGCATGGGGATTTGCAAGATATCGTTGCCCGGTTCCATGCCCGCAATCCGGAAGTCGATGCTGATCGCACCGCGAAATGGTTTTGTGTGGCGCGGGGGGAGATCGAGGCGGAGGGGTATGACCTGTCGCTGAGTCGATATAAGGAGGATGTGTTTGAAGAGGTGGTGTATGAAGCGCCTGCGGTGATATTGGAGCGGTTGCTGGTGGCGGAGTTGGGGGAAGAGTTTTTTAACCACGAAAAACACGAAAGGCGCGAAAAGGTTTTGGAGGGGGTTGAGAGTGGGATTGTGCGGGAGTTGTTGGAATTGAGGGGGATGGTTGGATGAAAACCGTCAAGCTGTCTGATGTATGCGACATTTCAAGCGGCGGGACTCCCTCGCGAAACAATCCAGAATTCTTCAAAGGGGATATCCCTTGGGCGAAAATTTCGGATATTGAAGCCGCATATAACGGTTTTATCTACACGACTGATGAATGTATTACTGCTGATGGCTTAAAGAACATAAGAGGCAAACTTTTCCCAAAAGGCACCCTGTTGTTTGCGATGTATGGGTCAATCGGGAAAGTTGCCTTTGCTGGAACCGAGTTATCTGCAAACCAAGCAATTCTGGGGATCAGACCCAAGGTTGATGCTCAAATCGATTTGAAATATCTAAAATGCTGGTTCGAAAGCAATAAGCAGCGACTTATAAATCAAGGTCAAGGTGTTGCCCTAAAGAATCTCTCGGCAACAATTGTTCGAAATCTCGAAATTGAACTCCCGCCGCTCGACGACCAAAAGCGCATTGCCCATCTGCTCGGCAAGGTGGAAGGGCTGATCGCCCGGCGCAAACAACACCTGCAACAACTCGACGACCTGCTCAAAAGCGTCTTTCTGGAGATGTTCGGCGACCATACGGCAATGAAACAGCAACAGCATTTTCTGCTGGGCGATTTTATAGACTTTCTTACAAGCGGCTCTCGTGGATGGGCAAAATATTATTCCGATACTGGGGATATTTTTCTACGCATAAACAATGTGAAAGATGGGCGTTTAAAACTTGATGACGTTGTTTACGTTAATGCACCAGCCTCTGCCGAGGCTAATCGTACTAGAGTACGATCTGGTGATTTGCTCCTATCAATTACAGCTGACCTTGGAAGAACTGCTGTCATACCGAAAGAATTAGATGGCTCGTACATTAACCAGCACTTGGCATTGATTCGCATCAAAGAGGAAGCAGGCTTTAATCCAATCTTCCTGGCCTGGTACTTTTCCCTGCCTTACGGCAAATCATTTATCCAAAAGAAGAATCGCGAGGGGGTTAAGGCTGGGCTTAACTTTGATGATATTCGTAGCTTTCAAGTTGTTAAGCCATCCATCGCTCACCAAAACCAATTCGCCGCCATCATCAAAAAAGTCGACGCCCTCAAATCCCGCTACCAGCAAAGCCTGACCGATCTGGAAAGCCTCTATGGCGCGTTGAGCCAGAAGGCCTTCAAGGGCGAGCTGGATCTGTCGCGGGTGGTGCTGCCAGCGGAAGAGCCTGAGATTGCCGAGGGAGAAACGACCGATATTGAGGAAAAACAACCCATGGAGCCATTGTTCGAGTTGCCTGCACCCGAAGAACTTGCCCTATTGCGTACCTCCGAAGGCCGCAAAGCCCTGCTGGGTGAGTGGCTGAATGCCTGGCTGGAGCAACTGAGCGATGCGCCCTTTGCCACGCAGGCTTTTATGGATGCCGCCCGGCAACGGCTGTGGGAGCTGGCGGAAGACGACGCACCGGAATGGGGCGCAGCGGAATACGACGAACTCAAGACTCAAGTGTTCGAAGCGCTGGAACAGGGCCGTCTGATTCAAGGTTATGACGATGACAACAACCGTGTGCAGATTATAGCAGCAAAGGGATAACGCCAGATGAAGCTGCTGCGACTCAAAATCACCGACCCGAAGGGCTTTCGCAGCCTGCAAGCGGGTTTTGAGCACCGCTTCCGCAGCGAGTGGGACTTGCAGGAAGAGCAGGGCTTTGCACCCTTCGTCTGCGCGGGACCCAATGGCAGTGGCAAGTCGAACCTGCTGGAGGCGCTGGCGGCGATTTTCTTTCAGTTGGAAATCTTACGTGTGCAACGCAGTTTTCTGCCCGAAGTGCTGCAAGATGATCATTTGCAAACCTCGCCAACCGGTTTTGAGCTAGAGTATTTAATTAAGGTTCCGGCCGAATATTCTCCCATAGGATCCGCCCCGTGGTTCAGGGTGAAAATATATAAAATACCAGGTAAAAATGAAATTACATGGTGGGTTTTTGATTCAAATGATCAGCCCTATGATCAGGGCCCTGTCAACCTTCCATCTAAGCTGCTGATGGAGTAGCACAAAGGGTTTTTCTGGACTTCTCAGGATGAATGCGGTAACTTTTGCCGCATGGAAGTCCCAACTCTCACCGAAAACCAGCAAGCCAGCCTGCACCGTGTTCAGGTGCGACCCATCCTGCCCACGGAGCGGGAACGCTGGAATACGCTGATGCAAACGTATCACTACCGGGGCTTTCGCACCTTGGCGGGCCGTAACCTGCGCTATGTGGCTACGCTCGATGGTCGCTGGGTAGCGTTACTGGGCTGGCATGCCGCCGCTTTTCAATGCCAGGCGCGGGATCGGTGGATCGGCTGGTCCTGGATCTTGCGCCGCCAGCGCTTGCATCTCATCGCCAACAATGCCCGTTTTCTGATCCTGCCCGGAGAATCCTTCCCGAATCTGGCGTCCCGTATTCTGGCGCTGAACCTGCACAGGCTCTCTGCGGACTGGCAATCCGTCTATGGGCATCCCATCGTGCTGGCTGAGACCTTTGTGGAATCCCCCCGTTTTACCGGTGCCTGCTACCGGGCCGCCAACTGGGTGGATGTCGGCGGAACCAAGGGCTTCGCCCGCCGTCCCGGTGGTGGCTATGTCCACCACGGCCAACCTAAACGTCTTCTGCTCTTTCCTCTCCATCCACAGGCGCGGGCCTGGTTGGCCCAGCCGCAGCCCCAACTCGAATGGACCCATACCCCCATGCAAACCGTGACGTTGAGCGACCGCGCAAATGGAAGGCTTGCGCCAAATCTTTTTCCGCCTTCCCGATACCCGCAGCAAACTAGGCAAGCAGCATCCCCTCCCGGCCATCCTGACGGTGGCCGTGGCCGCTGTCCTGACGCGGGCCGAAAGTTATGCCGCCATCGCCGAGTGGGGCGGTCGCTTGACCCAGGCTCAATTGAAGCGCATCCGCGCCCGATTCGATCCCAAAACCAAGCGCTACCTCGCCCCCTCCGAACCGACCATCCGGCGCGTCTTGCAAGGGGCCGATGTGGAGGCGCTGGATGCGGCGATCGGCGCCTGGCTACTGGGTACGGCGGGCTTTGAAGCGGTGGCCGTCGATGGCAAAGTCCTCAAAGGGGCCGCACGCGCAGACGGCGCTCAGGTGCATCTGCTCAGCGCGTTCCTGCATGGACAGGGGGCCACCATCGCGCAAAAAGAAATCGCCCGGAAAACCAACGAAATTCCAGAACTGCGCAACCTGCTCCAGGACGTCAACATCGCGGGCAAGGTCGTCACCGCCGATGCCCTGCATACCCAGCGGGAGACCGCCCGCTTCCTCGTCGAAGACAAGAAAGCCGATTATCTCTTCACCGCCGTCAAAGGCAATCAACGAAAACTCCGCGACCGTCTGACGTGCCTCCCTTGGGGCGATTTTCCCCCTCAACGCTGAAACCACAGAGGTCGGGCATGGCCGCTTTGAATACCGCAAAATCATCGTCGCCACCCGGGCAACCGGCCTCCATTTTCCGCATGTCGGACAAGCTTTCCTGATCCAACGCTCCACCATCAACAGCAAAGAGGGCACGATTCGGGATGATTATGCCTTCGGACTCACCAGCCTGACCCCGGATCGTGCCACGCCCGAAAATCTGTTGGGCTTGGCCCGTGGTCACTGGGAAATTGAAAACCGGAACCATCATGTCCGCGATGTGACTTTCCACGAGGACCTCTCCCAAGTCCGTACCCAGAACGGTCCCCATATGATGGCGACCTTGCGCGAACTGGCCATGAGCATTATGCGTCTCACTGGCGTCAAGAATATCGCCAAAGCGTGCCGGGATTTCGCCGCCAGCGCGCACAAAACGCTCCGCCAACTCGGATACTGAGGCGCCACCACGGGGTTTACCTATCCGAGAATAGCTCCGGAGGGCGAGCTGCGTCCGTCAGCCACCCCATTCACGATTCTGCACCCAAAATCGCCTGAAAATGCCGCATTTCCACCAACTATAGCCCCTTCAAACCACCATTAAAATCAGTGGCGAAAACCTCTGCTACTATATCTGGCGAGCTTGACGGAGCCCTGCCCTATGATGCTCTTAATACAATAGTTAAAGACTATTTAATTCCACAGGTGCTAGGCTACTCCTCTGGAGAAAATCAAATACTTAGCCTGCCCTTCCTCAAGATGCGCTTCGTGCAGTTCGACGAATACTCGAATGCACTGGCAAAGCAACTAAACTACCCTGGTCATCCAGAAACCAGACTCGCCTATTTGGACAGTGGCTTTAGCCAAGCCATACTGTTATGCAACCTGCTATTTCAGAATGAAGGCACACTCAAGCCTTTCCGCGAGGATGTGGGTATTGAGGCCTTGCAAGAGTTCCGCGTCATCATCCGTAGAAGCATTCCTATTTCGAAAGAACAAGTTAATGCATTCGATCTGTTAGATGACGACCAGCGCCGCGAACGGCAGCATCGTATCGTAGCAGAAGCTAAGAAGCGAGGTGAGTCTGATTCTGAAATTCGCCAGTCAATGGATGAGTGGATTCGCAGTGAGATTATCAAAGGCAATCCCGCACTTTCTGAAACCGATGAGATTGGCGGCGGCCGTTACCGCTTGAACCTAACGAAGCTGTTGGAGGGCGATGAAAGGTCTTTTCTAGCGGTGAGCGCTCTCACTCGCTGTGCCACCTTGCATTATGTGGAGGAGGCTACGGATACGCTTGTGCTCGATTACTGGGTGAATGACGCAACCAAACAAGCGTTCCTCGAAAATTTCGATCACGATCCACTGGTGCTATTTCAAGCGTTACAGGTGCTATTGACGTTAAATCAATTTGCCGTCAGCGATTCATTGAAGGCAGATCTGTATCAGTCTGACAGTCTCTATGCCAGCGAGACGGTGCCGATCTTGGCTTCAGATGAACGCATCATGCGTTTCAAACACTTCTGGGTGAAAAAGGCCAATGTGGCCAAGTCCGTCTTGCTCAAAAGTTTCTCCGACGGCGAACATCAATTGCTGCACACCCTGGGCCTCTGCCTGCTGTTCAAGAACACCCAGAGCCTGTTTCTGCTCGACGAGCCGGAGACCCATTTCAACCCCGACTGGCGCGCCAACTTCGTCACCCGCCTACATCAGAGTTTCAACGGCAGCGACGGCCAGGAGATGCTGATCACCACCCACAACCCGTTTCTGATCTCCGACAGCCGACCCGAAAAGGTGCTGGTGTTCAACAAGTCCAATGGCGTGGTCTCAGTCGGTTACCCTGACTACAACACCATGGGCGCGTCCATCAACAAGATCACCATGGCCACCTTCGGCAAGCGCGAGACCATCGGGCTCCGTGCGCAGGGAATGCTTGATGATTTTCGAGAACGTTCAAAGGATGCCAATGAGAATCAGGAGCAGCTTATTGCCGAGATCAACCACCAGCTTGGTGACTCGGTGGAAAAGGTCCTACTCATCAAGACCATCCTCGACGTTGGCGCAGATAATGGGCACCGCGAAAAACCCCGACAGAATAAAATATTACATAATATAATCAAATTGATGAAGCGTTTTATTCCGCAAAAAAGAGGGGTTTTCGAGGTGCCCAATGGCGGGGAGGGACAGGACTGATGCTGTTCGCTTACACCTATGTCTCCCACGCAATGGAGAAGATGCAGGCGTTCATCAATTTCATCTTTTTTGAGGTGTGGTGTAATGCGCCTATCGGATTGCCTTTCAGTCTCGATCTGTTTGAAACCGAGCCAGACCTAAGAGAAGTTCTTTCAGCTTTCGGGTTTGCGGCGAATGCCCCCAAGCTTGGCAAGCAGTTTTACAAAGACATCAAAGCGATCTATGAGCTCTTTGCCCCATTAACCCCGGAGCAGGTCGACCAACTCAAACAGTGGTACCAGGCCAACAATGAGATCGAAAAGGTCTGCGCCAATGACCCGAAAGTCAAAATCGCCCGCTATGTCGATATCGCCGACATCCATCCTGATCTGAGCGAGCAACTGGCGTCATTTTTCAAGGGACTCTATTCCCAGCAACTGCTCGACCTTGCGGCGCTGCGGGAAAAGATCGGCCAGCTTGATAAGCACTATGAGGAATTCATGCGGGCGAACACCACCGGCAAATGTCCGTTCTGCGGCCTCGGCGACATCAAGGGGGTGCATCACACTAGGCGCGAGGCTTATGACCATTATCTGCCCAAGGCGCTCTATCCCTTCAATTCGATCAATTTCCGCAACCTCGCCCCGGCCTGCCATGAGTGCAACAGCACCTACAAACACAGCAAAGACCCGGCACGCAATAAGGCCGGACGGCGCAAGGCTTTCTACCCCTATACGACCGATTTCCCCGGTATCGAAATTACAATCGACCTCAACAATCCAGATATTGATCGCCTGACACCCGCCGACATTCAACTCACCTTCGGTCCAGCTGCCGTCCATGAGGAGATCGAGACCTGGAAAGAGGTGTACGGTATTGATGAGCGCTACAAGGCGAAATGCTGCGATGGTGACGCCAAGGACTGGCTGGAGCAGTTTCGTATTTTACGCGATGCCTCTGGCTTTACACCGAACAACTACCTTGACACCATTCAACAACAGACCGCAAAAGCGCCGGTTGCCAACAGCAACTTTTTGAAACTGGCCTTCCTCAAAGGCTGCCAGCGAGCCGGTCTGCTTGATGCCATTGCAAAAGAAGGGGGGCTCGTCATGACTCTTTGTCCCCGTCTTTACGAACGATATGTGAAGTATGAGCAAAGCCACTGGAGATCGGCCTCAAAACTGCGCATAATTGCGAGCTTTATGTGCGGGATAAGCGTGCCGGCGCGGACCGGGTCCGGGCACGCTAACTGGAAAAGGAAAAATCATGAGAGAAGTGAATGAGATGCGTGCCTTGCACGAGGATCTCCAGGCCCGGGTGAGCGGCCTGAGGGGGTATCTTTGACCTCGAAGAAAAGCGCGGCCGCCTAGAAGAAGTTCAGCGCGAGCTGGAAGACCCGGCCATCTGGAACAACGCCGAAAAAGCCCAGGAATTGGGCCGTGAGCGCGCTGCCCTGGAAGCTGTTGTTACTCCCATGGACAAGCTCAGCGCCAGTCTGGCAGACGGGGAGGAAATGCTCCAACTCGCCCTGAGTGAGCAGGACCAGGATCTGCTGGCCGCCGTCGATGCGGATCTGGATATGGCGCTGACCATGGTCGAAAAACTCGAATTTCAGCGCATGTTCTCCGGTGACCACGATGCTTCCGATTGCTTTGTCGATATTCAGGCAGGGGCGGGGGGTACCGAAGCCCAGGACTGGGCGGAAATGATCTTGCGCATGTACCTGCGCTGGGCGGAGCAGCACGGTTTTGCCGCCGAGCTGGTGGAAGTTTCGGAAGGCGAGGTGGCGGGTATCAAGTCCGCCAGTATCCACGTCAAGGGCGATCATGCCTTTGGCTGGCTGCGCACCGAAACCGGGGTGCATCGCCTTGTCCGCAAGTCACCCTTCGATTCGGGCAACCGTCGCCATACCAGTTTTGCCAGCGTGTTCATCTACCCGGAAATTGACGACAGCTTTGAAATCGAAATCAATCCGGCCGACCTCAAGGTGGATACCTATCGGGCCAGTGGTGCCGGCGGGCAGCACGTCAACAAGACCGATTCGGCCATTCGCATTACCCATGTCCCCTCGGGCATCATTGTCGCCTGTCAGACCGACCGTTCGCAGCATAAAAATCGCGCCGAAGCCATGCGTATGCTGCGTTCCAAGCTTTTCGAAATGGAAATGCAAAAGCGCGATGCCGAAAAACAGGCGCTGGAAGACAGCAAAAGTGATATCGGCTGGGGACACCAGATTCGCTCTTACGTCCTCGATCAGTCACGGATCAAAGACCTGCGTACCGGGGTCGAAGTGGGGGATACCCAGAAGGTGCTGGATGGCGCTCTGGATGGATTTATTGAAGCGGCACTGAAAGCCGGCCTGTAATAAGATGCAGTCACACACAATCTGCGCGAGGAGAGGAAAGTGGATCAGGAACTGAATGACCAGATGCAGGTACGCCAGGACAAGCTGACCCAGTGGCGGCACGAGGGGCAGGCCTACCCCAACCACTTTCGCCGTGATGCCCTGGCCGGTGATCTGCACGGTCGCTACGGCGATATGGGTGCTCCGGCCCTGGAACAGGAGCCCATTCTGGCCCGCCTGGGTGGTCGTCTGATGACCCGGCGGGTCATGGGCAAGGCCAGTTTTGCCGATATTCAGGACCAGTCCGGGCGCATTCAGCTTTTTGTCAGCCGCGATAATCTCGGTGAAGAAGCCTATGCGCGCTTCAAGGCTCTGGATTTCGGGGACATCATCGGCGTGGAAGGCAGCCTCTTTCGCACCAAAACCGGTGAATTGTCCCTGAAGGTGCATAGCCTGCAATTATTGAGCAAGGCCCTGCGTCCCCTCCCGGAAAAATGGCATGGTCTGAGCGATGCGGAAACCCGTTTCCGCCAGCGTTATGTGGATCTCATTGTCACCGAATCGGCCCGACGGACTTTTCAAATCCGCGCGGAAACCGTGGCGGCACTGCGCGAAGGCTTGCGCCAACGCGGGTTTTTTGAAGCCGAAACGCCGATGATGCATGTCATTCCCGGTGGCGCCACCGCACGTCCCTTCATGACCCATCATCATGCTCTGGATATGACCCTGTATTTGCGCATTGCTCCGGAACTGTATTTGAAGCGGCTGGTGGTGGGCGGGATCGAACAGGTTTTCGAAATCAACCGCAATTTCCGCAACGAGGGAGTTTCGACCCGGCATAATCCTGAATTCACCATGCTCGAATGGTATCAAGCCTATGCGGACTACCGTGACGCCATGGATTTGACCGAAACGCTGATTCGCGCTGCCGCCGAAGCATCTCTCGGTACGACCCTGATTCAGTACCAGGGTCAGGAGATTGATCTGGGCAAGGCGTTTGTGCGCATGAGCGTGGCAGAGTCAGTGCGCGCCTACAATCCGGATCTGGCCGATGCCGATTTGCGCGATCCGCAAGTGCTGGCAGACAAGCTGGCGCAGTTGCGGATGCCCTGTGAGGCTTCCTGGGGTTGGGGCAAGCGGCTGATCGAGATTTTTGAAAAAACCGTGGAAGGCAATCTCCAGCAGCCGACATTCATCACGGAGTATCCCTTGGAGGTCAGCCCCCTGGCACGCCGCAATGATCTGGATGAGGAAGTGACCGATCGCTTCGAGTTGATGATTGCCGGACGGGAGCTGGCCAATGGGTTTTCGGAGCTCAATGATCCTGAAGATCAGGCGGCCCGCTTCCGCGCCCAGGTCGAGGCCAAGGATGCCGGTGATGAAGAAGCCATGTTTTATGACGCCGATTATATCCGCGCCCTGGAGTATGGCATGCCCCCCACGGCGGGGGTGGGACTCGGCATCGATCGTCTGGTGATGTTGCTGGCGGACCAGCCCAGTATTCGCGAAGTCATTCTTTTCCCCCATCTGCGACCGGAATAAACATGCGCCCTTATGAGTTGTGGATCGGACTGCGCTATACCCGGGCAAAACGCAATAATCATTTCATTTCCTTCATTACCGGCACCGCCATTCTCGGGATGGTGATCGGAGTGGCGGCGCTGATTGCCGTCATGGCGGTTATGAACGGTTTTGATCACACCCTGCGCTCACGGATTCTGGCGGTGACTTCGGATGTTATCGTCCAGGGTAACGGGGTACCGGTGCTCAACTGGCAGACCGCCACCCGGCGCTTGTCGCGGGTACCCGATGTGACGGGCGTGGCCCCCTACGTGCAGGCCCAGGCCCTGGTTTCCCACGACGGTCTGGTGAGTGGTGCCATGATCCAGGGCATTGATCCCGCCCTGGAAGGCAAGGTCGACAAGCTGGCCAAGGACATGAAGGTCGGCAAGTTGCAAAGTTTGCAAACTCAGCCCTGGAGTATTGTTCTGGGCACGGCTCTGGCCCGGCAACTGGGGGTGACGGTGGGGGACAAGGTCACCCTGATTTCACCCCAGGGGGGCGTCACGCCTCTCGGTGTGAGTCCTTCCTTGCGACAGTTTACGGTGGTGGGGCTGTTTTCGGTGGGTATTTACGCCTATGACAGTGGCATGGCGTACATCAATCTGGGGGATGCCCAGCGCCTCTATGGCCTGGATCAAGGGGTGACGGGTTTGCGTATGCAGATCAAAAATCCCTTTGATGCTCCGGCATTTGCGGCCCATCTTCAGAAGCAGCTTGGACCCGCGTTTTACATTCAGGACTGGACCCAGACCCATGAAAACTTTTTCAAGGCCCTGAGTATGGAAAAACTGGTCATGTTTGTGATTCTTTCCCTGATTATTGCCGTGGCGGCCTTCAATATTGTGGCCACCCTGGTCATGGTGGTGACCGATAAGGAAACCGATATTGCGATTTTACGCACCTTGGGGGTGACCCCACGCAGTATCATGCTGATTTTCATGGTCCAGGGGGCGGTGATCGGCCTGTTTGGCACTCTCCTGGGCGTGCTTTTCGGTGTCTTGCTGGCCCTGAATATCCCGACCCTGGTCCCCGCGCTCGAACAACTGCTGCATACCCAGTTCATTTCTCCGCAGGTATATTCCATCAGTCAGCTTCCTTCCAAACTCGAGCCCTGGGACGTGGTGCATGTGGCGGTGGCAGCATTGATCATGAGCTGGGTTGCCACTTTGTATCCGTCCTGGCGGGCATCCCGGGTGGCCCCGGCGGAGGCTTTGCGCTATGAGTGATGATCTGATTCTGTCTGTGGAACACTTGCGCCAGAGCTTTGCCATTGGCAGAGACAAGCTGGATGTCATTCGTGACGTCAACCTGCAAATTCACCAGGGCGAAAGTCTGGCGATTGTCGGCGCTTCCGGTCAGGGTAAAAGTACCCTGATGCACCTCATGGGCGGGCTGGAAAAACCGACGGGGGGTGTGGTGCGCATTCTCGGCCAGGAAATTTACAAGCTCAGAGAATCCGCCCGCAGTCGTCTGCGCAACCAGAGTGTGGGGTTCGTGTATCAGTTGCATCGCCTGCTGCCGGAGTTTACGGCCCTGGAAAATGTCCTGTTGCCATTGCTGATTCGCCGGGTTCCCCGTCATTCTGTGCAGGCCTGGGGCGAAGAAATCCTGGCACGGGTCGGGCTGGGTGAACGTCTGCAACACAAACCGGGCATGCTCTCGGGCGGGGAAAGGCAGCGCGTGGCTCTGGCCCGGGCGCTGGTTACCCGGCCCGCCCTGCTGCTGGCCGATGAACCCACGGGAAATCTGGATAGTGATTCGGCCGAAAGTGTCCACGATTTGATGCTCAGCCTGAACCGGGAACTGGGCACGGCCCTGGTTATCGTGACCCACGAACCGGCGCTGGCAGCCCATATGGGGCGGGTGTTGCGCTTGCAGAACGGGATTTTGCAGGCTCTGGAAGGCTGATATTGCTGACTTAGCGAATCCTTGACTGACGCAGGCGGCGGCGATATAGGCGCCAAATGACCCAGATACGCCAACCCTGCATGATGCTGGTGTAAACCAGCAGAGCGAGAGCGGTACCCAATATCAGGCTCCCTATCCAGGTCACCAGATAGGCGTGCCAGAGCCGGTCGCCCATCGCAAGAATACCTATATCTCCATGAAAAATTTCATGAATATCTTCGTAATGAACGGTGATGGCCGGAGCAATTCCCAACTGGCTGAGTAACCAGAAACCCAATTCATAAGACGCAAAGAAAAAAGGTATGATGGTCAGGGGGCCTGTGACCACCCAGGGCATAACCCATCCGATGGGAATGTAAGCTCTCCGCCAGAGGCAGAGCAAAGTGATGCTGAGTAAATGTCCGAAAAATGGCAGACTGCCGATGAACGTGCCGATGGCGGCCGCCCGGGCGACGCTATGGCGGTGCGGACGCCAGAGCACTGGACGCGCTAGATAATGGGTAAAACGCCCGAGGGGACGCTTTTTGAGGATTTCCTCGCGGGTGGGAAAGCGGATAAAAGCGGGTAGGCGCAATGGGATTTTTCCACAACAATATTCGCCCTAGTGTAGCCAAGCTCTGGTCCGGAACCAAATCCTGGCCTTCCTTGCCTTTGGTTGTTCTGGCGGTAGGCTTGGGAATGGGGCTCTTTCACTGTTTCCGGCAATTACCGCCCCTGTGGATTCCGCTTTCCCTCGGTTTCATGTTTTTAGCGCTGGTCTGGAAATGGCGACCAGCAATACTCGTGGTACTGGCGGCGGGAGCTTTTTCCTGGGGGATCTGGCAGGCAGAACTGCGCCTCGCTGTGCATTGGCCCTTAGCCCAGCATCTCAGCGTGGAGGGGCGGATAGTTTCCATTCCCCAATTGGGTGGACGGGAATATCGTTTTCAGATGGCTCCCGAACATTGGCTGAAGGATGCGCCCGGCGGAGCCCGCCCGGCCATTTTGCAGGTGCATGGATCCCTCCCTGAAGTGCCCGTAGTCGGACAACGCTGGCATCTGCAACTGCGCAGTGAGGCACTGAGCAGCTTACCCGTCAGCCCTTTTGCAGACCTTGCCCGACAGCGTTTCTGGGAGGGCATCGGCGGCGTGGCACGTATTGAAAATGGGCATCTGCTGAAACCATTCTTCTGGAGTCTCGGCGATCACATTGCGAAGGCCCGGCAGGCGGTTTTGCAGGCGACCAACATGGCTCTGGATCGGGAATCCGCCGGATTTGTCCAGGCCCTCAGTGTAGGTGTGGGCAATCAGCTTCCTCCCGAAATCTGGCGTATTTACCGGGATACGGGGACGGCCCATCTACTGGTTATCTCCGGCTCCCATGTGGCCGTCGTGGCAGGACTGTTCGGCTGGTTGCTGCAATGGCTCTGGCGGCGGATACCCTGGCTGGTGATGCGCTGGCCAGCACAAACCGCCGGAGTGCTGGCCAGTATTCCGGCAGCCTGGTTTTACGCCAGTTTTGCCGGCATGCAGATTCCTGGAGAGCGGGCGGCTTGGATGATTACTGCCGCCGCTGTGTCCTGGCTGCTGGGACGCTCCCACCGCGCCTGGCAGGGACTGGCTTTGGCGGGCCTGCTCATTGTGTGCTTCAACCCCGGCGCCATGGTGGATGTGGGGTTTTGGCTGTCGCTGGGTGCGGTGGCCGCGCTAATAGCCGTCGGCTACGGTGAAGGCGGCTGGCGCACTTTACTGCGCAGCCAGTGGGCCGTATTTATTGCGCTGTTGCCGCTTCTCGCGGTCTGGTTCGGACAAATCTCCCTGGTTTCCCCCCTCGCGAATATGCTGGTTATCCCGCTGGTGGAATTGCTGGCAGTACCTGTGGCCTTGCTGGGCACCCTGCTTGCTCTGCTCGATCTGGAATTGCTCAGTCGCGTGTTGTTTCGTGTGGTTGCTCTGCAGATGGACGGAATTACTCTATTGCTCAGAGCCTTGCTGGAGATCCCTTATGCACAGTTGCATACCGGTACGGATCGGATCTGGGCGGTACTGGCCGCCGCCTTCGGACTGAGCATTTTCTTCCTGCCGTCCGGTTGGCCGGGGCGATCCCTGGCCTTTCTCGGGCTGGTGCCGTTGTTGGTGCCAGCGGCGGGGGGCGCAGATTTTGAGCTGCGCGATTTATCGGCGCAGTCCGGCATGGTCCTCTTTTGGCAAGAAAAGCAATATAGTGGCGTATGGACCGCCAATCTCTGGAAATCTGGAGCCCGTCGCGAAGCGGGTCTGGCCTTGGTCGCTGTGCTCCAGAAGAAAGGTCTGGACAAGGTTTCGGACTGGGTGCGGACAGATACTTCCACGCCTTTACCCATTCTGGCAGCAGCGCGGCAGTGGGCCCCACCAGGGGCCCGTCATTATCTGCACAGCTCAAATCCCCTGGGCGTCTGTCGTGGTGAAGCCGGTCATGCGCCGCCAGGCAGCGTTTTTGTAAATCTGGGTAAGACCTTCCAGCCCTGCATGCTGTTGTGGGGGCAGGGGCCGGATTTGCTGATTCTCGGCGATATGGATGTCAATACTCTACAGCGGCTTGCGAGCACCCGGTCGAGCAGCTTGCAGCGAGTACAGCTGGTATTGGCCCCTGACAGTCTGGCTGAGGCAGAGCGGAAATTTCTGGCCAGCCGCATGCCCCATGCGGTCATTCATTATGCAGGGAAGAATCCTGCTGAAGTTTGGACATGGCAAAACGGGCATTTTCGCTCTGCAGCTGTTTCATCGCCAGCCTACTGGCAGGCTCGGGATTGATCCTTTTGATTCATTTTATCGCGCTGCCGTTTTTCAGCTCTTGTGCTATATTCCTGCTTCGTCCAATTTAATAGAAAGCTGGAGGCGATGTGCAGGAGTTGCTGCAGTTATTTAAACTGGGTGGTTTTGTCCTCCCCCTTCTGATTCTCCTGGCCGTCATCGCTCTGGCGATTATTGGCAACCGTTTCTGGGTGCTGCGCAAGACCCGTATTGCGCCCCGGGATTTGGCTCCCCGGGTCACTGATCTGGTCGAAGCCGGAAAAGTCCAGCAGGCGGTCAAGCTGCTCTACGAAAACGACACACCCCTGGCGCGGCTGATGCTGGTGGCCTTGCAGCAGGCCGGTCAGCCCCGGGATGTCATCAAGGAATCCATAGAAGAAAGTGGCCGGCAAGAAGTGGCGCATCTGGATCGTTTTTTGAACTTTCTCGGCAGTATCGCCGGCGTGTCCCCTCTGCTGGGTTTGCTGGGAACGGTGTTCGGAATCATGCACGCCTTTGCGGCCATCGGCATGGTGGGAGCCGGCGATCCCAAGGCTTTGGCCAGTGGTATTGCCGAAGCACTGATTACCACCGCCAGCGGTCTGATTGTTGCCATTCCCAGCCTGATATTTTATCGATATTTCAAGGGGCAGGTGGATGGTCTGGTGTTGGCCATTGAAAAAGAAGCCTTGAAAGTGGTGAATACGCTTTCCGGAGGTTCGGGAAGATGAACCTGCGCCCTCGCGTCAACGAAGAGCCAGACATCAATGTGGTGTCCATGGTGGATATTGTGCTGGTGCTGCTCCTTTTTTTCATGGTGACCAGCAGTTTTGAGCATCAATCCCATCTCTCCATGCAATTACCCAAGGCCCAGCAGGCTGCTGCGGGGCTGCCCAAGACGCCCATCACCATTGATCTGAGTGCCAGTGGACAGGTGCAGATGGATAAGGTCGTTGTGCCCATGGCGGATTTGCTGGGACGCCTGAAAGCATTGGCAGCCAAGGATCCGCAACGCGTGATCGTGTTGCGTGCCGATAAAAACACCACGCAGCAGTATGTGATTGACGTGCTGGATGCCGCCCAGCAAGCTGGGTTGACCCGCATCAGTTTCGCCACCTTGAGTAATCGCTGAACGGTGCGACTGGAAGGACGTTCCCAGCGTCTGACGGCTCGGCTGGCAGCTATTATGATCAAAGGCATAGCCTTGACCTTGCGCTGGAAAGAAGTGGGCGACGCCCCGGTTCGGCAACAGATTGCAGCGGGACAGCCTTTTATTCTGGCATTCTGGCATGGACGCGGAGTAATGATCACCGAAGCCTATCGGCGCGTCGGCGGTCGTGATATTCATGTGCTCATCAGTGAACATCGGGATGGAGAGTTGATTGCCATGACTCTGGCCTATTGGGGCTATTCCGCCGTGCGCGGCTCATCGCGACGGGGTGCAGTGAAAGGGGGCAGAGGGATGCTCAAGATGGCTCTGAGCGGGCACACCCTGGCCATTACCCCAGATGGACCCAGAGGCCCCCGTGAGGTCTTGCAAAAAGGGGTGATTGATCTCGCTCGTATTTCCGGCCTGCCCATTATTCCGGTGAGCTATTCGGCCCGGCGGGCCAAATGTTTTTCCAGCTGGGATAGATTTTTGTTGCCTTATCCGGGAACACGCATAGTCATTACCTGGGGAGAAGCTTTGCAGATTCCCCGGGATGCAGACTCCGTCATGCAGGCCACACTGCAGCAGCAATTGGAAACAACCATGATTGATTTACGCAAACAGGCGGACAATTTAGTAAGCCGCCAGTATGATTAGTCCTCTATGAGCTATTACGAAAATCAATGGTTGCGCGGACGCTGGGCCAGTTGGCAGGATGCGCGCGCGGGTCGCCAGGGGCAGGCCAATGCCCGCTGGGGATGGATCAAGGCGCCGGGTGAGCGGGGACCGATCCTTTGGATGCAGAGTTTTACAGCTGCCGACGAACAGCGACTAGGTGTAGAACTCGCCAGGGCCATTGCCGAAAAGCGTCGGGATCTCCGTATGGTCATGACCTTTGAGCAAGAGTATCCGCAGATGTTGCAACAGCATACGGAAGGCATTGAGCGTCTGGGCTACGGCTTTGGTCCCTGTGATCATCCCCAGGCGGTGGAGCGCACCCTCGATAAACTCAGCCCACTGCGTTATCTGGCACTGGGTCGTGCGCCGCGTCAGGTTTTGTCGGCAGCGCTGGAACGCCGGAAAGTCCCCAGTATCCTGATGGCGGCCGATCCCGGAAACTCCCGACCAACCCTGCTGGAAGCTATTTATCCTCGCGATTCAGCACAGGCGGAATTATGGCAGGGTAAAATCGCTGCATCGCTATTGCAGGAGCCGGTGGATTTCGCGACCCTTTTTACCATCGCCCAAGTGGATCCCAATTTTCGCAGCATGATCAGTGGCACCGAAGAAGGACTCCTCTGGTGGGTCCAGGGCCTGAGTGGTACACAATGGCAGGTCTGGCGACAAGCCTGGTTGGCATCCTCCTTGTCGCGCCGAGGCATTCTGTTTTTGGGCGGACAGGAAACTCCCCAAGACTTGCCGAAGCTATCACGCTGGCAGCGCCAACCCCTGCCCGCTGGTTCGCTGTTGGCCGTCGATGAAGAACGCTGGTATCCCGCCCTGGCCGCAGCCGCTCAGGCCGTCCATCTGCAATCTGCATCCTCTTTTTTGCAATGGCAGGTTTATGCCGGATCACGACCGGTGAGTGTGCATCCGGGCGTGATCGTGAATGCTATCAGCCATCTGGACGCCGGTGCAGTGGAGGTTCTGGATCAACCGGCACAAGTGTTGCAGCATTGGCAGGATCTGTCTGCAGATGTGATGACGGCGCGGCAGCGCGGCGATGCGACGCGGCGGGTTTTCTGGCAGGAACGACGCCTGGCCGGGGAGCGTCTTCCCGAGTTTTTGCAGCGGGTTTTTGACTGGTGACCCTGCGCCGGACCCTCGAAGCACAATGGCAGGAGGGCGGCTGGCTCGCCACGAGTTTACGCCCTCTGGGTGCTCTGACTGGGAGTGTAGCGGCCTGGCGGCGGCGGCATATTCATGGACGGCCAGCGGCCATCCCGAGCATCGTGGTGGGAAATCTCAGTGTCGGCGGTAGTGGTAAAACGCCGCTGGTGGCGGCTCTGGCAAGATTGCTCAACACTGCGGGCTGGCGGGTGGCTATCATCAGTCGCGGCTATGGGGCGCAGCCTCCCCATTGGCCCTATCGGGTGCAGGCGGGCGACTCAGCGCAGCAGGCCGGAGATGAGCCGCTATTACTGGCGCAGTTCCAGACGCAAGCTGACCAGGCCGTCTTCATCTGCCCTGACCGTCACCGTGCCATTGCGGCGGCAGCCGCAGAGGGCTTTGATCTGGCCTTGCTGGATGATGGTTTCCAGCACCTTGCTCTGCGCCCGACCTTGCGTTTTCTGGTCATGTCCGGAGCTCAACCCCTGGGAAACGGTCACTGCCTGCCGGCGGGCCCGCTGCGCGAATCTCCTGCCGCCCTCGCAGAGGCCGATGCCTTGTTGCTGGATGCAGCGGCGGCGGCCAGTCTGGCGCCTGGCGAATCGCCGCCGCGTTTTCAATTTCAGGTCCGGCCCCGGGATTTGCAGGCCCTCGCCGACCCTCAGCGGACCCGCAGTCTGGAAAGCCTGACTGGCCAACACTGGACTGCCGTGACCGGTATCGCCCGTCCGCAACGCTTTGTCGATACCTTGCAGGCATTGGGAGCTATAGTGGATGCCCGGTTTTTTCCGGACCATCATGTTTTTCGTCGGGAGGATATTGAGCATTTGCCACGGCCACTCGTCATGACCGAAAAAGATGCCGTAAAATGTCGAGGGTTCGCCCATGCGGATGACTGGGTGTTGCGCATAGAAGCGCAACTTGTGGCAGATTTCATGCCCTGGCTGGAAAGGGCGCTTTCAACCCGGAGGAATCATGAGCATTGATCGTCGCTTGTTGGATTTGTTGGCCTGTCCCCAATGCAAAGGAGGACTGCAACCCTGCGCACAACGGCAGGCCCTCTGTTGTCCGCGCTGTCACCTGCAATATCCCATCCGCGATGACATTCCGGTGCTGTTGCTGGATGAGGCCAAGCCCTATACGGACAACTCCGCATGAGTTTTTGTGTGCTCATTCCGGCCCGCCTGGCCTCTACCCGCCTGCCCCGCAAGGTGCTGCTGGAAGTGGGCGGTTTACCCATGATTGAACAGGTGCGTCGTCGCGCCGTGGAAAGCGGCGCATCCCGGGTCGTGGTGGCCGCCGATCACCCGGAAATTGTCGCCTGCATTGAAGCGCATGGCGGAGAAGCCTTGCTGACCTCACCTGACCATGTCTGCGGGACGGAAAGACTCGCCGAAGCCGCCCGGTTACTGGACTTACCTGCCGATACGGTAATCGTCAACCTGCAGGGCGATGAACCCGGAATGCCTCCTGCTCTTTTGCAGGCCACGGCAAAACTGTTGCTGGAAAATGCGGCCTTGAAAATGGCGACGGCCGCTGTCCCCATCCATCATTGGGGGGAACTGGCAGACCCTCATGCCGTAAAGCTGATCTGTAACGACCAGGGGCATGCCCGGTATTTTTCCCGTGCCCCTATTCCCTGGTATCGCCAGTATTTCCCCATGCAGTCACAGGACCCTTTGCCGGATGGCGGGCACTGGTGGCGTCATATCGGACTTTATGCCTATCGCCACCAGTTTCTGCAGGATTATGCCCGCTGGCCAACCAGTCCTCTGGAACAGATCGAATCGCTGGAGCAAATGCGCGCATTGGAGCGTGGCGTGCAAATTGCGGTATATTGCTCTGCGGAAGTGCCCCTGGCCGGCGTGGATACGCTGGCTGATCTGGAGCGGGTACGTTGTCTTTTTCCCTGAACCACCATCAAGGAGTGATCTATGGACCTGAAAAAAATACCGGCGGGTAAATCCTTACCGGACGATATCAATGTGGTGATCGAAGTGCCCCAGGGTTCTTCCGTCAAATATGAAATGGACAAGGAAGCCGGTGCGGTATTCGTCGACCGTTTTCTGTTCACGGCCATGCATTATCCCCTCAACTACGGATTTATTCCCAACACCCTCTCCGATGATGGCGATCCCACCGATTGTCTGGTCTGGTCTCCCCAGCCGGTAGCTCCCGGTACGGTCATTCGTGCCCGTCCTGTCGGTGTCCTGATGATGGAAGATGAGCATGGAATTGATGCGAAAATTGTTGCCGTTCCCCACGAAAAAGTCGCAGCGGGTTATGCCGACATTCGCGATGTCGAGGATTTACCGGAACACATCCGCCAGCAGATTCGCCACTTTTTTGAGCATTACAAGGATCTTGAGCCCGGTAAGTGGGTGAAGATGAAAGACTGGGCCAATCTCGCTGAAGCGCGCAAAATTATCGAAGCGGACGTCAAGCGCCACGGATAAAACTTCACCGCTTGCTGCGGGGCTTGCCGCCCCGCAGCGGAGCAGGCAGACTGTGGGGGTGACTTGCACATGCAGGAGACTCCCATGTCTGCAGCACCATCATTACGGAAGCATCCTGATTCCAGCGTACTGAAGAAGGCCTCTCAAGCTTTTTTCCACCCCGATGAACCCCTCTGGCGTCGGGTTCCCAGTCGTGATGAAAACGGTCATCTACTCTCCGACTTCCGTATGCTGATTCCCGGGTTACGGGATAAAAGCGGCCTGTGTCAGCAGCATACCTTGCGTA
Source organism: Acidithiobacillus marinus (assembly GCF_002847505.1). Classification (GTDB taxonomy): domain Bacteria; phylum Pseudomonadota; class Gammaproteobacteria; order Acidithiobacillales; family Acidithiobacillaceae; genus Acidithiobacillus; species Acidithiobacillus marinus. Next base: position 54,059 of record NZ_MXAV01000034.1, read on the forward strand.
TTATCAATGCCGTACTCAAACATTATGACAGCTGGGTCGTGTTTGCCGACCTGAACCTGCGCACTAACCTGCTCTGGGTGAGTATCCGTCCGCGCCCCGGTCTGACCCTGGAAATTCCTGCAGCGATCAAAACCCTGGTGCCAGAAGCCTTGTTGCTGGCGCCCTACTGGCGCTCTCCCTGAAGCTGGTCAATAAGAACAACACCTGTGAACTACTATTTAAAACTAGTCTAATTTTTATTAAAAAAATATCTGTTGATATTCTAAATCAGCTTTGGTATAGTGATTGTGTAGTGAAGATGCGTAGTACCTGACCTTAACCTGAATAGATAGAGGATGAATCATATGACCGTTCGTATTAATGATGTTGCTCCGGACTTTACCGTAGATTCCACGGCAGGGAAGCTCAATCTCCATGAATGGATTGGTGATAGTTATGCCATTCTTTTCTCTCATCCCCGCGATTTTACCCCGGTCTGTACAACGGAATTTGGTGCGGTAGCTAAACTGGCCCCTGAATTTGCCAAACGCAACACCAAGGTGATGGGCGTTTCCGTGGACAGTGTGGAAGAGCACAAAAAATGGAAGCGGGATATTGAAGCCTTCGCGGGCGCGCCGGCGGATTTCCCGATCATTGACGATACTTCCCTGGAAGTATCCAAGCTCTACGACATGCTGCCGGCTGATGCTTATCTTCCCGATAGTCGAACTGCAGCCAATACAGCGACGGTGCGTTCCGTGTTCATTATCGGTCCTGACAAGAAAATACGCCTCACCATGCTGTACCCCATGTCTGTAGGCCGCAATTTTGCGGAAATTCTGCGTGCTCTGGATGCCATTCAGGCGACGGATGGCGTGCCGATCGCTACTCCCGCCAACTGGGTTCCCGGCGAAGATGTCATCGTGGCCCTGTCCCTGAATGATGATCAGGCCAAGGAAAAGTTTGGCAATATCGATATCAAACTGCCCTACTTGCGGATGGCCAAGGCCCCAAAAAAGTAAGCAATTGATGCCGGATCGTTGATCCAAACCCGTCAGATCTGAAAGGGCTGACGGGCTTGTTATTTTGGGAGTAGCCTTGCATTTTGATAGGTTTTGTCAGCAGAGGGAGGGTTTCCGTCATGCGTGTTCATGTGTTACAGCATGTACCTTTTGAAGGATTGGGAAGCATGGCAACCTGGTTACAGGATCGCAAGGCCCAGGTGACCTGGACGCGCTTTCATGCCGATGAGCGGTTGCCAGCAGATCCCTCCGCCTTTGATCTGCTCATCATTCTCGGCGGCCCCATGAGTGTGCATGATGCAGTGGACTGCCCCTGGTTGTCTGCGGAAAAGCGCTTCATTGCCGAAGCCATCCAGGCCGATTTGTCGATTCTCGGCATTTGTCTGGGTGCCCAACTAATTGCCCATGTGTGCGGGGCGCGGGTGTATCCGGCCAGGCAGCAGGAAATCGGCTGGTTTCCCGTACAGGCAGACAAGAGCGATGCGGATCATTTTCAGTTTCCCAAGCAATTTCTGGCCTTTCATTGGCATGGGGAGACTTTTGATTTGCCGGCCGGCGCAACCCGATTGGCCCATAGTGCTGCCTGTGAAAATCAGGCCTTTCAGATCGGTAGTCAGGTGATCGGCTTGCAATTTCATCTGGAAAGTACGGCCACTACCATTGCCGCCCTGATCCAGCATGCTGCCGACGAAATCATCCCGAATCAACCGGGTATTCAAAGCCCTGCAGAGATGCTGGAGGCAGTGGCTGACGCCTATGCGGACATCCATGCCCAAGTGCAGCGTGTGCTGGATTTTCTCAGCACTCAGGTACCACAGAAGGTCTTGTAAACCCCGAAGCTTTCGGGCGCTGGCTGGGCGTAGCTTTCCAGTCCCGGGCGTTCATTGAAGGGTTCGGCAAGCACGTCCAGAAGGCGCTGAAAGAGACCCAGATCGCCTTGCTGGGTGGCCGCTTGCAGGGCTTCCTCGACTTTATGATTGCGCGGGATATATACGGGATTCACCTGATCCATGCGAGCGGCCCGTTCGGTGGCTGGCATGGGCTCACGAGCTAGTCGTTCCTGCCAGCGTTGCAACCAAGGGTCAGCCGCAGCGGGTACATCAAACTGACTGCGCAGGGCCGCAGGATTACCCAGAACGACTGTCGAGAGACTGCGGAAAGCCCGGGTGAAATCCACCGAGTTCTCTTCCAGGGCCGTCAGCCATTGCTGGGCCAGATCCTGATCCTGGTCTTCGTTTGTGATCAAGCCCAGTTTGGTACGCATGCCCTGTAGCCAATACGCGGTATATTGCCGGGGAAATTGGTTGATGGCTTCGGTCAGCAGGGCAATGGCTGTTTCACTGTCTGGATCCACCAGTTCCACCAGTGTTTCGGCAAAGCGGGTCAGGTTCCATTGCGCAATCAGCGGCTGATTACCGTAGGCGTAGCGCCCCTGACTGTCAATGGAACTGAATACGGTGGCAGGATCATAGCGATCCATGAACGCGCAGGGACCATAGTCGATGGTTTCTCCGGCAATGCTCATGTTATCGGTGTTCATCACCCCATGAATGAAACCTGCCAGCATCCAGCGCGCCAGTAACGCCGCCTGGCGTTCCGCTACCGCCTGAAAGAGCGCAAGATAGGGATTGCTGGTGTGCTGAGCGTCCGGGTAGTGACGGGCAAGGGTATAGTCGGTCAGTTTGCGGACCTTGTCCCGATCATCGCGCAGGGCAAAAAACTGGAAAGTACCGACGCGGATATGGCTGGCGGCTATTCTGGTCAAAATAGCGCCAGGCTGGGGTGTGTCGCGGTGAATGATCTCCCCGGTACTGACCGCAGCCAGGGCGCGGGTGGTGGGGATACCGAGGGCGTGCATGGCTTCCCCCAGCAGATATTCTCGCAACACGGGTCCGAGGGCTGCCTTGCCGTCGCCGCCTCGGGAAAAGGGGGTACGTCCCGAACCCTTGAGTTGCAGATCCCAGCGCTTCCCGTCGGGAGCCAGAATTTCGCCCAGCAGCAAGGCCCGACCATCTCCCAGTTGCGGAGACAAATGACCGAATTGATGACCCGCATAGGCCTGGGCCAGGGGTTCCGCGCCTTCGGGAAGGATGTTACCGGAAAAAATGGCCGCACCCCGCTCCGTTTCCAATGCAGCAATATCTAGTCCCAGCGCCGTGGCCAGAGGATGATTGAGCATCAATAAGCGGGGGGAGGGTACAGTTGCCGCTTGCCAGGGGGCGAAAAAGCCCTCCAGCTTGCGGACGTAGCTGTTGTCAAAATGAAACCCGCAAGCGTCCATACTTATTCCGCAGACACTGCTTCGGGGATCTGCAGTGTGACTGCACCCTCTTCCAGGGTGGCGGTAATCCGTGTGCCTTTGGGCAGATCCCCGAAAAGAATATGTTCCGCCAGGGGTTTTTTGAGATGTTCCTGAATGACCCGGGCCATGGGCCGGGCTCCCATCTGCGGATCATAGCCCTTGTCAGCCAGCCACTGGCGGAGTTCGGGGCTGATTTCGAGGCTGTAGCCCTTGCCGAGTAACTGTTCATCCAGCTCCATGATGAACTTGTCGACTACATGCAGGATGTTTTCCCGGGACAAGGCGCTGAAGGGAACGACGGCATCCAGACGGTTGCGAAATTCCGGTGAGAATATCCGCCGGATGGTTTCCATTTCCTGACCGCCTTCCTTTTCAGCGGGTTTCATGAAGCCAATACTGGCCTTGTTCCGGGATTCCGCGCCGGCATTGGTGGTCATAATCAGCACGACATGGCGGAAATCCACGGAGCGGCCCCCGGCATCGGTCAGTTTGCCGTGATCCATGACCTGCAGCAGGACATTGAAAATATCCGGGTGGGCTTTTTCGATTTCATCGAGGAGCAGCACCGAATGGGGATTACGGCTGACGGCCTCGGTCAGCTGTCCGGCCTGATCATGTCCTACATAGCCGGGAGGAGCGCCAATCAGGCGGGATACCGTATGGCGTTCCATGTATTCGCTCATATCGAAGCGTAACAGGGGTATCCCCAGCAAGCTGGCCAATTGCCGGCTGAGTTCGGTTTTGCCGACACCGGTGGGTCCGGAAAACAGGAAGGTCCCCACCGGCTTTTCATGATGGCGGAGTCCGGCCCGAGCCATTTTGATGGCGGAGGAAAGCTCCTGAATGGCCTTCTCCTGGCCATAAATCACCAGACCCAAATCTCTTTCCAGATTTTTCAGGGCCTGCCGGTCATCCAGGGAGACTTTTTTGCCGGGAATTCGGACAACTCTCGCCACCATTTCTTCAATGTCATGAATGCCAATACTTTTTTTCCGCTTGGAGGGCGGTAGCAAAGCCTGGGCTGCACCTACCTCGTCAATAAGATCAATGGCCTTGTCCGGCAGGTGGCGGTCATGAATATGTTTCACCGAAAGTTCCACGGCGGCGCGCAGGGCGGTGTCGGTGTAACGCAAATGGTGATGCTGCTCAAATTGACTTTTCAGACCGCGCAGAATCTGCACCGATTCTTCCTGGGAAGGTTCAGGAACATCTATTTTCTGGAAGCGCCGGGTGAGGGCGCGATCTTTTTCGAAATACTGGCGAAATTCCTGGTAGGTGGTAGCGCCAATACACTTGAGTTCGCCAGAGGCCAGCGCCGGTTTAAGCAGATTGGAGGCATCCATGGCACCGCCGGAGGCAGCACCAGCACCAATCAGGGTATGGATTTCGTCAATGAAAAGAATGCTGCCCGGCTGCTTGCGCAGGGCTTTCAAGACGGCCTTGAGGCGCTCCTCAAAGTCGCCACGATAGCGTGAACCGGCTATCAGGGCACCCAGATCGAGGGCGTAAATGGTCACGTCTTCCAGCAACTCCGGAACTTTTCCGGCGACAATGGCGCGGGCAATACCTTCGACGATGGCGGTTTTACCCACTCCGGGTTCGCCGACAAACAAGGGATTATTTTTGCGACGCCGTGCCAGTACCTGCAAAGCCCGGATGACTTCATCCTGGCGCCCGATCAGCGGGTCAAGACGTCCGGCTCTGGCCATGGCATTCAGGTTGCGGGCATAGGCTTGCAGGGGATCCTTGCTGTTTCCCTTTTTTTCGGTGTTGCCTTCGATTTCCTCTTCTTCCTCGTCCATGGCTTCATCCTTGCGCAGGCCGTGCGCCAGATAGTTGACAACGTCCAGTCGGGTCACATGTTCTTTCTGCAGGAAGTACACCGCATGGGATTCGCGCTCGGCAAACATGGCAACAATCACATTGGCACCGGATACGGCTTCTTTGCCCGCAGACTGAACGTGATAAAGCGCGCGCTGAATGACGCGCTGAAAGCCTACCGAGGGTTGAGTGTTGACGGTGCCAGCGGGACCCATGGCCGGTACCTTGCGCTCCAGAAAATTCTGCAATTCCATGGAAAGATGGACGGTATTTCCGCCACACGCCCGCAGAACCTCCTGGCCTTCCGGATTGTCGAGCAGAGCCAGCAGCAAATGTTCTACCGATGCATATTCATGGCCGTACTGTCGGGCAATCTGAAATGCCTGATTGATGGATTTTTCCAACGCCTTGTCGATCATCGGTATTACTCCTTTTCCATGACACAGCGGAGTGGATGCTGGTGCTGTCGGGCATCTGCGGTCACCAGCGCGACCTTGGTCTCAGCCAGGTCGTAGGGGAAAACTCCGCAGAGTCCTTTACCTTGATGATGAACAGACATCATCACCGCAACCGCTTCAGAGTGGGGCTTGTGAAAGTAGGTTTCGAGAATATGAACGACGTAATCCATAGGTGTGAAATCGTCATTCATCAGCAAGACCTTGTACATTCTTGGCTCTTCCGTTTTCGGCTCTCGCTCCAGAATGGTACTGCGGCGTTGCTGCGTTTTACTCATTTCCCCAGGCCCCCTGATCTCTGTGTACCCTGCTTCCCATTGTGGCGTCTGCCCCGACTGCTGGCAAGGCGCAGATCGCCCGGAAAGCTCCGACACCTATCAGCATATGGGGATACATTAGGACAAAAAAAAGCGCCGGGAATGACCCCGGCGCTGGATGGGTTGATAACGCTTTTATTTGGTGATGTCGATTTTTGCCTTGCTACGCAAATTTGACACGAACTTGGCGGCTTCCTGCTGCGAAAGCTGCGCCTTGATACGATCTTTCATAGCGCTGAGAGGGGGAGGGGTCAAAGCCTTGGTCTTCTGGACTTCGATAATATGATAGCCAAACTGGGTTTGTACCGGGCCTATGGGCTTGCCAATGGGGGCCGTTTCAATGGCCTGGGCAAAGGGCGGCACCACCATTCCGGGCACAATCCAGCCAAGCTCGCCACCATGGGCAGCGCTGGCCTTGTCGATGGAGTCTTTTTCCGCCAAGGTGGAGAATTTCTTGCCGGCCTTGAGTTCTGCCAGAATTTTTTCGGCCTCAGGCTTGGTTTTCACCAGAATGTGGCGAACCTCATATTCTTTTTTACCCATGGCCGCAACAAACTTGTTATAAGCCGCCTGGATATCTGATTCGGGAACCGGATGCTCCTGCACATATTGGTCCACTGCCGCATCGGCGAGAATCTGGCGCTTGGCCATGGCCAGACGTTCCTTGACATCAGGAGACTGGCCCAGATTGTGGCTGGTCGCATACTGAGACAGTACTTCCATATTGACCAGATTCTGCACGACCTGCTCGTGGGCATTGGGCTCTTTGGCCAAGGCTGGACTCATGGACATGATAGCCTGGACTTCACTATTGTCGATGGGAGTCCCATTGACCGTGGCTACGGGAGCAGCAAAAGCAGGGATGGCAAAGGCGCTGACAGTGGCAGCAAGAATGACCGCACGAAGTTTCATAAATATTCCTTCAGGTTAAGTGATGCTCCCCTATTATCCATAGTCACAGAAAAAGGGAAAGTCTCAGTAGGTACTGCGTTGCAGTGGAATTTCTGTTTCCTGTCTTTTTTCAGGTCCCAGAAGGATCTCCACCAGGGTAAGCGCAAAATCCATAGCCGTGCCGGGTCCACGTGAGGTGATCAGGGGACCATCGACGACTACGGCGGAGTTTTCATAGTGATACTGGCGGCTAAGCGGGTCCAGTACGCCGGGGTAGGCCGTCACATGCCGGTTGTCCAGCAGCTGCTGGCGGGCCAGAAGGCCCGGTGCAGCACAAAGAGCAGCAATCAGGGCACCTCGCCGGGTTCGTTGTTGCAGTGAGGCTAACAAGGGTGCATGCTTTTCCAGATTTTCCACACCCCCCATGCCCCCCGGCAAGATAATCAAATCGTAATCTGTTTCATGGATATTCTCCCAGGTCTGATCCGGGAGCAGGGACAGTCCCCGCCCGCCGGTAACCGGCCCGGGAGCAAGGCCAGCAAGCACCACCTGACAGCCAGCGCGGCGCAGAATATCGCTACAAATGACCACTTCCATGTCTTCAAAACCCGCTGCTACGGGGATGAGTATCTGCTTGGCTGAAGACATTAGCGGATTACCCCGTGAATCTCTGTGCTAACCATCTGTCACCACTTCCATTGCAAAATTTCCGAAAACTTTGACCCGTTTTTCACGAGATTTATCCCGGGCACTACTGACTCGCCGCCAAGGCCAAGGGAATGACTTCCTGGGCACTATGACCATGCACATCCACCGGAACCGCTTTATTTTCGAGAATGCGCAATGCCTCACGCAATACCGTATCTTTTTCCAGATTCGGTTTGCGAATACTGGACGCGGCTATGGCATCCTCCTGGCTTGTGGCGCTGCTGGTCTGGGCCGTGGCAAGAGCCGGTTTGGCAGGTGCTGTGCTGATGATGTACTGGGGTTTTACCTGACTGCAGGCATCCGGAGCCTTGAGTACGCCTTTTAATTCTGATTCCTTGAGGAGGTCTTCATCCAGTGCCCGTAATTGCGGATTGGCTGGCTGAATTTCCACATTGGGAACAATCCCCTGGCTTTGAATGGAGCAACCTGCCGGGGTGTAATAAAGGGCCGTCGTGAGCTTCAGTGCTCCGCCATTGCTCAGAGGAATAACGGTCTGCACGGAACCCTTGCCAAAACTGCGTTGGCCCATGATGAGGGCACGATGATCGTCCTTGAGCGCACCAGTCACAATTTCGGCGGCAGAGGCCGAGCCGCCGTTGATGAGCACGATCATGGGTGCACCGTGCAGATAATCGGGACCATGGGCGCTAAAGCGCATATCACTGTCGGGAGTCCGGCCCTTGGTATAGACAATCAGGCCCTTGTTCAGGAAGGTATCGGCGGTTTCGACACCGGCGCCCAAAACGCCCCCCGGATTGTTGCGTAAATCCAGAATCAGACCCTTCAGATGCCCCTGGGCTTCCTTCTCGAGTTTTTCCACGGCCTTGCGGGTTTCCCGGCCGGTATTTTCCTGGAACTGGCTGATGCGAATATAGCCATAGCCCGGAGCCAGCATGGCGGAACGGACACTTTGCACCTTGATGATGGCCCGGGTGAGGGTCAGATGGAGAGGCTGGTTCTGGTGGGGACGCAGAATGGTCAGAGTCACTTGGGTACCCGGTTTGCCCCGCATCATGTCGACGGTTTTCTGCAAGCCAATGCCTTGTAGGGCTTTACCATCGATTTTGATAATCAGATCCCCGGGTTCTATGCCGGCCTTGGCAGCCGGAGTGCCATCAATGGGTGCTACGACCTTGAGAATCCCGTGATCTCCCGTGACTTCAATTCCCAGACCACCGAACTTACCATCAGTGATTACCTGCATTTCCTTGAATTCCTTGGGCGTCAGGTAAGCTGAGTGGGGATCCAGCGCACTGACCATACCACTGATGGCACCGTCCATAAGTTTTTTGTCTGAAGTCGTGTCCACATAATTGGATTTGACGATGGCAAAAACCTGACTGAGGGTCTGGATTTGTTGCAGGGGGACTGGGCTCTGCTCTGTAGCCGCCAGCGTATTTCCCGCATAGATACAACCCAGTACCAACAGAACGCTGAATCTGAGCCAGTGACCAGAGGGGCGGGATAAAATGTGGCGCAGCGGGATCATGATGATTGTCTCCAGAAAACAGGCTGTCGGTTTCCGAAACGGCGTGGCCAGGTCGGAATCAATTGTGAATGTAGTCCAAAGGATTGACGGGGTGCCCGCCATTGCGGATCTCGAAGTACAGGCCATCATTCCCCAGTTCGCCGCCACTACCTACAGTACCAACCTGATGCCCAGCCGCGATTTGTTCGCCGACGTGGGCATCGGTAGAACCCAGATGCCCATAAATACTGAGCAGGCTATGACCAATCTGGACGATCACAATCTGTCCATAACCTCTGAGGGGCCCTGCATACAGTACCATGCCCGGGGCGATGGCACGAACCGGCGTGCCTTGTGCAGCCTGAAAAGTAATGCCCTGCCAGTCCAGCCCACCGCTTACGCGCGGACTGCCATAGCGGGCGGTAATGGGACCGTTGACGGGGGCGGGATAGCGGCCATGACCGATGATCGGGGTGCTCGGAGGAGGCTGGCCCGCACTGGGGGCGGGGCTTGGTACAGGGGGCGCTGGCACGGTGCTGATCTTCGGAGGGCGCACGATCGTGGTCGGGGGAGCCGCATTTTCGGCTGCGCGCTGGACTTGCTCGGCGCGCTTTTCTTCCTGGGCTTTTTGTGCGGCCGCACGTCGTTCTGCCGCCAGGCGGCGCTGCTTTGCGGCGCGTGCTTCGGCGGCTGCCCGGGCTCTGGCGGCAGCCGCCCGTGCCGCCGCTTCAGCAGCCGCCTTGCGCTGGGCTTCGGCAACTGCTTCCTGATGCCGGAATTGGACCACCAGCCGACTTACCAGGCCATTGAGTATGTTGGCATTGGCCTGTAACTCGGCAATTTTGGCCTTATCCCTGGCGATCCGATCCGACAGTTGATTTTCCAGGGTGGCATGTTGCTGGCGCTGCTGGTTCAGAGTGTTTTCCTGGGCCTGGATTTGTGCGGCGAGTTTGACCAGACCCGCTTCGCGTTGTTCTACCTGAAGGCGAGCCTGAACAATTTGCGCAGCGGTATTTTGAGTTTTAACAATGAGTGCTGCCCGAGCCTTGGCCAGAGCGGCATAAAAAACGCTCATACGCCCCAGTTCTCCGGGTTTTTCGGTTTGCAGCCAGACCGCGAGGGGGGTGCTGCTGCCCAGCATGTAAGCGCCTTGCATCTGCTTGCCAAGAATCCCTTTTTGCTGGATTAATTCATTTTGCAAGGCAGTGATTTTTTCTTTGAGCGCCTTCAATTTATCCTGGGTTTGCCGTTGCTGGGTTTGAATACCCGCCAGTTTTTTGCGGGTGACGGTAATTTTTTGATCCAACACCTTGATTTCTTGGCGAAGCTCCGCCTGGGTTTTTTGGCCAGCGCTGAGATGGGCCTGAACCTGACCCAAATTCTCATGCAAGTGTTCCAGTTTTTCGCGGTTACTTTGAATTTTTTCCTGAAGCGAACTCGCATTTGCCGCCATGGGGAGTAATCCCGCCGTTACCAGCAGGATTGCCGAGCGCAGCAAATTCCCTGGGGTCATCTAGATGATCTGTACCAGATTTTTCCCACCCATTTCCGGTGGGGTGGGCAGACCCATTAAATGCAGCAAGGTCGGAGCAAGATCTTCCAAAGCACCACCCGCGTGAATTTTGGCGGGGCGGCCGATGTACAAGAGGGGCACTGGATTACAGGTATGGGAGGTATGGGCTTGGCCGCTTTCGGTATCCAGCATTTGCTCGACGTTACCGTGGTCGGCGGTGATGAGCACTTCGCCACCCACATGACGGACAGCACTGACAATCCGGCCAAGGCTGTGATCGACAGCTTCCACTGCGGCAATGGCGGCACTGAGCTTGCCACTATGGCCGACCATGTCGGGGTTGGCGATATTGCAGATGATGGCGTCGTACTGACGGCTTTCCACTTGTTCCACCAGGGCATCGGAGAGCGCCTGAACGCTCATTTCCGGTTGCAGATCATAAGTGGTGACTTTAGGGGAAGGGATAAGGATGCGATCTTCACCGGGAAAAACGGTTTCATCCCCGCCATTCAAAAAAAAGGTAACATGAGCATACTTTTCGGTTTCGGCAATACGCAACTGATGTAGACCACGGTTAGAAAGCCATTCACCGAGCGTATTTTTGATGCGGGTCGGAGGAAAGGCGACGTGCACATCAAAATGCTCACTATATTCCGTGAGGGTCACAAAATCGGCCAGTTTGGGCGTAACCTGACGAGGAAAACCATCAAAATCGGACTCGATGAAAGGGCGGGTAATCTGCCGGGCACGATCAGAACGAAAATTCATGAACAGCACAGCGTCATGATCCTGGATACAGGTAGGGGTGTTGCCGATGGAGGAGGGTGATACAAATTCATCACTTTCCCCGCGCGCATAGGCGGCGGCCAGGGCTTCCTGCCCATTGGGATAACGGGTTCCAGCACCCATCGTCAACAAGTCATAGGCCTGTTGCACACGATCCCAACGATGATCCCGATCCATGGCATAAAAACGGCCGATCAACGATACCAGTTTGCCACCATGAGCTTCAACCTGGGCATCCAGGTTTTCCAGAGAACTGGCGGCACAGCGAGGCAGGGTGTCTCGCCCGTCAAGAAAAGCATGCACATAGACGCGCTCCGCGCCCCGTTGCCGCGCCAGGCGGAGCGCTGCAAACAGATGCTCTTCATGGGAGTGCACTCCGCCTGCCGAGAGTAGTCCCAATATATGTACGGCACCACCCTGAGATTGCGCAGCATCTACCGCAGCACAAAGGGCACTGTTATGGTAAAAGCTGCCATCCAGTATTCCCCGGTTGATACGTTCATATTCCTGATAGACCACGCGTCCGGCGCCGATATTGATATGCCCGACTTCGCTGTTACCCATCTGACCACCGGGCAGGCCTACAGAGGCGCCGGAAGCGTTGAGGAGTTGATGGGGGTGGCTACGCCACCAGTCATCCCAGTTGGGGGTACGAGCCAGGGCAATGGCGTTGTTTTCCGGGTCTTCGCGGTAGCCCCAGCCATCCAGAATCAATAGGAGTAAGGGGCGCGGTGAGTGAGCCATCAATATTCTCTGTACAGGAAATAAATGCGAACAAAGCGCATTAAACCAGATTGACTGGATTCTGTCATGGGGCCATCACCAGAGGCTCGAGATGCCAGATATCCCTATTATATTCCTGAATGGTCCGGTCACTGGAAAAAACACCACTGGCAGCCGTATTCAAAATGCTCAGACGCTGCCACTCGGCCTGATCACGCCATAGCGCAGCGGCTTCCTGCTGCTTGAGTTTATAGCTGGTGAAGTCGGCCAGTACCATCCAGGGATCATGAGGATTATTCAAAGTCTGGATGATCGGATCGAAAACACACGGCTCGAAGGCATTGAAAAAACCGCTATATAAAAGCTCCATGACTCTTTGCAGATCATGATCGGCCTGCAGATAAATGTCGGGCCGGTAATCATGCCGTAAGCGGCTGACCTCATGCGCGTTCAGGCCGAAAAGAAAAAAATGCTCAGGCCCGACCGCCTCGCGAATTTCGATATTGGCACCATCCAGTGTCCCAATGGTCAGGGCGCCATTCATCATGAACTTCATGTTGCCGGTTCCGGAGGCTTCCTTGCCTGCTGTCGAAATCTGTTCGGATAAGTCTGTAGCTGCGCAGATTTTTTCCATGAGGGACACCCGGTAGTCGGGCAAAAAGCAGACCCGCAGGCGTCCGGCCGTATCGGCATCATGATTGACGACGTTGGCGATGTTGTTGATGAGCTTGATGATGCGCTTGGCCATGAAATAACCCGGCGCGGCCTTTCCGGCAAAGAGCACGTTGCGGGGGGTGACCTCGGCGCTTTCACCCCGTTTGATGCGGTCGTAGAGATGAATGACGTGGAGGGCATTCAGGAGTTGGCGCTTGTATTCGTGAATGCGCTTGACCTGGGTGTCGACCATGGCCCCCGGAATGAACTGCACCCCGGTATGTTCCTGCACCAGATGGGCCAGACGGGCCTTGTTGATTTGGCGGACGCCATCCCAGCGTTTGCGGAATGCCGGGTCCTCTGCAAAGGGGGCGAGTTTCTTCAGGTGATCCAGATCGTTTTTCCATTCGGGACCAATGTGTTCAGTCAGCAACTCCCGCAGGGCAGGGTTGGCCCATTGCAACCAGCGGCGCGGGGTGACGCCATTGGTCTTGTTGTTGAACTTTCTGGGCCAGAGGCGGTAAAAATCGGCAAATAGTTCCTCACAAAGTAACTCGGTGTGCAGTGCGGCAACGCCATTGATGGAGAAGCTGCCGACCACGGCCAGATGCGCCATGCGCACCATTTGTTCGTTACCTTCCTCAATGATGGACAGGCGCCGCAGTAGGGCGGTGTCACCGGGAGCCTTGCGGGCGACCTCCTGGAGGAAACGACCGTTGATCTCAAAAATAATTTCCAGCAGGCGTGGCAGCAGTTGCTGAAACAGGCGTACCGGCCAGCGTTCCAGGGCTTCGGGAAGGAGAGTGTGGTTGGTATAGGCCATGGTCTGGCTGGTGATGTTCCAGGCGCTGTCCCAGTCCAGGCCATGTTCGTCCATGAGTAAACGCATCAGTTCCGGCACTGCACAACTCGGATGCGTGTCGTTGAGCTGAAAGCAGTGCTGCTTGGCGAAGTGGCGGAAGTCCTCACCGTGGATGGCGACCCAGTCGGCAACCACATCCTGGAGGCTGGCAGAAGCCAGAAAGTACTGCTGACGCAGGCGCAGTTCCTTGCCGTTCTCGCTGCTGTCATTGGGGTACAGCACCATGCTGATATGTTCGGCGTTATTTTTGGCCGCCACCGCTTCCGGATAGGCCCCCGCGTTGAATTCACCCAGATCGAAGATGTCGGTGGAAGCCGCACGCCACAGACGCAGGGTGTTGACAACCTCATTGCGATAACCGGGTATGGGAATGTCATAGGGGACGGCGAGCACATCGTGTGTATCCACCCAGCGATGCTTGAGTTTGCCATGGGCATCGGCGTAGACATCGCTGCGCCCAAAAAAATGAACATGCCGCACCCTTTCCGGACGTTTCAGTTCCCAGGGATATCCGTTTTTCAACCAGTGGTCTGGTTCTTCCACCTGTTCACCGCCGCGGATCTCCTGACGGAACATGCCGTAACTGTAGCGAATACCATAGCCGGTGACGGGTAGGCCGAGAGAGGCGCAACTATCCAGGAAACAGGCGGCGAGGCGGCCAAGTCCACCGTTACCCAGGCCTGCATCCGGTTCTGCTTCAATGATGTCACTCAGGTGGCGATGTTCCTGTGCAACGGCCTTCTCGGCCGCTTCTTCCAAGCCAAGATTGAGCAAGGCATTGCCCATGGTGCGGCCCAGGAGAAATTCCAGGGATAGGTAAAAGGTGCGTTTGCCTTTTTCCTCTATCACTTTCTTTTGGGTGTTTTTCCAGCGCTCCACCAGACGATCGCGCAAACTCATGGAAAGTGCCGTGTAAAGATTGTTTTTCGAAGCATTTTCCTCATCGGCACCGAGCGTGTGCGCGAGATAATGGCGGGTGTCAGAACAGAGGCTGGTTTCGTCCATTCCAAGAGGGGGTAATTGGCATGCATCTTTACGTGAACGTTTGGCAGGCATGGTGAGACTCCTCTGGGCTAAGGAAAGATGTTTTCATCATAGAATAATATTATAGGCAAAGGAAAGGGATTATTATTCTTTGATTTTTCGTGAAAACGTTCCATTTTGCGCGCGCTGCCGGATGCGCGTGAAAGCGGATGGTGAGGGGTGCTAAACTCTGGTTCTGGGGCGGACGCAGGGGTGTATGCTCTTCAGCGAGGCAGAATGGAGAAGAAAATGATGGCGAAATCTCTGGCAGATTTTATACGGCATGCGCGGAGTCAGATTCGTGAAATTGACGTGGATACTTTGGAAGACTGGTTACGGACGCGGGATGATATCGTCCTTGTGGATGTGCGCGAAGCCCACGCTTTTATCGAGGGGCATCTGCCCGAAGCAATCCATGTCCCCCGGGGTTATCTGGAGGCTCTGGCGGACCCGGATTACGGTCATTGTCATCCGCTGCTTTCTCAGGCTCGGGATCGGGTGGTGGTATTGTATTGTGACAGCGGTACGCGCTCGGCACTATCCGCTGTCACCTTGCAGGAAATGGGCTTTAACGAGGTCTACAATCTGGGTGGAGGGATCAATGTCTGGGATGCGGAAGACAAGCCCATCGTGACCTGATAGCTCCTGATCAATCGAGTTTGCTGCCGAAATTTTCCTGATAACGTGCCTGAAATTCTGCCCAGGTAAAGTGATGATTCTGGGTGCCAGCCGTTTCGATTTTGTAAGCACCCATCAGGGAGGCAATTTTCCCGCAGGTTTCCCAGTCCCGCCCGCGCTCAAGACCATACAGCAAACCTGCCCGATAGGCGTCACCACAACCCGTCGGATCGATTACGGCCTTGGGTTTGGCGGCGGGAATGTGGGTTTCCTGGCCATCATGGTAAATCACGGAACCCTGTTCGCCCTTGGTGACAATCATGGCTTTCAGGCGCTGTTTAAGTTCATCCGGCTTGAGACCGGTGCGCGCCTGCACCATCTGGTACTCGTAGTCGTTCACCGTCAGGTAATCGGCCAGATCGATCAGTCGGGTCAGGGTCTGGGCATCAAAAAGGGGTAGGCCCTGACCAGGATCAAAGAGGGTCGGGATGCTGGCGCGGGTGAGATCTTCCAGATGTTGAACCATGGCACCCAGACCGTCGGGAGAGACAATGGCCCAATGGGTGTCACTGGGGATATGGCCTTCCAGATGATTGTCCTGGGCCATGAACATGGCTCCGGGATGAAAGGCGGTGATCTGGTTATCATCCAGATCGGTGGTGATGAAGGCCTGGGCGGTATAATGATCCGGGAGGATACGAATCAGGCTGGTATCCAGGCCTTGTTTTTCGAGATGCTCCAGGTAGGGGGTGAAGTCCTGTCCGGCGGTGCCCGCAATGATGGGATTGCCGCCCAGGAGTTTGAGGTTGTAGGCGATGTTTCCCGCACAGCCGCCAAAGTCCCGGCGCATTTCGGGGACTGTAAAGGACACATTCAGCATGTGTACCTGTTCCGGCAGAATGTGGGCCTTGAAACGGTCCTGAAACACCATGATGGTATCAAAGGCCAGTGATCCGCAGATCAATGTGGACATGACAACTCCTTGTTGGGTTTTTATCAAATTGCTAGGTTGGATGTGGTATTTTTGCTGAAATCAGTCTATTATCATAACAGGTTTTCAAGAATTGTGTTGTCCTGTCTGAGGTGGGTCTGGTCATGATCAGGGTTCTGGGTAATATGCTGGCGCTTTCGATGCTGGCTCTTGCTATTCCGGCATGGGCTGCGGAGCCGGTTGCCCATGACCAGACTTATGTGAACCTTTTTGGCGGGAACACGTTTTTTAGCAGTGCCAGTGGACTTGCTCAGCATGACAGCGGTCCAGTACTCGGCTTGCGTCTGGGGCAGCGCCTGGATGGACATCTGGGGGTGGAGGCGCAGGTGGCTGCCGCATTTGCTCATTTACAGGATATTGCTCCGCACTCCAAAGCGGCGGAAGCGAATCAGTTCAGTGGGGCATTGTTGGGTAATGTCTATGCTTTCAATAGCCCCAACACTCCCTTCCTCACCCTGGGTCTCGGGGCTTCCAGCAACCGGTTCAACCAGGATATAGGGCGCGGGACCTCGCTGATGGGGGTTTTTGGTCTGGGATATCAATACGCTTTGGGTGACCACTTTGGCCTGCGTCTGGATGTGCAGGATCAGCTGCTGTTCGACAGTCCGACGCCTAACGCCGCCAATCTTAATAATATTCAGGTCACGGGCGGCATCTCCTATTTTTGGGGGGGTAGTAAAAAAACGTCTTTCCCAATTATTGGCCCTTCCCGACCCTGAGCTTGAGTCTTTTTTGTTCGTGAAGTGAGTGTCTTTCACTTCGCTTGTCAGCATATCCTTTGCTATAGTGCGGTCTGTCCCCGACTCATCGGCCACGCCAGCAAGGAGCCTGAACGCATGTCCAAAAGCCATCTTTTTACTTCTGAATCTGTTTCCGAAGGTCATCCCGACAAGGTCGCAGACCAGATTTCCGATGCCATCCTGGATGCCATCCTCGCCCAGGATACCCGTGGTCGGGTTGCCGCAGAAACCCTGATTACTACCGGACTGATCGTGCTGGCTGGTGAAATCACCACGACTGCCACCGTCGATTATGCCGACGTGGCCCGGCAAACCGTGCGCCGTATCGGCTATGACTCATCGGAAATGGGTTTTGACTGGGCTTCCTGTGCCGTAGTCCAGACCCTCGATAAACAGTCTCCGGATATTGCCCAGGGCGTGGATGAAGGGGCAGGGCTTGATCTGGATCAAGGCGCTGGCGATCAGGGCTTGATGTTCGGCTTCGCCTGCGATGAAACCGATGTACTGATGCCGACCCCGATTTACTTTGCTCATCGTCTTACCGAGCGCCAGGCCTTGGTGCGCAAGGATGGCCGTCTGCCCTGGTTGCGACCCGATGCCAAAAGTCAAGTCACTGTGCGTTACGAAGATGGCCGCCCGGTAGCGATTGATGCCGTCGTGCTTTCCACCCAGCATAGCCCGGATATTTCTCATGCTGACCTTGTGGAAGCCGTGCAGGAAGAAATCATCAAGCCGGTCTTGCCCTCGGAAATGCTCCATAAGGATACCAAGTACCTGATCAATCCTACCGGCCGTTTTGTGATTGGTGGACCTGTTGGGGATTGCGGCCTCACCGGTCGCAAAATCATCGTTGATACCTACGGTGGTCAGGGAAGTCATGGCGGCGGCGCCTTTTCCGGGAAAGACCCTTCCAAGGTTGATCGCTCCTCTTCTTACGCTGGCCGTTACGTGGCTAAAAACATTGTCGCCGCTGGTCTGGCGAGCCGTTGTGAAGTCCAGGTGGCATATGCCATCGGCGTTTCCCAACCCGTCAGCCTGATGGTGGACACCTTTGGTACTGGCAAAATTGATGATGATCGTATAGCCGCCCTGGTACGGGAACATTTTGATCTGCGCCCCAAGGGTATTATTCAGATGCTCGATTTGTTGCGCCCGATTTACGGGAAAACGGCAGCATATGGACATTTTGGTCGTGAAGAACCGGAATTCACCTGGGAGCGGACGGACAAGGCTGCGGCCTTGCGGGATGCTGCCGGACTGCGGTAAAAAGCTTTGTGCGGAGCTGGTCTCCGCCAGATGATCGAGTCGAGGAGCGCTGCAGTCGCCATATTTCTGGCGGTCAGGCTCGGCCCGGTTACTCCCGTAAAACCGCGCTCGCTTTCATGATAAAAGGAAATGACCTGCATGAATGCTGTGCTGAAAACTGCTGAAGACTATAAAGTGGCGGATATGTCCCTGGCAGCCTGGGGACGCAAGGAAGTCCGTATTGCCGAAACCGAAATGCCGGCCCTGATGGCCATTCGTCGCAAGTATCAGGCCCAACAGCCACTCAAAGGTGCGCGTATTGCCGGTTGTATCCACATGACCATCCAAACGGCGGTGCTCATCGAAACTCTGGTGGCTTTGGGGGCTGAGGTGCGCTGGTCTTCCTGCAATATTTTTTCTACTCAGGATCAGGCAGCGGCGGCTATTGCCGCAGCCGGTATTCCGGTTTTTGCCTGGAAGGGTGAAAGTGAGGAAGAATACTGGTGGTGCGTGGAACAGACCATTACCGGACCCGATGGCTGGCGGCCGAACATGATTCTCGATGACGGTGGTGACCTGACCGGCTTGCTCCACGATAAATACCCCGAGTTGCTGGAAAACATTCATGGCGTTTCCGAAGAAACTACCACGGGTGTTCATCGTCTCTGGGAAATGGCCAAGGAAGGCAAACTCAAGGTGCCGGCCATCAATGTCAATGACTCGGTGACCAAAAGTAAAAATGACAACAAGTATGGTTGTCGCCACTCCCTCAATGATGCCATCAAGCGCGCTACCGACCACTTGTTGTCGGGTAAGCGCGCCCTGGTGCTGGGTTATGGTGATGTGGGCAAGGGGTCGGCCGCTTCCCTGCGTCAGGAAGGCATGATTGTGCGGGTCACCGAGGTCGATCCCATTTGTGCCATGCAGGCCTGTATGGATGGTTTTGAAGTAGTTTCACCCTATCAGAAAGGCATTAATGATGGTACTGATGCCTGTATAGATCGGGGACTGCTGGGACAGACCGATCTGCTGGTGACAGCCACGGGTAATTACAATGTCTGCGATGCGGGCATGTTGAAGGCTCTCAAGAAGGGCGCGGTGGTGTGTAATATCGGTCACTTTGATAATGAAATTGACACGGCTTTCATGCGTGCCAACTGGGCCTGGGACGAGGTCAAGGCTCAGGTGCACAAGGTGTATCGCGATGCGTCGGCGGGCAAGGACTTTAACGCCGACAGCGATGATTACCTGATTCTTTTGTCCGAAGGGCGACTGGTCAATCTGGGCAATGCCACCGGGCATCCCAGCCGCATCATGGATGGCTCTTTTGCTGACCAGGTGCTGGCCCAGATTCATCTTTACGGTGAGCGCTTTGCCGACCTGTCTGCCGATCAGAAGGCCTCCCGAATTACGGTTACCGTGTTGCCGAAAACCCTGGATGAGGAAGTGGCTCGATATATGGTAGAAGGTTTTGCCGGGGTGCTGACGCAGTTAACGTCTGCCCAGGCGGATTATCTGGGTGTGGACGTCCATGGTCCCTTCAAGAACGACGCATATCGTTACTGATGACGCACTCTATCGAGTTTTTCCCGCCGAAAAACACCGCAGGTGAGGAACGCCTGCGGGAAACTATCCGTGTCTTGAAGGCATTGAAGCCGGAATATGCTTCGGTGACCTACGGCGCGGGAGGCTCCACGCGAGAGCGGACTTTTGCCACGGTCGCCATGATCCGTCAGGAATATGATCTGGAGGCGGTTCCTCATCTGTCCTGTATCGGATCCACCGAAGCGGGCATCCGGGAAATCCTGGAAGCTTATCGTGATCAAGGTATTCAAAAGATTGTGGCTCTACGTGGCGATTTGCCCGAAGGGATGTCCAATCCCGGGCACTTTGAATATGCAGCTGATCTGGTAGCATTTATTCATCAATTTGGCGGTTTTGAGATTTACGTGGCGGGCTATCCGGAAATCCACCCCCGGGCTGCTTCTGCCCCGGATGATCTTCAGCATCTGACCGAAAAAGTGCGGGCGGGTGCAGATAGTATCATCACGCAGTACTTTTATAATCCGGACGCCTATTGGCAGCTTCTGGAAGATCTGCAAAAGCGTGGAGTGGATGTTCCTGTGGTCGTAGGGGTGATGCCCATCACCAACTTTGAGCAGATTACCCGCTTTTCTGCCATGTGCGGTGCCGAGTTGCCCCAATATATACGGCGACGTATGGAGGCCTTAGGTGATGATCTTCAGTCGCAGACTCAGTTTGGCATTGAACTGCTGAGTCGACAATGTGAACAGCTACTGTCTCAGGGCGCCCCCAGTTTGCATTTTTATACCCTGAATCAGCATGAGGCGACCGCTGCCATTTGGCAGAATCTCGGACTTTGATCGTTTTTGCGACGCTTTTGGTATTCCATGGACGCTGCATATGAGCGTTTCATATTGACCCTCAGACCTCCTTTGTTACACTGACCCAAAGGCGGCCTTGAATTATCTGGGTCAGCGCAAGCATTTTTCACACTATGAGGTTCATACCATGTCCAAGAAATATCCCGTTGTCGCGGTCACCGGTTCTTCCGGGGCGGGTACCACCACGGTCAAACATGCCTTTCATGATATTTTCAGGCGTGTGCAAGTCAATCCGGTCATTATTGAAGGGGATAGTTTTCATCGTTACAACCGGGCGGAAATGCGTGAAGCTATTGCCAAAGCGGCATCTGAGGGGAAAACCATCAGTCATTTTGGACCGGAAGGTAACGACTTTGAGGCTCTGGAACGTTTGTTTCGGAGCTATGGAGAAACCGGCCACGGGCAGCTGCGTTATTATGTGCACGATGAGGAAGAGGCTGAGTTGCGGGGTAGTGCGCCTGGAACCTTTACGCCCTGGCAGGATATACCCTCTGGTACAGATCTGCTTTTTTATGAGGGCCTGCATGGTGGTGTAAAAACTGAAGATGTGGATGTAGCAAATTACGTGGATTTGCTGGTGGGTGTAGTTCCGGTGGTAAATCTTGAATGGATCCAGAAAATTCATCGTGACAATGCTCAGCGCGGGTATTCTGCGGAAGCCATTGTCGACACGATTCTGCGCCGTATGCCGGATTATATTCACCATATTACTCCCCAGTTTTCACGGGCCCATATCAACTTCCAGCGCGTACCGCTGGTGGATACCTCCAATCCTTTCATTGCCCGGGATATTCCGACTCCCGATGAAAGCATGGTGGTTATTCGCTTTAGGGATCACAAGCTCGAGCATTTTCCGACCTTGCTGCAAATGATTCCCGGAAGTTTTATGTCCCGTGCTAATACCTTGGTGGTTCCGGGAACCAAAATGGGCTTTGCCATGGAAATTATTCTCGGACCGCGCATTGAACAAATGCTGGAAGAAAAAAAAGAAGCTCTTATGCTATAACGCATCATATTGAGTTAGTGATGGAACCGGTGCCAGCGCGTCTGGCACCGGTTTTTTTATGGATGAGTGAACGTCCAAATAATCGATCAGTAAGTGAAATCTGTCATGACGCGCGCTAGCAGATGTCATGACGTGTCATGATTAAGGATAGTCAGTACCCAGAATGAAGTACAAGGCGAATTTTATGTTTATAATTAAATAACAAATAGTTATATATAAATTTACGATTTTCTTTGGCTGTTTTTCATGTTGGCCTCTTTCTTGCTTTTGTGACCATGAATGTTTTTTTAACATTCAAGAATCGCTTAACGGCTAGGAGGAGGTATGAAAATGAAAAGTAAGACTGCGAAGTCACCTGCTACAAAAGTAGTTATCGTGGCGATGGCTTGTGCGCTTGGTGGGTTGGCTCCAGTTGCAGCTAGTGCAGCTATAGGATCTTCCTGTTTGTTTGGCCAGGGTCGTATCCTGGGTACAGGTGCCGTAACAGCAGTGGACGGTGCTGCTGGTGGTGGTATCAACCCCTGGGCCGTGATTTCCGGTTATGGTACGAATCAGCAGATAGGCGCCACAGCCTTTTATTCTCACGTATTACTGAATAATTATAATCTCAATGCTTACGGTGCATCAGTCGGAATATTTAATCGCATTGAAGTGTCATTTGCTCGGCAGGGATTCAGTTTAGGTAATACCGGTCAAACACTGGATCATCGTATTCTCAGCGTCGTGAGTGGAAAGCCGGTTCCTTTGGGAACATCCACCACTTCCGCGGCTCTTGGATTGAGCGGACCAGCATTTTTTGGCAGCAATTATGATTTGAATCAGGATATTGTTGGCCTGAAAGTCAGACTTTTTGGCAACATCGTCTATGACCAAAACTGGTGGGAACCTCAAGTATCCGTTGGCGTGGACTTTCACCACAATGAAATGCCTAAAAATTTAGCAGATACGTTGCATGTGAAACGTAATGGTGTCAGTTATTATTTGTCAGCTACCAAAGTATGGCTCAATGGTTTGTTTGGTTTAACGACCTTGGCAGACGTGAATATTGATGTGACCAACGCTAACCAGCAAGGGCTGTTGGGTTTTGGCGGCGTCAATGGTATGCGTTATAAGGTTGTTCCGGCGGCATCGGTAGGCGTTTTCCTGAATCGTCATGTGGTATTGGGCGCCGAATATCGGGGAATGCCCCAAAACCAGTTGATTGCACCGTCCAGCGGGGCCGGGAATTTCAGTACATTGGGGAATGCCGTATCCAAGACCAGCGCCTGGAAAGACGTCTACGTGGCCTGGTTCCCCTATAAACAGCTTTCTCTGACTGCGGCTTATGTGGATCTCGGTACTATTGCTACGGAAAAGAACCAGAACGGCCTGTATCTGTCTCTGACCACCAGTTTCTGATCTCACCCAATTACGAGGAGTTTAATATGTTTGCACGTACTTCTTCCCGTCTGTCGGCCATCAGCAAGGGTGTTGCTCTGGCGGCAGGTTTGACGGCAGTTTCCCTGATGGGGATTTCGACGGCATCGGCGCAGGATTATTATGCCCAGTATGGCGGTAAAGCAGGTATCACGGCGCTCATCAATACTTTTGTGGGTAATGTGGCCGCCGATCCTCATATCAATTACTACTTTGCTCATGCAAATATTCCGCAACTAAAATATCAACTGGTGCAACAGGTCTGTATGGCTGTGGGTGGACCCTGTAAGTATACCGGGCCGAGCATGCGCAAAGTGCATCAAGGCATGGATATTACCCAATCCGCATTCAACTATCTGGCCCAGGATATGATGAATGCCATGCAAACCCGCCGGATTCCGATGGCCGCCCAGAATTACCTGATTGCCATCCTGGCTTCCATGGAACCGCAAATTGTGACCGCCAATGGCCCCTTGGGTTGACCAGCGGATGACGCGATAAAATGTTCATTGTAGTCTCCTCCTCCCGCTAGCAAAATCGGGAACTTCAGGCTCCATCCCGGATGGGGCCTATTTTATGAGAACCGGTATCCGTTGTTGTAAATACAGTTTATCAGCCCAAAAAGTAGCTACTAAGGAGATGTCTCATGAAAAAAATATATCAACATACCCTGGCTGTAGCGGTTGTATTGGCTGCCGCTGGTTGTGGAACCAATCCTTTTGCCTGTGCACCGGGCATTCCGCCGGCGGCCCCGGCGGCTCCCGCAGCCAAACCTGCTCCGGCACCGAAGATTGCGCCCGTGCAACATACGGTTCTGGAAAGCAAACCTATTACCATCACCGGAATCAATTTTCAGACCAATTCTTCCCGGCTGATCAGCCATGATATTGCGGTATTGGATCAGGTGGCTGATTTTGCGCACAAACATGCGGATGCGGTGCTGGATGTGAATGGTTACTGCAGTAAAACCGGGAGTTTTGCCTACAATCAGAAACTGTCCGAGGAACGGGCACAGAGTGTCGCTGGTTATCTGGAAGCCCACGGGGTAAATGCCTCACGGATTGTGACCAAAGGTCATTCCTATCTGGATCCGGTGGCCAGCAATGCGACCGCCAAGGGCCGATTCATGAATCAACGTGTAGAAATCAATTCCAGTATCAAGGTGCGCAAAACCGTACAATAATCTGCTGTTCCATTAAACTTCAGGAGACTGATATAGGCAATACAGCTTCAGGTATTGCCTGTTGATTTTTGGGGTAAAAAATTGTCTGAAGGAGAAATATAGCGTGCGGAAATTCCTGAAAATCATGATCTTGGCAGGCATGTCAACTAGTATTGCTGCCTGTGGACTGTTTAACAGTTCGGGTCCGGAAAATGTAGCGATGCATTTTGTGCATGGCATGGCAAAAGGAGATATTCAGCAAGTCGACAAGCTGGTGTATTGGGGACCGGAAATCCATAACTCTGCACAGCCTTATGCCCTGCGTCTTGAAGAAGCGAAGGTCAATGGCTATGTGATGGCTACCTATCAACGTCTGCAGGCTGATGGAGGATTGAAAGAAGCCAAGATAGTCAAAAATGAGCACACCCTGGTCAATGGCGTAGAGCATGCGACGATTGTTATTCAGTTGATTCCCAAAAAAGGGGCCCCAAGAGATACGACCCTGCAAATGCTGCGACGAGACGGAAAATGGTTCGTGAGTGTGGACTGACTGCTTATCTGCTGGTTCGTGAGGGGCTGGGAGTGGAGGCGCGTCTGGTGCGCCTCAAGGACCGTGGACCCTGGACGCATGTGGGGCTCATGGTTGGCGGCACGTTATTTGAAAGTGTGCCGTCAACGGAACGTACCCATGGAGGTGTGCGGGTGGGGAGGTTGGCAGAATTTTCTGCAGCAGAACGGGCAGTGAGCGTGGGATATGTACCGATCTCCCTCGTGGAACCTCAGTGTCAAAACCTGTTTCGCTGGTGTCAGAAACAGGTAAAAGCGCAGATTCCTTTTGATGATCTCTATAACCTGGAGGATGACCGGACATTGTATTGTACGGAATTTGTCTACAAGGCTTTTTTGCAGATTCACATCAACCTGCTCTCGGCTGAACTCAGCAGTTTATCCATCCCCCTTGTCGGTAAGAGAAAAGTGATTTTTCCGCGTGATTTGATTGGCATGAAGCCTGTTTCTCATAATCTTCATGTTCTGAATCAGGGATGATTTCAGCGAAAAGGCGCGGCTGCCATAACTATATTCATTCAGACAAATTTAATGAGATTTTTTTGCCGCCGGTTTTGAAATTTTGCATCTATCCGGATAGATATTCCGTATACCTTAGTGGGCCTAACAGCCTCTTTTTTATTATCTAGGAGAATGTGTTATGAAATCCATGAATCGTCGTGAATGGTTGAAATCCACCGGAAAAATAGCTGCCACTGTTGCTGTCGCCCCCTTGGTGTTTTCCTCAATGGCCCATGCGGGAACTGCGGATAGTTTGCAAAGTAAAAGCTCCGTGAGTTATCAAAATCATCCCAGCGGGAAAGATATGTGCTGTAACTGCACGCATTTTGTACCTGGAGCATCACCCAAGGTGGACGGTACCTGCAAGGTGGTCGCTGGAAAGATCAGTCCCCATGGTTATTGTTTTGCCTACACACCCATTTCCGATTAATCAGCAGATATAAAAAAGCCCCTCAACATCAGGGGCTGCAAGCGGGGCGAGTAGAACGCTTTAAAAAGATTATTTGATCAGTGTTTCAGTCGGCAGGAGCGGAAGTGTTTGCCGACCAGCATGAGGAACTGGATGGTTTGCTGGGTTTCGGGCTTTTTCATCATCTCCCACAGGCCGCCAATGCCGCCCTTGGGGGCAGGAGCACTAGCGGCCTCTTCGGTGGCACCGCTGAGGCAATGCAGGAAATCGGTGAGAATATGATCCTGGTCCATTTTCTCAGCGACGCCGAGCAGCCGGTCCATGACCCCGGTTCGTGTTGCCCGGTCCAGGAGACACATGGCATCAGTGGCCAGAGAAGCGAGACGGGATACCATTTCATCACTCATGGAGTCACCGGCCGCTCCGGCCATACGGGCCAGATGCACAATGCGCTCCAGATCCCCGTTTTCCACCAGTGCCGAGATGGCCGGCAGGGCATTGGCAATCTGACTGCGATTTACCCGATCCAGTAAGTCCAGACCATCACTGGCCAGACCCGCCAGACGTCCGACCATTTCATCACTCATGGAATCGGCAGCGGCACCACTGAGACGGGCCAGATGCACGATGCGCTCCAGATCCCCGTTTTCCACCAGGGAGCTGATGGTCGGCAGGGCACGGGCTACCTGACTGCGGGTCACCTGATCCACCAGATCCAGACCATCACTGGCCAAGCCAGCTAAGCGGCCAACCATCTCATCACTCATGGAGTCCGCTGCTGCACCACTGAGGCGCGCCAGTTGCACAATTCGCTCCAGATCTCCGTTCTGCACCAGATGCACCAGTGCATCCTGGGCACGTTGCAGTTCATCCTGAGAAGTTTCTGCCATGACTGCAGCCATATGTCACCTCCTCAGAGTAAACCACGGGCAGTCGCCCAGTAGAGTTTGTTATAAGACATCTTGAAAGCGTGAACAGCACCAGTAGGTGCCTTGGGCTGAGGAGGCGTTTTGTAATCGAACATGGCATAAGTTGCCCGATCCTTGCCTGCCTCGATGAAGCAAAACACCTTGCCATCGTAGCTTTTTACCGGCCGCCCCATTTTGATGACTGCCGCCACATTCTCGGCAGCCGTTTCTGCCTCAAAGTGTGCGGTGGAACCCGCCTTGCTGATGGGTAGATTGGTGGTATCGCCGAGAACCAGAACATTTTTGCCATGTTCGCCTTCCATGTGCAGGGAAGAACGATTGGTGGGAATCCAGCCATTTTCGCCCAGGCCGTTTTTCTCGATGACCTCCTGACCCTTGTGGGGAGGTACAGCTACCAGCAGATCATATTTGACGGCACCCCCTTCCTCGCTCAACACTTCCGCGTTTTTACCGTCCACTTCCTTCATATTAAAAAGGGTTTCGTACTTGATACCCATCCGGTCAAATTCCGGTGCGGCCCACTTGGCGACATTTTCCAGGCTGTGCACGCGACCGATGGGGTAGGTGTAGTAGAATTCCGTTTTATCCAGCAGACCGCGATCCTTGATGAAGTCGTGCATGGCAAAAGTGATTTCCAGGGGAATCATCGGGCACTTGTGGGGCAGGCCCACCGTAATCATAATGCGGCCACCCTTGAAGTCCGACAGTTGCTTGAAGAAT
Source organism: Acidithiobacillus marinus (assembly GCF_002847505.1). Lineage (GTDB taxonomy): Bacteria > Pseudomonadota > Gammaproteobacteria > Acidithiobacillales > Acidithiobacillaceae > Acidithiobacillus > Acidithiobacillus marinus. The sequence goes on from NZ_MXAV01000034.1 coordinate 81,292, forward strand.
TCCACGGCATCGTCGGCAGTGTAGCAGTTGATGGAATTTTCCTTGAGGCCGGGGATTTTCTCGGGCAAGGGCCGCGAGCCGGTCGAAATGACAATCAGGTCATATTCATGAACCTTCCCGCTTTTGCACTTGACGTGATTCTCGGCCAGATGAAATTCTTCGACGGGGTCCACATGAAATTCAATGCCTGGCTCCAGCAGGCTTTGCTGCTCCCGGACCAGCTCGTCGGGAGTGGCGCGCCCCATAGCTACATAGAGCCAGCCCGGCTGATACACATGCTCATGGCTGGCTGACAACATGGTAATGCGTGCTTTGCCGGTTTTCATTTCATGGTGAATACGCCGGGCCAAGTGATTCGCGAAAATGGTACCGCCCATACCGCCACCTACAACCAGAATTCTCATGATGTCACACTCCTTGGGTTGTTTGACCCTGTGATTGTTTTTACTTGGCCTTGCGAACCCGGATATGCCAGGTCCCTTCGCCATCCTGTTCAGTGTCTACCATTTCGTGCCCGACTTTTTTGATCCACTCTGGAACATCAGCTGCGGAACCGGCATCGGTGGATAACAGCTCCAGGGTATCGCCCACCTGCATCATTTTCATGTTGGAAATCAGTTCCATCAGTGGACCGGGGCAAAAGCTGCCACGGGCATCTACGACGCGTTCACTCATGTGCTACTCCTTACTCGCGCTGTTGGTTATGGGGATATCATCAACAAAACATCAGAAAGTCAGAATCTGACCGCCTTCGGCATCGCTGAAAAATTTGGTCAGTCCAAGAGGACCTGCGACGATCTCTTCCATGCCGTCCTCTTTGACACCGAGGACATCCATGGCCATGGAGCAAGCCCAGATTTTGGCATCTCCCAGCTCCACCGCCTGTTCGAAAATCTGATAGAAGGGAGGCACTTTGCGTTCCGCCATGGCTTCTCCCAACTTGCCTTCGGCCGGCGCTTCCTTGCTATGCCCTTTAATGAAGTAGGGGAAGGCATTCATGGACAGAAAAATATGGACATCAGTCCCAGATACAGCGGCTACCGAAGCCGCCATCGCCGCAAACTGCAGCTTTTCGCGCTCACCGCTCAAGCAAATAATATACATGCCAGACATAGAGATTCCTCTTGGTAGTGAATGCCAATTGGGTAGCAGTAAATATGCCAGATATACATCGGGACTGTTTTTTTTAAGCTAAACGTTTCATTCCTATGTTGAGTTAAAAAATAATAATAATCTGATTGAACGTTTGACTGTGGTATTTAACCCGGGGGCTTATGAATCATGTCATGACATGTCATGACATGGGCATGACAGAACCAATAACTGCCGCCTATAAATAAATATAATTTGGCTATCCTGATAAAAAATTTCATGCATCCAAGCAGAGAGAGGATGCGTATTATTTGCAAATACCTATTTATATCGTAAATATATGACAAAAGCCGACCAGGCACCGAGGCAAATGATGGATATGCGAAATCGTAATCCCAGTTCTTCCTTAGGACACAAGTCCACCCAAAAGTCCAAGCCTGCCCTCGGGCTGGATGTACAAAGTGTTTTGAACATCCAGCAAAATCCCATGGTTTTAATTGATGAGCACTATCGGATCATTGCGGCCAATCGCGCTTATCAGGAAGCCTATGGTATGCAAGCCGATGAGGTATTAGGGCGTTGCTGTCATGAAATTTCCCATCATTCGCCGGTCCCTTGTCATATGCGCGGTGAGGATTGTCCCCATCAAGCGGTGTTCACGACGGGCGAGGCCCACGAAGTGCGGCATATTCATTATGACCATCAGAATCATGCGGAACACGTGCGTATTCGTGGTCATGCTATAAAAGATCAGGACGGCAATACCTATTTAGGTGAGGAGATTATTCGTCTTCCCCACCAGGATGATGAAATTACCTGCGGAGAAATGCGCATGGTCGGTCGTTCTCCGGCCTTTCTGAAATGTTTGCATCACATTGAAATGTCTGCCCGCACCGATGCCAGTATTTTACTGTACGGGGAAAGCGGCGTCGGTAAAGAACTGGCCGCCAGCGCGCTGCACCAGTTTTCCGCCCGGGCTGCGGGAGCCTTTATTACCGTCGATTGTGCCTCCCTTCCGGAAACCTTGTTTGAAAGTGAAATTCTGGGTCATGAAAGAGGCGCTTTTACCGGTTGTTTGGGGCGCAAGCGTGGTCTTTATGAAATGGCGGATGGGGGAACCCTGTTTCTGGATGAAGTCGGTGAGTTGCCGCTGAGCATGCAGGCCAAATTATTACGGGTTCTGGAAACAGGTACCTTTCGGCGTCTGGGGGGGGCGGAAACCTTGCAGGCGAACGTGCGTATCATCGCGGCGACGAATCGCAATCTGCTGGAAATGGCAGGGCAAAGACAATTCCGTGAAGATCTATATTATCGGTTGGCCGCTATCACCATCGATCTGCCGCCCTTGCGGGAGCGTCGAGAAGATATTCCCGGCATAGCTTCGGTGCTGCTGGAGCGCATCGGAAAAAGTTGGGGAGGGCAATGGTCGCTCTCGAAAGAAGCAGAAAAACGTTTATTTGCCTATGATTTTCCAGGCAATGTTCGGGAGTTGCGGAATATTCTGCAAAAAGCGGCGGCTTTGGCCGATGGGCCGGTTATTCAGGCGAGTCATCTGGATTTTGAGTTACCCCAGCCCAAGGCGGTATCACACCTATCCGTATCTGATGAAGTGAATGATTCTGTCATTCGCCCGACAGCGCTGCGCAATGGCGGTCAACCTGATGATCTGGATGGCTTGTTACGTCAATATCGGGGGAATCGTCGTCGGGTTGCCGAAATTCTGGGCGTGAGTGAACGAACGGTGTACCGCTGGTTACGACGTGGTTCCTGAGCGGATGAGCAGTTATCCTGCAGTGGTCTTCGTGAAAATCGCATAGCAGGTTACAATCTCCCATCAGATCGGGAGGAAGAACATGACGACGTCCACAGAACACTTGATCATTTTTGATACCACCCTGCGTGATGGCGAGCAGTCACCGGGAGCCTCCATGACCCGGGAAGAAAAGCTGCGGATTGCCCAGGCCCTGGAACGCCTGCAGGTGGATGTCATCGAAGCAGGTTTTCCCGTCGCCAGTCCCGGGGATTTCGCCGCCGTGCAGGCCATTGCCCGAAATGTGCGGGAAAGTCGAATCTGTGGTCTGGCACGGGCACGGGAGGAGGATATCCGCCGTGCGGGTGAGGCGCTGAAAGAGGCCAATGCGGCGCGTATTCATACGTTTATTGCTACCAGTCCCATTCATATGCAATCCAAGTTGCGTATGCGACCCGACGAGGTGCTGGAGCGTGCGGTGGCTGCGGTCAAGCTGGCGCGACAATATTGCGATGATGTGGAATTTTCTCCCGAAGACGCGGGGCGTTCCGAAGAGGATTTCCTCTGCCGGGTCATTGAAGCGGTGATCCAGGCCGGGGCGCGCAGCATCAATATTCCCGACACGGTCGGCTATAACCTGCCCGATCGCTTTGGCCAGCTGATTGGCAACCTGCGGCAGCGGATTCCCAACGCAGATCAAGCCATATTTTCCGTACATTGCCATAATGATCTGGGACTGGCAGTGGCCAATTCCCTTGCGGCCGTGCAGCATGGTGCCCGCCAGGTGGAATGTACCATCAACGGTCTGGGAGAACGGGCTGGTAATGCTGCCCTGGAAGAAATCGTCATGGCGGTGCGCACTCGCCAGGACGTTTTCAGTTGTGATACGCGCATTGATACCAGCCAGATTGTCGCCACCAGTAAACTGGTTTCGACCATTACCGGTTTTCCGGTTCAGCCTAACAAGGCGATTGTCGGCGCCAATGCTTTTGCCCATGAGTCCGGTATTCATCAGGATGGTGTGCTCAAACATCGTGAGACCTATGAAATCATGCGTGCTGAGGATGTCGGCTGGTCCGCAAACCGCATGACCCTGGGTAAACTCTCAGGACGAGCGGCCGTCCGCGCCCGTCTGGAGGTTTTGGGCATTCACCTGGACAAAGACACCCTGGATCAGGTTTTTGCCCGTTTCAAGGACCTTGCCGACCGCAAGGCGGAAGTATTTGATGAAGATCTCCAGGCCCTGGTCAATGAAGATTTGCAGGAAGAGCAGGCTGAACATTATCGTCTGGGCTATTTGCGGGTCTGCTCGGAAATGGGCACACATCCCGAGGCGACCGTGGAAGTGTGGGTGGATGGCGTCGCCAAAACCGCCAAGGCAGTGGGCGGCGGCCCCGTGGATGCGGCCTTCAAGGCCATGGAAAGCCTTTTGAATAGCGAGGCTCATTTACTATTGTATTCGGTCAATGCCATTACCACTGGCACGGACGCCCAGGGTGATGTGACAGTTCGCCTGCAGGACGGGAGTGGTCGTGCCGTCAACGGTCAGGGTGCTGACACGGACATTGTCGTGGCCAGCGCCAAGGCCTATCTTTCCGCCATGAATCGCTTGCGCGGCCCTCAGGAGCGGCAACACCCGCAGCTTTAAGCGGATCAGCCCCGATGAAGGGGCCGATAACGCCAATAAACCCTGTCCGGATTTTATGCCGAAAGCAAGTTGGCTGCCTGATCGAATGTTTCCATGGCAGCCTGGGAATTCCCAAGATGTGTAAATATTTTCCCCTGCAGGACCAGGCTCTCGGCCAAGGTTTGTACTAAGGCCGTTGAATGGGCAGTGTATTCCTGGTTATGAAGTTTTTCGAGAATGGGTCTGGCTTGCTGGCATGAAGTCTCTGCACGATGGGCCTGTCCCATGCTCAGCTCGGAACTGGCACGCTGAAGATGGGTTCTTGCCAGCATTATTTGTAAATGTGGACCAAAATTTTCATGTAGTCGCTCTTGTAAATTGCCGAGAATGCTGACGGCGCTGCTCAGTTGGGCAACAGCCTGTTCATGACGGCTGGTACAGGCCAATATTTGTGCCTGCTCATTCAGGTTGACCGCTGCTTGGACCACCAGTGCTGGCATGTCCTGTTCCTGGAATTGCTCCTGCAACGCCGCCAGCTCCGTTTCCGCCTCACGATTGTGCTGTGTCGCCGCCTGTAATTGACCTTGAATACGCAAAGCCTGGCAGCGTTGCCCCTGTAGTCGGGCAAATTGCAGACGCCAGTCGGATAATTTATGGAGTTCTAGAGCTTCAGTGCTGTCTTGGAGAACAGCCTGAGCACGATCAATCAGGGACAAGGCATCGCTGCTTTGTTCTTGCATCAGAAACAGCTCTGCGAAGCCTGCCAGTGCGACTGACATGCGCAAACGAATTTGTGGTGGGCATTGCGTGTCCAGCTTGGTGATTACTGCGTCCAGATGTTCCAGGGCGCGACGGTAGTCGACTTCGGCATCGGCGAGATCCCGGTCCTGCAGAATCTTTGCCTGTGTCAGCAGGCTAAGGGCTAGATTCTGGGTCCAGTCGGGCATGTCTCCCACTTCCGCCCCTGGGTATGTCTGGAGCAAACTCAGGGCCTGTTGAACTAATGCAGCAGCATCTTCGTCTTGTCCCAAGGCGTGCATGGCTTCCGCCTCGCCACGCAGGGCGATTGCCTGTAACTCCTGCTGTGACAAGGTTCTGAAGCTATCAGTGTGGTTGGCTTCTTCTTGCGGGCTGGTCATCTCAATCACGCGGCGAAACTGTTCGATGGCCTGGTGAAATTCATAACGTTCAAGATGTAGGGCGCCTTTTTGAGAAAGCACCATGGCCAGTTCGTGATTCAGTTGCGGGACAATGGTTTTGCCAGAGCCCTGTTTGGCGGTTTTGCGCAAAACCGGTATATCTTGAGAACCGAAGGTTGTTGCTGGGTGATTGGAAACGGGATGTGGATTTACCAAAACGGGCTGTTGCTGTAACTGTTCTTCGTCGCTCATGCTGTCCTCGCGAGAGTGGCTCATAGATTCAAGGGGGGGGGTGGGAGTACTTCAAAGACATCTGCAATCAATGGCGGAACCTCTATATCTTCCGCAGAAAAGTCGGCTCTGGTTTCTTTTTCAAGCTGTTGATGATCACGATTGGACTCTTGATGAGTGGGGCTTTGCTCTGGTTCCGCTGAGATCTCTGTTTCCCGAGGAGCCGTTGTGGTCATGCTTGGCAGATCTGTGGCAATGATCTGTTGCTGGTCCATCGTTTTAGCTTGCTGTTGTTGCGGATGTTCTGTTTCTTGTACCAGGCGTTTATCTGCAGCGGCAAAACCATAAAACTGAGATTGCTGTTCCTGTGGCCTGGCCTGTGTGGCTGACGGGCGATTGTCCAGTGAGTAATAATGCCTTGGTGGTGAGGGGGTCGCTGAAACTAAAGGCTCTCCATCGCTTTGATGCTTCTTTGCAATCAAGGGCTCGGGAGATATGGATGCCTCATGAATATGGTTTAAGTGCGCGAAAGTGCGATCCTGCTTCAGGCTGCAGATAAATATACGTTCCATATTGGCACGTTGCGCTTTGGTTGGAACCAGTCGCGCAGCAGCAAAGGTCTTGTGATTTTGATGCAGGTTGATTTCCTGACGGACAATCGTTGCCGCACTTTCATAAGTGCCACAATGCTCCGTCATGAATTCAACCAGAATCAGTTCGCCATCTGAGAAGTCCACTACATTGGTTTGAAAGCCGATTCCGGACATGCTGAAGTCATATAATCGCGCGAGAACCTGCCTGCCATTACGCCGTGATATGGTAAGTTCTGTATTCAGCAGCAAGCGGTTTTTATTGCGTTTTTTTCGCCACTGAATCAGTTTTGGGTGATCGAATCGATAGAAGTCGATATCCACTGAGAGAAAGTTTGAAAAAAAAGTGGCAATTGAGCTTGGGCTGTCCAAAAAAACCAAAGTTCTTGAATAGGGGAGCTCTAGAAGGGGTGCTTGGGGTAGAAACAGAAGTTGTGAATCCTCACAACGGGAAAATATAAAGGAATGCCCTTCATCCTCTTCCTCTTCACCATAGAGAATGGCTTCCGCAGGATGGTTTCGGCAAAGATCGGCAGGATCCATGAAGCCGGAGCTTTCCCCCCCAAAAAGAAACGCTCTTTGAAAGTCGAAGAGATTCAGGCCTGAGCGTGGGGGAAGGCGCGCGCGCAGGTTCAGTCTGTCAGGTTCAGGCATTGTGGAGATTCATGTTTGAGCGGTTGCAGTTAAGATGTGAAACTATACATGCGGTAATCCATTTTATTGCAATATCAATGCTGAACTGTAACCAATATTGCAGGTAGAATCCAGACAGTCTGGGTGGTTTTCATTTTTCAAGTGCTTATTGCGGGCGAGCGCTGCGTTCAGCACGCATGGAGAAGGAGCGATATATGGAGTTGGTTTCTGAGCTGGGATTTTGGCAGCGCATGGCAGAAACCCGGGGCGAAGTGGTATTGTTTTTCAGCTCTGCGGGATGTCATTCCTGTCGCATCTGGCGAAAGCTTCTGGCCAAACTGGAAGAGCAGCGTGCCAATCTCCAGGTTTGGGAAATTGATGCGGGGGTGGACATGGGGATTACCCAGGAGTTTGAGGTGTACCATTTGCCCGCCTTGTTTTGGTTTCGGGATGGGCAGTATCAACGGCCAATTCAGGTAGAAGCGCGGGTCCATGCCCTGGAGCAGTGGCTGGATGCTCATGCGGATCTCCCCCCTGAAGAGCTGCCTTGATGGCAAATCCCGGGCACCCTTGGAATGCAGATGGTTGGTATGCCCAGGCACTTGCAGCGCCATCCCCCTACTATGATCAACGTCCTGCTGGTGTCGCCGTGGATCTCTTGGTGGTGCATGCCATCAGCCTGCCCCCGGACCAATTTGGCAGTGGTGAGGTTCCCCGATTTTTCACGGGCTGTCTGGATTTTGATCGGCATCCGTACTACCAACAGTTGCGCGACTTGCGCGTGTCTGCCCATTTTTTCATTGAACGGGATGGACGGCTTTGGCAGCATGTAAGTGTTTGGGATCGGGCCTGGCATGCGGGCGTATCTTCCTGGCAGGGGCGTACTGCCTGTAATGACTATAGTGTGGGTATTGAGCTGGAAGGCAGCGAAAGCACGCGCTTCTTGCCAGAGCAATATCGCCGTCTGGCGGCTTTAGCCAGAGATTTGCAGGGACCTTTTCCGGCGATCCACCCAGAGCGCATCGTGGGTCACGCGGATATTGCCCCCGGCCGTAAATGGGATCCTGGCCCGGGATTCTCCTGGGACTATTTTAGAGAGGTGTACGCACATGGCAGAGATGAGACAAGCCCCGAAACGTGATTGGCGCCGGGGTTGGGCGGGGCCGCTTGTGGTATTTGTGCTGCTGGTGCTGGGTACCTTGTGGTGGCTGGGAGTTTTTCAGAGCGCAGCGGTGCATGAAGAACAGGGGATGGCGCATGTGTATATCTACCAGAATTTTCAGGGTACGTATCGGCAGATGGTCAAAACCAGAGGCAAGTTGGCTCCGCAGTTGCCAGCCAGTTGGCGCGATCATACCGAAATGACGCTGATGGAAAGCGAGCAGGGTAGCGGTGGCGATGCCCTGGTCAAAGCCCGATTAGGCTATCTGGTAGATGCGGGCAGTGAAACCCCGGCAGGGTGGCTGCGGGGCGAGTGGCCCGCGCAGGATGTCGCCAGAGTAAAAGTGACTGCCAATGCGGCTATAGCTTCGTGGAAGGCGTATTCGGCGCTGGCGGACTGGGGGAAAGCCCGTGGTATCCCCTTGCATTACCCCTTGTTCGAGATGCTGGGGCCCGGAAACCGTTATATATTATTGATGCCGTTGAAGTCCTTGTCAGCCTCTTCCTGAGGGCGCGTGTCCTTGCCGTAAAATTTGATGCCGCGCAGAATTTTTTCGCGGCCCTGGCTGAGGCGATGTAAATTGGTATCACGTAATGAATAGACGCAGCCGCAGTATTCCTGCTGATAAAATTGTTCCTGCTTGGCGATTTCAATCATCCGCGCGCTGCCCCCACCCTTGCGCCAGTTGTAATCCCAGTATTGCAGGTCAGCGTGTCGGGCCGCTGCCCGGGCTCCACAGGCATTGATCTGCTGCATGTCTTTCCAGCGTGAAATGCCGAGGGTGCTCGTGAATACAGTAAAACCGTGCTCTGCTGCATATAGTGCCGAGCGTTCAAAGCGCATGTCGAAACAGGCAGTACAGCGTTCACCCCGTTCCGGTTCCCATTCCAGGCCTTTAACGCGCGCAAACCAGTTGTCCTTGTCATAATCGAGATCAATGAAAGGCACGCCCAAGGTTTCCGCATAACGAATATTCTCTTCCTTGCGCAATTCGTACTCTGCCTGAGGGTGGATATTGGGATTATAAAACAGCACCGTATATTCGATACCGGCCTTGTGGATATCGTCCATGATCGGCCCGGCGCAGGGGGCACAGCAGGAGTGCAGCAGGATATGGGTACTGCCATCGGGCGTCTGCAAGGGTGAGGGCGACATTTTTTTGGACATGATCAACACCTGAAAAAGCACTAAACTGGGTGTAAGCATACAACCCGGCAGTCATTTTGCCAAAAAGGAGGAGATAATGCCCAGTGATTTACGTAAGGGAAAATGTCAGGCTTGCGAAGGCGGGGTGGCAAAGATCCCGGATGCATTGTTGCTCACACGGCTCCAGGAGCTTCCCGGATGGCGGCTGGATAATGCCTGTTTATGTCGGGATTTTCAGTTCAGGAATTTTTACGAGACCATGGCTTTCGTCAACGCCGTAGCCTGGATTGCTGATCGGGAGGACCATCATCCGGATATGGAACTGGGCTATGCTTATTGTCGCTTGCGGTATCAGACCCATGCCGTGGGAGGCATTACCGATAATGATTTTATTTGTGCCGCTCAGATCAACCAGTTGCTGGAGTGAATATTGTCTTCACTCCAGACTGTGGTGCACGATTTATTAGGCGTTATTGACAGGGCGCAACAAGGGACGCATTCCCTCGCGCACCTGACGCTGGATGAAGGCCACGCGGCCAGGCTCTTTTTTGTCGAGTTCGGCAGCACATTCCGAATCGGTCAGGGCGGCAGCGCTGAGCATGACTTCCAGCTCGCAGGGATCGACTTTGGGGTCGGTCAGGGCGGCGGGTGCCACATTCATCTGATCACCGACATGCCAGAACATCCGCGCGTTCCACATGCGCAGGCGAACATTGGGATTCTGGAAAAGTTCTACACAACGAGTATTGAGAGCCTTGTTATCCACGGTCTTCCTCCTGTTAAATCGGGAAATAGTATCGCTTGTTGGGGCGAGTGTGCCTAAGCATACTCGAAAATGGTGGGGCAAGGGGAGTTTTTTGGAGATTGAAGTATTCCATGCCCGGATAGATTTCCTATGCACATAAAAAACCCCGCAGATTGCGGGGTTCATTGTCGGAGCGATCAACCAATATCTTAGGCAGACGCCTCGGCTTTCATGTTGATATTTTGGTTAGTGGCGAGTTCAGGGTTGTAGAGGTATTCCACGTTACCCTGCTCGACCTGTTTGAGGTATTCCTGGAAGTCGGCCTTGGCCTTGTCCCAGCTGATGCCCATTTTCTCCACCAGATCTTCACAGGGTGAAGCATGCCACTGGAGCTGGACGATCTTGAAGGGATCGGCACCGCAGGCCAGGGCGGCCAGCTGCACGTCGGCAATGATCGGGATGCTGTAGTTCATGTCATGGGCCTTACCGATCCACTGGTTCTTGTCCATGGTGGTGATACAGCCGGTGTCGATACCAATCATGACGTCAGCGTTGGCTTCTTCCCGGGCGACCTTGATCTTGCGATTCATGGTAAAGCTGCGGGTGAATTCGCGCTCGGAAATGATGTGCCGGAAGCCGAAGCCACAGCAGTCATACCAGGTGGAATAGTCGATGACCTGAGCACCCAGGGCCTGGGCAACGGAGGTGCCGACCGCCGTGCGGTTGCCGCCGAGAATGCTGTTGTCGTAAATGGCGTCTTCCGCAACCATCTTGTAGTAGTGGCAGGCCGCATGGGTGGTCACCCGGATGTTGCTCATGTCGATGGTCTGCAGTTCGCTGGCGATGCGGTTGCGCATGACATGCAGCCATTCACTGTAGTGCACGACTTCTTCGGGAATGACGATCTTGCCATCCACCAGACGCCCGAGCTTGCCGAGAATCTTTTTGACCTTTTCGCGCAGTTCGGCAGATTCCACCAGATACTTGCGAATTTCCTTGTAGTTGCCGAAGGAGGTGCCGCAGTGCACCAGGGGATAGAAGTGGCCATTCTCGTAGCCGTGCTGCTTACCGGAAACATAGGCCTGATGGAAGTTGCGCAGGAATACGGCGGCGAGGGATTCGACGTTGCCGATGCCGGAGCCGTGATAATTCCAGGCAGTGCACGAGGTCTGGTCGGTTTCGTCCAGATAGTCGGTGCCAAAATGGTTCATGAACCAGAGCAGGCTGGTGGGATAGCCGGGGATATTGCCACACTGTCCGCAGCTCTTGTGATGCCAGAGCTGGTTGGTGGGGACCCGCTTTTTCCAACCATAGAGGGTATCTACTTCGATGGGTTTGTGATCATCGGTGATCCGATGAACAATGATTTCGCCTTCTTTTTCCAGCTCCCACATGTGCTCGCGAATGTCGTCCATGCGCTCACCGAGATCCATGGTGCGCCGGTCTACATGACTGCGGACCCAGGCCGTGGCCGCTTCCGCTTCATTCGCCGACAGGTTGGTGTCCTGAAAAAAAGCGCCGTGTCCCGCCAGACCTTGCTGCGTGTTGTTGTCGCTCATTGCTGTGCTCCTTGGCCGAATGGCCAGCTATTACGAATAAACATTACTACTTGTTTATATTGTTGACTATTATGCTCCACAATAATTCCGTTGCCAAGGGAGAAGATTTATGATGCACGGCGAGATCTGCTGCGCTGGCGCGAGCAGCGGCACATTTACTCAATCACAACAAGGATCCAGGACAATCAATGGAAAATACACAAGAAGGACAGACTGAAAAACAGATTGCAGAGCTATGTCAGCGGCTTTATCAGCATCCTCTGGTACAGGGTAAGGGGTGGTTACCCAATTTATTCTGGCGTCCGGCGAATCGAGAAAATCCCTTTGGGAGCTTGCGGGTGAATCCTTTGGAGTTGGAGGTGCTGTTTGCGGCCATTTGTGGTGAAAACTCCCGGGCCCGAAATCGGCTCGAACAGGAAAACCCGGGGCGGGCGGGTTTCATCGAAAGATCCATTGCCCATGGTGAATTGCCCTTGCTGAGCTTTCGCGCTGAAGCATCCTGATGACAGCGGTAAATACCAAAATCGTGGTCTTGTCGCGCTTCGGAAATCTGTATTCCACTCAGCGACTGCTCCAGACGATTACTGCGGCGGGGATGGAACCGCTGCTCCTCGCCCCGGAGCAATGTATTTTGTCCCTGAATGGCAAGCACGCAGCGGTATATGCCAATGGCGAAGTCCTTCCGCATTGCGCCGCTGTCATCCCGCGAATCGGCGGGCCTATTACTGCCTTGGGTGCACGATTGCTGCGCTATTTTGCCGGAGCCGGAACCTTGTGCCTGAATGGGGCCGGGGCCCTGCAATTGGCGCGGGATAAATTTGCATCCTTGCAGGTTCTGGTGGCTGCCGAGGTAGCTGTTCCGCAGACCCTGTATTTCACCGATGCACGACAGCGGGAAGCGGCGCTGGAAATGCTGGGAACTCCTCTGGTTCACAAGCTCCTGCAGGGTTCCCAAGGGGTCGGTGTCAGTCTGGCGGATTCACCCATGGCGGCGCGAGGCATGCTGGATACTTTTCTGAGCCTTCAGCATGAGGCCATGATTCAGCAGTATTTACCCGGTTGCCAGGATGTCCGGGTGATTGTTTTGTATGGTGAAGTGATTGCCGTCATGGTCCGGGAGTCTGTCGCAGAGGACTTTCGCAGTAATTTGCACTGCGGTGGTCGTGCCCGGGCATGCTCTGATCTACCGGATACCTGGGCGGAGGTGGCGCGGAAAGCCGCTGTAGCTCTGGGCTTGGATTTTGCCGGCGTGGATCTGATGGCGGATGCTGATCAGAATCCGTTGGTTCTGGAGGTGAATCCGACCCCCAGTCTTGAAGGCGTTGAAAAGACCACGGGCATACCCATAGCCGAGCAGGTGGTTACGGCTTTGCAGGCGCGCCTGGCATCTGCGTGACGGTGGCGCGGATCCAGTTTTCGGCGGCCTGGGTCAGGGCTGCCGATTTTCCGCTGGGAGGCAGTGCTGGACCAATTTGTACTTCCACCTGTCCAGGCTTTTTGCGCCAGTCATTGCGTGCCCAAAAGCAGCCACTGTTGACGGCAATGGGCAGCAAGGGCACTTCTGCGCGTAAGGCCAGCCCGGCTGCCGTGCTGCTGAAAGGGCCGACTTCACCACAGGGATAACGCGTACCTTCGGGAAAAATAACCACATGAAACCCGGCTGTCAGGCGCAGTTTGCCTTCTTCCATGACCTGTACCAAAGCCTGGCGACCCGCGCTGCGATCAATGCCGATGGGCCAGGCCAGGCGCAGACCCCAGCCAATGATGGGGATGCGGAACAGTTCCTGTTTGAGCACATAGGAAAGGCGTGGAAAAATACACCATAGAAGCAGAGTTTCGAGGGCCGATTGGTGATTGGCAATAATCACACAGGGGGTGTCAGGAATATTTTCCAAGCCCCGGATCCGGTAATGTAAACCACAACTGAGGCCGAGCCAGTGTACCGCAACCCGGGCCCAGAGGCGGCTGGCCCAGACCCGTGCGGAAAGTGGCATGGGGACGGTCAGCAGGGTAAAAAAGGCCCAGATCAGCGTCCATAAGGTAAAGCCGCCGTAAAAAATGCCGCTGCGCAGCGTTTGTATCAAGCCGCACCCAGCAAGGCATGCACCACTGCCGCCAGATCCGGAAAAATCGGGTATCCAGCCAGTTCGGCATCCTGACGGGTGTTTTGGCCTTTTCCGGTGAGTACCAGTATGGGTTTTGCGCCAGCATCCCGGGCTGCTTGAAGATCGCGGAGGCTGTCGCCAATGGCGGGCACATTGTCCAAGGAAATCTGCAGGCGTTCGGCTATTTGCTGGAACATGCCCGGCAGGGGTTTGCGGCATTGGCATCCGGCGTCGGGCAGATGGGGGCAGAAAAAAATCGCTTCAATGCGTCCCCCAAAAACGGCCAGTTCCTGCCGCATACGCTGATGGATGGCGGTGAGAGTGCGAATGTCGAAGAGCCCGCGACCCACTCCGGACTGGTTGGTGGCCACGACTACCTGATATCCCGCCCGGTTGAGGCGGGCAATAGCCTCCAGGCTGCCTGGAATAGGCCGCCATTCTGCGGGAGACTTGATGAAGGCATTGCTGTCTTCATTGATGACGCCGTCACGGTCGAGAATCACCCATTGCGCCATCAGGAGCCCTGAAGCTGCGCAAAGTCGGCAATGCCCAGAAAACTATCCTGTAGTCGAGACAGCAGAGCCAGCCGGTTTTGCCGGATTTCGGGATTTTCCGCCATGACCATGACCTGATCGAAAAACTGGTCAACGGAGGGTCGTAATCCAGCCAGCAAATCCAAAGCTCCGGTATAATGTCCTTGTTGCAGATGGGTATGCACGGATTCGGCCATGGCTTGCCAGTGCGTCCAGAGCTGTCTTTCGGCGGGATCTTCGAAGCATTGCGGATCGGGCTCGCCCGTCACTTCCTGATGTTCTTTACGGAGCAGGTTATTGATGCGTTTGATCAGTGCCGTAAGGGCGTCGGCAGAGGGATGGTTGGCAAGAAAATCCGACAGAGCTTCCAGGCGTTGTCTTGCGTCGACCATCTGATAGGGCTGGCGGCTGAGTACGGCGTTGATCTGGTCACCGCGAAAACCTTCTTCCTTGAAATAGACGCGTATCCGGTCCTGGAAAAAGTCGAGTACGGCACTGCGAACTGCCGTAGGATCTTTGACGATGGCGCGCCCCAGAGTCTCCAGTGTCAGGTCAACGACGGTATCCAGATGCAGGATTAAATCGGCATTGAGCATAATGCGCAAGATGCCCAATGCAGCCCGGCGCAGGGCAAAGGGATCCCGGTCGCCGCTGGGGACTTTGCCGATGGCAAAAAAGCCGCAGAGGGTATCGAGCTTGTCGGCAATGGCCAGACACTGACCGGCTCGACTGGACGGGATATCATCATCGCGACCGTTGGGCAGGTAATGTTGACCAATGGCCGCCGCGACTTCGGCTTTTTCGCCGTCATGACGGGCGTAATGTCCGCCCATAATACCCTGCAGTTCGGGAAATTCTCCGACCACACCGGAGAGCAGATCACTTTTGCAGAGTGCAGCGGCCCGTTCCAGATCATCCGCATTGACCTGACAGAACGGACTTAAGGCCCGGGCCAGTTTTTGCAGACGCAGGGTTTTGTCGTAAATGCTGCCCAGCCCCTCCTGAAAAAGGACCTGTTTCAGCTCGGGAAGTCTTTCGGCCAATGATTTCTGGCGGTCCTGGTCCCAGAAAAAAGCGGCATCGGCGAGGCGAGCACGTAATACCCGGTTATTCCCATGAATCACCACTTGCGCATCCTGGCTGTGCAAGTTGGCTGCAAACACATATTGGGCGATCAGTTGGCCATTTTCGCCACGTAACGGAACATAGCGTTGATGCTGCATCATCACGGTGATCAGCGCTTCTTCGGGAATCCGCAGGTAATCTTCGGCAAAGCCGCCCAACAGGATCACCGGCCACTCATTCAGCCCAGTGATTTCATCCAGTAGGGCGGGAGGTAATATGGGGGTAGCCCCCAGGTCTTCGGCCATGGCGGAAATTTTGTGGGCAATATGTTGGCGGCGCAGGTCGTAATCCGCCATCACCTGGCCTTGCATCAGTGCCTGGGCGTAGTCTGAGGGCTGCGGGATGAGGATGGCTTCAGGATGATGGACCCGATGGCCGAAGCTTACGCCTCCAGCTTGCAGATCAAAGGCCTGCCAATCCAGCACCTGCTGTCCTTGACGTAAAAGCAGCCAACGTACCGGACGCAGGAAGCTGTCCTGACGGGATCCCCAGTGCATGCGCTTGCGTAAGGGCAGGGCGGCAATCGTCTGGCTGGCAATTTCCGGGAGCAGGCTGTCACTACTGCGGGCAGCTTCGATTTCCCGCCAGGCCAGCACTGGACCTTTCTCTGTTTCAAGGGTGTGCAAATCGGCGAAGCTTACACCACAGGAGCGGGCGAAACCTTCGGCTGCGGGAGTGATTTTTCCGTCGGCATCTCGAGCCCTCTCTACTGGAGGGCCGCGGCGGATGCTTTCCCGGGGATGGCTGTGCAGGGCAAGATCCTGAATCCATAAAGCCAGACGTCGGGGGGTGACATAGGCGGTAATCTGACCACATTCGAGTCCGGCTTCATCCAGCAGGCGAGCCATATGCGCAGCGGCAGCATCCCGAAGGGTCAGCTGTTCGCGGGCGGGAAGTTCTTCACAGCCGATTTCCAGAAGACAATCTTCGCGCTGAGCTTTTTCATGGGCTGACATCAGGCACTCCGCAACAGGGGATGGCCCAGTTCGGCCCGGGCTTCGGCATAAATTTCCGCGACTCCCTTGGCCAGGCCACGCACCCGACCGATAAAACGGGCGCGTTCGTTGACGCCAATGGCATGCCGGGCATCCAGGAGGTTGAAAGTATGGGAGCATTCGAGAACCCGTTCATAGGCCGGCAAGGGCAGCTTGCTGGTCAGGAGCGAACGGCAATCGGCTTCAGCGCGATCAAAACGCTGAAAAAGATCTTCTACAGGAGCCATCTCAAAATTGTAGCGGGATTGCTCCACTTCATTCTGGTGAAAAACATCTCCGTAGAGCACTCCCGGAGTCCAGACCAGATCGTAGACGCTTTCCACCCCTTGCAGGTACATGGCCAGACGCTCCAGACCATAAGTCACCTCACCCATCACCGGGTGACAATCCAGACCGCCCACCTGCTGAAAATAGGTGAACTGAGTCACTTCCATGCCATTCAGCCAGACTTCCCAGCCCAGACCCCAGGCGCCCAGAGTGGGAGACTCCCAGTCATCTTCCACAAAGCGGATGTCCTGAACCTTCGGGTCAATTCCCAGTGCCGCCAGGGAATCCAGATACAGGTCCTGCAAATTCATCGGGTTGGGTTTGAGAACAGCCTGAAACTGATAATAATGCTGGAGACGATTGGGATTGTCGCCGTAGCGTCCGTCGGTGGGACGACGGGAAGGCTGCACATAAGCCGCCCGCCATGGTTCAGGGCCGATAGCGCGCAGGAAGGTAGCGGGATGAAAAGTACCCGCTCCGACGGGCATGTCCATGGGCTGCAATAGCACGCAACCCTGCGCGGCCCAGAAACTCTGAAGCCGCTGGATGATTTCCTGAAAAGTCATATGCGTCTCAAGCAGTGATTTCGCGCATTATGGCCCAAGGGAGCGGATGCTGTGAAGTGATCAGGAATAACCCTGGCTATAAAGGCAGGATCACAGTAGTTCGGCAATACCGCTGGAGGCGCGTTTGGCATCCAGAAAAACCAGCCCCAGCTTGGCTTCCTTGCGGGCGATAATGGTCAAAACGGCATCCGGACCCGCGTGAATAAGCAGCACGTAGCCGTTGTCACCCTTGATCATGACCTGTTCCAGCTCTCCCCGGGCCAATTCTGCGGCGGTACGGTCACCCAGGGACAGCATGGCGGCAGCCATGGCGCCGACGCGGTCTTCATCCATGCTTGAAGAAAGCAGGGAGGCAATAGTAAGACCGTCAGTAGAGATGACCGCAGAAGCCTCAATATCGGCGGATGAGCCATTGAGGTCACTGAGGATGGATTTGAGCATTTCTTCGCGCATGGATGTTCTCCTGATAAACTATCAATAATTCGGCATGGATATTAAAAATTAGCGGTAGCGTTTATCCAGTTCCTGGACCAGTGTGACAAAGGATTGATCCTGGAGACGGGGGGTGCCGCTGACAATAAGCATGAAACGTTGTTGCCCGATGAATAGCGGCCAAAAACCCAGTTCAGATCGGCCGGAAGGGTCCAATAGTCCCCAGGATTCCGTATTGACCCGTAAGTTGTTTTTTAGCAATCGGCTATGGCGGGAGTGCAGAGAAAGTAAATCAGCGGAAAGACCTGCCAGTTCTTCAGCTGCTTCATGGGCAAAGCCTGCCGCTGCGAGATAAAAACCATTTTCATCAGCGAGCAGGGTTTTTTGCTGATCGGACAAGCGCGCCAGTAACGGCGGCAGGGCATCTTCCAGCCGCAGCCCACTATCGGCGCGGGCCTTCTGAGCGCCGCGCAACAACCCGAGCCGTTGCAGGCGGAACACACTGCGCAGAGCTTCTTCGGGATTGCTGGTTTCTGCCCATTGGCAGGCTATTTCGGCAGAAAATGGCGCACGATTTCCCGTGCGGAGGACTTGCAACAAAAGCGCGCGGTTACCTTCCTGGTCGGGGCTGGAAGTCGCATAAAAGGCTCCCGCTGGCGTTACTTCGCCGAAGACTTCAGTGCTCGCCGAAACCAGCTCTATACTCATAGAACATCTCCAATCCCTGGATCGATGGAGTAGAGCAGGGCCATGACCAGATTTTTGATATCTTCCTTTTTGCGGCCATCGATTTCAAAAATAGGAGGAATTGGATTCAACATTTTGAGATCTGTAGTGACATCGAGCAGCATGTCGGCATAGTCTTTTGGGCTTGGTCGATTTTGGATATCGGTCTTGGAAATGCCAATCACTACCGGGACATTGATAATGTAGTCCTTGAAGGCGTGCAGAAAAAAATGTAGATCTTTTTTGGGGTTGGGGCGGGTATTATCCAGCATGAGAACGAGCCCCAATCCGCCTGTCGTGAGGATGTCCCACATGAAATCAAAGCGTTCTTGCCCCGGTGTACCATAAAGATGGATTTTGGTCTGGGCATCCAGCTTGAGTGTGCCATAGTCCATGGCGACGGTTGTATGTCCTTTGCGATTCAGGGTCATGTCAGAGGCCTGAGCATCGGTAGAAATGATCGGCGTGTCCGATAAGACCGATATGGCGGTAGTTTTCCCCGCGCCAACTGGACCTGTAAAAACGATTTTATTATCTTCTCTCACAAAATGGCTCCTTGAAAATCATTGTGATCCGCATCGCAGCATGCGCAAGCCTTATATTCCGGCTATGCGTTTCAGGAGGCGACCCAAAAAGCTTCTTTTGGCTGCGGGAATTTCAGCATCTGCAGAGCTTGAATGCTGCCCAGACCGAACAACATTGCTTGGATTTTCCGGCGTGTTATAGCGGAGTAAGTCCAACGCATCTGCAGCGGCCAGGAAGTTGAATAAATCCGGCACCTCAACGCGCAGCATTTTTACCGTGAGTGCGGGAGAAGCTGGAGATCTTGCCAGAAATGCCGCCAGGCGCAGCGCATCCGGGAGCATGGGTAAACGGGTCAGATTGGGCCATTGCTTAAGTTGTACGGGAGCATTTATTTGTAGTTTCTGGTTCAGTCGACCATTTGCTGTCCATGCGCCGGTCTGCCAGAGCAGGGATTGCAGGGACATATGGCGTGCAGTGTGACTATCTACGGAGTCATCCGCTCGGGGTGCACGCATCTGCAATTCTATAGATGATCCGCGACAAATATGCTGCAACTGTTCATCATCTACCAGAACGATGGCCTGATCAGTCATCGCTTCAATGCGGACGATGATGTGTTGGTTCTGATCTGCAATGATGGTCGTTGCCTGATCTCGTTGTGCAATTTGCAGCAGGCCCAATAAACCTTCACTGGAACTGAAATACTGGATTTCTTCAGGGCGAAGCACCGGCGCCGGTTTGGCAGGTATCGCTGGAGCACTCGGCGGCGCTTGTGTTGGAATTACCTCCGGCATCTGGACGCTGATTTCGGGAACGCGCACATCCGGACGAATGGGCTTGACATTGCTATCAGTAGGCGCTTTTTCCGGTAACCGGGGTGTATCCAGTAAAAGCGCTTCCAATGCAGGAAACAAGGTTTCCATGCGCACGGGTTTCTGGAGTATCGGGAAGACGCAATTTGCCGGAGAGGAAACGCTGGTTACCAGAATACGCTGTTCCGGCTCCGCCAGATGGAGCTTGTTGGCAATTTCAAGACCCTGTGGCCCGTCAATATCCACAATCGTCAAATGTGGAATCCGATCATCACTGGGTTCAAGCAAGTGATATTCACGGCGAGTATGCATTTTGAAAGCCATACGAAAAACCGCTTCCTTGCGATGATCCATACCGAGGCTGCGAACGAGGATGGTATCACTTTGGGAGATGTTATTCGTCATGAGTAAATCCTAAATGACCTGACGCTGCGGTTGGCGTTGCATACGTTCAGCAAGGCTGAACATCTGGCGCATGATTTCTTCATCCGGTGGTGTTTCCATATTAAGAATGGCACGAGTAAAACTGGAAAAACGCTCTTGGGCACCCATACGTTCATACATTTCCAGGAGCGGTCGGTAGTAAATTTTATGGTCTGGGCGGGCGAGTGTGGCTTTTTCGAGGAGATCCACGGCCTCTTCCACTTGTCCATACTCCAGAAGACTGTCGAACTCTTGTAGAATACTGTCATCATTGTCCTTGGCCATGATCTGATGATCGCGATGAACTTCTTCCAGAACCAGTGCCGGGCTGGTAAAGGGAATGGCTGTCAGGGGCAGATAAAGACCGTATTGTTCTGCTTGATCAGCGAGTATATGTTTGTTGGTTTCACTGGCTTCCAATTGATCCCAAAGGGGATGTTCTCCGAGTTGACGGCCATGATTCAGCATTCGTATGCGCAGCGCGGTCCCTGCTCCCCATAAGCTGATATACAGTTGGAGTAATGCTTCTGCGAAATTTTCGCAACGTTTTTGCTGATAGAGCATATCCAGTAAAGCCACATGCAGGACCAGCTTGCGGGGATCAAAAATAAGGTTGCGTTTCAGTATGCGTTCGGCTTCGACGTTTTGTTGGGCCGCCTGTAAGGCCCGAATGGTAGTCAATGGATCAACCAAGGTTGCGCAGATGCTCCATTCTTCGGGACGAATAGCCTCAAGGCGCAACTGACCTTGCAGTAGGGTTTCTTCTTCGCTGGTCTGGGCAGAATTCGTTTTGGTTCTTGGATTGGGTAGGGTCTTTTCTGAAAAACCGCCAAGATCCATATCCAGAGGCTCAGGATTGACCAATGCTTGCTGAAGTTCTTGCTGTGCTCTCTGGAGTGCGGATGAAGTCTGCGCTGGATTCTCGATGTTTTGTATGCTGTTGATGGCCACTAACTGACTGTTACTAATACCCGTATTTTCAGCAAGGACGCGGAGCTGGAGATTGTCTGGATCTAAGCGAAGACCTGCAAGAGTAAGGTCTTGAGCTTCTGCGCCGGAAATGGTCTTCGTATCACAGAGCTGAGTCAACAATTCAGCGAAGCCATCCATGTCCGGAATTTCTTGATACAGGGTCAGTAATCTCCGGCTTTGCTGGATGTCATCTGGATTGTGGGAAACGTACCAGCGCAAGGATGTAGCAGCCTGCTCCAAATGACCATAAGCCAGATAAATTTCAATTTCATCAAGAATGCTGGTTTCATCCACTTCCGCACTCGCGATCCCGGCTGGCGTGGTTAATGTGGAGGCCTGAGGAGCTTGCAGGGGAGGGGGCGCAACTGACCGTTCTTCAGTATGCGCAGTCTTGGCAATCGGAGAAGCTTTCAGCAGTTTTTTTCTGTTGAATAACTTCCAGAGTCCCGCGAAAACCACGAGAACAAGAAGTAATCCAATGATAATCAGGCTGCTAAAAGGTAATTCCATGCACGAAGCTCACTTCCGATTGAATATGTTTGTGGCAATTGACTCATGAGCTCGTAAATAGGCGTTTTCAAGGTGCTGTCAATGTGCAAACAGTTCAGCCAAAGATTTTAAACGGGACAGACTCGGACGCGTGGGTTCGATGCCTTGAGCTGCTGCGCTGGCATAACCCGAAAAAAAGGCCGGGAGTGCTTTCACCACCAGGGGCAGACGCTCGCGGCTGACGGTAGCCAAGGTCCATTCTGCACGCAGGTCATAGCGCGGATGCTGGCTGCAGATGGCCACTCCCCAGCGGCAATCTTCCTGAGACCAGCGATGTCTGGCGACAGCCAGCAGATGTTGTTCAGGTGCTTGGCGCAAACCTACACAGGGCCCCCGAAAGGGAATTTGCAGGTCTTCGACCAGATCAGCCAGCATGTGATCCAGGCGAAACAGAGCATCCCGCAGTTCGGTTGCAGGAATCGCGCTTCCCTGACTCGCACTTTTTAAAATGATGATGTGTGGTGATTCCATAAAGGCCTCCTTTTCCCTTATGATAATGATGGTTATAAAACATGCTACCAACAACCTTATTCGGAGTTGGCCCGGCATCTTAATGGTATTTGCCGCAAACAGGAAGGCTAATGAAACAAAAACAATGGGGTATTTGGCTGTTTACTGCGGTGCTCGTGGCTCTGGGCATGGATGGAGCTGAAGCAAGTGTGTTTCCTTTGCCAGAACATGGCAATATGGTGGGCGCACTGCATGCAGTCACTACCCATCGGGACGATACGCTCCTCGATATCGGACGTTTTTATGATCTGGGTTACAATCAGACCACCCGGGCGAATCCAGGAGTCAACCCGTGGCTGCCGGGGCAGGCCAGTAAAGTGGTCATTCCTGCCCAGTACATTCTGCCGCCCAAACCCTGGACCGGCATTGTAGTGGACATTCCAGCGCGGCGAATTTACTTTTTTCCGAACAATGATCATGTGGTGTACACCTACCCGGTAGGCGTGTTCTTGCCGGGCTGGAAAGAAAATCTGACCACGACCCGGATCATCGCCAAGTTCAAGATGCCGGCCTGGAATGTGCCCAAAAACATCCATGCCTGGTTCAAGCAAAAATTTCATATGGATATTCCCTGGTACTGGCCACCCGGACCGGAAAATCCCATGGGCGAACTGGCGATGGAAACCGGGCTATCGGGAATATTCATTCACGGTACCTATCATCCCTGGGGAGTAGGCATGCGCGCCAGTCAGGGTTGCTTTCAGATGTATCCCGAGAATGTGGCACAACTTTTTCCCTTGGTTCCGGTAGGAACGCCGGTGCGCATCATCGACATGCCCAATCTGGTGGGGGTCCATGATGGTGAGGTCTACCTGCAGTCCTATAAACCCATGAATACCTATCACAAAGGTGTGCCCGACCTGCAGCGTGCGGCCATGCAGATCAAGATCTTCATGCAGGAACACCACATTAAGCAGGCCATCGACTGGAGCAAGGTGCGGCGGGTGGTCGGTGAGCACAATACCGTGGCTTTGCCCATCGGCGTCCACTCCCCCAGTTACCAGACCCTGGCAGCAGCCCTTCCCGCCAAGCCCTATGCCTATGCGCCCTATGGGCCTTCTGCCAATGGCGCGGCAGTTCCTGCGCCGCTGAAGCTGGCAAAACCCAGTGAAGGAGAGCATCTACACGTTCAGGTTTTGTTCCCCGACCGCAAGGCGGATTAAAACCTTAGTTGCTTTTGCCCAGACCCTGCTCCTGGAGCCAGAGCCAGAGCAGGCCCAGATATTCATGGCTGGCCTCACTGCTGATTTCCATGAAAATGGCCCGGGGGAGCCAGCTCGTTAGCCGGTATGGCCGAGCCTGATTGAGGCGATAATCGGTGGGGACCGGGACGACGTCAAGATGAGATAATCGAAACCAGGCTGCGGCTCTTGGCATGTGCAGTGCCGAGGTGACCAGATAGATGCGCTGAATATGATGTTCAGCCAGCAAAGCACTGGAATCTGCGGCATTGGCGGCGGTATTGTAAGAGTGGGTTTCCGGCCAGATCGGGCTGGTTACGTGAAAATCCTGACGGAGAATATGGGCCATCGTAATGGCTTCTGCGGCCACGCCGAAGCGTGGGGCACCTCCACTGGGGACCAAGGGTAGATGGGTGCAGTGGGCGAGCCTTGCCGCAGCCATCAGGCGCACCAGGGTGCGGGCATTGGCGGTTTCCTGCTGTGAGTCTGGTGAGGTCATGACCTCACCACCACCCAGAACGACAATGGCACCTGGACGCTCAGGTCCTTGAAGAGGGTGGCCGAGGGGGGGGTAGCGGTTTTCTAGGGGGCTGATCAGCCACCTTGTGCCAATGGCAGTAGAAAAAAAATAGAGGACGCACAGAGCGACCAGCAGTAGCGTGCGCCCCAGGTATCGCCAGCCGAGCACGTCCAGGACCCAGCCAGAAAGGGCAAGAAGAAATAGAATGCCGGGAGGTTGCAGTAACGCAGATGCCAGCGTCAGAACTGTGGTGTAACGCAGCAGCATGATTTATGCCGATTAGTCTTCGGTCATTTCATGAAAACTGCGTTCGGCATGATAGGAAGAGCGCACCAGGGGACCGCTGGCGACGTGACGGAAGCCCATCGCCAGCCCGTCCAGGCGCAGGGCTTCAAACTCATCCGGTGGGACAAATCGGGACACCGGCAGATGATGGCGGGAAGGAGACAAGTATTGTCCCAGCGTCAGTAGTTCGCAACCCGCCTGACGCAGATCCTGCATGACTTCACGAATCTCGTCCAGTTCTTCTCCCAGCCCGAGCATGAGTCCTGATTTGCTGGGAATATCGGGATGTTGCGCTTTGAAGGCAGATAGCAGATTCAGGGAGTGACGGTAGTCGGCACCTGGGCGGGCCTGGAGGTACAGGCGGGGTACAGTTTCCAGATTGTGATTGAACACATCCGGGGGGGTGTCGTGGAGAGCCGCCAGGGCTTTCTCCATGCGCCCGCGAAAGTCTGGAACCAGGATTTCTATATGCAGATCCGGGCAGTGCTGGCGCAAGGCGCCGATGACATCGGCGAAATGTCCGGCGCCGCCATCGCGCAAATCATCCCGATCCACCGAAGTAATGACCACAAAACGCAATCCCATGGTGGCGACGGTCTGGGCAAGATGCAGGGGTTCTGCAGCATCCGGGGGCTGGGGACGGCCATGGGCCACATCGCAGAAGGGGCAGCGGCGGGTACAAACATCCCCGAGAATCATGAAGGTGGCGGTCCCACTACCAAAACATTCGCCGAGATTGGGACAGGAGGCTTCTTCACAAACCGTATGCAGGTCTGCTGTCCGTAAAATCTTTTTGAGGCGATCCACTTCTGGTGACAGAGGGGAGCGCACTCGCAACCACTGGGGTTTGGGCATCCTGGGAGTTTCTACAGGAATGATGGGAATAGGGTTACGGGAGGTTTTTTCCGCACCTCTTCCGGCTTTTTTATCGGCAGTAGCTTCCATCCTCTCAGGCCCCCCCTCTTCGCAGAGGTCGCTGTAACTGCGCGGACAGCGCTTGCAGTAGATCTTCAGCAACGTCCCGGCTGGCCCATTCAGGACAGAGATCATGTATCTGGGTGACGGCCAGCCCGGGCATGCCACAGGGATGAATGCGCTGGAAAGGGCTTAAGTCCATATCGGTGTTCAGGCTTAAGCCATGATAACTGCGGCCCTTTTGGACCCGCAGTCCCAGGGAGGCTATTTTAGCTTCTCCCACATATACCCCCGGTGCATCCTTGCGGGCATGAGCGCACACCTCATGTTCTGCCAGGAGCTGAATGACGGCCTGTTCCATGAAGCTGGTCAGTTGACGAACATCGATACCCATACGTGGTAAATCTATCAGTAAATAAACAATCCATTGTCCTGGACCATGGTAGGTGACCTTGCCGCCCCGATCACTGCGGATGACAGGGATGGAGCCGGGATCAAGCACATCGGCGGCATTTGCACTGCGCCCCAGGGTAAATACTGGCGGATGCTGAAGCAGCCACATTTGATCAGGAGTTTCGGCATCCCGCTGGGCGGTGAATTCGCGCATGGCGTCGAGCACCGTGAAGTAGGGCAGAATGCCGGGCCAGCAGCGCACCAGTATGGGAGAATGGTTCATAAGCAGAGGATGACTCCGTCCACGGCTTTGACTGCCGTATAAATGGCTAGAAGTTGAGCTTCATGTTGGACTTCCAGAGAGATGGTGACCGCACAGTAATTCCCCTGGCTACTGCTGCGCATGACAAAATCATTATCGTGCAGATGGGGGGCATGGGGCTCCACGGCCTTGCGTACGGCATCCAGCAAATTGGTCTGCTGACCGATGACTTTGACATGATGCAAATGGGGATAATCCCCTGCATGTTGGGATTCAGATGTCATTCAGGGTCCTCTCATCCTGATTCAGAGGGCTTCACCGATTTTATGGAACATACGAGTTATCCAGCCAGCCTTTTCTACAGAAACCTGACTGACGACCGGCACCGTTTTGAGAGTTTTTCCGTCCAAACGAAAAACCAACTTTCCTACGACCGTACCTTTTTTCAGGGGAGCCTGCAAATTGGGACGCACTTCGACGACCTGCTGCAGATCTGAAAAATGGCCTTTGGGTACGGTGACGGTCACACTGCTGATAACGCCTACAGGTATGTGCATGGGCGAAAAATCATTGCGGGTAATGTCGCCCACCTTTGCGCCCGAGTGATAGAGGGGATGGTTGACAAAAAAGCGGTAGCCATAATCCAGCAGGGCCTCCACCGCATTGGTGCTGCCCGCCCAGTTGGGACCGCCCATGACGACGGCAATCAGGCGTCGGCCATTACGCTGGGCCGTGGCATCAATACAATATCCGGAAGCGTCGGTCAGGCCGGTTTTCAGGCCATCCACACTGGAGTCGCGAAACAGAACTGGATTCCAGCTACGCTGGGTGATTTTATTGTAGGTATAGGATTTCTGCTTGGTAATCTGGATAACCTGGGGATATTGCTGGATCAGTATCTGGGAAAGCCGGGCGACATCCAGGGCCGTGGTATAGAGATTATCATCGGGTAAGCCATCAACATTATTATAATGAGTGTTTTGCAGGCCCAGCTGTCCGGCGCTTTCGTTCATCAAGGTTACAAAGCCGGACTGACTGCCGGCCACTGTCTCTGCCAGAGCCACGGCAGCATCATTACCGGAATCAATCAAAAGACCATGCAGGAGCTGATCGACATTGACCGCCAGTCCGGGCTGGATGAACATGCTGGAGCCGCCGGTTTTCCAGGCTTTGGTGGATACAGCAATGTTTTCATGAGGATTGAGGCTGCCGTTATGGATGGCCTGATAAGTCAGATAAGCGGTCATGAGTTTGGTCAGGCTGGCTGGCGCCCGGCGCAGGTTTTCACTTTTGGCGGCAATAATCTGACCGGTGTCGTAATCCATCAATACATAGCTGGCGATGGCTGGCAGGGCGGGTGCCGGCGGTGTCGGCAGTCGTGGAGTGGGAACAACCGCTAAGGCGCTGCTGGCAAAAAGCAGTCCAAAAAACAAGAGAAAAATAGGATTCATCAGGGATAGGCGGGATATCATCAGGTCCTCAATACGCAGTACTGAATTTGGAATAAATCTTGGGGGCATCTGTAGAATTATAATGATGCCCGTCAAGAAAGCTATGTCTGTTTGCTGATCATTCGTGGGTACGGGGATGGGCATGGACAGACATGAGAATGCCGAGCCCGATCATGAAGGTCAGCATGGCGGTTCCGCCATAGCTGATCAGAGGTAAGGGCACGCCCACCACGGGTAAAATCCCGGTTGTCATGCCCATATTGATAAAAATATACAGAAAAAAGGTCAGGCTCAGTGTGCCAGCTATCAGACGCCCGAACGCATCGCGGCTTTCGAAGGCGATAACCAATCCGCGCAGGACAATCAGTAGATAGGTGGCAATCAGGATGAGCACACCAAAAAGACCAAATTCTTCAGCAAAACCGGCAAAGACAAAGTCAGTCTGGGCCTCGGGTAGAAAGTCGAGGTTGACCTGGGTACCATTAAACCAGCCTTTTCCCCAAAAGCCACCTGAGCCGATGGCAATCATGCTCTGGATGATATGGTATCCGGCCCCGAGAGGATCTCGTTGAGGGTCGAGAAAAGTCAGAATCCGTTCCTTTTGGTAACCGTGCAGAAAATGCCACATGATCGGCCCGCTGACGGCGACGATAATCAGCAGACCAATGAACCAGCGGCGGCGGACGCCTGCCAGCCACATCATGAAAATCCCAGCTGCGCCAATTTGCGCAGCTGTACCCAGGTCCGGTTCCTTGGCGATCAGGAGAAAAGGAATGGCAATAAGGATAAAGCCGGTGATTGCCGCACGCCAACGCCGCACATTCTCCTGCTGTGAATAGTAATAGGCCATTAACAGCGGCAAGGCCAGTTTCATGAGTTCAGAAGGCTGGAAAGTGATGGGCCCGGCTCCTAACCAGCGCCTAGCCCCCAGACTGGTTTTGCCGGCCACCAGGGTGAGCGCAAGCAGGATGACGCCAATGACATAGAGAGCCGGAGCCCAGGCGCGGAAGCGCTCGGGTGGGGTGTTGGCAACACCAATCAGTACGGCAAAACCTACCGCAAAGTGAAACAATTGGGCAAATACTACCTTTAAGCTCTCTTGGCTACCACTGTAAAGCACCGCCAGACTGATGAACATCAACAACACAATGCCGGTCAGCAAAGCAGGGTCGAGTTTTTGCAAGGGGCGAAGGAGGCGTTGTTGCAGCTTCATGAGGAGGTCTTCAAATGGTGGCGCAGGGTGTCCAGTAAGCCGGTAAACAGCGGCCAGAGCAAGGCCCCGATCAATGGGCTGAGAAGCAGGCTAAAATGCCAGCTCACTGATCCGGACCAGAGTTGCCAGAGCCAGACAATCAGCCGATGCAGTAATAACAGCACGAAAATGAAAATTAGTTGTTCCCAGACCGAGAGATGCCTTACTTTACCCAAACCATTCATCAGGGCATAAATCATCAGCACTCCGGCAATGGCTTGCCCTCCGGGAACATCACCCATTACCAGATCCTGAAGCAGTCCAATCAGCCAAACCAGGGTATAGCTGAGCTCGGAGCCACTGCGGAGAGACCAATAGATAAGGAGCATGGCCACAAAATCCGGATGGACCATGCCATATACTGGACCAGAGGGTATGGTTTCCAGTACCAATGCCAGAAAAAAGGCAATGAGCATGGCTACGGTAGTCATGATTTACCATGCTGCACAGGGGGCGGGTTTTTTAATAGAATGAGGACAGTATTAAGCTGGCCCAAGGACACAGAAGGACGTACGGAAATTTGTGCGAAGGGCTCGTCACCGTTGTGAACGACATCAGCAATAGTACCGATCTGTAAGCCGGGAGGAAAACGTCCCCCCAGACCCGAAGTGACCAAGTGATCGCCCACTTTCAGTGCAGTGTTGCGCGACTGAAAAGGAACGCTCAGGATGTTTATGTGACCGGTGCCGTTAACCAGTAGCGGCATATTCGTGTCGGCCAGTTGCGCAGGAATGCTGCTATCCAGATCGGAAATCAGGGCGATCTGGGCACTGCGTTGAGCTACATGGATCACTTGTCCGGCTACTCCACCAGCCGCGAGGACCGGCTGCCCTACTTTTACCCCGTTAATGCTCCCCAGATTGACTGTAATCAGCTGGCTGCCCGGAGAAAAATTTTCGGCAATCACTTGCGTTGTCGCCATTTCGCCAGGCGGCCGGGGGAAGCTGTCGAGCAAAGCTAGTAATTGTCGGTTTTCATTGTGCAGTATCTCGTTTTCCAGTAGCTGCGGTTGCATCACCTTGATTTTTTCACGCAACCGCTTATTTTGTAATAGCAATTCATTGCGGTCCTGGAGGTATTGATGCAGGGCGCGCCAGTTATCCGCGACCTGCATATCTATCCAGTGCACTGGATAAGCCAGGTTTCCGGACCAGTTTTCCAGCCCCGGATGTTTTTCGCTGAAGGCTGCAACGGCAAGGCTTAACAATATCAATGCCGCTACGCGAAGGAGCGGCGGGTAGCGGCGGGGGAAAAACAACGCGGGCATGGAGGGTTCTATGGCTTCGCCGCTTTAGTCGTCAGCGAAAACCTCACCCAGAAGCTCCAGTTCTTCCAGGGCGCGACCACTGCCTCGGGCCACACAGGTCAGAGGATCTTCGGCCACTATGACCGGCAAGGAAGTTTCTTCCATGATCAACCGGTCCAGATCGCGAAGCAGGGCGCCGCCACCGGTGAGAACCATGCCACGCTCGGCAATATCCCCGGCTAGCTCGGGAGGCGTTTGTTCCAGAGCCAGCTTGATGGCGCCGACAATGGCGCCCAGTGGTTCCTGAAGGGCCTCCAGGATTTCATTGCTGTTGATGGAAAAGGTACGGGGAACACCTTCGGCCAGATTGCGACCCCGGACTTCGAGGCTCAGCACTTCCTGACCCGGGTAAGCGCAGCCGACTTTTTTCTTGATTTCCTCGGCGGTGCTTTCGCCAATCAGCATGCCATAATTGCGCCGGATGTAATTGACAATGGCCTCATCCATTTTGTCGCCCCCCACCCTGACACTCTGGGAGTACACCACGCCGCCCAGGGCGATGACGCCGACTTCGGTGGTGCCACCGCCAATATCCACCACCATGGATCCTGTGGGTTCAGCGACGGGCATTCCGGCACCAATGGCCGCTGCCATGGGCTCTTCAATCAGGTGGACTTCGCGGGCGCCGGCACTCATGGCTGATTCGCGGATAGCGCGACGTTCTACCTGGGTGGCGCCATAAGGCACGCAAACAATAATGCGGGGACTGGGGCTGAGAAAACGCTGATGATGCACGCGACGAATGAAGTGTTTGAGCATCGCTTCGGTGATTTCGAAGTCGGCGATGACGCCGTCCTTGAGGGGTCTGATGGCGGTAATATTGGCGGGGGTGCGGCCCAGCATCCGCTTGGCTTCTTCGCCTACGTGCAAACGGCGACTGCTCCCGCTGCGGCGACCAGTATGAATAGCTACCACCGAGGGTTCCGACAGGACAATCCCTTTTCCCCGCACATAAATCAGGGTATTCGCAGTGCCGAGGTCCACCGCGAGGTCCGTGGAAAAAAGTCCAAGAATGCGTTTCATGATCATCTAGTTACAGGCCTTTTACATGCAGAGGGAGATGCGCCCGGGATATGAAAAAGCCAATCGCCACTTCCAGGCCGCAAAAATCAGAACGCAGTCTAGCATGAGGACAGGTCGAGACAAAATCAGTTGTAATGGGGGGTTGGGCTACAGGACCTTGTTTTCCCCATAAAAAAACCAGCGGCAGATGCCGCTGGCGAATGCTGCTCGTCACCTGAAGCCGTTTAGAGTTGATACATTTTCGGGAAAGCAATCCCTTTATTGCTTTGCATATCCTTGTTGAGTACCGGCAGATCCAATTTGTCGACGCGGACATGCTTTTTGGATTGCAGCCACTTTGAAAAAATCTCCCAGACCGGTTTACCTTCCACGGGTTGCATGGCTGCCCATCCGGCCACCTTGTATTTTTTGCTGGCGGACATGGGCTTTCCGCCAATCCGCATGTTGCTGCAGCGATGGTAGATTTTCTCGTCGGGATTGAAATCATACTGAATATTCCCTACCCGGATCATGTCCCCACCCTGTTGGTAATAGGGGTTCGGATTGAAAATGTTGTCGGCTACCTGCTCCATGATGTTCTTGATCTGCTCGCCGGTGTAGGTGTTGACCGTGACCTGGGGATAGGTGATAGCGGTCTGGCCCATCACGTCTTCCATGGTGATGGTTTCACCGGGAAGCTTGCAATAGCCCCAGCGGAAGCCCGGTGAGAAAGATGCCTCACAATCCATCTCATCGCGCAGGGCATCACAGAGCAGCTGGTCGAAACTGCCATTGAAGTTGTCGCGCCGGTACAGCAGACTCTCCGTGGTAGCCAAGGGCTGGGCCAGTTTCTCTTGATACGGGCTGCGAACCTTATGGATGTAGTCCGCCATCTCCGCATCTTCCTTGATCAGGTTGGAGAATACCGGCAGATAATGGAAACGCCAGCCATTGAGCTTGCCCTTGCCCACATCCAGGTCAAAACGGGCGAGAATTTTGCCGTTAGTGCTGGTGTTGATGATCAGGGTCTTGCCGACCATGAAAGGCTTGGGACCCATGATGTCGTGGGTGTGTCCACCCAGAATGATGTCGATGCCCTGGACCATCGCGGCCATTTTCTTGTCCACATCGGCGCCGTTATGAGAGAGGATCACCACCAGATCAGCATGATGCTGTTCGCGGCACTCCGTTACCATTTTCTGCATGTGTCCGGTATGAATACCAAAGCCCCAGTCAGGAATCATATAGCCCGGGTTGGCAATGGGCGTAAAGGGAAAAGCCTGACCAATGACGGCGATTTTGCGGCCACTGACCTCATGAATATGGTAAGGTTTGAAAACCAGTTCCTGCCAGGTGTTGCTGAATACGTTCTGGGCCAGGAAATTGGCCTTGAGTTGGGTTTTGACCAGATGCTCAACACGGTCCTGTCCGTAGGTGAACTCCCAGTGGCCCACAAAATCATCAATGCCCAGCAGATTTTGCGCGCCGACCATGTCCGCTCCTTTGGTCCAGAGGCTGGTTGCCGAACCTTGCCAGGTGTCGCCACCGTCCAGTACCAGGACTTTGTCTCCTCGCTGTTGCCGATAGCGTTTGACCAGGCTGGCAATGTGCGCATAGCCGCCAATTTTTCCGTACTTGTGGGCCAGGGTGTCGAAGTCCAGACAGGAATAAGCATATTTGTTGGCTGGAGGCGTAGCTACACCATAATAATCGAGCATCCACTGCCCACAAAGGTGGGGGACCTGATTCAGTACCGGGCCTACGCCAATGTTCGTATCGGGTTCCCGCCACCAGACCGGCAGTAGCTGGGCATGGGAATCCGTCATATGCAGCAGGGTGACATTCCCGTAGTCAGGAATTTCATAAGGATCTGCATCGGCACCCCAGGCGGACTGTACGGCTCCCGGAGTCAGAAAACTCCCGGCACCGGCAATGCCCATCAATTGCATGAAATCACGTCTACTTAAATTCATTGTGTATCCTCCGGTGTGAATTAAAGCCCGCCGGCAGCGGCTTGCTTCATCACAGTGATGATCTGATGATCCAGTTCCTGAGCCACTTTGGCGGACTCGGGATTTTTCGGGAAATATTTCAGGGCATAAGTGGGCAAGTAAGTCATGAGCTTCAATTGTCCGTCCTGCTCATACATGACAATTTTACAGGGTGCAAAAGCCCCGAATTGCGGGGTGCTTTTGAGGATTTTGGCGCCCAGTACCAAATTGCAGACTTCATAAATCACATAGGGCTGATTGCTTTTGATGCCTCTTTCCTTGAGCCCCTCCTGAACGTCCAATGTACCCACGACGTTCATATTTTCGGCTTCGGCGCCACTTTGGATGCCCATTTTGATTTGCGCCGGGGTTACGCCCTTTTGGACATTGACAATGTACAGGGGGCTAGCGGTATTGATGGCAGGCATTCCGGTTACCGTCGAGGGTATTTCAGCCGCTTGAGCCAGACCAGCCAGCCCCAACCCTGCACAGAGAGCTGCCGAGAGCAGCAGTGATTTGTTCCTATTCATGGTATTCCCCATCGGTTCTGGTAGTGGTGTTGGCGAGTGAAAAATCATGGATTGATCACTCGCTGCTTTAATCAGGGACGATATCCCGGCACATTGATTTTGATGCCATTACTGAGATAACTCATGAAGTATTCCAGATGTTTATAATCGGCACTTTCCAACGGTTGCGGGACAGCACCCACTTTTTTATCGCAACCTTCTATGCGTTTCTGCAAGGTGTTCACTGCCGACCAGGCTGCACGATAGGTCGGGAAATGGGCGCTTTGTCCCAGTACCGGGGAAATGATCTGGGCGCGCAGATATTTTCCGGGATAAGCGACATGGCAGGTCGCGCAAGAAAAATTCAGTTGCCCACGCTTCATGAAATAATAGGCTTTTCCTTCTTCAAAGGCTTTTGTCGCCCCCGGACCCTGCACCTGAATATCTACGGGCATACCGTTGGACAAGGATGTCAGGTAAGTTTGCAGGGCGATCATATCGCTGCTGCCATACTTGAGTGGCGCCACACCATTAGCCTTACGGCAAGCATTGAGGCTGGTGCCGATGGTGACAATAGCATGGGTTTTGGCGTCATACATGGGGTAATGGGCCGCAACACCCTTTCCTCCGTCGGGGTAGCAACTTGCATAGGTCTTGCCGTTGCCAAAAGCCTTATCCCATAAAGCCTTACCCTGAGATAATGTCAAATCTCCTGGGTTGAACTGAATGGCCTCCTGATATTGACTGTACATTTCCGGGCTGTATGCATAAGCGCCCAAAGCATACTTTTCCAGAGGCATCTTGGGGTTCTGTTCCTTGAAATATTCATGGAATTGTTTGAGTGTCTCGGCCGGTCCGACCTTGGTGTTTCCCAGGTCCCACCAGTTGACTGCCTGCGCGGCGTCACTGACACCAGCTAGGCCTATAATTGAAAGCGCAATCAGCAACCGCTTCATGGGTTCCTCCTTGTTGTTGCTGGGGCGATTGTATTCGCCCCTGGTATAGGTATCAGGCTACCGTCAGTTTGGAGTTCGCACTCCAGTGCCCGCCGGTATTGTCTTTCCAGACTATGTTCAGAGTACCGCTACTTTCTGCACGTAATTTGAATGCAAGGTAGGGATTGGCACTGACGGCAGTACTCCAGTCAATGTCCAGCAAGGGTTTGTCGTTAAAGGTGATAGTGACGGTTTGAATGAAATGTGCGGGAATGATTTTTCCTGCCTTGTCCTTGGTGAGGCCGGTGGTCATGGGATTCATGATCAACGTACGGACTTCGACAATTTCCCCTTTTTTGGCGCTACTGGCCATACGAACCATTGGGTTACCTACATTTCCTGCCATGGATAATTCCTCTTTAAAATAAATTGGGAGTATGGATTCAGCCGCCGCAACCACCAATGGTGACTTTGACTTCACGGGGGGCAGAGGCCATCAATACCCCTTTATTGGTTTTGGCCACGACCCGAACATTGTCGGTTTTGGCCATTTTAATCCGTTGCTGGATGTAGGCCTGACCCGAAGCGGGCGTAAAGGTGAACTGGCTGGCCAGCGGCGTAGGATTGTGGTCAACAAACAAATAAACCGCCGCAATGTAGTCATCAGCTGTCATGGGAGATTCCACTTCGATAGTCACAGGAACTGCACCACCATTTTCTGCAATAGTGGGTGCCGTCAACTTGACTTTGGAAGACACCGGCACGTCGGTTTTACCAATGGAATCGGACATGGCATCTTTCAGCAACTTGGCATCAAATGCCTTTGCCGGCCAGCCAGAGACGTTGTCCGCAAAGGCCATCTGCGTTTTGAGCAGGCCCAGGCCGGCAGCCGTGGCCACTGCTCCCGTAGCCAGGCTGGCACCCAAAAACTGGCGTCGCGCAATGGGTTTGTTCATCATTATTGTCTCCTTAAGAATTACGGGTGGATTGTTACTTTAAAGACCACAAATAGTCGGCTACCTGCTCTAACTGGGTATGTGTCAGTACTTTGTTTTTTCCAAACTCGGGCATATTGGCGTAAGGAAATAATTTTTCCGGGTCACCCAGAAAGGCCACCAACTTTTCCTTGGTTTGGAACATTTGCTGAAAAGTCACGCCTTTCATGGGCAAAGCCGGTCCGACATTACCTGCCATAGTGCCACCGGGCAGGGCGTGACAGGCCAGACAGTTGCCCTGGGCGCGATTAAAGGCAATGGCTTTGCCAGCCTGAATATTGCTTGCGTTTGTCGGCGCATCAGCAGCTGATGCATCCATGCTCAAAGTCAACCCGGAAAGTCCTGCCATGAGCAAAGCGATCTGCACAAGCTGTTTATTTCGGTGCTTCATAAAATGCTCCTTTGTTGCAGCGCGTCCCACTGGCGCGGCAAAATACAGGTAGCAGAATTTGTGCCACCTTTTGTCAGTTGAAGTCGTTGAAAATAAACAATAAAGTAAATTGTAGAGTATAGTTTTAGGCTGGGTTTATATCTGCTTATTTTTGCGTTCCTTTATATCGCAAGTTCTTTTGAACAGGGATTTTCAAGCAAGATCGCATTCGTATCAGGAGAGGGCTATGGGTTTGCTGTGGACGCCGACAAAAAGTGGAAGGGAGCAATCCAGGGAAAAATCATTGTGCCAAAAGGACCAGATATTCCATACTGGTCCCTGCTATGGCTCAGGCATCGAGATTATCGTCTTCTGCGTCCTGTTCGCCCAACAAGCCGATGTTTTTCATCTTGGTGCGTAACTGTTTACGGCTGATCCCCAGCAGAACAGCTGCCTGACTTTGATTGAAACGGGTTTTTTCCAGGGCACTGAGCACGGTTTGCCGTTCCAGGGCCGGCAAGTCAAAAGGGCTTGCTGCACTGCTGCTACCGGGTCCAGTATTCTGTTGACAGATATCGGCCGGCAATTGCTGGCGCTGAATATGGCCACTGCGGTTAAGCACCACCATCCGTTCCAGCAGGTTTTCCAGCTGACGGATATTGCCTGGCCATTCGTAGGCTTCCAGTGACTCCAGAGCGTCACTACTGATGGTTACCGTTGGACTGCGACCGATGACCTGGCAAACCTGCTCCAGAAAGTGATGGACCAGTGGGGCAATATCCGCCCGCCGTTCCCGCAATGGTGGAATATGTAACGGGATCACATTCAGTCGATAATAGAGATCCTCCCGAAAGTGACCATCCGTCACCGCTTTGGCCAGATCCATGTGAGTGGCCGCAACAATGCGGGCCGCCATGCGTACCGGCTGATGTGTGCCGAGCCGGGTAAATTCTCGCTCCTGCAAGGCACGCAGCAGTTTGACCTGCATCGCCAGGGGCATGTCCCCCACTTCATCGAGGAACAGGGTGCCAGCCCCGGCCATCTCCAGTTTACCAGCCTGGGTGCGAGTGGCTCCGGTAAAGGCACCCTTTTCATAGCCAAAAATTTCACTTTCTACGAGTTCCAGTGGGATGGCACCGCAGTTGAAAGCGATAAAAGGTTGATCTGCACGGTTGGAGGCTTGATGCAGAGCGCGGGCCACAAGCTCCTTACCGGTCCCGGATTCACCGGTAATAAGGACGTTGGAGGGGGCGGGAGCCACCAGATCAATGGTCTCCAGCAGGGTTTCAATGGCGCGGCTGACACCAATCAACCCATGTCGGCGCGGTTCCTGACGCATGGGTGGAAGCGCTTTACCATGGCGGTCCAAAGTCTGACGGATGAGCGCGATGAGTTCGCCCTCATCCACCGGCTTGGTCAGATAGTGTTCAGCACCAGACTTGATAGCATCTACAGCCTGCTCGATTTCGCCGTAGGCGGTAGTGATGATGACCGGTATTTGCGGATATTGCGCCTTGATCTTGCGGAGGAGGATGGTGCCAGAAATGCCTGGCAGACGTTGATCCGTCAGAATCAGCGCCGGTTGCTCGCTCTCGATCGCGGTCAAGGCCGTTTCGCCGTTTTCAGCCTCAACGACGCGAAATCCCTCGGCTTTCAGAACTGCCGCCAGAACGCAGCGTAAGTTTTTTTCATCTTCCACAACTAGAATCAGATTTTGCATATTTGTAAGAATAGATCTCTATGAGAGGAGTTCAATAGCCTGAGGGCTTTTTGATTGAAGGCAATCCACAGGGTAAATGGAGAATGAATCGGGCACCAGCAGCGGTGTCACACAATTCAATACTACCATCATGCACCATCATGATTTTGGTCACCACCGCTAATCCTAAACCACTGCCCTTGGTTTTGGTGGTGACATAGGGCTTGAAAATAGTGGCGCGTTTTTCCGAAGGGATGCCTGGCCCATTATCCGTAACGGAGATGTTCATCTGAGTAAGATTCTTTTGTTCTGCGCCAAGATGCAGTGCTCCCCCCTGCGTGGGCAGGGCATCAATGGCATTGAGGATCAGATTGCTCAACGCTTGTTCCATCAGAGAAGGATCGATTTTGGCATAGAGTATTTCGGGACAGTCCAGGGTGGCTACGATAGCTTTGGTTTCCAGATCAGCTCTGTGTCTTGCCAGACAACGTTCCAGCAGAGGACGAATCGGGGTGTCCACCGGTACTGCCGCATAGGGACGACCAAAATCCAGAAACCCTTGGGTCATGTCATAGAGTCGTTGTACTTCTTCTTCAATGATGCGTATAAACTCTCCCTGATTATCTGCCTGACCATAGCGCACCAGAAAGCGCGCCGCGCCGCGCAGGGAAGACAGGGCGTTGCGAATTTCATGGGCCACCTGCGCCGACATTTCGCCAATGGTGGCCATACATTGCATGGCTTGTTGACGCTGGTGCAACTGACGTAGCTCAGTCAGATGTTCCTTGAGACGTTGCTCGGTCAAACGGAAAGCCCATTCCAGGCGATGGATCTCATCGCCTGACTGGGGCGCGCGAATTGTAGCCATTTTTCTGTCGAGCCCCAGACGATTTTCCATGTTTTCGATTTCATCCAGTAGTCTTAACACAGGACGAGTCATGGCCAGGCTGACCAGGTAGGCCCCCAGTAATCCCAATAAGGCAGTGATCAGGCCCAGCACAATCAAGCGGCTCGTGGTTCTATCCAGACGCTGATTGACCAGGGCGCTGATATGTTGGCGATTACCCTGTAAATAGACCGAGCCCAACTGATTGCTGCCGGCCAGAATGGGAGCCGCAAAGTGATCCAGCTGACGAGCTTTGTCGCGATTCAGCGATGGGGTGAGTGTTTGTCCTAGCTGACGAATATCCGGGCTGGCGACCACTACATGCTGTCTGTTGGTGATAATAATGGATTGCACCAATGGATTGCGAAGTTCCGCCAGTTTCCCCAGTTTCCCGCCATCTTTGAGGAGCAGGGGGTCTGCCGCCGAACTGGCCAGGGTCTCCGTCAGTCGCAGTAGTTCAGTTTGCACCTGATTGGTCAGATCATTACGTACAGAAGTGTAAAGAAATATGGAAATGGATAAATAAATCAATGCCACCAGGAGCAAGACAAACGTCATACTCTTGGCCCGCCAGGACATGTTCTGCCAGAAACGGGTCATCAGCCCCAAGTGGCCCACAACCATGGAATGCCATTTCCGCGCTTCCGGTTTATGCGGTGCAGCCGCAAGCATGGGTCCGCTGAATTTTTTTGAGTTAGACATGTGCTAACGGACGGAAGCCCATGAATCCAGCGGTATCCAAGGCATTGGCAGGCAAGTCGGCAACGTGTTTCTGGACCGCCATGCGTTGTTCACGGTTCAGGGTACGCTTGACTGTCAGAGTCCATACAGGTGCACGACCTGCGCTATGGACTACGGACCAGATGCCCGGTAACTGTTTTTCCAGGGTCCTGACCGTGGCACTGCGCACGATACCCAGTTCAGCGCGATTTTCGGCAAGCGCAGTAAACACTGCGCGTTCCGAACCTTCGGGCACCCAGACCACGGAGCGTTTTCCCGCCAGACGCAATAATTGCTGCTCAGCCAGCGAGCGGGCGCTGCAATAGGGGCTGGCAAAGGCAATACGCAATGGATTTGCGGCAGTTGCTGACGCATTGTCTCTCCGAATAATGGCCAGGCCATGTTGGTCAAGCTGAGAAACCGACCGCGCCAGGGGAAGCATTTGGTTTTTTTCCATAACGACCATTTTGGGGGTGAGCAGGGCAAAGTCAAACTTGCCCTTTTGACCATCCTGAACAAAAGACTGTTCGTCAGATGGAATGACGAGTTGTACCGCGCGCCCTGTGGCGGCGCTCAAGGCTTTTTGCAGTGGCGCAAAAATACGGTATGCCGCAATGGGGGTGAAGGTCGGGGGAATCCCCAGAGTCAGTGCTTGTTGCGGGACCTTGGGCGACAACTGAACGCCGTGAATTTCCTGATACAAGGTACGCAGCGCGTTATAATCGCCATCATTGATTGGCTGGAATCCGGCTGCCAGTCCGCCGAGGGCATGGATGCTGGCGGGATCTCGTCTTTTGGCACGCAACAAAGCTTCTGTGAGTTGCTTGCGCAAAGTGGCGGGCACCCCGGCCGAGGCGGCCAGTAAATCGCCGGGACCTACGGCAGCATCAGCAATGATGCGTAAGGCACCGGAATGCAGGTAGGGGGCCGCCACATTTTTTGCCACTGCAGTGGCATCATAAAAACGCGCCGCTACATCCATCAGTGCACTTTGATCGGAACCGCTTTGGCGAAAGGCGCTGAAGCTTTTTGGCGTCATTCCCAATTCTCGAAACATTGACAATGGAACCAGGGAGGAGGCTGCGCAGGCCGGATCACCCATCACAAAACTCCGATTTTTGAGCTGTAAGACGTTATGGATTGGACTGTTGCTACGCACGACAATCACGCTATGGTTTCCACCAGGCGTAGGGATTATGCCGGCAAGCGGATAGTAGGCTTGCTGGTGGGCGCTGCGGATGTAAGAAATGGGACAAAAAAGAACCATCTGTGGTGTTTTCTTGTCGGCTTGATCGTAAAAACTTTGCAAATTAGCACTGAAATGCAGAGTAATTTTTTGACCAATGACTTGACTTAAGTACTTGGCCAGCGGGGTAAAAGCGGCATACATGATGGCGGGGCTGCTGACCGGAGGCAGTAGAAAGCTCAGATCGGCTTGCGCGGGCAGGGCGAAACAACAGAGAATCATCCACAGCCAGATTCGTATGGAGGTTTTCATGGGCAATTCCAGGGCCTTCGGAATACATCAGAAAAACTAAGCAAAAGGAGTGCCAACGCTATGTCGGATCCAGAAAGCCTCAATCATTTTAATGCCCAGGGCGAGGCCCACATGGTCCATGTGGGTGCCAAGGCTGTGAGCGCAAGAGTGGCTGTTGCTGAAGGAGAAATCCGGATGGCGAAAAGTACTTTCGAGCGTATTACTCAAGGGCAGATACACAAGGGTGATGTGATGGGTATTGCCAGAATAGCAGCCATTCAGGCCACCAAAAGAACCTGGGAGCTGATCCCATTGGCACACCCGTTACTGCTGACTGGGGTCGAGGTGGAGTTGCTTCCAGTCATAGAGTCATCCAGCATCATCTGCCGTGTGGAAGTCCACTGTAGCGGTCAAACGGGCGTGGAAATGGAAGCGCTGACAGCGGTTTCAGTGGCGCTGCTGACAATTTACGATATGTGCAAAGCGATGGACAGAGGCATGGAAATTGATGCCATACGCCTGATTAAAAAAGAGGGAGGCAAGACGGGGCTCTGGACCAGAGGACCCCGCCCCTGATTGCGAATTACTTGCCCCGATGTGGACTGGAGCTGTAGCGCATCATGATATCCGTATCTTTCCAGTTCGATTCCTTCAGGATTTCATCGGGAATCATGTACCGATCCTGGGGAGCCACATCCTTGAATTTCACCACCCGCAGTACGTCAGCATAGGGCAGCTTGCGCAGCAGGCCGTCCTTGTCGGTGGCGCGCACGATCATGGCATCCTTCAACAGGGCGTATACATAGAAATTACCGGGTCTTAACTTGCCTTCCTTGTCTTTCCAGGTCACGGTAATGCGTGAATGTTCTTTGAAATCATTGCGAATCATGAATGCATCTCCTTGGACTAAGCGCCATTAAACTAATCATCGTCCCTGCCACAAAGCAAATAAGGACTACTTATTACAAAATCAAAAACGCTGACTTGCTTTATCAGGTACGCTCCGCCAAGATTCTGGCGATAACGGGATGTCCCCGATTTGGTGCAGCCAGACGCGAGGTACAATTATGGCTACGGTTATGGAATTTGAGGACCACAGCAAGCAGGAAATCAAGTACTCCACTTGCTACATGTGTGCTTGTCGTTGTGGCATCAAAGTCACTGTAGAAGACAATAAGGTACGATTTATCCAGGGGAACCGCAACCACCCGATCAACCAGGGGGTGCTCTGCGCCAAAGGTTCCGCCGGAATCATGAAGCAATATTCTCCGGGCAAGTTGCGCAATCCGCTGCGCCGCAAGCCGGGTACCGAGCGTGGCGCTGGTGAATTTGAAGAAATTTCCTGGGATGAGGCGATCAATACTCTGACCGAAAGGCTGGCCCACATCCGCGCGACGGATCCCAACAAGCTCGCTTACTTCACCGGTCGCGACCAGATGCAGGCGCTGACCGGACTATGGGCACAGCAGTTTGGTACCTTGAACTGGTCCGCCCATGGTGGTTTCTGTTCGGTAAACATGGCGACGGCCGGATTGTACATGCTCGGTCACGCTTTCTGGGAATTTGGTGACCCCGATTGGGATCGCACCAAGTATTTCATGCTTTGGGGGGTTGCCGAAGATCACTCCTCGAATCCCCTGAAAATCGGTTTGGAAAAGTTGAAGCGGCGTGGCGGAAAATTTGTCGGCATCAATCCGGCCCGCACCGGGTATCAGGCCATTGCCGACGAATGGGTGCCCATCAAGCCAGGTACTGATGGCATGCTCGCCCTATCCATGGTGCATGTACTCCTCCAGAACGAACAGTTCGACTGGGATTTTCTGCTGCGCTATACCAATGCCCCTTTCCTAGTTGTCAATACCCCCGGCAAGGCGGGAGATGGTCTGATTCTCCGTGATGCCGAAGGGCATCCCATGATCTGGGACATCCAGAAAGAATGTTTCGCCAACGGTATGGAGGCAGGTTCCACTGCTGCGCTGTTCGGTGAATATACCGCTCCTGATGGCCGACCGGTGCGCACGGTCATGTCGGTTTTGGCGGAGCGTTATCTCAGTGATGAATACTCCCCCAAAAATGCCAGCAAAATCACCGGTATTCCGGCTGAGACCATTGAGCGTCTGGCCCTGGAAATGGCCCATGTGGCTTTCAAGGAAAGCATTGAAATCAATGTGGAGTGGACCGATTGGGCGGGACGCAAGCAGGACAAGTTCATCGGTCGACCGGTGTCCATGCATGCCATGCGCGGCATTTCGGCGCATTCCAATGGCATGCAGTCTGCCAGAGCCATTCATTTGTTGCAGGTGTTGTTGGGTACTATCGACTGCCCCGGCGGTTTCAGATCCAAGGCGCCTTATCCCAAGCCTGTGCCGCCAGCCGTCAAGCCTGCCCAGCACAGTGCGCCCAATACTCCGCTCAAGTCTTCACCGCTGGGTTTCCCGACGGCACCTGAAGACCTGGTCATTGACGAAAATGGTCAGCCCAAGCGTATCGACAAGGCCTACTCCTGGGAAGCGCCTATTGCCAATCATGGCTTGATGCACATGGTGGTCACCAATGCGGTCAATAAAGATCCCTATGCCATTGATACCCTGATTTTCTTCATGGCCAACATGAGTTGGAATTCCACCATGAATACGGCCAATGTGCAGGACATGCTCAAGTCCAAGGACGAGAATGGTGAGTACAACATTCCCTTCCTCGTGGTGGTGGATGCCTTCCATTCGGAAATGGTCAATTTCGGCGATTTGATTCTGCCGGATACCACCTATCTGGAGCGTTACGATGCCATTTCTCTCCTGGATCGGCCGATTTCGGAACCGGATGCCATTTGTGATTCCATTCGCCATCCCATTTTGCAGCCGGACCGTAACGTCCGGCCCTGGCAGGAAGTCATGGTGGATATTGCCGGTCGCCTGAAATTCCCGGCCTTTACCAAGGAAAATGGCGAGCCGCGTTTCTCCGGTTATAAGGATTTCATCACCAACTACGAACGTGCGCCGGGGATTGGTTTTCTTGCCGGCTGGCGGGGTGAAGATGGGGAAACGCATCTGCGGGGCGCCCCCAATCCCAAGCAATGGGATCGTTACATCGAAAATCAGGGCTTCTTTCAGTATCACTTGCCGGAGTCCATGGCTTTCTATCGCTTTGCCAACAAGGAATATCTGGAACTGTCCCAGCGGATTGGTTTCAATCCGACTGCGGACCCTATCACCATTGAGTTGTACTCTGAAACCTTCCAGCGCTTTAGGTTGGCGGGAATGGGGCTTTATGACGGACCGCAGCCCAAGGATCCGGTGGATCGTGAGCGACTGGCCACCTACTTCGATCCGCTACCAGCTTTTTATGAGCCTCTGGAGCAGCAGCGTGTCGACAAGAAGGAGTATCCCTTTTTCGCGGTAAACCAGCGTCCGATGATGATGTATCATTCCTGGGATAGCCAGAATGCCTGGTTACGCCAGATCCTTGCCCAGAACTATATGTACATGAACCGCAAGCGCGGCGAGCAGATGGGTATCGTCGATAAAAGCTGGGTATGGGTGGAAAGTCATAACGGCAAAATCCGCGTGCAGGTCAAGCTGATCGAAGGCTGTCAGGAAGATACGGTATGGACCTGGAATGCCATCGGTAAACAGTCTGGAGCTTGGGGCCTGAAACCGGAAGCGGCTGAAGCTACTCGGGGATTTCTTATGAATCATCTTATTTCCGAGTTACTCCCGGCCAAGCAGGGGGAAAGACGCTTGACCAACTCCGACCCTATTACCGGTCAGGCGGCTTGGTACGATCTGATGGTGAAAATTTATCCGGCAGCCCCCGGAGAAGAAGGTACCTGGCCGGTATTCCCGACCATGAAGCCCCTGCCAGGAGATACCCCGGCACCGGACGTGCTGCGCTACCACACCCACAAGCCCGTCAACCTGAAATCCTGACGCGCCAAGGAGACTGCGATGAGACTCGGTTTAGTCATTGATCTGGACACCTGTGTCGGCTGTCACGCCTGCGCAGTGGCCTGTAAAGAATGGAATACCAGTGGTACGACAGCACCGCTGA
The DNA here is from genome assembly GCF_002847505.1 of Acidithiobacillus marinus. Lineage (GTDB taxonomy): Bacteria > Pseudomonadota > Gammaproteobacteria > Acidithiobacillales > Acidithiobacillaceae > Acidithiobacillus > Acidithiobacillus marinus. The sequence goes on from NZ_MXAV01000034.1 coordinate 125,702, forward strand.
CCGACTATGACCCCTATGGAGCGAAGCCTTCCGGGGTCTGGTTCAACCGTATCCGGCATTTTGAAATAGGTGATTATCCCTATAACAAAACCGTCAATTTTCCCATGTCCTGCATGCATTGTGAAAATGCCGAGTGTGTGACGGTATGTCCCACCGGTGCGTCTTACAAGCGGGCCGAAGACGGTATTGTTTTGGTGGACCAAAATAAGTGCATGGGTTGCAATTACTGTTCATGGGCATGTCCCTATGGCGCCCGCGAGTTGGATCGGGTGTCTGGAACCATGAAAAAATGTACGCTCTGCATTGACCGTATTTATGATATGGAAATTCCGGAAGAGGAAAGGCAGCCCGCTTGCGTTTTGACCTGTCCGGCCCACGCTCGCATGTATGGCGATCTGGATGATCCCGAAAGTCCGGTCAGTCGCGCTGTTCGCGACCGGGGTGGTTACCAGTTGATGCCCGAGCTGAATTACAACCCGACCAACCACTATTTACCCCCTCGCGTCCATGCCCCGATTCCCACTGAAGAGCTGAAGAAAAAAGCGGTTCGTAAAGTCAAGGAATGGGTCAATCGCGTTGTTGAGCGTTAAGGAGAGACCATGCATCCGGCACTCGCAGTTATTTTTTTGACGCTATTTTCTGGCGGTGGATTTGGCATCATGGCTTTGACTGCCATCATCAATGATTTCCAGATTGATGGCGGCCTGAATCCCCTGCAGACCATGATCGCGGTCATTCTCTCCCTGGTTTTTGTCAGTATTGGTATGCTGTCATCTACCGCCCATCTGGCCAACCCTAAAAATGCCTGGCGGGCGTTTACCCGTTGGCGGACTTCCTGGTTGGCTCGTGAAGGGGTATTTGCCGTTTTGTATTATCCTTTCGCCTTCGCCTACCTGATTTGGGTGTTTTTTACCGCAGGCACCCAGGATACAGTAGGATTAATCTTGGCGAATCTGGCAGGGCTGATCGGACTGATTACGATTTTCTGTCAGGGCATGATTTATGCCGTGCTGAGAACTATCCGCCAGTGGAATACCGCTCTGGTACCAGCCAATTTTTATGTGATGGGTCTGGCCATCGGCGCCACCATTCTGGCTGCTGAACGGATGATCATGGGTGCTCCCGCACCAACGCTGGTCGGCATCGCCTTGGGTCTTTTGGTGGCTGCAGCTGTCATGAAAGGCATTTACTATTTCTGGATCAGTCGCCCCAATGGTCCCACCATTCGTACGGCTACAGGTTTTAACCGTTTCACCGTACGTATCCTGGAGCAGGGACACACTTTTGGAACCTTCCTGACCGAAGAGTTTGGACACACGCTGCCCAATTCCAAGGCGCGCAGCATTAAATTCATGATGTATATTTTTGCTTTCGCCATTCCAGTGGCTGCCCTGATCATTGGAATTCTGACAGGACAAATGGTTTTCCCCTGGATTGCGGTGATTTCCGTAGTATTCGGTATTGGTGTTGAGCGCTGGCTGTTTTTTGTCGAAGCACAGCACGTCATCAATTTGTATCACGGACGTCAGCAGTGTTGAACTGAGTCTGGAAAGGGGTCTAGTATAAGTTTCTTTCCGGTCTCAGCGAGGTGAAAAATATGGCGCAGGAGGTATTGGCTTCACCGTTACGAGAATCCGCCCTGGCAGATCGTTTCGGAAGACGGATTACCTACCTGCGTATTTCTGTCACCGAGCATTGTAATTTTCGGTGCGCCTATTGTTCACCCGCTGAAGGAACACCTTTTTTTGCCCGCAAAGATCATCTTCAGGTAGAAGAATATGATCGGCTCATTGCCATATTTGCCGGCTTGGGTGTGCGGCATATGCGTTTTACGGGTGGCGAACCCCTTATTCATCCCCATTTGCACAGCCTGATTGCAGCCGCTCAACGACAGGGGATCGGTAAAATCAGTGTCAGTACCAATGGCCTGTTATTACCCCGGAAAGCGGAGTTGCTCCGTCAGTCTGGAGTCAACAACCTCAATATCAGCCTGGATAGTCTCGAACCCGAAGTGTTTGCCCGGGTCACCCGAGGCGGCAAACTGCAAGAGGTCTTGCAAGGCATCACGGCGGCGGTGGCAGCGGGCATTCCCCGGATCAAGCTCAATGTGGTATTGATGCGCCGGGAAAATGGTCATGCTCTGGCTGACCTGGTGCGCTATGCCCTGGAACATCATATTGATATCCGTTTCATTGAAACCATGCCTCTGGGTGAAGCCGGCAGTGCAGCGCAACAGTCAGAATTCCTCAGCGCCAGTGAAGCGCGTGAACGTATTGAAGCTGAGTTGGGCACCCTGTATCCGGCTTTTCGCCCGACCGATAACGGCCCGGCCCAACTCTATCAATTTGCAGGGCAGCCGCGCTCCCACATTGGCTTTATCACGCCGATCAGTGACAATTTCTGCGCCAGTTGCAATCGCGTCCGCTTGACCGCTAGCGGACGTCTCGTATTTTGTCTGGGCCAGGAAAACGGGGTGGATCTCTTGCCCATGCTGCGTAGCACATATCGTGATGCCGATATTGCCGAGCAAATCCGTGCGCGTATCTGGCAGGATAAACCTGAGCGTCACGAATTCGTAACTGATCCGGAACGCTCGTCGCGGATTTTCATGATGCGTCTCGGTGGTTAAGGGTGCTCTACACGTCAGAGAGCACATGGTGTAAGCTAAGGGTTGACGTTAATTTATTAATTGGTGAATAGCTTATGTACGGTTTTCAGGAAATCACGGCAGACCAGCTCAAAGACCTGAGTGATCAGGGGAATGAGTTCATTTTGGTGGATGTGCGTTCACCTGCTGAGGTGGCGAGAGGTGTGATTCAAGGGGCGCAGCATATTCCTCTGCACATCCTACCTATGTCTCTACAGCAACTGGACAAATCCAAGACGGTGGTCTTTTATTGTCTGAGTGGCGGTCGATCTGCTCAGGCTGCTGCTTTTGCGGCTGCACAAGGCTTTGATCAGGTGCTGAATTTGCGGGGTGGAATTTCGGCCTGGGCGAATCGTGGCTTGCCAATAAGTCAGTTGCCCAGTCAATAAGGATTCTCTAAAATAGGGGTGCTTAATCATCAAATCAAAATATTTGCCTTGCTGTTCCCCCTTTTCCTGATACAGTCTTGCAGGTAGTTTTCAGACATCAATAACCTTAGGAGGTTAAACCATGGTACAAGAAGATCAAGTACTCGACGCACGTGGCCTGAATTGCCCTTTACCTATTCTGCGCACCAAGAAGGCTCTTGGCGAGCTGACTTCCGGTCAGGTCCTGAAGATCGTCGCTACCGATCCCGGTGCTGTGAAAGATTTCGAAGCGTTTTCCAAGCAGACCAAAAACCCGCTTTTGGAGCATGCTGAAGCTTCGGGCGAATTTATCTTTTTCATCCAGAAGGCCTAATTGCATGAGGTTAGGCTGAGTGCCTGACCAGGAGTTGAAAATGGACGAGAAAAAACTGGCGATTGTTGCCACGAAAGGGACGCTGGATTGGGGTTATCCGCCCTTTATTTTGGCTTCTACGGCTGCTGCTCTGGGTTACAGCGTAGAAATCTTCTTCACCTTTTACGGCCTGCAATTGCTCAAGAAAGATCTGAGTCACCTGCGTGTCAGCCCCCTGGGTAATCCGGCCATGCCGATGCCTGTCCCGATGCCGACGCTGATGATGGTGTTGCCGGGAATGGAAGGAATGGCTACCTCCATGATGAAAAGCAAAATGAAGGCCAAGGGTGTGGCCAGTCTGGATGAGTTGCGCGAATTATGTGTTGAGGCCGAAGTGCGAATGATCGCCTGTCAGATGACCGTCGATCTTTTCGAGTTTGATACGGCAGATTTCATTGACGGTATTGAACTGGGTGGCGCGGCTGCTTTTTTTGAATTTGCTGGCGAATCCGACATCACGTTATTTATTTGAACCAATGATCTGCGCTGCGGGTCGAACAGGTATGACGTATTAATTGCGAGCGAGGAGCAAGTAGATGGCGACTTACGCTGAAATGAAAGAGATGTTTGACGAAATCCGTGCGGATTTTCGTTATGACCACGAACTCAATGGCTGTTTGAATTGTGGCATTTGTACGGCTACCTGCCCGTCGGCGCAGTTCTATGACTATAGTCCCCGTGAAATCGTCCAGTTGCTCTGGACGGAAAACGTGGAACAGATTTATGACGCCATGCAGGAAAAAATCTGGGCCTGTGCTCAGTGTATGACCTGCGCGGCGCGTTGTCCTTTCAAGAACTCCCCCGGGGGATTGGTCATGATCATGCGCGAAGTGTCTATTCGTCATGGTATGCAATCTGCGAAGGATGTATTGCGTCCCTTCGGTCGTGTGATGCTCAAACTGATTACCACCGGTAACCAGCTTTCTCCTGACATGATTCAACCCGATCACTTCCCAGATTGGGGCCCCAATATCCAGAAAGTGGAAGGTGATTTGCGGGTATTGCGCAAAGCCATTCCGGTCCGCACCTTGCAGACCGTTGAAACCGCATGGGAAGTATCTCTCAAGACCTCCGTTGAAATGTACACCATTTGGGAAATGACGGGTGTGTTGAAGTCCCTGGAAACCATGGATGAAAATCTCTTTGACGTGATCGAAGACTTCATCGATGAAAAGCGGGAAGACTACGAAGACTGGCTCGAGAGCCAGGAAGATTGACGGATCAAGGAGATTGATATGAGCGACAACAACACGCAGCAAGGTCTGGCGGGACACGGCGCTTTTTTCCAGGACACCAATCTGTCGGCGAATGAAGCGGAAGCGGCCACGGCCTGGGTCCGCAGTCATGTAGACCGGCGCACCATGGATCTCGGTGAGCGCATGGACGACATTCGCGAGCACATGTGGGAGCTGGAAAAAGAAGGCGAAATCATTGTTCATCGGATCACCGATGATCACAAACCCATCGAAGTAGATACCCTCTATGGTTGGAAAAAGCGGGTCCCCACCAACCAGCTCTGGCATCACAAGAGCTGCGGACAGTGTGGCAATATCCCCGGCTATCCCACCAGCCTGCTCTGGTTCATGAACCATTTTGGCACCGACTATCTGGACGAAACCGACCAGACCTCGTGCACTGCCTGGAATTATCACGGCTCCGGCATCGGCAACGTCGAATCCCTCGCCGCCGTATTCCTGCGCAACTTCCATCAGGCCTATGTTTCCGGCAAGCAGCACGGCTACGAGAATGGCCACTTCTATCCCCTGGTGCACTGCGGCACCTCCTTCGGCAACTACAAGGAAATTCGCAAGTATCTGGTGGAATCTGCCGAACTGCGCGAAAAGGTCAAAAAGATTCTCGGCAAGCTCGGGCGTCTGGTGGATGGCAAGATCGTCATTCCCGAAGAAGTCGTGCACTACAGTGAATGGCTGCATGTCATGCGCAACCGCATCGCCAGCGAACTGCAGACCATCGACATGAGCAACATCCGGGTGACCACCCATGCGGCCTGCCACTACTACAAGATGGTTGCGGAAGACGCCATTTACGACAACAGCATTCTCGGCGGCAACCGCACGGCGGTCGGCACCTCCGTTGCCCAGGCCCTGGGTGCTCAGGTCATCGACTATTCCACCTGGTATGACTGCTGTGGCTTCGGCTTCCGGCACATCATTTCCGAGCGCGAATTCACCCGCAGCTTTACCATGAATCGCAAGATCAAGGTCGCCCGGGAAGAAGCCAACGCTGACGTCATGATTGGTATCGACACCGGCTGTATCACCACCATGGACAAGAACCAGTGGATCGGTAAGGCCCATGACATGAACTACAGCATCCCGATCATTGCCGACGTGCAGCTGGCCGCCCTGGCCTGCGGTGCCGATCCCTTCAAGATCGTCCAGCTCCAGTGGCATGCTTCACCCTGTGAAGATCTGGTGGAGAAAATGGGCATCAACTGGGACAAGGCCAAGGCCGACTTCCAGGAATACCTCAAACAGGTCGAGCAGGGTAACGTGGAATACCTCTACAACCCTGAACTCGCCACTAACCAAAATATCAACATGAAAGCGGGCGCTTAAGGAGAAAAATCAGTGAGTGCACAGGATACAGTATTAGTCGTAGGTGCCGGTCCTTCCGGTCTGTCAGCAGCTGCCACCATCGCCTCGATGGGTAAAAAGGCCGTGGTCGTCGAGAAGGAAGATGTTCTCGGTGGCGCGCCCATTATTTCCGGTTACGCCAAGTTGGTGCCATCAGGTGAATGGGCCAAGGACGCTATCGGCCGTATGGTCAGTCGGGTGGAAGGGGATGGCAATGTCACCATCCACAAATCGACCAAAGTCAGCAAGGTTGAAGGTGAGGCGGGTAATTTCACCGCGACCCTGAGCAATGGTGATAAGGTCGAAGCGGGCTCAATCGTACTGGGTACCGGTTTCACCCACTTTGACTCCATCAATAAACCTGAATGGGGTTTCGGAACCTATGAAGATGTGCTGACCACCAGTCAGATGGAACAGATGGTGGGCACTGGCCAGATTCGTTGTCCTTCCGATGGTCGCGTGCCGGAACGGGTGGCCATTCTCCTGTGCGTAGGTTCCCGTGACCGCCAGATTGGTCGTGAATGGTGCTCCAAGATCTGCTGCACCGTTTCTACCAACCTCGCCATGGAAATCAAGGAAATCTCGCCCAGCACGGACGTATTCATCTATTACATGGATATTCGTACTTTTGGTTTGTACGAAGACAAGTTCTACTGGAAGAGCCAGGAAGAGTTCAAGACCAAGTTCGTCAAGGCGCGTATTGCTGAAGTCACCAAGTCGCCTGATGGTCGCTTGTTGGTAAAAGGCGAAGACACCCTGGTCAAGCGTCCTATTGTCATTCCCATGGATATTGTGGTGCACGCCATCGGCATGGATCCCAATGCACTGAACCCTGAAATTGCCAAAACTTTTGGTATTGGTCTGGAAAAGCACGGTTTCATTGATCGTGCTGAGCAGTACACCAATAGTCAGGGAACCACGCGCAAGGGCATTTACGTGTGTGGTGCAGCTACTGGACCAGAAGATATCGATACGTCCATCGCTCAAGGCCAGTCTGCTGGTTCACGGGCAGTAGCCGATCTCTTCGGACAGCAGAAAGTTGCCAGCTGATATCTACCAGGACAGGAACGAAGAACATATCGTTCCTGCCACGCTGCCCATAGAGCTCGACAAGGGTCTGCTCAATCGCTCCTTTTATGAACTGGAAGAAGCGTTTGAGGGTCAACAGGGTCTGGCCGATCTGGTGAGCAGCATGGCGGAAAAAACGGCGAGCTTTCGTCGTCTGCTGCTGGAAGAACAGCAACCTCTGACCGAAACACAAATGGAACATCTCGTCGCCCAGATGTTTACGGCGCGACGCAAAATTTGGCCGCTCATTGCGGAACAAGGAACGGCCAGGGTCGGGGAGTTGATGCGTGATCTACTGACCGGGCATGGCGATCTGGTGCAGCGTATGACCAGATTTGAGGAAGCCTTGCCGGCTACCGGAAAAGTGAAGCGGGTGATCAGGGATGTGGCTGCTGAGGTGCTGCACTTCAGTGATCCTGAGCGTTACCCGTTGATGACACGGTGGGTCTGGGACCAGGGAACTACCTCTGGCGCCATTCGTGAGTTTATTCGTGGCGGTGATTACCTGACGGATTTCCCTTTTGGTGAGAGTCCCGAGATGTTTGAGGGTCTGCGCCAGTGGATGCGGGAAACCTTGGAGGAGTTGGGTGTATATCGGGATGTTCCCTACATGGTGGACATTATCCTCGCTCATCAGTACTCCCAGTATGTTCGGGCAATGGCCGAAGGCTTTTTACGCTCGGACTTTGGTGGACAAACAGACTTTACGGAACAGATTCGAAAGTTGCTGGGCGTAGAAGTGCAGCGACGGATGGGCGGGTCTCGTATCAAAAGAGACGACATTCATTGATGAATTAGGGTTTAGGAGCAGCTATGGCTATTCATGAAAAAACACTGATCGATCCTGATCGGATTTTACAGCACGACAATCTGGTGGTGGACGGTGTGGATGTATCGGGTTCCTGGAACACGATGATTACTCCCCGTACGCTGACCGACTATGAAGAAAACTTTGAGAAAATTATTCAGAGCTACAGTGGTGGCGAAAATGTGCATCGTTGCTGGCAGTGCGGTTCCTGCACCAACTCCTGCACCATGTATGCCCAGAACGTGGACTTCAATCCGCGCTACTGGATCTACCTGATTCGTCTGGGTCTGAAGGCTGAGTTGCTCAAGGACAAGGATATCATCTGGCAGTGTGTGTCCTGCAACAAGTGCACCAACATCTGCCCCAAAGATGTGCGTCCTGAGGGCGTGATGAAAGCTACTGCCCACTGGATGGAAGATAACGGTTTGACTCCCAAGACCCTGTCCACCCACTTTGATGAAGAATTCACGCATCAGTGCATCGAGTTTGGCCGCATTGAGGACACGGAAGTGATGATGGGTTTTTTCAAGCGTTCCAATCAACCGTTGGTGCAGCCCTGGATTGTTGAGTTCGGTAAACGTCTCTCCAAAGGCTTGCCATTGGGTCAGCTGGCAAAAATGGGCATGAATGTGGTTTTCCGCCCGAAAACCAAATCCTGGGGTAAGACCGGCGAAGTTCTTGCCGAATATGTGAAAGCACAGAAGGAGGCTGCTCATCATGGCTAAGGTTGCATATTATCCGGGTTGTGCGCTGGAAGGCTCTGGTGGTCCCTATGACAAATCCACCCGCGTTCTCGTCAAGGAACTCGGTTTGCAGATGGAAAATCTGGAAGACTACAATTGCTGTGGTGCCATGGAAGTGAAAAATGTTCATCCCATGCTCCAGACTTACATGTCCGCGCGGAATCTGGCTATTGCCAGTAAGTTGCAGGGCTGTGATACAGTGATGGCCCCTTGTAACGGTTGCTATCGTAACCTCAAGCAGACGGAATACGAATGTGCCACGTCTGAAGAAACCATGAAGACAGTGCAGGACCTGGCAGACAAGTCCGGTGACCCGGTTTATGAAGGTGATGTGCGTACCTTGCATGCTCTGGAATGGTTCATGGAAGAGGTTGGCCCTGACGGGATCAAGAGCAAGGTCAAGAAGAGTCTGAACGGGCTGAAAATTGCCAATTACTATGGCTGTATGTACACCCGGCCCCGGCAGATTTTCCCGGAAAAAGACCAGGGCCCTGATTCTGAGTCTTCCTATGCACCTCACTTCATGGATGACCTGCTCAATGCAGCGGGTGCCGTTGCGGTGGACTTCCCGCTGAAAACGGCTTGCTGCGGTGGTGCCCACACTTTGTCTGATTCGGATACATCCACTCAGCTGGTATTGAATATTCTCCAGGCTGCAGAAGATGCGGGTGCTGAAGTGATCGCCACGGAATGTCCGACCTGCCATTCCGGACTGGAAATGCATCAGGTGCGTGCAGAAACCGAGTTTGGCATCAAATCCAATGTCAAGGTCATTTACTTCACGCAATTGCTGGGTTTGGCAATGGGGCTGTCTGCACGTAAGGTCGGTATTCCCGACAACGTCAGTGACTCCATGGACTTGCTCGCGGCCAAAGGCATCGTATAATAAGGTTGAAGGGCGCCCCGCAAAGGGGCGCTTTTTTTTACCTGCCGCTGTCACCAGGGGGAGGCTATGGAATGTAACGGATGCGAATTCCGCGCCGAATTATATTATGATCAGGAATGTCAAATCTGGGTCCGTCGTGAAGGTGATGGTACCTTGACGGTGGGAATGACTGATATTTCGCAGTCAATTGCCGGTAAAATTCTGCACGTACGCGTGCGTCGGCCTGGCACCCGTCGTCCTGTGGGTAAGCCGGTAGCCACCATCGAAAGTGGGAAATGGGCGGGTCCGGTACCCAACGTGTTCGACTGTGTGATAGAACTCGCCAATGAAGATGTGCTAGAAGATCCCAATCTGCTGAATATTGAACCCTATGAAGCTTGGATTGCCCGAGTCCGGCCGGTAGCTTCCGTGGACGTCGCCCTAAAAAAGCTGTCTACTGGGGATGCGGCCTTTGAGTTGTATCGGCAGCGTTGTTTGCGCGACGACATTCACTGTGAGCGAGGGATGCGATGAGTGATCATTATTTGGATGATGATAGCGAAAAATCGGTTGTGATCGTGATGACCAGTGGTCCAAGCACGGCACATCGCTGTGCCACCCCGTTTTATTTAGGTTCACTGTTGTCTTCCATGGACGCAGAGGTTAAGATTTTTTGCACCATGGAAGCTGTTAGACTCATGAAAGTGGGCGTTGCTGAAAATTTGGCCGCCATGGAAGGTGGTAAGCGCATCATCGATTTTATTCGTGATGCGAAAAATGCGGGAGCCCAGCTCTACGTGTGCAGGCCCGCACTGCCAGGCTATGAGATTGTGGCAGATGACCTGATTGATGAGGTGGATGAAGTGGCTTCAGCAGGTGATCTTGCTGATCTGATTTTATCGGTTGACCGGCTTTTGTTTTTTTAATTTAAAACCTGAAGGAGAAAATGATGGGAACTGTACGTGGCTGTGAAATCCCCGAAGATTTGATGTACAACGTCGAAAACAATGTGTGGCTACGCAAGGAAGATGACGGTAGCGTTACCATCGGTATGACATCTTACGCCTGTGCTCTTGCCGGCCAAATTGTTTCCTATACCCCCAAGAGCGCCGGTAAGGACATCAAAAAAGACAAATCTGCCGCCACAGTAGAATCTGGTAAATGGGTAGGTCCTCTGAAGAGTCCAGTGAGTGGCACCGTGGTTTCCAGCAATGATGAAGTGGCTAAAGACCCGGGTTTGATCAACAAGGATCCTTACGGAAGCGGCTGGATTGCCAAGCTGACCCCGGCGGATTTTGCCGGTGATTCTGCTGAGCTGAAGACCGGTGCAGATGCACTCTCGGCTTTTGAAGAAAAAATGACGGCTGATGGTTTTGGTGGCTGCTGATACATTCTGGTAGCCCTATCCAGTCAGACGGCCGCATTTTGCGGCCGTCTAGCTTTCTCCACGTATGACTAAGGATGGAAATTAATATGAACCCATGGTTAAACGCTGTTTCGCAAGTGGAAGCATTGGAAGATCTGACACTCAACCCAGATCTGGTCGAGTCCATGCGGGAACGGTGGTCCGGTCTCTCTGGCAGCCAAGTGGGTCGTATCAATTTCTATACGCCTTCTTTTAAGCACCACGAAACTTCTGAGGTGTCTGCCTGTGGGAAAAATGCGTTTCCGGCCATCTCCATCACCGGCGGTGACTGCAAATTGCAGTGCGATCACTGCAAGGCCAAAATCCTGGAGCCGATGATTCCGGTACGCAGTCCTGAAGAGCTGGATCGTCTGGTGGATCAGATTGTGCTGGATGGTGGGCGTGGACTGCTGCTTTCCGGAGGTTCCGACCATCAGAATGTCGTGCATTACGAGCCTTATTTTCCGATGGTTCGAAAGATCAAGGATCGTTATCCCAATTTGCAGATCGCCATGCATACAGGCATAGCCACTCCGGAATTTGCCCGGGGCATGGAAGATGCGGGTGTGGATGTGGCCATGATGGATGTCATCGGTGCTCAAGATACCATCAACCAGGTCTATCACCTGCGCCGCAGCGTTGATGATTTCGAAGCCGCTCTCGAAGCCTTGGTGGCTACCAGCATGAAAGTGGTTCCCCATATTGTCATCGGTTTGCATTATGGTGAACTGTTGGGTGAATGGAATTCGTTGGAAATCATTCAGCGCCATCTGCCCAGTGCCCTGGTGCTGGTGGTCATCATGCCCCAGTATGCGTCTTCCAGCAGACCTTTTGCGACGCCACATACGGATGAAGTTGGAAAATTTTTCATGGATGCCCGTGCTGCCCTCCCGGAAACTCCGGTATTGCTGGGCTGCGCCCGGCCTTCCGGTGTGCATCGTTCCATTACCGATACCTACGCAGTGATGGCTGGTCTCAATGGCGTCGCATTTCCCTCTGATGGGATGTTGGCCCTGGCCAAGCATTTGGAGCGGGATGTGTTCGTCACTCCGTCCTGTTGCTCCATGATTGTGGGTGAGGAAGTACTCAGTATGGGTGACGAGTCAACGACCATGCCCCTCGATTTCGTCCCGGCCGCCCCCAAACGGCGCACGCAGTTGCGGGATATTCCCATCGTGTTTTCTGCTTGAAAATGGCACAAACAGCAATGATTCGCTACGGTTGCTACAGGTCTTGGCAGGCATGAATCAGGTCTCGCAAGGCTCCTGGCTGGTGGTTGATTCTGGGCTGCGTCCTGCGGACGAGAACATGGCGCTGGATAAAGCCCTGCTTGAAGCCATGGCCGAGCATGACATTACCGGTGTTTGCGGTGTGTTTCGTTTCCTTCGCTTTGAAGAATCGGCTCTGGTGGGATATCACCAGTCTCCTGATCAGGAATTGAATCTGGATTTTTGTTGCGAACAAGGCATCGCCGTCCAGCGACGTTTGACCGGTGGCGGAGCATTGATATTTGATCCCACCCAGATTGGTTGGGAGCTGGTCTGTCATCGTGATGCCCTGCCCAAGGGGGACATGGCCGCACTTTCTCGTGAAATTTGTCTGGCAGCAGCAGCAGGATTATCGACTCTGGGCGTTAAAGCTTCCTTCCGTCCGCGCAATGATATTGAAGTAGAAGGGAAAAAAATTTCCGGAACCGGTGGCATCATGGATGGGGACATCTTGCTGTTTCAGGGCACGGTGCTGGTGGATCTGGATATTCCCAGAATGTTGCGCGTGCTGCGGGTGCCATTGGAAAAACTGGATGCGCATGCTATTTCTTCCGTCGCAGAACGTGTCACCAGTCTCAAGGCACTTCTCGGAAAAGCGCCGGCATTGTCGCAAGTACAGGAAGCCCTGTTGGAAGGCTTCCGCCAACATCTGGGATTGGATTTTGAAAAGGGTGATATGCCCGAGTCCGTGATGGCGCTCTACCCGGCGATGTTGGAGGAAATCCGCGATCCGGAATGGATCAATATCAATAGCAGAATGCAAGCTGACATGCCATTACGCAAAGCTTCCTTGCGTGCTCCGGGCGGCACCTTGCAGGCAGAAATGCTCTGGGACAGTTTCGGCAGTCGGATCCGGCAGGTCCATTTTAGTGGGGATTACTTTATTCAGCCGCGGCGCGCCATCGTCGATATGGAAGCTGCTTTGCGCAATGTTCACTTGAACGAAGTAGAGACCATTCTGGCAGATATTTTTGAAAAACAGCAAATAGACGGTTTTGGTTTGCAAGCGAAAGATTTTGCCAGTGTATTAAGACAGGCAGCGGAGCAAGCATGACACCGCAAGCAGTCGATGTGCTGATAGTTGGTGCGGGTCCTGCGGGTGCCGCTGCCGCCCGGGCTGCGGCGGGAAAAGGCCTGCAAGTACTGTGTATCGATCGGCGTGCCCGGATCGGTTTACCTGTGCAATGTGCAGAATTCGTCCCTATGCCGCTGCTGCGGACAGTGCACGAAACTCAATCCCGCGTGCAGGACGTTGCCGGTATGTTAACGGTACTGCCTTCGGGTTTTCAGCATCAGAGTATCTTTCCGGGCATCATGATCGATCGTGCTTTGTTTGATCAGGGTTTGGCCGATTTGGCACAAGCTGCAGGCGCCCACATAAAAACCCGGACATCTTTTATGAGTTGGGATGGCCAGTGTGCAAGGATAAAGCTTCCCTCCGGAGAAGTGGATGAGATAGTCCCCAGAATGCTGATTGCTGCCGATGGCCCTCATAGTCCGGTGGCGGAAAATATCGGTTTGGTTCATCAGCAGGTGGTATATACCCGCCAATATACGGTACCCTTGTGTCATGAGTATGACGATACCGATATTTATCTGTCAGACGCATTTCCAGGAGGGTATGGCTGGTTGTTTCCGCGCGGTCCGGTGGCCAATCTTGGCCTGGGTGCTGACAAGCGCTTTGAGGACAACCTCAAAAAACCGCTGGAAGAACTGCATCAGCAAATGGTGGAACGAGGAATTGTGGGTCCGGAAGTACTGAGCAGAACTGGCGGCGCCATACCCGTTGGGGGTTTGCGTTCCATGATTCATGACCATGTACTGCTCTGTGGTGATGCAGCCGGGTTGACACATCCCATTACCGGGGCGGGTATTCCTGCAGCTGTCATCAGTGGAGAAGCTGCCGGACTCGCCGTTGCCGCTTACCTGGCTGGCGAGAACGATGCCCTGGAAAGTTATGAAGAAGACATGCAGGATCAGTTTGGACCGGCCCTGCGCCGGGCTGTGCAACGCAGAAGCTCTCTGGAAGCCGTGTGGCGCAAGCCCGCTGCCCAGGAAGATCAGGTCATGCGATCCGCCTGGATCGCTTTTGATGAATATTTTGCCGCTTAAGGCGGATTGACAGGAGGAACGTCCATGAGTGCGGTAGTGGAAGAAAATGCTCAGACCTTAAATTTTTATCGCCCGGATTATTTCGTCAAAACACCGACGATGCGTTCCCCGGACTACGTGCAGTTGAGTACGGCCGCAGCCATAACCTTGGGATTGATTCCCGGTGTGATGCACCGTACTTCCTGCACCAACTGCCTGAATTTGTTGATGACTTATCCGGAGGGCTGCCGTGCCAACTGCACCTACTGCGGTCTTGCCCGTCATCGTGAAGAAAGCCGGGACTATGCCGACCGCAATTTCATTCGTGTGGACTGGCCGACCGTGCGCGTCGATGAAATGCTGGAACGCATTGCCCAGAACAGCGACAAAGGTGATTTTCAGCGCATGTGCATCAGCATGATCACCCATCCCGACTCGGACAATGACACCATGACCATGCTCAAGCGCTGGATGGAAGTCGCCCCCCATATTCCGGTATCCATTCTTTCCAACCCGACCACCATGGAAAAGCAGGATCTGATCAACCTCAAGGAAGCCGGCGCGGATATTTTCACGGTGGCCCTGGATGCGGTGACTCCGGAAATTTTTGAACGGACTCGTGGTAAAACCGTACAAAGCCCCCATTCCTGGGATAAGTACTGGCAGGCCATTGAATGGGCCGCAGAAATTTATGGTCCTGAAAAGTTCGGTGCGCATCTGATTTGTGGCATGGGTGAAACCGAACAGGAAATTCTCCAGGTTTGCCAGAAAATGAAAGATATGGGTGGTCATAACCACATGTTTGCCTTCTTCCCGGAAAAAGGCTCCATGATGGAAGACTGGGATCCAGTTCCCCAGGATCACTGGCGCCGCGTTCAGTTGGGTCGTTTCCTCATCGATTACGCGGGCGGCCGTTACGAAGACATGCAATTTGACGAATATGGCCGGGTCCTGAATTTCGGCTATCCCGAAGCGGAGCTGGAAGACATTATCAACTCCGGCAAGCCTTTCCAGACATCCGGTTGCCCCGGCAAGGATGACGAAGAAGTCAGTGCCTGCAACCGTCCCTATGGCGATTCTTCCCCCTCGGACATTCGTTCCTTCCCCTTCGCTCTGAACAAGCAGGACGTGGAAATCGTCCGCCGCCAGATGAAGCTGCAGGATCTGCAGTTTCCCGGTTAAGGATGCTGCAATCCATATTGTCATCAATGAATGATAAGCTGGATGAATGAAAAACGGGGCTTCGGCCCCTTTTTTAATGGTTGGTGCCGAAAATTCAGAAGTATTTATTGTTGCTAATATACCGATATTTTAAGCACTAATCATTGGATTAAAAAATTGATAGATCAATCGTCTTGCAACACTGTTCCCGATAAGACACAATCATCGTGTCATTAGCGACACAACTGTGGGCGGAGGATACAAATGAAAAAATCACGAATTCTTGGGGTGGCAGTAGGCGCAGCTCTAGCAATGGGTATTTCCAGCAGCGCATTTGCAACGGATGGATATCAGTTGATTGGTATTGGTCAGTATGCTGTGGGTATGGGTGGAGCGGTTGTGGCTGCGCCAGACGATCCCTTGTCGGCCGCTATCAGTAACCCGGCTGGATTGGCGAATATGACTCCCCAGGCGGCCTTCTCGGCCGAAGTATTTAACCCTACCCGTAAGACGAATATGGGTAGTGGAGAAATAGGAAGTCATAGTAATATTTATGGGATTCCTGCGATTGGTTGGGTAGCCCCGGCTTTTGGAGACGGTATTGTTTTTGGTGGTGGCGTTTATGGTACTTCTGGTTTGGGTGTAAACTATATCCAGCCTGGTGCAGTGGGACCTGCTTATCAATTTGCCAAGAATGGTAAATTACAGAATCCCTCGCCCACCCTGACTTCTGGTGTAGCACAAGCATACAGTAGTATCACTTTTATTCAGATGGCTCCCTCCATTGCCATGAAAGTGAATAGCCATCT
The DNA here is from genome assembly GCF_002847505.1 of Acidithiobacillus marinus. Classification (GTDB taxonomy): domain Bacteria; phylum Pseudomonadota; class Gammaproteobacteria; order Acidithiobacillales; family Acidithiobacillaceae; genus Acidithiobacillus; species Acidithiobacillus marinus. The sequence goes on from NZ_MXAV01000034.1 coordinate 141,944, forward strand.
TTCTGTTGGTGCATCTTTGAATATTGCCGCCGAACAAGGATCTTTCCAACAAACCTTTACTCCTAATCAAAACTTTGCAAAAGGGGATTTGTATGAAGGTGGTGGCTTGAACTTGTCGACTCCGTCTTGGGCATATGGGGTGGGTGTGACTTTAGGTGCGCTTTATAAAGTTAATAATATGGTGACCTTGGGCGCTACTTATAAATCACCCATGATTTTTACACCGTTAACATTTCAGGCGGGGGCTCAGGCCGCACAGCTTCCAAACGGACAACCAGTCCAAGGCACTGCTGGACAGTATAGTGGTCATTTAAACTATCCCCAGCAAATCGCGCTGGGCATTGCTATTCGACCCATCCGGCAATGGTTGGTGAGTGTCGAAGGACAATGGATTAATTGGCATAATACCCTCAATACATTTAACATTCACGGCCCTTGGCAGGGAACCAACGTGGTTCCGCTCGGACTGCATTGGCACAATCAGTTTGTGGCAAACTTCGGTACTCAGTACAATGTCAATGATTGGCTACAAGTGCGTGCCGGTTATACTTGGAGCTCAAACCCCATTGATAACAAGGATGCGGCTGCCAACACGATTTTCCCGGCGGTAGTTCAGAATACTATCACCTTCGGTTCTACGCAGAAGCTGGGTATGGGTTGGAAATTGACAGAAGCGTATATGCATGCCTTTGCTAACACTATCACAGGACCGGCAGGTACCGCGCCTTTTGGAATGGAAACACCCACTTCCACCTTGGCCGAAAATTCCTTCGGTTTGCAAGTCGGCTACGACTTCTAAGAACACCCCTCCTCAGGGTCACTGGGAGACGGGCAACCGTCTCCCTTTTTGTTTGCGCAGCGCATGAAGGTTTATCAGTAAGTCTCCTGCGGGGAGTTAAGCACTCATCCTCTCCTTACCTTGCACCCTGCAGGGCTTTGCGCGAAACTGGTCTAAATCCACATCGCAAGGAATCTCATGAAGTCCATACCGATTACCGATGTCAGCAGTCTCAAAAATGAATTGAATAAATACAAGATGGGGAAAAAGCTGGAAATTCCCCGTTTCAACCAGTTGGCCAGAATGGCGTATATGGGGCGTCTGGTCATGACTCCGCTGGATCCGGAAGATCCGGCCTGCAAGTCTTTTCTGGTCCATGTCCAGGAGCCTTTGGGTCTAGCGGCACATTTTATCGAGCTGGATGAGGATTTGCAGGATACCATCCTCATTCTCGATAGTGAGCAGTCCATGGCCATGGCGGGTATCATGCAGGCGGGGGTGGAAGAGCGGGTGCGTTGGCATGAAGCCCTCAATGAGCGGGATTTCTATTTCTCCGCCTTTTACCGGCCCAAGGATAAGGAAAGCCGGGAAGAGAACGCCTGAGATGATGCTGTGCAGTGTCGCTCTTGTCCCACCAGGGCAATACTGAAAAGTGCAGTTACGGGTTATTTCCCTGGGGGTGTTGCCCCCGGAGTTGCTGCACAAAACCTATATGGGCCTGGCAGAAGCACAGAAAGATGATGATCCGCCTGTTCTGCTGCTGGTCCAGTCTGAGCCTCACCTGAGTCTGGGAGCGGCTCAATCCGCTAGTGCCGAGCTGGATCACAGGGCCTGCGCTAACCTGGGCATACCCGTATTGCAAAGAGCGCTGGGTGGTGGTCTGGTCTGGGTAGATAGTGGTCAGCTCAACTATTTTTTTATTTTCCCGATGGCCCTGGGCATACGTCGCGGCCCCGAACTTTTTGCACGCACGGCCCCCTGGATAGTAGCCTTGCACGCCCGCTTCGGACTGCAGATTGAAGCCCGTGATGGTCATGATTTTTGGTGTGCGAGCCAAAAAATCGGCGGGACAGGGGCGGCGACCATTGGCCGAAGCCTGGTCATGGGCGGCAGTTTGATGCTCCATGTGGACTGGAAACCGTTTGTAAATTGCGTGGCCGCACCCTCGGCAGGTTTCCGCGCATGGCTGGCCGAAGCCTTGCAGGATAGTCTGTGGACCTGGTCGCGCCTGCTGCCGCAGGTGCCATCCGTAGAAGATATCCGCAACACTTTTCCGGAAGTGCTGGAATCTGGCGATATCCAGGTGACCCGCGTCGCAACCTTGAAGCCGGCAGAGCAGCAGGCTGTGACGGCTGCCGAATTAGAGGAGCCGGAATGGGAGATGCCAGCCAGCAGGAGGGTTCCCGCTGGCATCAAAATCAAGGCCGGGGCGTTTTTGACGGAAAGGCAATGGCCGGATGGGTCCTGGTTGCGCATCTGGACAGAAAATGGTGGCTTCCGGAAGGTGGCGGCCTCTGTCTGGTCAGAAAATCAGTGCCGGGTATTCACCGGGTTACGAGCAGAGTCTCAGGAAATGACCCGCGCCTTGCAAGAGCTGGCAGGCGAAGCATGTGCACAATGGTCCGCGCGTTTTGCTGAAACGGCCGTCTGGAAAGACTGAAATCCACAATCACAGGAGATGGTTTCATGCCCAGTATTGAAGAACGGATGCGCAAGCGTTTCATTTTGATGAATAGTGACGCTGTCTTGCGGCAAGCGGTGGCAAAGGCTATTCCGGAAAAATGGGAAATGACTGAAGCGACCGATCTGGAAGCTTTTGAGGAATGGCAGGAAATTCTCCTACATCGTTTTATGTTGCTGAATCTGGAAGATCCGCAGATCAGTGATCCGGTAGAGTTGATTGATCAGATTCGCCGCGAATACCAGTTGAATATTCCCATCTTTTGTTTGGGAGGCAGTCGGGAGATAAGGGATCAGGCCCGTTCAGCCCGGGCTGACCGGTTTTTTGATCGGGAAGAGGGCCTGCAAAGACTGCCGGAGTTTTTTCAGCAGTTTGCCTGGTGAATAGCGCCGCTACTGGATGACCAGGCGGCGCTGGATGTTACAGTGAAGCTGGATGATTCAGCCGACCTTGGCGTGGGCTTCGGTATCAAGCAGCAGATCGTGACTTTCGCTCTGGCCATCAGCAGTGACGGTCAGGGTGGCGATGCGGATGCCGGCATCCTTGAAGGTGACTTCATAAGAAAAAATGCCCGGCAGTTCCAGGGTGCTTTCTTTCAGGGTCTTGCCTTCGCAGGTGACGCTGATCTTGGCGCTGCCCTGACCTTCGAGCATGGCCTGAATCCGGAAAGGATGGCCGACGACGCGGCGATAAACCTGGGGGTCGCGGTTGGCGTTATATTGCAGGTTGTTCAGTTTGACCATCTTGACGAGTTTGCTCATGGTTGCCCCTTATTAATCACACTATAAAATGAATTATACACGCATTTAGCTAAAACTCTTTTATCCTAGACGAAAATCTCCCGGAGTGGTAGCGGGTTTCACCGAAAAACCGATCAGGAGTGATGATGACCGAGTCAAATGATTTGATTGCAGCACTGGATGCTGTTCATGCCCGCATCGAAAAGCTGGCCAAACAGCAGAGCGATGGCATGCCTTTGTCGGAATTGCTGGCAGCAGGTATTGCCGAAGCCGAAACCATGCTACGGATCATGCTGGAAACCGAGCATAAGCCCTATGCCAGTGATGCTGATCTGCTGGCATTGTGGAAAACCCTGGTGAAGGGCAAACCGCACTGGAATACCATTCGCGATAATTGTCGTGAACTGGTTTACTACCAGAACTGTCTGAAAGCAGAGCGCCAGGATGCTTTGCCTGCCCAGCCTGAGCGTATGGTGATCCATACCCTGCGCCACATTTTTTTGTATTTACGTAGCCATGCCGAACAACATCAAGAGGGTTGAGTAATGAGTGAAATGATCATCGAAGAACCTTTTTACCAGCCCGTAGCCAATGAAGTCGGGGTATTTATGGCGGCCTGGAGCCGGCGTTTGCCGGTGATGCTCAAGGGGCCGACGGGTTGCGGCAAGACCCGCTTTCTGGAGCACATGGCCTGGCGCCTGAAAAGACCGCTGATTACCGTTGCCTGTCACGAAGATCTGACCAGCTCGGATCTGGTCGGGCGTTTTCTCATCGAAGGCGACGCCACGGTCTGGCAGGACGGCCCGCTGACCAAGGCGGTGCGCGAAGGTGCCATCTGCTATCTGGATGAAATTGTCGAAGCGCGGACGGATACCACGGTGGTCATCCACCCGCTGACCGATCATCGTCGCCATCTGCCCATCGAAAAGCTGGGCACGGAAATCAATGCCCATCCCGATTTCATGTTGGTCATTTCCTACAATCCGGGTTATCAGACGGTGCTGAAAGATCTCAAGCCTTCTACCAAACAGCGTTTTGTGGGTATGAATTTCACCTATCCGCCGGGGGAAGTGGAAACCCGCATTGTCATGAAAGAAGCCGGGCTGGATGAGTCCCGTTCCAAGGCGCTGGTAGCGGCGGCAGACAAGGCCCGCAATCTGAAGGATCAGGGCTTGCAGGAAGTGACTTCGACGCGAGCGCTGATTTATGCCGGGGCGCTGATGGTGGCAGGTCTGGAGCCGCTGGAAGCCTGTACCATGGCCATCATCAATCCTCAGACCGATGACCCGGAACTGAGTGAGGCCCTGCTGGAAATATTCCGGACCTTCTTCCCCGAACGCTAAGGAGCTTTCATGTCGGAAGCGACCGAAGAAATCCTCGAGCATCTGGCGGCCATCAGTTTTGTGGCCGGACGCGATGCCCGCGACGCCTTGCCTGCGGTGACGCCTCTGGGTGAAAGCGCCTGTCTGCAGTTTCTGGAAACCGGCAGAGATCTGTTTTTTTATGATCGGGAAGCCGGGAAAGCCTGTTTTCATGCCACGGCGACCATGGTGGCGGCCTTTGGTGGACTGGACCCCTGGCTGGAACAGGCCCGCCAGTTTCTCACCCAGCGCGGTACCTTCAGGGCGGTGGTGGGCTTTTTTCAGCAGGCGGCGACGGTCCGGAGCAACTGGGGTGCCGAGGGTGAGGCCTTGTGGTTCCGCCTCGGTGCAGCCTGGATTGATCGTCATGTGGACAGTGCTGCGGCGTATTTCCGGATGCCGGTGCAGATCCTCTTTGGGGAGCAGGGCACAGCCGGGCTGGAAGCCCTGTTACAGCCCGCCGAAAGTCTCGCCAAGGGCCGCCTCGGGCTGGGAACTTATCTGGATGGGGCCATCAAGGTGCGCGGCATTTGCGGGCTGGATGGTGTGGAGGAATGGGCACGGCGGGGTGCTGATGTGCTGGCGGCCGGACGCATAAGGGGTGAAGCCTGGTTTCGGCTGGAAAGTGACGAGGCCCGGGGTTTTCTGCTGGAGGTGCTACCCGGTTTCCGCATGGGTACTCACAAGCGCCTCTTTGGCCTACTGTTACAGGCCTGGACGGGCTTGCACCTGCCTCTGGAAGAGGGCGACTGGAGTCTGGAAGGGGGGCGCAGTTTTCTGGAGACGGACGGTCGCAGTCTTTTTGTGCCGGCCGTCATGCCCGATCGGGAAGAAGCACTGCTGGCCTTTTATCATACCGGTGCGCATCTGGCTTTTGACAGTTACGAGCAGGACGCCATTCACGCCCTTTTTGCGGAAATAGGGATGGAGCATCCCCCTCTGGATCCCGATCAGCGCATTACCTGGCGACCGCTTTTTGCCCAGTTTGGCGAGGACTTGATCCGCTTCCAGATGCTTTTTGATCTCTGCGAAGATTTGCGGGTAGATACCGCCCTGGATCGGGAAATGCCGGGCTATATTTCCCGGGTTTTGCAGGCCGCGCGCAAGCATGGACTGCCTGAGGGTGTGGCCGCCGCCTACTATGAGCAGGCCCTGCAGCATCTGGAAGATTACCAGCAGAGCCGCCTGGCCCCGGAACTGGCAGCGTTGACCCATCCTGAAGCTGGGATTGTGGATGCTTTTCGGGTGGCTCTGGGCCTGTATGCGACGACAACGCTGCCGCCTTTGACACTGGTGGAACGCGCCCGCGCCTATCTTCCCGGTCATTCGCCCAATGCCGCACGTCCGGTTTATCCCCGGCAAAAGCGCGGCAGTGAGGCTCCGGAAATGGATGGAGACAGCGCGCTAGGGGCGGCAGGGCATCAGGAAAAGCCCAAGGAAGCGCCGCAATCGGCTGAAGGGAATGACCCGGATATGGAAATTCCGCCGGAAGACATTCAGGGTACCGGTGGTCGGGTAGGCGTGGGCATTCCTCTGCCGGCCAAGGTCGCGGGCAGCGGTCGCGGGGTCAAAGGCCCCAAGGGCGGCTGGCCTTACCGAGAATGGGATTATCGCCATCAGCAGTACAAAATGGATTGGGCGCGGGTACATGAACGCAAGCTGCGTGAACAGGACGAAGCCAAGGCCATCGAAATAGCCGCAGAGTATGATGGCACCCTGCGCCGCCTCAAGCGCGCCCTGCAAGCGCAGAAGCCAACGCGGATGGCACCGCGCCGTCGTCAGTATGAAGGGGAGGAACCGGATCTGGAGGCTGCGGTCCAGTTTCTTATCGAAAAACGCGCCGGACGTTCACCCAAGGCCAGCGTATATTTGCAGCGCCGCCCTCAGCAGCGGGACACCGCCGTGCTGCTGTTGGCTGACTTGTCGACCTCCATCATGGCCGAAGCCGGGGACTCCGGGGTGCGGGTAGTGGATCGCCTGCGCGCCGCCATGCTGCTCTTTGGCGAGGCCTTGCTGGAAGTGGGCGACCCTTTCGCGGTCTATGGTTTTGCCAGCAAGTATCATGATGAGGTGCTGATGTATCCCATCAAACGCTTTGCCGACAAGTTTGATGCCCGGGCCAGAGCCATACTGGGAGGCTTGTCTGGACGTCTGGCGACGCGCATGGGGGCAGCCATCCGCCATAGTACCCGCTTGATGTTGCGCAGCCCCGCCCAACGACGCTTGTTGCTGATTCTTTCGGACGGGCGACCGGCGGATTATGACGACGGCGGCGATCCGCGCTATTTGCAGGAAGATACCCGCATGGCCGTGCGCGAGGCTCTGGAATTGGGTATTCACGCCTTTTGTATCAGTCTGGATCCCCAGGGTGGGGAATACCTGCCCCAGGTGTTCGGGCAGGGGCATTTCCTGGTCCTCCCCCATCTTGATAGTCTCCCGGCGCGCTTGCCGGAGGTCTATCTGCGCCTGCGGGGGCATGGCGGATGAATGAAAAACAGCTCTTGCACCCCCAAATTGCCGCGACCCGTCCGGCCCGTTTTGTGGGTGCCGCCCGCTATCGGCGTGCCAGCTACGGCAGCAATCATCCCCTGGCCATTCCCCGTGTTTCCCTGACCCTGGATCTGATCAATGCTTACGGTGCCATGGCGCCCGAGGAATATTGTCTGGGCCGACCGGCCAGTCATCAGGAACTGTTCGGATTTCACACCCGCGATTACATTCAGGCCTTTGAGCGTGCTCAGTTTCGCGGCAATGTGCGTGATGCCGACCGCAAACAATATCAATTAGGGACGCTTGAAAATCCCTGTTTCCCCGGCTTTTTTGATACCCCCAATCTGGCTACAGGTTCCAGTATCCTTGGCGCGGAGTTGGTATTGCAGGGTTTCACCGCCTTCAGTCCGGCAGGGGGGATGCATCATGCTGCTCCCGCTCAGGCGCGGGGCTTCTGCTACCTGAATGATCCGGTGCTAGCCATTCAGCGCCTGCGCAAGGCGGGGCTGCGGGTACTCTACTGGGACATGGACGCCCATCATGGCGACGGTGTTGAGGCGGCTTTCCGGGAAGATCCCGATACTCTCACGGTTTCCCTGCACATGGACACGACTTATGCCTATCCCTTTCAGGGAGGTGGGTTGGATGACCAGGAAGGCCTGGCCGTGAATCTTCCCCTGCCGATGGAAATCAATGACACGGAATATGCCCACGTTTTCGCTGCACTTTGGCCCAAGGTCCTGCAGCAGTTTGCACCTGACGTGCTGGTTCTTCAGGCTGGTACGGATATTTTATCGCCGGATCCCTTGAGCAAATTCCGCATATCCAATAGCCTGTTCTGGAACATTGTTCAGAGAATTGTCGCCGAAAGCCCGCGTTTGCTGGTATTGGGCGGGGGAGGGTATCATCCCATTGCCCTGGCCCGTTGCTGGACCGGCGTCTGGGCGGCCCTGTCGGGACGCACTCTGGATATGGCCCTGCCCGAAGCCGGTCGAGCCCTGCTGGAAGCGGTGGAATGGGATCTGGATGATGAAGATGCGCCGGATTACAGCCGCCAGTTCCAGTATCTGGATGATCTGCCCTTGCCAGGTCCGCTCCGTCCGGAAGTGATAGCGCGTCTGGATTATCTCTTTCATCATCATCCTCTTTTTGCCAACAGGAGAAATGCTGCGTGAATGCTGCAGAAAACACCTTGATTCCCGGCGCTGCCAATAGTGTGGGCAGCAAGGCTTATGTGGCGCGCTTTGCGGACACCTTGGCAGAAGAACATTTCAGCGATTTTCTCAATACCCGGATCAAGCTGTCCTCATTGGGGGTGGGTACTTTTCCCGGCGCGGTGGATGATGTGACGGATCTCGCTGTGGCCGCCATCATCGCCCAGGCCCTGCAGTCCGGAATCAACGTGATTGATACCGGTGCCAATTATCGCTTTGGCCGCGCCGGACGGGCCGTTGGTGCCGGTATTGCCAAAGCCATGGCCGCGGGTATTCGTCGGGAAGAGTTTTTTGTGGTGGGCAAGGGGGGGTTTTTGACCTTCACGACGGGGCGACCTGAAGATCCTCTCGCATTTTTCCGCGAGGAAGTGGTCGCCAAGGGATTGGGCAAAGAGGAAGATCTGGCCGGGAATGTGCATTGCCTCAGTCCCGAATATATCGCCTGGCAATTGGATGACTTGCGCCAGCAAACCGGTCTGGAAACCCTGGACGTGTTTCTGGTGGATCAACCGGAAGTGCATATTCCCCTGATCGGCAAGGAACGGATGTACCAGAAGCTGCTCCAGGTATTTACCGTGCTGGAACAGGCCGTCCAGGAAAACAAAATTCGTTATTACGGGATTTCCACCTTCAATGCCTGCCGGGTTGAAACGGACCATACCCTGTTTCAGTCCCTCACCAGTCTCATCGGTCTGGCTGAAAAGGCGGCGGGAGAGGGCAACCGCCACCATCTGCGCGTGGTAGAACTCCCCTTCAACGCCCTGATGCCCGAAGCCTATACACGTTTCAGTCAGGTGACCGGACAGGGCAATATCGGCTCCACCATTCAGGCGGCTTTTCAGCTCAAGCTGACCATCATGGCCAGCCACACCCTGGGCAAGGGATTATTGGCCCAGGAAGAAATTCCTTCCCTGCTGGAAGGCATTCCCGAACTGGCTAACGCCGCCCAGCGGGCCATTCAGTTTGTACGGTCAACGCCGGGAATTGGTGTTACCCTGGTGGGCATGAGCACTCCCCTCCATCTGGCTGATTTTCTGGCCGTTGCCAAGCAGTTGCCTCTCCCCAAAGAACGTTATCTGGCGATGTTCGAAAAGGAAAAATAGGCACTGCATTACCAAGCAGAGCCATGAGAAAGGTGGGATAACCCACCTTGGCGGTAAGCGCGCAATGACATGTGTAGGACTACTAGTCTTGGCCCCGCCCACTTATTTACGTGAGCTCCAGCTAATAAAGCTTAGTATGGCTTGAGCGGTCTAACGGTCTAACGGTCTTCAGATGTCTTGCCATCAGTTTTGGCATCCGCCTTGTCTTTGGCGCCGCTGGCTATTTCCCGCAGCAATCGCTCCTGCTCGGCAAAGGACATGCGTCTCTGTCCCGGAGCAAAACCTTTGTTGGCCGGGTTCTGCGCAGCAGGATGGCCCGCCCGCTCGCTTTCCTTGGTTGCGGTATAGTCTTGTAACTCCCGCTGCCACTGGGCGGGTGCCTCACCGGTATCGGCGCGGCCCTGGTAATTGGCCGGGGCCGCTGGCGTCTGGCGGGCAAACCAGGTGGCCTTGCGCAGCTCCTTGTTGTAGATGCTGATCCACTGATTGATGCGGCTGAGATCCCAAAGAGCAACTCCCAGCAGCAGCACTGCCAGAACAATAGCTTCCCATCCCAGACCGAGTAGAGCGAGGATGACGATGGCTGCCGTGACCAGCGGGAATATCCAGGCCCAGGATTCTTCCAGGTAAAAACGATGGGCACCGACAGGAAACAAACACCAGTATAGATAGGCCCATAGAGATTTTTTCTGGAGTTTTTGCAGGCGAATTTGTAAACTCTGTACTCCGGCGCCTTGCAGATCGAGCTTTTCCCAAGCCTTGGGCATGGGTTATCCTCCATAAAGCTGTATTGAAGCGCTCAGATATTACCCCTAAACTCATTAAAAGTCGCGGGTGACTAAGGATTTCCATGGCAGATAGACGGTTACAGGTTTTTCATACGGTGGCAAGGCTGCTCAGCTTTACCAAGGCGGCAGATACGCTGCACATGACCCAGCCGGCGGTCACTTTTCAGGTCAAGCAGCTCGAAGAACAATTCAATACCCGTCTCTTTGATCGCACCCACAATCGCATCAGCCTTACTGAAGCGGGCATGGTGGTCTACGAATATTCAGAACGCATCATTTCTCTTTATACGGAAATGTCCAACCGGGTCGGGGAAATGACCGGTGATTTGCGCGGTCATCTGCTCATCGGTGCCAGTACCACCATTGCCGAATATATGCTGCCCCGTCTGCTGGGGGATTTCAAAATGAAATATCCCGATGTCCAGGTCCGCCTGCATGTGGGGAATACGGACAAAATCGTCCACATGATTGAAGATAACAGCATTGATCTGGGTCTGGTGGAAGGGGTCGTGACCAATAAAAGTCTGGCCACCCTCAAGTGTTGCATGGATTCCATGATTGTCATTGCCCAGCCTGACCATGCCCTGGGCCTTCATGAAAGTGTGTCTGCCCAGGAGCTGCTGGATTATCCCTTTGTTTCCCGCGAGGAAGGTTCAGGGACCCGGGAAGTGACCATGGAGTACCTGCACCAAGCCGGTATTGATACGGAAGATCTGCATATCACCATGGAATTGGGCAGCCCCGAAGCGGTCAAGGGGGCGGTAGAAGGCGGTTTGGGTGTCGCCATTGTTTCCGAGGCGACGGTGCTCAAAGAACTGGCCCTGGGTACTTTGCTGGCGCGGCCCCTGAGTCCGGCCCTGGCCCGGCCCTACTTTTTTGTCTATCAGAAACAGAAATTCCGCAGTCTGGTCATGGATGAGTTCCTGGAGTTTGCCAAGGAACGCTGCAGCAAGGATATGCTGGCCATGCCGGTGCGCCGCGAAGTCTAATCAGTGAAGCAGTAGTACGGAGAGTTCATGAAGCATTTTGCTGTCGTGCAGCACAGTTATTCCGAGTTTCTGGGAATCGTGGAAAGCCAACTGGAGAAGCGCGACATTGGTTTCAGTTATTTTCGGGTATTTTTGAGTGGCGAACTCCCCGGAAATGCCCTGACTTTTGATGCCCTGTTTTTGCTGGGCGGCCCCATGTCGCCGCTGGAAACTGAAAAACACCCGTGGCTGGAGCAGGAAATCAAGACCATTGCCATGTTTCGCAAAAACCGCCGACCGGTGGTGGGTTTTGGTCTGGGAGCACTGCTGCTGGCTCAGTATGAAGGGGCGGAAGTGCAGCTGGAGCCCTATCATAACGCTTATTTCACCACCGCCCATGCCACGGAAGCGGGCAAGGATGACCCTTTGGCCCAGGCGGTAGATGGTGCCAAGGTGATGGTCTGGTCGCCGGGAACCGCCATTCTGCCCCAGGGTGTTGAGCCGCTGGTGGTGGATGATGAGGGGCGCTGGATTGCATTCCGCCCCGAAGACGGGGCGGTGGGTCTGCTCTTCCGTCCGGAAATGAAGCCGGGTCTGATTGAAGACATCCTTATGGAAGAAGACCGCGAAACCCCCGAAAATGTCGGGGAACTGCTGGAACAATGCCGCCAGCTCTGGCCGGAAATGCAGAAAACCACGGATCGGGTGATTGTCGCCCTGGTACGGGAACTGGCGTTGATGACCGAAAAGCGTAAACCGCCGGTATTCGCCCTGAAAGTAGACACAGGTAGCGATGTATGAACAGTCGGGAACGTCAGTTTCTGAAGGTTATGCGCAAACTGGATGCTGCCGGACAGGAGCAGGTGGTGGCTTTTGCAGAATTTCTGCGCAGTCGCCAGAAGCCGGAACAGCCCCAGGAAAAAGTCATCGAAAAGCCCAATCTGCTGCCGCCCCGTGAGGGTGAGACGGTCGTGGGAGCCATCAAGCGTCTGCGCGAGAGTTACACCATGCTGGATGCCAAGGACATGCTCAATGATACGTCCAGTTTGATGTCCAAACATGTCATGGGCGGGATCGAGGCAGAAACCGTCATTGCCGAGCTCGAAGTCATGTTTGAAAGGCACTACCAGCGCTACTGCGGGACGACGGAAGATGCCTGATGCATGATCTCCATGCCCTGCTGCAGATTCTTCTACATTTTGACCCGTATTTGCTGCAGTTTCTCCGGGAATACGGGGCCTGGGTATATGCCCTGCTGTTTCTGATCCTGTTTGCGGAAACCGGGCTGGTCATCATGCCTATTCTCCCCGGCGACTCCATGCTTTTTGTCTGTGGCACGCTGGCTGGGGTCGGGGCCATGAGTCTGCCCTGGCTGCTGGTGCTGCTGGTGACGGCCGCCGTGTTGGGCGATGCAGTCAATTACGGGGTGGGCAAGCGCTGGGGCGTGCATCTGTTCGGGGGGAAATTGCTGAATATCCACCATCTGGAAACCACTCAGCGTTTTTACGCCCGGCATGGGGGGAAAACAGTGGTGATCGCCCGATTGTTACCCATTATCCGGACTTTTGCGCCCTTCGTGGCGGGTATTGCGGCCATGCCCTATCGGCGGTTTTTCGTCTTCAACCTGAGCGGTGCAGTGCTCTGGGTAGGGGGGCTGCTCGGCGCGGGTTATTTTCTGGGTCGCTTCCCCTGGGTGAAAACCCACCTGAATCTGGTGTTGATTGCCATTATTGTCATTTCCCTGCTGCCTGCGGGCTTCGCCTGGCTGCAGCAGCGCATGCAGCCGGTCAGTCACCCTGCGCCCTGAATCTCCGGGTTTGCTCAGCCCTTGTTTTCCTGACGTTCAATGGTCCGCACAATGCGGCGTTCCGCACGTTTGACCAACCAGTTGAACAGTGCCTGTTGATGGGGATCGCCGGCAGCGGTGTGCTCCGGATGCCACTGCACGGCAAAAATATCCGGGTTATCGGGCATGTCTACGGCTTCAATGACCCCATCCTCAGCAATGGCATTGATGCGCAGGGAGGGTGCCATGTTGGCAATGGCTTGATGGTGCCAGGAGGAAATTTCCAGGGTGTCGCGGCGCACGATGCTGCCCAGCAGAGTGTCGGGCAACACAATGACCTCATGCATGATGGGGTCTCCATCCTGCTTGCGGTGACAAATGCGGGTGCCGATATTTTTGGGTAAATCCTGGAGGAGATCTCCACCCAGAGCGACATTGATGATTTGCAAGCCGCGACAAATGCCTAAGACTGGAATTCTCCGGGCGATGGCTTCCCGGGCTAGGGCGATTTCTGCAGCATCCCGATCCGGATGTACCATATGGATACTGTCATCGCAGGCTGCGCGATAAAATTCCGGGGAAATATCGCCACCACCCGTCAGTACCAAGGCATCGCAGCGCGACAGGATGATCCGTGCTTCGGGGCATTGTGGCGGAAACAGGATTGGCAGGCCCCCGGCCTGACAGACAGCAGCAGCATACTGGGGGGCGAGGGAATAGGGTTCGCCATTGCGTTCATAGGCACTGAGAGCAATGACGGGGGGTTCCTGCGGCAGGCTCTCAACCATCAGCGCTATTGCCATCGAGGCTGAGAATGGGCCCATAAAGTTCCGGGCGACGATCCCGGAACAACCCCCACTCAGCGCGTTGTGCCGCCAGCTGTCGCAAGTCCAGATCGGCGTAGAGAATGCCTTCTTCCAGATCGGCCTGAGCGAGCAGGGCGCCGGTAGGGTCGCTGATGAAAGAACCCCCGTAAAAGGTGAGGGTACTTTCTGCACCGACTTCTCTGCCGATCCGGTTGGCGGCAACAACAGGCACCAGATTGGCGGCGGCATGCCCCTGCATGACCCGGGTCCAGTGTCCCCGACTGTTGACTTCCGGAGCACGGGGTTCGGAGCCGATAGCGGCGGGATAAAACAGCATTTCGGCCCCTTGCAGAGCCATGATGCGGGCTGGCTCCGGAAACCATTGATCCCAGCAGATAGCCACGCCAATCCGTCCATAATGGGTATAGAAAACCTTGAAACCGGTATCGCCGGGGCTGAAATAAAATTTTTCCTGATAACCAGGACCATCAGGGATATGGGCTTTGCGATACAAGCCCAGGTCCTTTCCGTCGGCGTCAAAAACCACCAGGCTGTTGAAAAAGGCGTTGTTGGCGCGTTCGAAGAAACTCACCGGCAGCACCACATGGCGATCTTTCGCTAGTTTTTGCAGAGCCAGTAATGCCGGATGAGATGCGCGAGGCCGGGCCAGTTCAAAAAAATCCGGGTTTTGATCCTTGCAGAAGTAAGGCGTACTGAATAACTCCTGGAGGAGAACGATGTTGGCGCCGGCATCGGCCGCCTTGTTCACCATACCCAAGGCTTTGTTGATGTTGTCTGCTTCGTTTTCCCCAACGGCCATCTGAATGGCGGCTACTTTTACCTGCACGATGTACTCCTGTCCCGGAATCGGTGGTCCATTACCCGTTTACGAGTATAGAGGAGCTAACGATGCGGACAAGAGGCTATCTCGGGTTTCCGTCAGGCTCAGGAGCGGTGACGGGGATATGAAATGTCAAAATATCTTTGCGCGGGGTTGCAGATGGCTCCCGCCAGCGCCAGGCCTGCATATTGGGGGGTAGGGAGGCATGACCGCAGCCGGTGCAGCTCCCCGCAGCACAACTGCTGCCACAAGATTTTGTGGCATGCAGCGGAACGACTTCGGCCTGACCACGACGCTGCCAGTATTGCAGCATGTCTTCTACCGTTGCCGCTGACAGACTCAGGGTGGCGGCAATCTGGCTGCTGGTCAGTAAGGTCTGATTACGCAGGAGGTCGCGTACCGCAAAAAGGGTGCTCATAACGCTGCCTCCTTACGGAGCTGGACGGGACTGGTATCCTGACGTCGGCCATAAATGCGCAGCGCCAGGATCAGCAGGACGAAAGTCCCCAGAATGCCGAGAATCCAGGCCAGTGAACTGGTCGGGTGAAGGGCCATGGTCCCGATCTGATAAATCATGGTGCTGCTCCCCCATGCCAGACCCGTGCCGTAGAGCAGGGAAAATCCCATCCATCCCCAACCGACCTCACGGCGCAGGGCACCCATGGTGCTGGCGCAGGGCACATAGAGCAGGACAAATACCAGATAGGCAAAAGCCGACAAGGGGGTGAAGCCGGCAGCGATAGCCTGCAGGGTGGCGCTCTCGGCACCCGAAGCCTGCTCGGTGGCTGACGTAGAGCCCATAGCCGCCAGACCCAGAGGATCATCCAGGGTGCGGAAAAAAGTCAGGGCATTGGCGGGAATGCTGTACAGGGCATCACGGAGTTGGGCGATGAGGTCAGGATGGCGGTAATCCGCCATCATATCGGCCGCATTCTGCCGCTGATAAATGCCATTGAGGGTGCCAATGACGATTTCCTTGGCGGCTGCCCCCGCGATGAGGCCCGATACGGCAGGCCAGTTGTCCTTCTGGATACCCATGGGGGCAAATATCGGAACCAGCGCCTGACTGCCCTGGGCGAGCAGGGAATGATCAATGTCCGTACTCCGCAAGCCCTGGCTGGTCCAGCCAATACCGGGCAGGATGAACAAAACCACACCGATGACGGCAATGACTTTGCCGACCCGAAACAGGAATATCCGCAAACGCTGCCAGCTTTGCAGGACCACACTGCGAAAGCTGGGCAGGCGATAAGGTGGCAATTCCATGACAAAGGGCATGGCTTCGCCGCGCAGGGCAGTCTTGCCCAGCAGCCAGGCGGTGAGCAGAGCCACGAGAATGCCCAAAACATACAGGGCAAATACCACCTGACCGCCATTGCTGCGGAAAAATACCACTGCGAAGGCCATATAAATGGTGAGCCGTGCCGAGCAGGACATGAAAGGCTGCATCAGTACGGTCAAAATCCGTCCACGCGGGTCTTCGATGATACGGGCACCCATGATGGCCGGGACATTGCAGCCGAAGCCGATGACCATCGGCACCAGCGCATTGCCCGGTAATCCCAGGCGGCGCATCAGGCGATCCATAGCATAAGCGGCGCGGGCCATGTAGCCCGAATCATCAAGAAAAGCCAGAAAGAGAAAGGTGAGCGCTATAGGTGGAATGAAAGAGATGACCAAATTGAGACCGCCACCCACACCACCGGCGATGACTGCAACCAGCCATTCCGGTAAGCCCGCGATGAACAGGAGGTGACCGACACCATGGATGAGCAGGGCAGCCGAAGCCTGATCAAAAAAATCCAGGAAAATGTTACCGCCACTGAAGCTCACCACAAATACCAGATAAAGGACCAGCAGGAACACCGGCACCCCCAGCCAGTCATTCAGGACGATGCGGTCGAGGTGGTGGTTGATGCTTTCGCGCAGGCCGGACTTGCCAGTGCGTTGCAAGGTGAGGGAAGCCATTTCCTGAGCCCAGGAAAAGCGGCGGTCCATGATCAGATCTGCTGGTTCTTCGCCGCTGCGGGCCTGGACTTGTTCGTGCAGACTTTTCAGCAGGGTTTGTGTCTGCCTGGTTTCAGCCTCTGCCGTACCCTCCAGCAGACGCAGGGCGGCAATGCGGGTACGGACGGGATTTTGTTCCGGTAGAGCTGCGGCAAGAGTTTGCAGCGCTGCTTCCACCGGCGCTGGATAATGCACCGGGTGTCCCTGGGGCGGCTGGTGCAGGGCCCGGGTCATGGTCTGCAGTAACTGCGTCTTGCCCTGATTTTTGCGGGCGACCATAGGGACCACCGGAATGCCCAAGGTCTTTTCCAAATCGGCACAACGCAGTTTCCAGCCCCTGGCCGCTGCTTCATCAGTCATGTTCATGAGCAGCAACATGGGATGTCCGGTTTCCAGCAACTCCGCCGTCAGGGCGAGGTGACGTTCCAGGTTGGAGGCATCGACGATGTTGATGATGAGATCGACAGGCGTATCCAGCAAAAAATCCCGGGCTACCCGCTGATCTTCGCCCCCCCCTCCCATGAGACTGTAGACCCCGGGGAGATCTACTACCGCGATTTTATTGTGGCCGAGTTGCAGGTGACCGCTGCGTTTTTCCACCGTCACTCCTGGCCAGTTGCCCACCTGTTGATGAGCGCCAGTGAGGAGATTGAAAACCGTGGTTTTTCCGCAGTTAGGGTTGCCAGCCAGAACGATGATTTTTCCCGAAGACCCCAAGGCGGTCGGAGTATTGTTGGAGTGACAAGTGCTCATATCGTTATTTCCTTGACAATAATTTCCTGGGCCAGGCTTTTGCCAATGGCAAAGCGCCCTCCCTGGATCTGGACGACCACCCCGCGTTTATTGGGCCCATGAACAATTTTCAATGCAACGCCCGGTCGGATGCCCAGCATTTTCAGGCGTTGCTGCTGGGCACGATCTCCTGTGATCTGGGTAATTTGTGCAGGATGGGCGCTGCTGAGTTGATCCAGACGACAGGACGATGTTGGTGATGCTGGTGTAGGCATGGTTATATGTCCGATTCAGAAAAATTCAACATGAAGACGCAGCATGCCCACCAGGGCATCGGGATAGTAGCCCGAGGGATGCTGGATATACTGAAGGTCTGGCTGGATATTGATGTGCTCGGTCAGTTTGGCCAGATAGGTCAGTTCGTAGCTGGTTTCCGCAGAATGAATCGTGGAGGGATCTACATCCAGACCCGCAGCCACGGCATCCGGGCGTAACCAGGCTTTGGCCATGCCCACGGAAATACTGTCGTCAGGACGGCTGGCAAAGGGGTGTCCCAGGCGCAGACCCAGACCCAGATACCAGGGAACGGGGTTGATATTCTCGGGCGCTGCTCCGGCCTGTAAAAATGCGCCCAGTTGCCGGTCGCCCGTCAGAGTCCAGTTGCCTTCGATGATGCCATAAACCCCTGCGGTGCTGGGCGAAAGATGATAGCGTTCGGGATTGGCCTGCTGGTACCGCCAGGCACCCACTTTCAGCTCGTACTGACCGTATTCATCGGTATTGTCTTCCAGATCTTCGTCCGGCTTGTGGCCCCAGTGCAGTGCCCCTTCCCAGAGGACCATATAACCGCGTGTAAAAGCCGATGTCTGATGTTGGGGGTCGCCCTGGAAAATGGCAAACTTGTTACTCAGATGTGCGCTGTGGGTGCTGACCAGCAGTCCCAGACCGGAATAGGGATAGGTGGCGGTGCCCGGAACATTGACCGTGATGGTGGGAGACATGCCAAAGGAGCTATTGATGAGTTGCAGGGCGTTGGCGGTCACATCGAAGTAGTAGTTGACATCCATATAACCGACCCGGGTGTTGAGCCAGTCCGTCCAGCACTGCCGGAAAGCGGCATCGTAAAACCGTACCGCATTGGGTGCCCAGATATTGCTCGCGGTCTGAATGTCGCCACTGTAGTTCTGCTGGACACCGCTACTGTAAATGCCCATCAGGGAAAGCGTGAATTTACCGCCCTTCCAGAGCCCGGCTTTTTCGGTGTCATATTCTCCACCAATCTGCCCGACGATATTGCCCTCACTGCCTGGCTTGATACCCCCGGAGAAATTGGAAAAGATTTCGCTGTCCAGATGCCCCGCCCAGGAAAGTCCATTCCCGATATGCGTATAAGCGGGCAGGTATTTGGCCGAGAGACCTGGGATGTTGGGAACGGCTGATTCGGGAGTGCCCTGCGCCGCATCGGCGAAGGTGGCTTCTGAATAACCAAGAAAGGACGCTGCACAGAATGCAGTGACCACTGAAACACGAGGCAACATGAGCACGCTCCGTTATAAGAATATTAACGATAATGATTCTTAATATTATAAGAACGGTGCTCTCTGTCAATATCTTCTGCAAACTTTCTGAAAGGAAGATCTGCTGCCGGAAATGGGGCGGATTGCGTCTGGAACTGTTCGTTGCCTGCGTTTACTGGAGGCCCTTCAAAGTCTGCGCCAGATTTTTGGGACTTAGTAGTTGCCAGACAATTTGTGCTTGGTTCTGGCTGTTTCGGTAAAGCATGGTAGGTACAGTCTTCTGACCTGTGGCTTCGAGAATGCTCAGATTATTTTTCAGGGCCTTTTCGGTTGCTGCACTGGGCAGGATTTCCTGGATGGCGCCATCATGACCTTTCTCTCGGAAGCCTTTTTCATTTTCCCAGAGAGCCTGCAGCGGATTTTTGGCTTCGAGGATGGCAGCAGCCTTGCCCATGCTGGAAGGCTCCAGAAAGCCTACCGGGACATAACGGATAGTGAGTGCGTCAGGCTTCAGGAGGGGTTGCAGTTCTTTGATAAGGAGGTGGCAATACGGACAGTTAGGATCAAACAGAAGATAAATGATGTGCGGACCGGAGCCCTGGCTGAACCAGCGCGCGTGATTCAGTCGCTGCCAGATCTGTGCTGGCGTGGCTGCTGTGCCCTTTGGAGCAAAGCTGGCTGCTGTCGCGTCCAAGGTGGTAGCCTGTGCAATAGTACCTAGACCGCCCGTCAGAATCAGGGTGGAAAACGCCAACCCTATGGAAAAAATACGATTATTCTGGCTTTTTGCAAGAAAATAAGACATTTTCGCGCTCCGATTCAGTCTTGTCTCCCATTATTCAAGCAATACTCAGGCCAGTTTTACAATGTGTTACGGTTGTAATAAAAAAACGACATTTTAGGACTTGCCTGATCGAGCAAATCCCCCTATATTCCCAAATAAGGACTATGGAGTATCGATTTTACTAATGGCTAATATTCGGATGCATTTTGGAGAAAGTATCGGGGTCACGGGGAATTTGGCTCTTCAGTATCTTGCTGTTTTGGTTCTGCGTTCAGCCCGCGTGCGCCATGTTCAGGTAATTTAGATCGAGCCGAACTTATGTTCGGCTTTTTTATTGGGTTCAGGGGGGTAGCCTCGAAGTTTCTCTGTCGGGTATGAGAAATGGCAATGTCTCTGCATAATCAGCCTATTGGAATATTATGCAGCGACAATTCCCAAGCGGTTCTGGAGAGAAGAATGATAAAGAAGCATCGCTGGCAGATTGCTTTGGCAGTAGCCATGTGTTTCGGTTGTGTAGGTGTAGCACAAGCGGCCACACATCCGGTTAAGACGTATTCGCATCGGGGAATGAAGCATCATTACCATGCGGTTAAAGGGCAGGGTCATCTGCGCACGCTGCGGTATCATTCCGTCAAGCAGGTTCATGGGCTTTCCCGTCATCATCCAACTTTGGCTACAGTTGCCGATGATTATACGGCCCTGACTCCCACGGCCTTGCAATTGATGCATCTGGCTCCGGTGGAATTTGCGGGAGTAGGTGCGGCTCCGCAACCGGTTTCCGATTATTCCTATCACTTTAAAGTATTTACAGCCGTCAGTAAGGATACCGTCACCAGTCCGGAATTTGTCGACCAATCCTTGGTTCTGGTGAAAACCGGTTTGGCAGTGACTGGCACCCATGTGGATACTCCGGTCAAAGTGGCGGCTCCCGTAGATGCGGTGAGCGTCACTTCAACACCTGAGCAATCGCATTTGCGGCTGGCCCTGGAAATGCTGGCCAGTCAGGCTTACCACTGGGCCCGGCATCCGCTCCAGGCTTTAGAGGCCGATGGGGATGCTGCCAGTGGTCCGCAGGCGGCTGCACAGCTGGCCAATGATATTGCGCAACAAGCCAGCCAATATGCCGAAGGGAACAGCGCAAGCGCTTCATCCAGTGACTCCTGGTTTTCGCCCCGCGCCATGGTCGTTTCTGCGCTGCAGTTCATTGGTGCGCCTTATCGCTGGGGAGGCATGAGTCCTTCAGGATTTGATTGCAGTGGCTTTGTGAAATACATCCTGGCCAAGTTTGACATTCAGGTACCACGGACGTCTTATGCCCAGGCGGCGCAATTGCACAAGGTGTCCCGGGAAAATCTTAAACCCGGTGATCTGGTGTTTTTCGATACCATGCACAGACCTTACTCCCATGTCGGCATTTATATTGGCCATCAACGTTTTGTCAGTGCCCAGACGCCCAGCTCTGGGGTGCAGGTAGCGAGCCTGAACAATCCTTACTGGGCTGCCCATTATGATGGCGCGCGAAGACTGCCGGATACCCACACTTATTGAGTAATTTCCTCTCCCATTTTGCGGAATATAAAAGCCCGCCGTCATTGGACGGCGGGCTTTTAAGTGTTGATCATCTCAAAGAGCAGGAACTTAGTTTAGAGCTTTCCATAGGAATGCAGGCCACCCAGGAACAGATCCACACCGATAAAGCAGAAGGTAACGACAATCAGGCTGATGAAAGCCCACCAGGCCATTGGTCTGCCTTCCCAGTTGCGCTGACTGCGTGCATGGAGGAAGCCGGCATAATTCAGCCAGACGATTAGTGCCCAGGTTTCCTTGGGATCCCATGACCAGAAACCACCCCAGGCCTTGGCTGCCCAGACAGCACCGAGAATGGTACCCACCGTGAAAAACAGAAATCCGAAGGCAATGGTTCCCGAAAAGGTCTTGTCCAGCAGTTCCAGACTGGGTAGGCGATCGCGCAGGAAGTTTCCGCTGGTCTGTGCACGTTCTTTGAGAAGATATGCCAAACCCGCCATGGCGGAAATATAAAAATTGGCATAGGCAATGAACATGGAGGGTACATGGATTTTCATCCAGAAACTCTGTAATGCCGGAATGAGGGGTTGAATTCGGTTGAGATGATAGGCAGCACCCACCCAGATGAGAAAAATATCGGCAACGAGAACCAATGGCAGCACGAATGCGCCAAGCCCCCGGTTTTCGGTGCGGTTTTCATGAAAGAGGTAAAAGAGAATGGTTGTGGCACAGAACAGCACCATCACATCGTAAATATTGCTGACAGGAATATGGCCCCAGGAAGGATGGCCGATATAGGTTTCCCGCCAGCGAATGGCCAGTCCGGAAAAGCCCAGGGCTACAGCCATCCAGGCCAGCCGATGGCCCCAGTTTCCGGCGTTTTGCCGACCCGCAAACAAATACAGATAGTAACCCACGGCACTGAGTAGAATGGCCGCGCTCATCCAGTAAAACATGGCGTTACTATGAAAAAAATAGCGTATGGCAAGACTGTCATTGCTGCTGAGTCCGGCTTGATAAAGACCGACCCCGGTGCCGGCTATGGCCAGGACGACCAGAAATAAAATTCGGAATGCCGGCCATTTCAGGCCAAACCACATGAGGCCGACATACCACATGCCCAGGATGATGAACTGCCACATCCAGAATTCAGCACGAAAAATGGCCCAGGTAGCCACGGCACCGACACTCAGGAAAGTGGCCCAGGCAATTCTCTGAGCCTTGGAGTTTTCCATGCTGCTGGGCTCTTTAAGGGAATAATAAGGGGATTGGAGTTGCGCAGACATTTTTCAGTCTCCTGTTTCGCGGTGATATGAAACGACTATGAAAATTTTTATGCTTGTTACAAGCAAAAAATGCGCCCGGAAAACCTGAACAGGTTTCGCAAGCGCAGGTGCGGAAGAAGCGGGTTTCAAATACGGAAAACGCATTTCCAAGACCTGCGATTGACTGTACCTATCCGAACAGTCCGGATCAGGGAAGGGTTCCCGATCTGGCCAATGGACCCGTTCTCCGCACCGGAATGACCATCAGGACGAATCCAACATCACCCCACAGGTTTAGTTCCCGGACCGCTTGATGCCCAAATAACCGCTTAGTCTTGGGCCTCGACTGGTGGTGGTCCACTCTGGTCCATTCGGGCCAGTAACTGAAAACCTCCGATGACCCCCAGAATGCGAGTGCGCAATGCGTTCTTGTCCGGAGAGATCGGCCAGAATTTGCACTGGGTGTGGGCGGCATGTGCCTGATCCGGTATACCATCACTGTCCAATGCAATAAAAAGGTCTGGCCAGGAGATGTCTAGCGATATGGCTCTGGCCTCCAGCCATTGGCTGCCCAGTTGGTTGGCCAATTGGGCGGCGGCGAGCGCTTTTTTGGGCTGATGAGGGTGCCAGAAAAGAATATGTGCGCGGCGTTTGTACATGAATACCCTTTTTGTGACGGAAATATGTAAAAATAGCAGGACTATTTGTAAATCGGGAGTGGGCATGAAATACGGGCAATGCCAGTGACCATGACAGACTGGTCAGAAAATCTCGGGCAGAACGGAGCCTTGGCGCAGCGTCTGCCGCAGTTTCGGGCGCGTGTCCAACAGCAGGACATGGCTGCGCAGGTTGCCCAGACCTTGCAGCAAGGCGGGGTGGCTTTGATAGAAGCCGGCACCGGTACCGGAAAAACCTTTGCCTATTTGTTGCCGGCCATGCTCTCGGGACGCAAGGTACTGGTTTCCACCGGCAGCAAGGCCCTGCAAGACCAGATTCTGGAAAAGGATATACCCGTGCTTCTGGAAGTCGTCGGAAAACCGCTGCAGGTCAGTCGCCTCAAGGGCCGCTCGAATTATTTGTGCCTGCATCGTTTGCAGCGCTTCAGCAGCGAGGGGGTGGCTCCGCTCCTGGCTGCCCCTCTCGCCAGAATTGTGGATTGGGCGGGCCGCACCCGTGCAGGAGACGTTGCCGAAGTCGGCGGCATTCCGGAAGACTCTGGGGTCTGGCCCCTGGTGACCTCCACCCGGGATAATTGTCTGGGCAGTGACTGCCCCGATTATCAGCGTTGTCATGTGGTGGAAGCGCGGCGCAAAGCCCAGGAGGCCGATGTGCTGGTAGTCAATCATCACCTGCTGTTTTCCGATCTGGCGCTCAAGGCCAACGGGATGGGCGATCTGCTGCCCCGGGTGGAGGCGATGATTCTCGATGAGGCCCATCAGGTGCTGGATTTGGCGGGCCGCTATTTTGGCCGCCAGCTCAGTAGTCATCAGCTCTGGGACTGGGCCAGAGACAGTCGCAGTGAAGCATTAGCTGAGGCATCTGACGATGCTGCGCTGCTGCAGGCTGCAGCCGAACTCGAAAAAGCGACCAGCGCATGGCGCAGTGCGTTGGGTTCTGGAGAAGACCGCGTACCCTGGTCACTGGTCCCCGGTTCTCCACCTCAGGCTGCCTTTATGCTGGTCTATCAGGCAGTCAGTACCTTGCAGCAATGCTTGCAGCAGGCTTCTGCCCGAGGTAAGGGGCTGGAACAGTGCGCAGCACGTGGTGCGATTATGCTGGACAGTGTGGCATTTTTTATGCGCCATGACGCCGCAGAGATGGTTTTCTGGATGGAAAAGAAAACCCGGACGGTGCAGTTGCACGCGACGCCACTGGATGTGGCTCCGCCCCTGCAAAAATATTTGCTGGAACCCGTTGAGGCCGTGATCATGGCCAGTGCCACCCTCCGGGTAGGGGGCAGTTTCGCCAATACGGAAAGAGCACTGGGGCTGAGTGGCGCACAGACCTTTGCGGCAGCGTCGCCTTTCGATTATGCCCGACAATCTCTGCTCTATCTGCCCTCGGGCCTTCCCGAGCCCAACCTCCCTCATTATACCCGTGCATGTCTGGAAGCGGCCATTCCCGTGATTCAAGCTTGCGGTGGCCGTACTTTCATGCTTTTTACCAGTCATCGCGCCCTGCAGGAAGCCGCAGCGCATTTGCCGCATGCTTTGGACTTTCCGGTGCTGGTGCAGGGCAGTATGCCGCGTTCGCGCTTGCTGGATCGCTTTCGCAGTTTGGGAAATGCCGTCCTGCTGGGCGCGGCCAGTTTCTGGGAGGGGGTGGATGTGCAGGGCGAAGCCCTGTCCTGCGTCATTATCGATAAACTGCCTTTTGCCAGCCCCTCCGATCCGATTTTGCGGGCACGTACTGAGCAATGTCAGTCCGTCGGTGGTGATCCTTTCCGGGAACTGCAGATTCCCCAGGCGGTGATCGCCCTGCGCCAGGGGGTGGGACGCTTGATTCGCTCGGAAAATGACCGGGGTATCCTGATGTTGTGCGATCCCCGTCTGCGCAGCAAAGGATATGGAAAAATTTTCCTGGACAGCCTGCCACCCATGCGCCGGGTGACGGACCTGCTTGCCGTGCAGCAGTTCTGGCAGGATGCCGCGTCATGAGTAATCCGGTGCTTCTGGCCATGGATACGGCTACCGAGGCTTGCTCCGTGGCGATCAATGGCCCCGCCGGGCTGGTTGAGGAATGTCAGGTGCTGGCCAATGCCCACAGTCAAATTCTCTTGCCCATGATCACCCGGGTATTGCAGCGCGCCGGTTTGCAGCTTGCCGATGTGCAGGCCATTGCCTGCGGCGTAGGGCCGGGTGGCTTTACCGGCGTGCGTATTGGCGTGAGTACCGCGCAGGCTCTGGCAATAGCCCGGGGCTTGCCGGTTTATCCGGTTTCCAGCTTGCAGGCTTTGGCGGCAGGCATTGCCCAGCCCCGAGTGCTGGCCGCCCTGGATGCTCGTAAAGGCGAAGTGTATGCCGCTGAGTATGTGCAGGATGCCGACGGCTTACCCGTATTGCAGGGAGCAGAGCGGGTTTGCCCGCCGGCGGCGGTGTCCTGGCCCAGCGAGGGATTGTATTGGGGAGTGGGCTCGGCCTGGCCCTTGTACCATTCCTGCTGGCAACAGGAAAACATGCTCGGCTGGACGCAAGACCATTACCCCCAGGCCGCCGCCGTCCTGCGTCTGGCCAGCGCCCGTCAGGCCAGAGGCGATGCCGGTTGCGCGGCTGCCCAGCTGGAACCCCATTACATCCGGCCATTTTTGCCGGAGGACCAGCAAAAATGAACCTGCGTCCCATGCTGGCAGAAGATCTGGATGCGGTAGCGGCTCTGGAATCCCATATTTCTCCGGGACCCTGGACTCGGGGGATATTCCGGGACTGTATCCAGGCCGGTTATGATGCCTGGGTCATGGATGACGAAGCGAGTCAGCTGATTGCCTTTGGCGTGCTCTCAACGGGCGCGGCAGAAGCGCATGTTCTCAATCTGGGGGTAAGTCCGACTTTGCGACGGCGGGGCTATGGTCGCAAAATGCTCATGCACCTGCTCGGGCGTGCCGCACAGTTGGGAGCGGAGCGGGCCTTTCTGGAAGTCAGGGTCTCCAATGTCGCGGCCCAGCAGCTTTATCGTTCCGTCGGCTTTCATGAAATTGGAGTACGCTTGAATTATTATCGCAATACCGAAGGTCGCGAGGATGCACTGGTCCTTTCTCTGCCACTGCTGCGCGATGTCCGTTTTTTCAAAGAAGGTTAAAAA
This sequence comes from Acidithiobacillus marinus, assembly GCF_002847505.1. GTDB lineage: Bacteria > Pseudomonadota > Gammaproteobacteria > Acidithiobacillales > Acidithiobacillaceae > Acidithiobacillus > Acidithiobacillus marinus. The sequence goes on from NZ_MXAV01000034.1 coordinate 168,130, forward strand.
TTATGTCTTCCTCTCCTGAAGCGGTAGAGTCGACGGCGGAGGCATTCCTGGATGCCATCCAGCGCCGCCGGACTTTTGCCATTATTTCCCATCCTGACGCGGGTAAGACCACCCTGACCGAAAAACTGCTGCTCTTTGGTGGTGCCATTCAGCTCGCAGGAACCGTCAAGGCCCGCAAAAGCAGCCGCCATGCCACCAGCGACTGGATGGCCATCGAAAAAAATCGCGGTATTTCAGTGGCCAGCTCGGTGATGCAATTTGAATATGCGGATCATGTCATCAATTTGCTGGATACCCCAGGTCACCAGGATTTTTCCGAGGACACTTATCGGGTGCTGACCGCCGTGGATTCGGCCCTGATGGTGATTGATGGCGGTAATGGTGTGGAAGCCCAGACCATCAAACTGCTGGAAGTCTGCCGCTTGCGCGATACCCCCATCATTACCTTCATGAACAAGTTTGACCGGGAAAGCCGGGATCCTACCGAGCTCATGGATGAAGTGGAGTCGGTGCTGGGAATTCAGTGCGCTCCCGTCACCTGGCCCATTGGCATGGGGAAACGCTTTCGCGGCGTCTATCATCTGCTGCGCGATGAGGTGCTGGTGTTCGCTCCCGGTGAAGAAACCCGGGACCAACAACTGGAACGCATCGCCGGTCTGGATAATCCCGAACTGGATCGCCGTTTTCCCGAAGAAATGCCGGAGTTGCGCGAGCAGGTGGAACTGCTGCGCGCCGCATCAAACCCCTTCTGTCTGGAGGATTTTCTGGAAGGTCAGCAGACGCCGGTATTTTTTGGCTCGGCCATCAACAACTTCGGGGTGCGTGAGTTGCTGGGCGCGTTGATTGACTGGGCCCCCTCACCCCGTTCCCGCCCGACTACCGGGCGCGAGGTCAGCCCTGAAGAAACGGCTTTCAGTGGCTTTGTGTTCAAGATCCAGGCGAACATGGACCCTCAGCATCGCGATCGGGTCGCCTTTTTGCGGGTGTGTTCCGGACATTTTCAGCGGGGCATGAAAATCCGCCATCTGCGGCTGGGCCGGGACATTCAGGTGCATAATCCCATCACCTTCCTCGCCCAGGAGCGGGAGTTGGTAGAAGATGCTTATGCCGGGGACATCATCGGTTTGCATAACCACGGGAGCATTCAGATCGGAGATAGTTTCAGTCAGGGTGAGGCCTTGCAATTTACCGGGATTCCTTATTTTGCACCGGAATTGTTTCGTCGGGTGCGGCTGCGCAATCCCCTGAAAGCCAAGCAGTTGCAAAAAGGTTTGCAGCAGTTGGCAGAAGAGGGGGCCACCCAGGTATTCAAGCCCTTGCAGGGGGGTGACATGATCCTGGGCGCCGTTGGGGTGCTACAGTTTGATGTGGTCGCCGAACGCCTGAAAGGCGAATACGCGGTGGAAGCCCTCTTTGATCCGGTTACGGTGCAGACCGCACGCTGGATTCACTGTGAGGATCCGAAAATGCTCGCAGAGTTTACCCGCAAGCATGAAGAACAATTGGCCGAAGACGCGGGTGGGCGTTTGGCCTATCTGGCACCGTCCCAGGTAAATCTGGATTTGACCATGGAGCGCTGGCCGCAGGTGGTCTTCCATGCCACTCGGGAACATGCCGATACCTGACAGTTCTGCCAAGGAGTTGAAATGAAAGCAGCCAAAATGAGCTTGTTTTTGTTACTTGCCGCCCTGCCAGTACTGGCGGCGGCGGAAGATATGGAATCTCTGCGCGATCAGGCCGAAACGGATCCGGTTGCCCTGCACCATCTGCAGGATCTGGCTCAGGGCGATCATGCCGAAGCGGCATTTTACCTGGGGACGCTTTATGCACCGCGTATTACCCGCAAGGAAGTGACTGTCACCAAAAGCTGGCCGGAAGCCTTGCACTGGTATCGCAAGGCGGCCCGGTTGGGATTGGCAAAGGCGGATTTTGATCTTGGACTGGCCTACGAAAAAGGCTTGGGGGTGCACAAGGACCCCCAGCGGGCCCAGATCTACTTTGACCGGATGGCCCATATCGCCGAAGTGGAAACCGCTCTGCCCCACGATAAGGAGGCTGCGTCCCGCAGCGTTGGTCCCCATGGCGTTTCCTCTGAGTCGTCGGGGATTTCTCGGGAGGGCAGTTAGATCACCACGTCCGTGGATGGGGTCACTGCTAGGTAAGGGGCGATACCAGCATTTATTTTTTGCGGATCAACACCAGGACGACAATACCAAAAAATATCAGGCCGCCAGCCAGAGCCAATAAAACCATAGGATTGCTCAAGCCGGCAAAGGGACTTGCGCCGTACATAACCTGCTCCTGTGTCTAAAAAACCAGCTTTTATCTGTGTAAATCTTTGTTTTTTTAACCGTTAGTGACTACTGCCTGAGATGCTGTGCCAAACGCCGATACTGAATAGCCTCGGCCAGGTGTTGGGTTTGTATGACCGCACTGGCTTCCAGATCGGCAATGCTCCGGGCGATCCGTAAAATACGGTGATAACCCCGGGCTGACAGATGCAGAGTGTCCGCAGCGCGAGCCAGTAAACGGCTCCCTTCAGATGGTAAAGCACAATGCGCGTCCAGCGCCTCCCCCTGAAGTTGGGCATTACGCCCGGATTGGCGTTGCCACTGTATATCGATGGCAGCGCTGATCCGCTCTCGCCAATAGGCAGAGTTTTCGCCCTGGGGGGCGTTTTGCAGCATCTCCACCGGCAGGGCCGGGACTTCCACTTGAATGTCCATGCGATCCAGCAGGGGGCCGGACAGGCGGCTGCGATATTGGGCAATTTGCGCTGGCGTACAAACGCAAGGCTGGCGAGGATGGCCGAGATTGCCGCAAGGGCAGGGATTCATGGCGGCAATCAGTTGAAAGCGGGCGGGAAAGGTACTTTGGCGGGCAGCCCGGGAAATATGAATTTCCCCGGATTCCAGGGGTTCCCGCAACACTTCCAGCACGCTGCGGGAAAACTCGGGCATTTCGTCGAGGAAGAGAATGCCTTGATGGGCCATGCTGATCTCTCCGGGACGGGGCTGTGAGCCCCCACCCACCAATGCCGCCGAAGAAGCACTGTGATGGGGAGAACGAAAGGGACGCTGTCCCCAGCGTTGTACATCAAAACCGCCACTTTGCAGACTATGAATGGCCGCGACTTCCAGGGCTTCATGACGGCGCAGGGGGGGTAACAGCCCCGGCAGACGCGCAGCCAGCATGCTTTTCCCGGTACCCGGTGGCCCGGAAAGGAGAATATGGTGCCCACCTACGGCGGCAATGATCAGCGCGCGCTTGGCTGTCTCCTGACCGCGCACGTCGCGTAAGTCCGGGTAAGGGGTGGTATCCGCAGAGATGCCGTCCTCGGACGTTGTTTCGGAAATCTTCTCAGTTCCGCGTAGGTGTGCCACGGCTTCGGCAAGGTTATGGCAGGCAAAAACCGGGGCAGACCGGGCCAAAGCGGCCTCTATGGCATTGCCGACAGGCAGCAGTAGGGCATGTCCGGCAGTGCCGGCAGCCAGGCTATTGGAGAGGGCGCCGGTCACTGGCCGCAGGCTGCCATCCAGGGCCAGTTCGCCGATCATCTCCAGCTGTTCCAGGGCCTTTAATGGTATCTGCCCACTGGCGGCGAGGATGCCGATGGCAATGGGCAGATCGAAGCGTCCGCCATCCTTGGGCAGATCGGCGGGAGCCAGATTGACGACCATGCGCCGCGCGGGAAATTCAAAGCCGCTGTTCTGGATCGCGGAGCGTACCCGGTCCCGGGATTCCTTGACGGCGGTTTCGGCCAGCCCGACTACGGCAAAGGTGGGCAGACCGGGTCCCAGATCACACTCTACGGCCACTGCCGCAGCGTGAACGCCGGTGAGGGCGCGACTCTGGACAATCGCCAGGGGCAAGCGCTTCAGTCCTTGGCGGTATGTTCGTCCAGCGCGGCCTTGGGGGCCACGGTATCGAGGCGGGCTTCCAGGGCGGCAACCCGGGCTGCCAGTCGGGAGAGTAGCTCCTGCTGAATGTCAAATTCATCGCGGGTAACCAGATCCAGGCGATCCAGGGCATTGGAAAGAATGGCCCGGGCCTGTTTGTCCACATCTTCCTTGACGGTACCCAGGCGGGCAAAGGCGTCTCCAAAGGCGGCAGCAATATCATCAGCGATACGGTGTTGCATGGTAGTTCTCCTTAAAGGCCCATGGCCTGACGGATGAGAAAGCGTTTGACCGGAGGCAACAGCCCTGTTCCCAGCATTCCCAGGTCGCGCAGACGGGCGAGCCCACGACTGCGGTTGGAAAAGAGGTGACTGAGGGCGCCACAGGTCATGACATTGACCAGATTATCAGGGCGTCGCGCTCTTTGATAGCGGTGCAATGCTGGTCTGTCTCCCCAATCTTCATGTCGTGCGCGCGCTTCCTGAATGCTTTGGGCCAGCGCTGTGACATCTCGGAAGCCCAGATTGACGCCGAGGCCCGCCAAGGGATGCACGCCATGGGCACTGTCTCCCAGGACCACGCAGCGGTCACCCGTATAGCGGCTGCTATGCAGACCCGACAGGGGATAACTGTTGCGCTCGCCGATACGCACAAAATGCCCCAGTTGCGGCCCAAAGGCCTGATGAAAAGCCGCCAAAAACGCGGCATCGTCCATCTGCATCAGCCGCCTTGCCAGGGCATGTTTGGCACTCCAGACGATGGATGCCCGGGGATGCCCGGCGCTGTCGGGACTGAAGGGCAGGACTGCCAGCGGGCCGGTAGGGAGAAAACGCTGATAGGCGATCCCGCGATGGGGTTTTTCCATCCACACCGTCGCGGTGATGGCATCCTGGCCATAGGCCTCCTGAAAAACCGGGGCCTGGATAAGCTGTTTGCGCAGCAGTGACTGGCGACCTTCGGCAATGGCAAGGAGGGTCGTTCCATAGCTGCTTTCCCGGGATGTGCTGCTGGTGCTGATGTGCATATGCTCCTGGTCCGCCCAGGCGGTGCTGATTTCCTGCCCAAAAAAAACCGCCACCCCTTGTTCGGCGAGTGCGGCATGAAGCAATTGCTCCAGGCGACGGTTTTCGACGATGTGTCCGAGAAAACTTTCTCCTGCTTCTTCTGCATCCAGATGAATGCTGCCAGTGGTTTCAGCGTCCCAGACCCGCATTCTTTCCACAGCGCTACCCAATGTTGCCACGTCAATGCCGATTGTCTGCAAAAAGCGCCCCGAACCGGCAGCAACCAGGCTGGCACGTTCATACTTGTCGGGCAGGGCACAAATGGCTTGGGGACGTTTTTCAAAAACAGCGACCCGCAGCCCAGTCTGCTGGACCGCAAGGGCCAGGCTGGCCCCTACCATGCCGGCACCGGAAATAATCAGATCGTAATGGGGATCAGCGGACATGGGCGGGCGCTCTTTGCAAATCGGGAATGACACTGCCGGGGGGCAGACGAATGCCAGCCAGTCGCGCTGCCAGCTCGCGTTTGCCCAGGGTGCTTTGCTCCAGCAGGGCCAATGCGGCAGCGCGTGCTACACGAAGAGGAAAACGGGGGTTGCTGAACAGGCGATTCATGGCTTCGGTAAACGCGATGGTTTCCAGTCGGTCACGCCGGCGAATACGGACATAATCCTCCAGCAATCGTCTGCTGCCGGGATCCTGACCCGCGGCGGCGGCTTCTCGAAGCAGAGCGGCAAGGGTAATGACATCGCGCAAACCCAGATTGTAACCCTGACCTGCAATAGGATGCAGTGTCTGGGCAGCATTGCCCACCAGAGCCAGACGTTGGCCGGGTTGTGCCCAAAGACGCTGGAAAAACAGGGGATACACACTGCGCGGGCTGGCCGCGACCAAGGGGGGCAGCTGAGGCGGGCGCTGGCGGTTCAAGGCTTCCAGAAAAGCGCCATCATGAAGATCCATGACCTGACTGGCGGCACCTGGACGCAAGCTCCAGACGATGGAGAACTGTTGTTGACCAAAGGGCAGGAAGGCCAGCGGCCCACTTTCCTGAAAGTGCTCAAAGGCGATACCAGCAAGGGGTTCGCGGGGGGTGACGGTGGCGACAATGGCATGGCGATTATGATCCCAGCCCATGCGTTGCAGGGACGCCAGACGGGCGAGCCCACCATGTCCACCATCGGCGACCACCGCCAGCGCCGTTTCCACCCGCAGGTCCGGCCAGTCCAGTTGCAGGCGATCAGGAAACCATTGCAGGGCTTCCAGAGGACCGGCGGCCACCTGCTGGACAGCTGGATTCTGGGCCAGAGGGAGCGCCAGTGCTGTCTGTAGGGTGTTCAGCCCGGCCACTTCCCCCAGGCGCTGTTCGGGCGCGTCGAGTAGCTGGTGCTCAAGACGAACCCGACCGGTAAGGCCTTGCTGGGTAATCTGCACGGTTTTGATGGCAGCCGCACCGGACAGAGGCATTTCCACCCCCAGATGGCTCAGCAGACGCCGACTGCCCAGGGCCAGAGCCACTGTTCGGTCCTGATGTGCTGGACGGACTTGCTGCAGGGGAAAGGTGTCGACAATCAGTACCTTGAGGGCGATTTCACCCAGGGCCAATGCCAGACTGTGCGCCACAGGGCCATTGCCGAGGATGGTAATATCGGCAGTCAGGCTACGCATGATTTCTCCAGCATTTGAGCATATCCTGCCATTTAAGACCAAGATGAGTCTGGCGGCAAGTCGTGGATGGAGGATATTGACAGGAAAATGTGCGTGCCAAAGTTGGTTGATAGTCACTGTCATCTGGACGATGCGGCATTTGATCTGGACCGGCCGGATGTCATCCGCAGAGCCCGGGCTGCGGGCGTACAGAAAATCATCGTGCCCGCATACAGTCCATTGTTCTGGCCCCGTCTGCAGCAGCTCTGCGCTCAGAATATCTGGCTTTATCCCGCTTATGGGGTGCATCCCTTGTATCTCCATGCCTGCGCTTCTGACTGGTTTGAGGCATTGCCGGTTTGGCTGGAAAATGCGGTGGCCGTGGGAGAAATCGGTCTCGACCGTTCGGATAATGCGCCCGATCATGGGGCGCAAATCGCTTGCCTGAAAAGCCAGTTGCAGTTGGCGCAGGCGTTGGACTTGCCGGTGATCCTGCATGCGCGGGGTACGCTCGAAGAGTTGATCCTGATTCTGCGTGGTTTTCCGAGACTGCGGGGGGTGGTGCACAGTTTTTCCGGAAGCCTGGTGCAGGCGCAGCGACTGATGGACAGCGGGTTTTATCTGGGACTGGGTGCTGCCTTCACCCATGCCCGGGCCTTGCGCCTGCAAGCCACGATTCGCTCTTTACCCCTGGATCGGGTATTGATAGAAACTGATGCCCCCTGGCAGTCGGGTGCATCCTTTCGGGGGCAACGTAACGAGCCGGCTTTTCTGTTGGAAACCGTCCGTGCCCTGGCCCATCTGCGCGAAATGGCATTTTCAGCGTTGGCAGAACAACTCACTCGTAATACTCTGGCTTTTTTTCGCTTGCAGGAAAATGCCTAGATGCCGGATCCTTTTGAACGGAGTGAAATTCTGTTGGGTAGCCCCGCAGTGGCGGATTTGCGCCGCCGCCACGTATTGATTGCCGGTGTGGGTGGTGTGGGTGGTTATGTAGCCGAAAACCTGGCCCGTGCCGGAGTCGGTCATATTACGCTGGTGGATCATGATGTGGTTTCGCCATCCAATATCAACCGTCAGGTAGTGGCACTGCATTCGACCCTGGATCAGCCCAAGGTGGCGGTGATGGCGGCACGTATCCGGGATATATCCCCGACTTGTACGGTCGTTGCCCGCCGGGAATTTATTACTGCCGACAATGCGGAGCGGATTCTCCGCGAGAGTGGCACTGAACTGGTGGCCGATTGTATTGATGCCATTGCTTGGAAAGCGGTGTTGATCCAGTCTGCCCAGCAGCTGGGTCTGGAAGTGTTTTCCAGTATGGGCGCCGGAAATCGCCTGGATCCGCGCCGGGTGCGGATAGCCAAACTGAATCAGACCGAAAAATGTCCGCTGGCCCGGGAGGTGCGGGCGTTACTGCGAAAAAATGGCGCCAGTCTCGATTTTTTGACCGTGTTCTCTGACGAAACGCCCCGTCCGACTGCTCCACCCGAGCCAGTGACAGGCCCCCAAGGGCGACCCAAAACCGTCAATGGGACGATTTCTTATATGCCCGCTCTGTTTGGGGTGATGCTTTCAGGCATGATTATCCAATTTCTGCTGGAAGCTGGCGAAAGTGAAAAAAACATCTAAATAGAAAATTAAAGCAAGTATTTTAACAGAATATAAACAAATTATTATATGGTGTGCATAGCGTAGAGGCGCTTCAAGTTATGGCAAAATTCATGAGTACGGAATGGATCCGTCTGGTGGGTAAGCAGTGGGATACACATCCGGAAATTCAGAAAGATCTGAAGAATTTCAATGCGACCTGGGAATATTACATTGAAGATCGACCGGATATTCCCCACGTCATGCTCTTCTGCAAGGCAGGAAAAGTCATTTATGCTGGGCCTTCTGATGGCCGCCGCCGTGACTTCATCATGTGGACAAGCATGGATAACTGGAAGAAGATCCTTTCCGGTGAGTTGTCGGGTAAAGCCGCCCTGATGACCCGCAAGCTCAAGTTCAAGGGATCCATGATGACCGCCATGAAATATATGACGCCTTTTAATATCCACTTGAGTATTCTCGGTGAAATCCCCGTCGATTTTGATATTTAAGGCAGGCGCATTGATGAATGAAGAATGGGCAGCCAGCAACAGCATCCTGAACTTTACGGTGGATCCGAACTACTCGGGTAAAAACCTGCCTGGCTGGTTTCTGATGAATACCTATTTGCAACGTCATCTGGGTCAGGTGATGCATTTCCAGCCGCATGATGATTTTGACAGTGGCCGGGCGGCGGTGCTTTCCGGTCAATTTGATCTGGTCTATGCGAACCCCTTCGACTGGGTGCAATATCAGCAGAAGCTGGCGTTCCGGCCCATCGTCAAGCCCCGCAATCATTTTGACGAAGTGTATTTGTGCGGAAAAGCCGATGGGCCGATGCACAGCCCCGAGGATTTTCCGGAGCGCATACGCATTGCCTCGGCACATCCCGGCACGCTGGTGCATATGGTTGGGCTTTTTCTGATGGACAAGGCCGATATTGATCGCGCGCGCCTGGAGTTTGTGTTTACCGGCAGTTATCAGGGGGTACTCAAAGCCCTGCTGCAGGGGCAGGCGGACCTGGGTTTTCTGTTTGATGAGGTGTACCTCAGTGCCAGCAAGCTGATTCGCGAGCGTCTGCGCATTATCGATCAGTCGGATGATGCTTTTGCTTTTCATGCTTTTTGTATCGGCCCCCGCCTGTTTCCGCAGCAGGACATGCTGACCGATCTGCTCTGTGCCATGGAAGCGGATGCGCGCGGAAAAGTGCTGCTGGACGATCTGGGCTTTGCCGGATTCGAGGCGGTTACGGAAGACGAAATCGCCTGCCTGAGTACCCTGGCTGATGAGTACATCAGCGGCCACGAAGCCATTGATATTCGTGCCACCTCCAGCCTGGAAGTGGCGGACACTGCCTTTGTGGTCGCTCGCGAAGACCCCGGAGAGGGGACAAACTAGACCGGCTATGGTTACAATGCGCGTATGAGCTATCGTGACCTGCGCGCCTTTATTGCTGATCTGGAAAAACGGGACCTGCTGCGTTCTCTCCAGGTGCCCGTATCTCCGCAGCTGGAGATGACCGAAATTTGTGATCGCACCCTCCGCGCCGGTGGCCCCGCAGTGCTATTCCAGCAGGTGAGCGGTTTTAATATGCCGGTGCTGGGCAATCTTTTTGGAACGACGCAAAGAGTGGCCCTGGGCATGGGCGCCGAATCCCTGGCGGATTTACGGCAGATCGGTCAATTGCTGTCCTACCTCAAGGAGCCCGACCCTCCCCGTGGGTTGAAGGACCTGTGGCATAAATTGCCGACCCTGCGCAAAGTATTGTACATGGCGCCAACGACTGTTGCCCGTCCCCCCTGTCAGGAAGTCATCCTGCGCGGTGATGACGTGGATTTGTCTACTCTGCCGGTACAGACCTGTTGGCCGGAAGATGCCGCACCGCTCATGACCTGGGGCTTGACCATTACCAAGGGTCCGCACAAGCGCCGGGCCAACATGGGTATTTATCGCCAGCAGGTCATTGGCCGCAACCGGGTGATCATGCGCTGGCTGGCACACCGGGGCGGGGCACAGGACCTGCGCGAATTTCAGAAGCAGCATCGGGGCGAGCCTTTTCCCGTGGCGGTGGCCTACGGTGCCGATCCGGCAACCATTCTTGCTGCCGTGATTCCCATTCCGGATACGGTTTCCGAGCATCAGTTTGCCGGATTGTTGCGGGGGGGGCGTACCGAGTTGGCCAAGGCTCTGACGGTACCGCTACAGGTGCCTGCCCGCGCCGAAATCGTTCTGGAAGGTCATATCTACCCCGATGATATGGCCGAAGAAGGCCCTTTTGGAGACCATACCGGATATTATAACGAAACCCAGAAGTTTCCGGTGTTTACCGTGGAAGCCATCACCCATCGGGAAAACCCCATTTATCACAGTACCTATACCGGCCGTCCCCCCGATGAGCCGGCGATTCTGGGCGCAGCGCTGAATGAAGTGTTTGTGCCATTACTGCAGAAGCAGTTTCCAGAAATTGTGGATTTTTATTTGCCCCCCGAAGGCTGCTCCTACCGCCTGGCAGTCGTCAGCATCCGCAAGGGTTATCCGGGGCATGCCAAGCGCGTTATGTTTGGCATCTGGGGATTTCTGCGCCAGTTCATGTATACCAAATTCATTATTGTGGTGGATGACGATATCAATGTGCGCAGTTGGGAAGATGTGATCTGGGCCATGACAACCCGGATGGACCCGGTGCGGGATATCACCCTGATTGAAAACACGCCCATTGATTATCTGGATTTTGCCTCGCCGGTGGCGGGTCTGGGTGGCAAGACAGGGTTTGATGCGACCAACAAGATGCCCGGGGAAACTCAGCGGGAGTGGGGGCGGCCCATCCAGATGACTGCAGCTGTGCGCGAGCGAGTGGATGCCATACTGGGCGGTCTGGATAGGCCGCTGTACTGAATGACGGATGTATTGGTGTTAAAAATCTGGGGTTTCTAAAATTGTTGTATGGGGTTATTCTCATTCGCTGATAATGGAGCGGGTGATGGGAATCGAACCCACGTCATGAGCTTGGGAAGCTCAGGTTCTACCATTGAACTACACCCGCGTCGTGCGGATTCTATGCGGTTGAAGTGTAAAAGGCAAGGCGGAGACATAACTTCGCGCTACAATTTTTTAATGAAAGTCAATAAGATGGTTAATAGACCAAGAGGCAAGAATAATGGAAGAGTTACCAACCAGAGAAGAGGACATTGAACAGGCTTCGCGTTCTCTGAAAGCCATGGCCCACCCACTGCGTCTCAAAGTGCTGTGTGTGTTGGGTTCGGAAGAAATGAGTGTGCAGGATATTGTTTCGGCGGTGGGGACCACCCAGAGTAATATTTCCCAGCATCTGGCGATCTTGCGCGAAAAAGATATTCTTCGAGCGCGCAAGGATGCCAACAAAGTCTATTACCGCGTCGGTGATCCGCGAACCTTGCGGCTGATTTCCATGATGAGTGACGTTTTCTGTAGCGTCCATTAGGTTTTTCAGATCCATAAGGATCGCAATTCAGTGGCGGGGGATTCAATATCAGGATTCTACCGTGAGATGATTGTTGTGGTATATGGTTATATTCTGATATGCTCCGCCACCTGCGCTTGCCCTTCTGCAGAAGACGTATGAAAAGCAATGCGCACCGTTTTCCTGAAGAGGATGGTTGTGGCTTTGAGTGGCGGAGATTAAGTATGTTTGAAGGTCCCTGTAAAAAATCCTTGCTGCTGCTGACGGCGGCCATAGTGGGATCTCTGTCGGCTGCACCGGCAATGGCCCTGGATTTTAAGCAGTGCGTGACTTTGGCTCTCAAGCAGAATCCGCAGATGCTCGCCGCCAAGGCGCAACAGGCGGAAGCCAAAGGTGCCGTATCTGAGGCGCGGGGGCATTTACTGCCGAAGTTGAAGGCCTCTTTTTCTGCCAGCCAGTCCAATAATGCCCTGACGGTTTTTGGTATGAAGCTGTCCCAGCGCCAGGCTACTTTCAATGATTTTGGCGCCAGCCAATTCAATCCCAGCAATCCTAACAGCCTGGGTCTGGCACCGGCTGGCCTCAATCTTCCGGGTAATTACCATAATTATGGCACCAAAGTTCAGCTGGAGATTCCCATCTGGAATGGGGGCGAAATCTGGGGACGCCTCAATCAGGCCCATGCCATGCTCGAAGCCGCCCAAAGCGGCAATATCCTGGCCCGCCAGAAACTGACTTTTGCCGTGCTTCAGGCTTATGACAGTGTCATTGCCGCTGACAGCGCCATCCAGGTAGCCCAAAAAGCCGAAAAGGCCGCTGCATCCTATGTGAAAACCAGCAAGTTACTGCTCGATAAGGGAGTATTGGTCAAAAGTGACTGGTTGGCCGCCGAAGTGAATCGTGAAAAAACCCAGTTGGCTGTTCAGAATGCTGAAAATAATCGCGCTAATGCATTGGAAAATCTGTCCATTTTGATTGGCTGGCCCGAGGGGAAAAACCTTGTCGTGGAAAAACCCGTGCAACCGCTATTGCCGGACCATCCTCTGGCAGATTTGCAACGCGAGGCTCTTGCCGACAATGCTGGTATTGTCGCCTTGCAACAGCAGTTGAAGGCCGCTCAGGACGGTATTCAGGTCGCCCGAGCCGCTTATATGCCCCATGTGAATGCCATGGCCAATCAGGAATGGAATGGTAGCTCACTCGGGAATGCGGCGCCCTCTTACACCATTGGTGGTGAAGTGACCTGGAATGTACTGGATTTTGCTCGAGGCGGTGGTATGGATCGGGCCCAGGCCAAACGCGAACAAGCCATGGCAGCCTTGCAAGAGGCCCAGGACAAGCTGCGTTTGCAGGTGGCAGAAGCCTGGCGCAGTGCTCGGGAGGCAGCGCTGCGCGTCAAAATGCGTCAGCTGGCAGTCCAGCAAATGGAAGAATCCCAACGTCTGGTGCGTTTGCGTTATGAAAACGGTGTCGAAACCATTACCGGACTTTTACATGGTCAGGCCGAACTGGATCAATCCAGGGCAGAGCTGGTTTCGGCTTATTATGCCGAGGCTGTCCAGCGCGGTGCGCTGCTGCTGGCTATGGGTAAATTGAATCCGCAAGAAATTGTCGACGCGGCTCCGGTGCCCGTTGAAGAAGGAGTGCAACAATGATGATCTGGAAGCGCACCGCGCTGTTGTCGATGCTGGTGTTAAGTAGTGCCAGCCTGGCTGCCTGCAGCAAAACGCCTCCCCAGTCCCCGGCCATCCATCAGCGCATGAATGCCCCGGTCATGCAGATTGGCGGGAAGGATATGGCCGCCTACAGCCAGATTCCCGGTACGGTAATTGCCGCCCAGCAGGTAGAGATCAGTTCCCGGCTCAGCGGTTATATTCGTCATCTTGACCTGCGCGAAGGGCAAGCCGTCAAAGCAGGCCAGTTGCTTTTTGAGGTCGATCCGACCGATGTGCAGGCCCAGGTACGGCAGGCCCAGGCGGGTCTGGCGGAAGCCCAATCCAGCCTCAACGATGCCCGTTCCAATTATGTACGTTTCAAGGCGCTTTACGCCCAGCAGGCGATTCCAGAAAAACAATGGGATCAGGTGAAATCCGCATATGCCATGGCGCAAGCCCGTGCTGCTGCAGCCCAAGCTGGAATTGCCAGCGCCCAGGCCCAGATGCGCTATGCCCGGGTAACGGCCCCCTTTTCCGGCATCATCATCAATAAGCAGGCGCAAAATGGGGATATGGCGTCGCCCGGACAGCCGGTACTGACCCTGGCCAATCCTGGCCAGTTGGAAGTGCGTTTTGCGGCAGGAAGTACGTTATTCCAAAGTCTGAAAATGGGCCAGACCCTCGAGGTGCTGGCAGATGGGCACAGGGTGCCTGCGACGGTGCTGGATTTGGTGAGTACGGCGGATCCCATGACCCATGCCCACACCGTCAAGCTGAGGTTGCCTGCAAATAGTCACTTGCAGGCCGGTAATTATGTGACGGTTGAGGCGCCTCTGGCGAAACGGCAGGTAATTACCGTCCCGACCAGCGCCCTGCAGGACCGTGCCGGCATCTCGGGAGTTTTTGTAGTAGATGCCCAGGGTATAGCCCATTACCGCATGGTACGCCGTGGTCCGGAAACGTCTGATGGTGTGGAAATTCTTGCCGGCTTGAGTACGGGCGAAACCGTGGTGACCGGCAATGTTGCCGCTGTGAATAATGGTGATCAGATCAATGCCGGTGCAGCCCATGGCTGATCAGCAGCATAAGATGAATCTGGCTGGCCGCCTCGCCCAGTCTTTCTATCAATCCAAAATTACTGTACTCATCATGATCGCCATTGCCCTTTTCGGGCTGTTGGCGGTGACGGTGACGCCCCGCCTATATAATCCTGAAATCGTGGTTCCGGCAGCAGAAATTTTTGTCATGCGGCCCGGTTCCAATAGTAAAGAAATCCATAATTTGGTCATTCGCCCGCTGGAAGCGCTGATGGCTTCTTTGCCGGGGGTGCATCATACCTTTGGATACGCGGTGAATGACATGGGGATTGTCACCGTGGAATTCCAGGTGGGTGCCAACGAAGAAAAAAGCCTGCTTGAGGTCTATAATCAGCTCAGTCGCAATATGGACAAAATGCCGCCGGGAACCGAACAACCCCTGGTGAAATCCATCGGTATCAATGATGTGCCGATCATGACGGTGACCTTGAGTAGCGCACGGCTGAATAATTTGGCCTTGCGGCAGGTGGCTATCCGCCTGATGGATCAGTTGCAGAATGTGCCTGATGTAGCCAATGCCATTCTGATTGGCGGCGGCAGGCAGGCAGTCAATGTCTGGCTCAATCCCGCCAAACTGGCCAGCGCCGGCCTCAGCCTGAAAAACATCCAGCAGTCTCTGCAGGGCAATAATGTCATTCTTCCCGGTGGACATCTGGTCAATCATAATCATGAAATCCCCCTGCGTATCGACGGTGCGCTGGGCTCTGTTCAGGCCGTCGGCAATGTGATTATCGGCAGTCATGATGGCCAACCCATTTTTCTGAAAAATGTGGCCCGTATTGAGGAAGGTGCTGCGGAAAGTCATACCGCGACCAGTAACACGGAAGGGCTGGCCAACCAGATGCATCTTCCCGCCGGCACCAGCATGCCTGCCGTGACCATTGCCCTGGCCAAGCGTCCGGGTACCAATGCCGTAACCGTGGCTGATGCTGTCAAAGCCAAACTAGGACGCCTGGAGCGGGAAGCCCTGCCGCAGGGAGTGCATGTCAGCATTACCCGTGACTATGGTGCCCGCGCCAATGATGCCGTGAGTACTTTGTTTGAGCATCTCAGTATCGCCATTGGCGTGGTGGCCATCATCCTGATGCTCTTCCTAGGATGGCGCGAAGCCGGTATTGTCATCTTGACGGTTCCTCTGACCCTTGGCGCTGTGCTGGGGATAGGCTGGTTGCTGGGCCAGACAATCAACCGGATTACCCTTTTCGCCCTGATTCTCTCTCTCGGCTTGCTGGTCGATGGCGGGATTGTGGTCATTGAAAATATCCATCGCCATTTGCATGCTTGTTCCAAGGGTGGGTTTGCCGATTGTGTCATCCATGCGACGAATGAAATCGGAAATCCCACCAATATTGCCACCCTGGCAGTCATTCTGGCTTTTGTACCGATGGCTTTTGTCACCGGGATGATGGGGCCGTTCATGTTGCCCATCCCGATTTTTGTGCCCATCGCGATGATCGCTTCGGTTTTGCTGGCCTACACGGTGGTTCCCTGGGGCGCTTACCGCTTTCTGCGCCGAAAGGCGGCCAAGGCCGCAGATGCGCACGCTGCAGCAGCGCATGGCGACGAACATGCTGATGACGCCCAGTCTTCCCCAGATGCCCTGCAAAGAGGGTATTTGCGGGTAGTGACGCCACTACTCAAATCGTCGGGGCGGCGCAATATTTTTTTTCTGGTGGTAGTGATTCTGCTCCTGTTGGCCATGTTAATGCCCTTGTGGCAATTTGTTCGCCCCTCGGGAACGAATGGTCCTCTCAGCGCTCTCGGGGTTAACCTGAAAATGCTTCCTGCAGGGAATGTCAGCGATTTCATGATCCAGGTAGATACTCCTGCTGGTACGGCGCTGGATGCTACCGGGCAGGTGACAGAAGCAGTTGGTAACGTTCTCGTTCATAATCGGTACATCAAAAACTTTCAGACTTATCTGGGACATTCGGCCCCTGTCGATTTTGCCGGACTGGTGCGCGGTGACATGATGCGTGAGGGCAGTAACTACGCCCAGATCCAGATCAATCTCGTCCCCCGTGATGAACGTCCCATGTCTCATACGGTGGCTGTGGAAGTCTATAAGGCCTTGCAGGGCGTACGTGAGCGTTTTCCGAGGGCGGTCATCAAGATTTTTGAGGTGCCTCCGGGTCCTCCCGTGCGCGCCCAGGTGGTTGCCGAGCTCTATGGTCCGAATTACCAGAAGCTCCGGGAACTGGCAGGAACCGTAGAGCAGCGTTTCCGGAAAGTCTACGACATGATCAATGTGGATGATTCGGTAACCGCTACCGTGCCCGAGTATCGGGTTCATGTGGACCGGCAAAAGGCGATGCTGGCTGGTGTGGCCCCTGCTCAGGTGGCTGAGCTGGTGCATGATTACATTGCCGGTACCAAGCTGGGTGCCTTGCACGATCCTTCTGCCCGGGAACCGGTGGATATCATTTTGCGGGTGCCGCCCCAGGATCGCGCCTGGAGGCAGCAGATTCTCGATCTACATATTCGCAACAGCCAGGGTCAGCAGGTGGCTTTGTCGAGTATTGTGCAGATCCAGAAAACCTCTCTGGCAAAACCGATCTACGACCGGGACCAGCATCCCGTGGTTTACGTGACCGGTGATCTCATTGGATCCAGTCCGGTGTATGCGGTTTTGAGTCTTAATGATTGGCTGGATGGCCGGCATCTGGATGGCGTGCATCTGAGCACCGGTAATCTGGGCTTTACGCCCTCCCAGCCGAGTGATATTACTCATTACCAGATTCTCTGGGGCGGTGATATGCGTCTGACCCTGGACGTTTTCCGTGATCTGGGGGCGGCCTTCATCGTTGCACTGGTATTCATTTATCTGATGCTGGTGGCTTACTACCAGTCTTTCATGATGCCGGTGATTGTCATGGGTGCGATTCCGATGACGCTGATCGGTGTTTTTCCTGGCCACTGGCTGCTCAATACGCCCTTCAATGCTACCTCCATGATCGGCGTGATCGCTCTGGCCGGTGTGGTGGTGCGTAACTCATTGTTGCTGATTGATTTTATTATTGATTATCGGCACCAGGGCTTTCCGTTGGAAGAGGCGGTTTTACAGGCGGGTGCCGTTCGCTTCCGCCCTATTCTCCTCACCGCACTGGCCATTATGTTCGGTTCGGCCATCATGGTATCCGATCCAGTCTTTGGAGGTTTGGCGGTTTCCTTGATTTTTGGCACCTTCGCCTCCACACTCCTGACATTAGTGGTGATTCCGCTGCTGTATTTTTTATGGGAGCGGCGCCTTGAGCAGCAGACACAGAGGATTTAACAAGAAATGAATACAGAACGTTGGGTACGTGTGGTTGCCGGTTTTTTTGTCCTGGTGAGTGTCATTCTGGGCGCTCCTGCCAGTCCCATTTTTGTGAGTGAATGGTTTCTGGCGTTTACGCTTTTTGTGGGATTCAACTTGTTGCAGAGCGGTTTCTCCTGTTTCTGCCCTCTGGACCGTATTTTGTTGAAGCTGGGTGTTCCTGGTTCTGGATCCTGCGGGAGATAACTCATGGAAGCCAAACTCCTTACCTTCGCCCAGGCGCAATGGCCTCTTTTGCTTGTGGCGGTTGCGCTGATTGTCATGATTTTCAAAGGGCCGCTGACGCGCAAGGCAGCCGGTATCAGTGAAGTGGATGCCAAGGCGGCGGTCCAGCTCATCAATCACGAAGAAGCCGTGGTGATTGATGTGCGTGAACAAAATGAATGGGCTCAGGGACATCTCCCCGGGGCTCGTCACATTCCTCTTGGTGATTTGCCCAAATACATGAAAGAGCTGGAAAAGCACCGTGGTCACCATGTGATTTGTCAATGCGCCAGCGGGATGCGATCGGCCCGGGCGGCCGCCAGTTTGAAAAAAGCCGGCTTCGATAAAATCTACAGTCTTAAAGGCGGCATTGGTGCCTGGCGTAGTGCTGGCTTGCCGGTCGAAAAATGAAAGTCGTTGCTGAAGTCATCATGTACGCCACGGGAACCTGTCCTTATTGCCACCGGGCCGAAGCCCTGCTGCGCAGCAAGGGGGTCAATCCTACCGTTATCCGCGTCGATCAAAATCCAGCTCTGCGCCGGGAAATGCAGCAGCGTGCCCACGGTCGCCATACGGTGCCGCAGATTTTTATCAATGGACTGCATGTGGGTGGATCTGATGATCTGGCCGCATTGAACCATCGCGGTGGACTGGATAGTCTGTTACAAACGCCTCCCCAGGCTTAGTTTCGCACGCTGATGGATATTCTCAGGAGGAAAAAATGACAACATTGATGCTGGTGTGTCCTTCCTGTGGTGGACTGAATCGTGTTCCCCAGGAGCGCTTGGGGGATAAAGCCAAATGTGGCAAGTGCCATGCCGAACTGTTACCCGAGCATCCGGTCAACCTGGATGCAGGACATTTCAATACCTATGTCCAGAAAAATGCACTCCCGGTGCTGGTGGACTTTTGGGCTCCCTGGTGCGGGCCCTGTCGCAGTATGGCACCTCAGTTTGAACAGGCCGCGCGCACTCTGCGGGGGCGGGTTTTGTTTGCCAAGGTCAATACCGAAGCAGAGCAGTCTCTGGGGGCGCGCTTCCAGATTCGCTCGATTCCCAGCATGCTGCTCTTCCAAAATGGTCAGGAAACGGCGCGCGTCAGTGGCGCCATGGGCGCAGCAGAAATCCAGCGCTGGCTTGGATCCCAAGGGGTCTAAGCGGGCACGGGGATAGATCTAAGAGCTAATCCCTTGACTTCCTCCGAATAAACACTAAATTACCCCTATAAGTTCAGAAATTAATATAAGTTGGGGGCGTACTGTGCGTGATTCATCCAGTATTTGTTCCAGTCGGCGACAATTTCTTCAGCGGTTGGCTCTGGGCGGAGCCCTGCTGGGAACATGGACAATGGCTGATGCCAGCCGGCTTGGCCGCATTACGCCTCGTGAACGCCCCATTGTGGTCTGCTTGGATCCCGGACATGGCGGCCACGATCCTGGCGCGGTGGGTGTGCGCGGTACCCGGGAAAAGGATGTGGTCCTCGATGTAGGCCTTATTTTGGCCGGGCATCTGCGCAGGACACCTGGGATTCAGGTGGTGATGACCCGGCAGACAGATCGGTATATTCCTCTCCTGTCGCGCATGTATCTGGGCTCCCGTCAGCGTGCAGACCTATTTGTTTCCATTCATGCTGATGCTTTTCCGGATCCCGACGTGCGTGGTTCTACGGTCTGGGCCTTATCCGGAAAGGGAGCCAGCAATGCCGCTGCCCGCTGGCTGGCTAAATCCCAAAATTCGGCAGATCCGATCCTCAGTAAATGGTCCACCAGTCGGCAAGATCCCATGCTGAACGAGGTGCTGATCAACATGACACAGACTGCGGCCATGAATGCCGCCGCAGCGGCGGCAGATGTCATGATTCGTGGCCTGGCAGGAATAGAAGGCTTGCATAATGCGGCAGTGCAACATGCCAATTTTGTGGTACTGCGTGCCCCCGATGTGCCTTCCATGCTGGTTGAAACCGCCTTTATCTCGAATCCCCAGGAAGAACAGCGGCTGCGTGACCCGGAATTCCGGCAGGATCTGGCGCAAAGTATGCATGACGCTATTGTGGCCCATTTTGTCAAGGCACCCCCCAGCGGAAGCTGCTGGTCTGCGGCCAACCATGTGCTGGGTCATCATGAAACTCTCACGGAAGTGGCGCGACGCTATGGCCTGAGCGTGAAAGCCCTGCGCCTCGCCAACAATCTTGCCCAGGGTGAAGAGCCGGCAGGCACCCATTTGCGCGTGCCGATCATGGATGCTTGAAATACCCGTTTGCAAATCGGCGACCGGTTGCTATTATTGCCAAGATCCTTATAATTTGTGGCCTTGCTCCCATCGTCTAGTGGTCTAGGACACTGGCCTCTCACGTCGGTAACAGGGGTTCGAACCCCCTTGGGAGCACCATTTTAGTCTGGTCACTATTCCAGGAAATTCCATGATGGTACGCATGTTTTCAATGCTTCCAGACAATCGGGATCAATGGCTTTACCTGTCTCCTGTTCCATGATTGCCAGGGTGCGGGCCACCGGTACTGCATCACGGTACGGTCTTTTGGCTGTGATCGCATCAAATATGTCGGCAGTAGTGATGATTCTGGTTTCCATCGAAATGTCTGGTGCCTGTAAACCTAACGGATAGCCTTTACCATCGAGCCGTTCATGATGGGCTGCGGCGATGGCAGCCATCTCCTGGAAATGAAAAATTCTTTCCAGCACATTTTTGGTCAGAGCTGCGTGGGTACGGACTTCTTCCCATTCCAGATCATCCAGTTTGCCGGGCTTGTCCAGAATGTGGTTACTGACGCCCAGTTTGCCCACATCATGTAATAGCGCGCCTCGGCGTAACCAGCGACGATGTTCGGCTTCAAGGCCCATTTTTTGAGCGATGCCATCCGCGTAGAGGCTTACCCGACGACTATGGTCATGGGTGTAAGGGCTTTTGATGTCAACGATGGAGGCAAACACCTCGGCAATACGATCCAGTCTGTCTTCATCAATAAAGGTTCGGCAGGATATGGGTTCCAGCGCGCTGACGCGCGCTTCGAGGCCTTCATCCCTGAATCCTTCCCAAAAGGCTTCAATAGGGTTGATTGCATGAAAATTGCGAACTAGGTCAGGATTGAACCAGGTTCCAGAGCGCCGCTGCAGCTCTTTCATCACATCATGACGAGTTCCGGTTTTGTAAAAAACATCAATGACCTGTGCTATCAAGGCAATTTGTGAAAACAGGGGGATCTGATTTCCTTTGAGACCTTCGGGGCGGCCTTTGCCATTCCAGTGTTCATCCAGGCTCTTGATGCTTTCGGCAACTCTCGTATTGAAGCCTAACTCCAGTGCTATGTTGGATCCTCTTTCACAGCGCGTTTGGACGAGTTCAGTGGCTAGTTCTTCGCCTTTGCTCCCCAGATGGATCACGCGGCGCATCCTGTCGAGAAGATCTTCATGTTTGCCGGCGTGGCGGAAAACAAAGCGGGCCAGTTGCAGTAGGCTCTGGTTATCGACCAGTTTGAAGTCTTTTTTGACCAGTCTTTCGTCATCTCCATAAAGCTCCCAGAGACGCGCCGCGTTACTACTGCAACCGGCATCTTTGAGCAGTACCGAGTAATAGAGATCGGTCAACGCCGCATCATCCAGTTGCAACGCCTGACCGATATGCATAGCTATCCAAGTGCAGCGCAGGGAGTGTCCCGCAGGCTGACCCTCGGTCAGATCCAACGCAAAACTGATAGCGCCGACGATTTCAGCGAGGGAGGCCGTTGATTCTGGATGAGCATTGCTTTGCACTTGGTGCTCCTCTTACCGAATGTACCAAATATAATACATTAGCATAAAATGTGTATATTATTTAATGCAATCCAGTGAGAAAGTGCTGCAGGTCTTTTCTTGAAGAGGCTCAGGAATGCTGATTTTCCAAGATTCAGTATTTGTCGGGGTCAGATCTCGCCTGTTTTCATGCTTTACCTTGCCAGCCTCCAATTCGGCAAGTACCATCCCATGCAGAAATGGAACGCGTAAGAGCGGGAGCATAACAATCATGTTTCACGGCAGTATGGTAGCTTTGGTGACGCCCATGCGCGCAGATGGCGTTGTGGATGATCAGGCGTTACGGGATTTGGTGGAGTGGCACATCAGTGAAGGCACCCACGCCCTGGTGGCCGTCGGCACCACCGGTGAATCGGCCACCCTGGAAATGAAAGAGCATGTCGCGGTGATCCGCAGTGTCGTGGAGCAGGTCCGGGGACGCGTGCCGGTCATTGCCGGGACCGGCGCCAATGCCACCCACGAAGCCATCAGTCTGACCAAAGCAGCCATGGAAGCCAAGGCGGACGCCGCGCTCCTGGTCTCTCCTTACTACAATAAACCCACCCAGGAAGGACTTTTTCAGCACTATACCGCCATTGCCGAAGCCTGCCATTTTCCCATGATTCTCTATAACGTGCCGGGTCGGACGGGCGGGGATATTCTCCCGGAAACCGTGGCGCGGCTTGCACCTCGCGCCTGTGTGGTGGGTATCAAGGAGGCCAGCGGCAAGGTCGAGCGGGTGGCGGAAATTCTGCAGCTCTGCGGTGATCAGGTGGAAGTCTATACCGGCGATGATGCCGCCGCCCTCGCAGCTATGTCATTGGGTGCGCGAGGGGTTATTTCGGTAACGGCGAATGTGGCCCCCCGGATGATGGCAGAAATGTGTCAACTGGCCCTGACTGGTGACTTTGTGGCGGCGAGAGCAGTCAACGCCCGGCTGGTGGGCCTGCACCGTGATCTATTTGTTGAATCCAACCCGATTCCAGTGAAATGGGCCTTGCAGGAGATGGGACGTATGGGTCCAGCCTTGCGTCTGCCCCTGACACCATTGGCCGAGATGTATCACGAGCGTCTGCGCGGTAGTCTGCGAGCAGCGCGTTGTCTTTGATTTTTTTCGCGCTCTGTCGCGTTTAGTGGAGTATTGCATGCGCCGTTATGTTGCACTTGCCGTGGTCACCAGTCTGGGTTTAGGGGGCTGTTCGTATATTCCTTTCCTGCATACGAGTACGGGTCCTCAATACGCAGATTCGCAGGTCATGAAGCCCCTCGCGGTTCCGCCAGACTTGCTGGCACAGGTGCCGGCACCGGGAGTAACCATACCGGGGGGCGCAGTCAATCCGGCCACCGTAGCAGACAGTACTGTTGGCGGATACGGTGTTTTCCAGCCCCGCGAAGCGCCGGGACAGCAGCCTGTCGAAGAAAAATCGCTGGCCGGTGTAGGCTCTCAAATTTTGGGGAGCGGAGCTGATCTGAGCCTGAGTACCCAGGCTCAGCCCGCCCAAATCTGGTCGGCCGTGAAAGCAACTTTGGCAGACAGCAAAACGCCCATTGAAAAATTTGCTCCGGAGCAGGGGGAGTTGGTCACCGGCTGGCATAATTTCCGGACCGGCATTGCCGCCTTTTTTGGCAACACCCTGGCACCTTCCCATCGCGAGAGATATGCTTTTCATTTGCAGCCTGGTGCCGATGGCGCCCAGGTGCTGAGTATCCAGCAGGAACGTTACTGGAATAATCCCCAGGGCAGTTCGGTGGAATGGAAGAAGGTTCCTGCAGATGCCGATCATAACCGGGATCTGCTCAAAGCCATTCAGAAGCATTTGCAGCAGACCAGCATTCTGGCCGAAATGCCCAAAATCAAGGTCACTCGCTATCGCGACGATCGCGGCCCTTATCTGGTACTCAATGCGGTTCCGGCCAAAGCCCAACCGGCGGTGGAAATGGCTTTACAGGGGCTCGGCTATCCGGTGCGCAGTGAAGGGCTGGGTGACTGGACAGTGATGATCCATGCAGGCAGTCAGCAGGCTGCCAAAAAATCGGGATTTTTCGGAGGGATGTTCAGCCGTGCCTGGAGCAGTATCCAGGATATCTGGAGCAGTCCAAAGGACCGGGAGCCGGTTTCCGTGCGTGTTCGTTTGCTGGCGATGAAGGATGATTCCGGCAGTGTGCTGGAAACTGAACCGAAAATGGGTAAAAAAGCGCCGGAGGCAGCCTTGGAAGTTCTCAATAAGTTACAGACCGCGCTGACACCCCAGGCGGAGGGTAACGCATGATCGAACGGTATACCCGCCCGGAAATGGGTGCCTTGTGGACCCAGGATGCCAAATATCAGGCCTGGCTCGATGTGGAACTGGCCGCCTGCCGGGCTTTGGCGGCGCGGGGAGAAATACCCGCCGAAGCCCTGACAGAAATCGAGGCGAAGGCGGCATTTGATAGTACCCGTATTGCCGAAATCGAGCTGGAAGTAAAACATGATGTCATCGCCTTTTTGACCTCGGTGGCGGAGTTTGTCGGACCTTCCAGCCGCTTCATTCATGTCGGCCTCACTTCTTCGGATGTGGTGGATACGGGTTTTGGCTTGCAGCTCAAACGTTCCGGTGAACTACTCCTGCAGGGCATGGACCGGCTTCGTGCCGCTCTGGAGCAGCTGGCCTGGAAGCACAAGGACACGGTCATGATGGGTCGTTCCCATGGCATTCATGCCGAGCCCATCACTTTTGGACTGAAAGTGGCAGTCTGGTATGCCGAAGCCCAACGCAATCATCAGCGTCTGCAGCATGCGATCAACGCGGTTTCGGCAGGGATGCTTTCCGGCGCCGTGGGTACTTTCGCCAACATTGATCCGGATATTGAAGAAGCCGTTTGCCGCGAACTGGGACTGAGTCCGGAACTGGCCAGCACCCAGGTGATCTCCCGGGATCGCCACGCCGAATTTTTCAATACCCTGGCCATCATCGCCGGTTCCATCGAGAAAATTGCGGTAGAAATCCGCCATCTCCAGCGTACGGAAGTGCTGGAAGCCGAAGAGCCCTTTACAGCAGGACAGAAGGGCAGTTCTGCCATGCCCCACAAGCGTAACCCCATCCTTTCTGAAAACCTGACCGGTCTGGCCCGACTGCTGCGCGGTTATGCCAGCATGGCGCTGGAAGACATTGCTCTCTGGCATGAGCGGGATATTTCCCATTCCAGCGTGGAGCGGGTCATTGGTCCCGATGCCTGCATTGTCATGGATTTCATGTTCCACCGGGTCAGCGGCTTGCTGGAGAAGCTGGTGGTATATCCCCGGAACATGATGGATAACCTGAACCAGATGCACGGCCTGATTTTTTCCCAGCGAGTCTTGCTGGCGCTGACGGCCAAGGGCATGCTGCGCGAAAACGCCTATCGTGTCGTCCAGCGCAATGCCATGCAGGTCTGGGAAAAACAGGCGGATTTCAAGACACTTCTGGCCGCCGATGCCGATGTTTCCCAATATTTGTCAGAGCAGGATCTGGCTGAACTCTTTGATCTGGCTTACCACACCCGCAATATTGACCGGATTTTTGCGCGGGTATTTCCCCAGGGAAGGCCGCAATGAGCGACCGTGAGGCGTTGTATGAAGGCAAGGCTAAAATAGTTTACACCAGCAGCACGGAAGACGCGCTGATCCTCCATTTCAAGGATGACACCTCGGCATTTGATGGAGAAAAGGTCGAACAGCTGGCCCGCAAGGGCGAAGTCAATAATGCTTTCAATGCCTTCATCATGGAGTATCTGCAATCCGAAGGAGTGCCGACCCATTTTATTCGGCGCCTGGATGCCCGAGAAAGTCTGGTGCGGCGTCTGGACATGATCCCGGTGGAATGCGTGGTGCGCAATCGGGCAGCGGGTTCTCTGACAAAACGCCTGGGCATTGAGGAAGGACGGGTATTGGAACCGCCGACTCTGGAGTTTTTTCTGAAAAATGATGCCCTCCACGATCCCATGATCAACACTTCCCATATTCGCACCTTTGGCTGGGCCAGTGCCGAAGAAGTGGAAGCCATGCGTCGTTGGACCATGCGCGTGAATACTTTGTTAAAAGCGCTGTTTGCCAAGGCGGATTTGATCCTGGTGGATTTCAAGCTGGAGTTCGGACGATTTCAGGGCGAGTTATACCTGGGCGATGAATTCAGTCCCGACGGTTGTCGCCTCTGGGATGCCCACAGTCTGGAAAAAATGGACAAGGACCGTTTCCGTCGCAATCTGGGAGGGGTAGTTGAGGCTTACCAGGAAGTGGCGCAACGCCTGGGCGTGGCCCTCTAAGTAAAGCATTTTCACGTGGTCGATGACGCGGGGTTCGTCAACCTGGCCGAATCCTGCCAGTTTTTTAGAACGAGGACACATTACATGCTGCTGCTGCACGGCTCTGCGGCCCTTTCTGCCTTTCGTCTGCAACATCTACTGACCCGCTTGCAGGAAGCCCATGTTCCGGTGTGTTCTCTGCATGCCCGCTTCGTGCATCTGCTCGATCTGAGTGCCGCACTCACCGCTGAAGAAGTCGCGCTTGTCAGCACCCTGTTGCACTATGGGGAGCCTTTTGTCGAGGTCGATCATGAGGGTATCCAGGAGATTTGCGTGCTCCCGCGTCTGGGGACGATTTCTCCCTGGTCAACCAAGGCCAGCGAAATCATGGGCCATTGTGGGCTCAGCAGCGTGCGCCGGGTGGAGCGCGGCATATCTTATACGTTGATCAGGGAAGATGGGGCGGAATTCAGTGACGCTGAACGGGCACAAATCCGTCAGCATCTTCACGATCCGATGACCGAGTCGGTGCTGCCGGACTGGGAAGCCGCAAAGGCCATCTTCACGCACCAGGAACCGGCACATTTGCAGCGGGTGCCGCTCCAGACCGAGGGGTTAAATGCTTTGCTGGCCGCCAATCGCGATATGGGTCTGGCCTTGTCTGCGGCGGAACTGGAGTACCTGCACCAGTATTTTTCGAGCCTGGGCAGAGACCCTAGCGATGCAGAGCTGATGATGTTTGCCCAGGCCAACTCGGAACATTGCCGCCACAAGGTTTTCAATGCCCACTACAACCTCGATGGAGAGCCCCAGGCCCAGAGTCTGTTTGGCATGATCCGCGAAACCCATCGTTTGCATCCCCAGGGGACCCTGTCGGCATACAAAGATAACGCTGCGGTGATGACCAGTATTGCGGTCAGCCAGCCCTTCGCTGTCGATCCGGATGGGTATTACCGGGTCACCCAGGAAAATACCGCCATCCTGATGAAAGTGGAAACCCATAATCATCCGACTGCCATATCGCCGTTTCCGGGGGCGGCGACCGGCAGTGGTGGCGAAATCCGTGATGAAGGCGCTACCGGGCGGGGCGGTAAGCCCAAAGCCGGCCTGACGGGTTTTTCGGTCTCTCACCTGCGTATTCCAGGTTATATCCAATCCTGGGAAAGACAGGATTATGGCAAACCCGCGCGCATCCGCTCGGCGCTGGAAATCATGCGTGACGGTCCTCTGGGCGCGGCGGCTTTCAATAATGAATTCGGACGCCCCGCCATAGCCGGTTATTTCCGGGTGTTTGAATGTGAGCAGGATGGCCTGCATCGCGGCTATCACAAGCCGATCATGCTGGCCGGTGGACTGGGACAGATTCGTCCGCAACTGGTTGAGAAAAAACCGCTGCCGGTAGGTGCAAAAGTGTTGGTTATCGGCGGGCCGGCCATGCTCATTGGCCTCGGTGGGGGGGCAGCCTCCAGTGTCGCCAGCGGCACCGGTGACGAACAGCTGGATTTTGCCTCAGTACAGCGGGGTAACCCCGAAATGCAACGCCGTGCTCAGGAGGTGATTGAACGCTGTATTGCCCTGGGCAGTGAATCGCCGATTCTCTCCATTCATGATGTCGGGGCCGGAGGCTTGTCCAACGCTATCCCGGAATTACTGCATGATGGTGGTCGGGGAGGGCGCCTGCAGCTACGGGCAATACCTAACGATGAACCGGCCATGTCGCCCATGCAAATCTGGAGTAACGAAGCCCAGGAACGTTATGTACTGGCCGTCACGGCTGCCGATCTGCCGCGTTTTGAAGCCATTTGTCAGCGGGAACATTGCCCGTATGCCGTCCTTGGCGAGGCGCTGGAGGAAGATATTCTGCTCCTGGAAGATCATCTGCTGCAGGAACCCCCGGTGGAAATGGCCCTCAGCGCGCTGCTGGGTTGTCCGCCGAAAATGGAAAGAGACAGTCAACATCGTCCCGTTCAGCCACAGGCACTGGATTTGTCTCAAGCGGTTCTGCGCGATGCGGCCTATGCGGTACTGCGTCATCCTAGCGTGGCCAGCAAGGAATTCCTGATTACAATTGGGGATCGCAGCGTGGGTGGATTGATTCACCGCGATCAGATGGTTGGTCCCTGGCAGGTGCCTGTGGCGGATTGTGGAGTGACCGCAGCAGATTTCTGGAATACCCACGGTGAAGCCATGGCCATTGGGGAAAGAGCCCCGGTGGCAGTGCTGAACCCGACAGCCAGTGCGCGTCTGGCGATCGCCGAGGCCCTCACCAATCTCTGGGCGGCAGACGTACGCGCGCTGGACAATATCAAGCTCTCGGCCAACTGGATGGCGGCCGCCGATCATCCAGGAGAGGACGCCGCCCTGTTTGATGCCGTCAAAGTGGCCGCACTGGAGGTTTGTCCTGCTCTGGAGTTAGCCATTCCGGTGGGCAAGGACTCCCTCTCCATGCGCACGATCTGGCAGGAAGGCGGTCAGGAGAAAATGGTGCTGTCACCACTGTCTCTGGTCATTTCGGCTTTTGCGCCGGTGCATGACCTTCATAAAACCTGGACGCCACAATGGTCGGCTCAGCCCAATACTGCATTATGGCTGGTAGACCTGGGGCAAGGACGTTTAGGGGCCTCTATTCTTGCCCAAGTCTTGGAACAGATGGGTGCCGAAACGGCTGATCTGGATCAACCCGAAGAACTCCGCAAATTGTTTACGGCCCTTAGCCGCTTAAGAGAGGAGGATCTGGTGCTGGCCTATCATGATCGCGCCGACGGCGGACTCTGGGCCAGCCTCTGTGAAATGTCTTTTGCCAGCCGCTGTGGCGCGGAAATTCACCTGTCTGCGGATAGGAATGTCTGGTCTTTCCTCTTTGCCGAAGAACCCGGTGTATTGATGCAGATCGCGCATCAAGACCAGGAAAATGTGCGCCGTATTTTCGCAGAAGCAGGGCTGGAAGCACAGGTGCAGTGCATTGGCACCGTCCATCCCGAGCATTGGCAATTACGGGTAAGACAGGACGGACAGACTTTGTTGGACGAAGCAGCGGCTGATTTACTCCAGGCCTGGGCTGAAAACAGTTATCGGATGGCGGCTCTGCGGGATGCCCCCGATTGCGCCGAAGAAGCTTTTGCTGCAGTAACGGCAACAGCGATGCCGCTTTTTGCGCGCCTGCCGTTTACCCCACAGACGCCCATGATTCAGCAGGGAATAGCGCCCAAGGTCGCCATCCTGCGGGAGCAGGGCGTCAACGGTCAGATCGAAATGGCCGCTGCCTTCCATCGCGCCGGATTCACGGCCATCGACGTCCACATGAGTGACCTGCTTCAGGGACGCTATCATCTCCAGGATTTTCAGGCCCTCGCAGCCTGTGGCGGTTTCTCTTATGGGGATGTGCTCGGCGCGGGCGCGGGCTGGGCCAAATCCATACTGTATCACCCTTTGTTGCGGGATCAGTTCTCCACTTTTTTTGCCGATACAGCGCGGCTGGCGCTGGGCGTCTGTAATGGCTGCCAGATGATGGCCGAACTGCGGGAAATTATTCCCGGAACAGAACATTGGCCATTGTTTGCCCGTAACCGCTCGGAACAGTTTGAAGCGAGGCTGGCGATGGTGGAAGTGCTTGACTCACCCTCTTTATGGTTCTCGGGGATGGCCGGTACTTACGCTCCTATTGTCATTGCCCATGGGGAAGGACGGGCCCATTTCGACCGTGTTCCCGAAGGAAATGTTTCTCCGGCGCCCATCATTATGCGATATGTCGATGCCCAAGGGCAGATCGCCCGGAGCTATCCGGCCAATCCCAATGGGTCACCCGAAGGCATTACCGGGCTCTGCAACGCCGATGGTCGCATGAGTATATTGATGCCTCACCCCGAACGGGTAGTGCGCAGCCTGCAAATGAGCTGGGCGCCGGATGCGTGGGGAGAGTTCACGCCGTGGATGCAGATTTTCACCAATGCCCGCAAGGCCATGGCTTCCTGATTCTCCGCAAAGCTCACCCTAAAATTTACTGATGTGGTTGACATTGATAATTAATGTTCGTTATGGTCTGTCTTATGTTCAAGATGACCGTGCTTATAGACCATGTCTGTGGTCTGAACTTGGAACTATGATGTAGATCAACCGCATTATCTGGCGCAGTGACTTTAAACCAGTGACTCCGCTCCTCCATCGCGTGCTTCATCCAGGATTCTGGATGTGGGCCTTCATTATTGTGTTCAAGTACCGAGTGATTTACTTCCTGCAAAATCCCGGTCATAACGCCAATCCATCAGTGGAGATTTCATGCAAGCAATGTCCTCCTTTCAGGAGAAAAAAACCAATATTCTCAGCGGCATCACCGTAGCCCTGGCACTTGTGCCCGAAGCCATCGCCTTTGCTTTTGTGGCCCATGTTTCACCACTGACCGGCCTGTATGCAGCGGTAATTCTGGTATTTATTACCTCGGTATGGGGAGGACGTCCCGGTATGGTCTCCGGCGCCAGTGGCGCTACTGCCGTGGTGATGCTGGGACTGGTGGTATCTCACGGTGTGGAGTACCTCTTTGCTGCGGTGGTGCTGATGGGTGTGCTACAGCTTTTATTTGCTGTGGCACGCTTGAGCAAATTTGTACGTTTGATTCCGCATACGGTCATGCTGGGATTCATTAATGGTCTGGCAGTGGTCATTTTTTTGGCGCAGCTCGATCATTTTAAGGTCAAAAACGCCGCTGGCAAACTGGTCTGGATGCAGGGGCAATCTCTTTATATCATGATAGGATTGGTGCTGTTGACCATGGCGGCCATTTATTTGGTACCCCGAGTAACCAAGGCTATTCCTGCCACCCTGGCAGGCGCATTGATTACGACGATTGTGGTAGTGGTGTTTCAGATCCCTACGGTGACTGTGGGTGATGTCGCCTCGTTGTCGGGTGGATTACCGAGCTTCCATGTGCCTCAGGTGCCCTGGAGCTGGCATACCCTGGAAATCATTTTTCCTTACGCCCTGATCATGGCAGCCAATGGTCTGGTAGAAACCTTGCTGACACTGAATCTCATTGATGAAATGACCGACACCCGTGGCCAGCCAAACAGGGAATCCATGGCCCAGGGGATAGCCAACGTCATCAGCGGCTTTTTTGGAGCCATGGGCGGCTGCGCGATGCTGGGTGAAAGTATCATCAACGTCAATAATGGCGCCATCAAACGGCTGTCTGGTATTACGACGGCGATTTTCCTGTTGTCGTTTATTGTCCTGGCTTCACGCTATATTCAACAGGTCCCTATTGCGGCGTTGGTCGGTGTGATGTTTGTGGTGGTGGAAAAAACCTTTGAATGGAGTAGTCTGCGTTTTTTCGGCAGGATTCCCCACACAGATGTGTTTATTGGTGTGCTGGTTGCCGTGTTGACGGTTATGGTCAATATCACGTTGGCGGTGGTAGTGGGAGTTATTCTTGCAGCTTTGGTTTTTGCCTGGGAGCATGCCAAGCAGATAGACGTACGCAGTAGCATCGATAAGCAAGGCGTCAAGACCTATCAACTCAGTGGGACTCTGTTTTTTGCCTCGGTTGCCCAGTTTCGCAACTTGTTTGATCCCGCAGAAGATCCTGATCAGGTCATCATTGACTTTGCAGATGCACGCATTGTCGATCATTCTGCCATTGAGGCCATTGATAGTTTGGCGGGACGCTATAAGGAAAGAGGCAAAAAACTCTATTTGCGGCACCTGTGCACGGACTGCCTGGAGTTGCTGGACAAAGCCCGGGACATTGTTGAAATGAATCTATCGGAAGATCCCCATTATCATGTGGCAGATGATAAATTGGGTTGACGATACTTTCTCTTCCGGTTGCCAGCGGACTGCATGGAATCTGGTGGCGCCGTCAGTGGCATGCACTGCAGGTGATATACTCTTGGCCATGGAGAATAATGCTGACGATCAAGCAGGATGATGGATGTCGTGGTCGACTTGCGCAAGATCATTCATTTGGAAATGGACGCCTTTTTTGCGGCGGTAGAGCAATACCGCAGCCCAGCCGCCACATCCCGGAACGAGGCTAACGCCGCTTCGAGATGATCGATGATTTCCTGCTGCAGCACATCCGGCGGTGGCAGGTCGGCCAAGTTGTCCAGGCTGTCGTCCTTCAGCCAGAAAATGTCCAGGCTGGCCTTGTCGCGCGCCATCAGATCTTCGTAGCTGTAGAACTGGAAGCGCTCGGTCGCCGTGCGCAGGTGCCGATTTTCCGGGTGGTAACAGGCGATGAAGTCGCGCAGGTCATCCAGCTTCAGCGGCCGGGTCTTGAGCGTGAAGTGCTTGTTGGTGCGCAGGTCGTAGAACCACACGCCCTGGGTGTGCACCCGTCCGTCCTTGGGCGCGTTGTCGAAGAACACGACGTTCGCCTTCACCCCTTGCGCGTAGAAGATGCCCGTGGGCAGCCGCAGAATGGTGTGCACATCGCAGTTTTCCAGCAGCTTGCGGCGAATCTTCTCGCCCGCGCCACCCTCGAACAGCACGTTGTCGGGCAGCACCACCGCCGCCTTACCGTCCACCTTGAGCATGCTCACGATGTGCTGCAGAAAGTTCAGCTGCTTGTTCGACGTGGTTTCCCAGAAGTCCTGGCGCTGGTAGGTCAGCGCCTCCTTGTCTTCCTCACCTTCTTCATTGGTGATGGTCATGCTGCTCTTTTTGCCGAACGGCGGATTAGCCAGCACGTAATCCACCTTGCGCTTGGGCTCGGCAATCAGCGCGTCCGAGCGGTCAATCGATGGCTTCCCGTCCAGCTCGCCGATGTTGTGCAAAAAAAGGTTCATCAGGCACAGGCGTCGTGTGTTCGCCACGATCTCATTGCCGTAGAACGTCTCATCGCGCAAAAACTCTTTCTCGCTTTTGTTCAGCGCGGCGCCGGGCCGATTCAACCAGTTGTAGGCGCCCAGGAAGAAGCCGCCAGTGCCGCAGGCCGGATCGGCAATGGTTTTCATCGGCTCGGGCTGCACACAGGCCACCATCGCCTCGATCAGCGCGCGCGGCGTGAAATACTGTCCCGCGCCGCTCTTGGTGTCTTCGGCGTTCTTCTGCAGTAGCCCTTCGTACAGGTCGCCCTTGGTGTCCACGCCCAGGCTGATCCAGTTTTCCGCGTCGATCATCTGCACCAGCCGCGCCAGCTTGGCTGGGTCTTGAATCTTGTTCTGCGCCTTGAAAAATATTGCGCCCAGCATGCCCGGTTTCTCGCCCAGCTGGTGCAGCACCACCAAGTAGTGCGACTCCAGCGGCTCGCCCGTCTTGGCCGTCAGGCTGGGCCAGTCGTAGCCCTGGGGAATCTGCGTTTGGCGGCTGTAGGGCGGCTGCGCGTATTCATGCGCCAGCTTCAGGAACAGCAGATAGGTGAGCTGTTCCAGGTAGTCGCCATAGCCCACCCCGTCGTCGCGCAGGGTGTGGCAGAAGTTCCAGACTTTCTGGACGAGGGTGGAGGTGTTCATCAAATCATCATCCTGTTGGTTGTGTCTGGGGCATCATCCACAAGCTTTTTTGTGTCCGAAAAAAACAGGTATTTAATACATAAATTCTTTTGTGTACGGTGCGCCGGACTCAAAGAATCTCCCGGCCCTCCGCGCAGTTGAGCAGATCGCGGAAAGCAAGCACGGCGGAGCGGCGTCCGCTGCTCTCACGCAGCACCTGCAAAACACCCGCGTCGCGTAACGTGCGCAGGAAAGGCAGGGCCGATTGTTTGGGGATGCCGGAGCGCTGGACAAAATCGCCCGACTGAAAAATCGGCCGGTCGAACAGCGCATCGAGCACCGCCATGGCGTGCTGCGAGCGGGTCAGTTCGGTGATGCGCCGCTTCATATCGGCATAAAGCGACATCATGGCGCGCACCCGACCGGTGTTGTTCAGCGCCTGCTGGGTCACAGCATCCAGAAAGAAGGCAATCCAGCCGCTCCAGTCTCCATCGCGGCTGATCGCCTGCAAATGCGCGTAATACGCCTCGCGATGTCCTTCGAGATAGTCGCTCAGGTAAAACATCGGGCTGGCCAGCGCGCCCTTTTGGTGCAGAAACAGCGGGATCAGCAGCCTCCCAATTCGGCCATTGCCATCCTTGAAAGGATGGATCAGCTCGAACTGCGCATGCACCACCGCACACTGCAGCAGCACATCCGCGTCGTTGTCAGCAAGGTAAGCCTCCCAAGCCTGCAGATGGTCGAGTAGTTGCAGGGACGATGGCGGCACGAAGCTGGCCTGCTCGATGCGGCAACCCGCGCTGCCGATCCAGTTTTGTTCGCGGCGAAATTCGCCGGGTGTTTTGTTGGCGCCGCGCACACCGTCCATCAGCACCGCGTGCATCTGTCGCAGCAAGCCAAGGCTGATGGGGCGATGAGCGACTTCCTCTGTGGCCAGCGTCAGCGTCTTGCGATAGTTGACGACTTCTTGGATGTCCTTGGTTTTTTCCGCATCGAAATGCATGCCGGCTTCAAATTCCAGCACCTCATCCACGGTGGCCTGCGTACCCTCGATTTTTGAAGACAGCACCGCCTCGCGCTGCGTCAGCGGCGACAACATCACCGCCGGGTTCACCACGCTTTGCAACAACCCGTCGTAACGCGCCAGAGCCGCATTGGCCGGGCCGATTTTCGGCAGCAGGCGAGCCAGATCGAGGTTCGTCAGCGGCAGGGAAGCCGGTACGTAGGGATGCATCAATTGCGCTCCTTGGCATTGCGGCCACGCGATGTTTTGCCCGTCCCGCGCTCGCCCCGCTCGGCGCGGATGCGCGCCAGCAGCACGCTGGCTGGTTCGTCGTTGGGGTCTTGCGGGACGAGTTGGCCGGAAAAGGCGGCGCGCAGGATATTTTGGCGTTGGGCGGTGGATTGTTTGAGGGAAAGCTCGATTGCTTCCAGTTGCTCCACAGCTTCGTGGTCTGCCTCGTTGACCATCCGCACAATCTCTGCCTGTTCGGCAGCAGGCGGAACTGGCACTGCAAGGCTGCTGAACCGACCAAGGCTAACTTTTTTCTGCGCCACCCCCTGTGTCATAGGCTCAATCTGGCGCTTCCCGATATGTGAATTGATCGCAAATTTCAAAAAATGCGCCGCCATCAATTCGCGCCAGCATCGAATCTTTATGCAGTCGGCCGTGATGATTGCGGGAGGTTGGTCATCCGGGTAAACATCTGCGTCTCCTGGTGGTTCACCCATTTTTGTGACCAATACATCGCCTGCGGCAATATTGTGGGCGCTCAATTCGACGGCCTTCGCTGGCGTCACAAATTTGGTGTGCTCTCCGCCGTAGTTGCTTGAGCGAATGTTGCGCACAAAGACCAACGGAACGCCAGACTCTTGGTAGTCGGGTACTTTCAAATTGCTTCCAAAAGGGCCTATCGAAAGGCTATACCGCTCGTCTGAAGCAATCTGCTCAACACTCGCCCACGCCCACCCCTGCGGCAGTTTGGGCAAACCGCTGGTATTGGGCTGCACCGGCTCGGGGTATTTCTTTTGCCAGTCCTTGGGTGGGGTCTTGCCTTGATCCTTGAACCGGGCGAGCTGCTTGGCTTCCCAGCGAGCGCGGCGCTCTTGCAGGATGCGTTGCAGCAGTTGCGCGCCGGTTTCGGCGGGCGAGTGCTGTTGCCGCCACTCGGCGGTGAGTGCGCCTTCCACGGCGGCCTTGAGCAGCGATTGGCGGTATTGCGCCAGCTTCTTCTGCGCGGCTTTCAGTTCGGCCACGCCGGTATCGAGGTCAGAGAGCAGTTCTTCGAGTTTGGCGACGATGCGGGTTTGTTCGGCGGCGGGAGGTAGGAGAAATGGGATGGTCTTCGCCAGAGTCTTCGAAGAAATGCTGGCTTGATTCACGTGGTTGGTACAACGATGCTTCATGTATCCAGTCATCCACAGAAAATGCAATTGCCGCGCAGCGAAAGCAGGATTAACCCCAAACTCAGGGCGAATCCGTGTCATGTGGTTTGAAAAGACAAAGCCGGTTTCCCGAGTGGAAACAACCGCAGTTTTGCCAACCAACTCAGCAGAGTTTGTATTGTTAAACAATACGTCGCCAGACAGCAGTTCAATGCCATTACTCTCGGCAACCGACTTGACAACATTCAAATCGATCTGGCCGCTACGATCAACATTCATAGGCCGAAGGTGCGGTATCCCGGTGCCGTCAGAGTTGTGCTTTCCGTTGGCAAAGCCAGGACTGACGTCCGCAGAGATATCCTCCAGAGCTACGAGACTCCAATTCAATGGTGGGGTGAAATGGGAAAATGGATAGCGTTGCATTGCTTCGTCGTTGAAATCACTCACGCCACCAACTCCCGATTCATCTCATCCATCAGCCCATCCAATTCGTTGCTAAACACCTGCCACACGCGCTGCAACCCGCCCTTATTCGCCAGTTCGGCGTAATCAAAATCCTCGCGGCTAATACTGCAGCTGCTGGCGATGTGGTCTTTCATCAGGCGCAGCCAGTCCATCTGCTCGGGCGTGAAGGCGGTGGGCGCTTGGGCGTTGTGGCGGAAGATCCAGGCTTGGAAGCGTTTGTCCACCTCGTCGGCAAAGGGGCGCAGCTCGGCGCCTGCGCCGTCCAGCCCCAGGGTAAAGCGCACCAGGCTGACCAGGTCGGTGAGTTGGCGTTTGCGGTCTGCGCCCTTGACCTGATGGGCCTGCACACGCGCGTAGGCGCTCCACAGGCGCTCGGTGGTCAGCATCAGCGGCGGGCGGGCCAGGCGCTCATGCAGGTCTTCGATCATGTCGAAGTTGAGCGCGCGGCGCTGGTAGGGCTGCTGGTAGAAAAAGCCCAGCGCGGCGATTTCATCCTTGTGCTGCCGCAGGTAGTCGGCAAAGGTCTGGATGACCGATTTGGCTTGCGCCTCGGCCTGCTCGCTGAAACCGCTGAAAGTGATTTGATCGAGGTTGATGTGGTCGATGATCTGCTCGCGTTCGCGGCGGGCGTTTTCAATTTCATCACGCAGCGCGGGCTGGTCGAACGGGGCGCAGGCGGTGGCCACGCGCTGGGCGCGAGCGGCTTCCAGTTCCTCGGGCAGCAGGCTGTCTTCGCTGCGGGTAATGCCCTGGGCCTTGGCCGTGGCGAGCGCGGTCTGCACCACGGCGTCGGGGTCGATCGCTACGATCAGCGCCTTGCCCAGCTCGGCCACGGGCACGCCGCCGCTGGCTTTTTCGATGCGCGTTTGCGCCTTGTCGTCGAGTTGTTTGGCCAGGCGCACCAAGCGGTTGGCCAGTGAGAGCACGGTGTCGTCGTCACGGTGGCCCATGGCCACGCCTTGCAGCAGGTCTTTCAGCGGCACGCCGGGTTTCTTTTCCAGCGGGCGGCTTTCGGTCTTGAGGCTTTTCTCCACGCCCACGGCGTCGATCAGCACGAAGCGTGTTTTGGCACTGTCCGCACTGTTGCTCACGCGCTTGAGGCTGTCGGCGTCCAGGCTGCGCACGCCACGGCCTTTCATCTGTTCGTAGTAGCCCTTGCTGCGCACGTCGCGCATGAACAGCAATACCTCCAGCGGCTTCACGTCGGTGCCGGTGGCGATCATGTCCACGGTGACGGCGATGCGCGGGTGGTAGTCGTTGCGAAAGCTGCTGAGGATGCTGTCGGCGTCTTCTTCGGCGCGGTAGGTCACCTTTTTGCAGAAGGCGTTGCCCTGGCCGTAGACCTCGCGCACGATCTGGATGATGTCGTCGGCGTGGCTGTCGGTCTTGGCAAAGATCAGGGTCTTGGGTGTTTCCTGGCGGGTGGGGAAAATCTGCGTTTCCACTGCGGTTTTCATCGCCTGGATGACCTGACGAATCTGGCTCACGTTGACCACGGAGCGGTCCAGCTCCCTGCCGGTGTAGGCGGTGTCTTCTTCGGTCTCGCTCCAGCGCTTCTTGCGGGTCTGCCGGTCGCGGTGGTCCACCCATTCCCTGGCCTTGAGTTCGGCGCCTTTCTGGGTGATCTCGGTGGCGATCTCGTACACGTCGTAGCCGACGTTGACGCCGTCGGCCACCGACTGCTCATAGGTGTATTCGGCGACGATGTTCTCGTTGAAAAAGCCGAACGTGCGCTTGTCGGGCGTGGCGGTCAGGCCGATGAGGCTGGCGTCAAAGTAGTCCAGCACCTGCTTCCAGGTGTTGTAGATGCTGCGGTGGCATTCGTCGATGACGATGAAGTCGAAGCTCTCCACCGGCACGGCCGGGTTATAGCGGACGACCTTGTTTTGCTGGGCAGTTTGCCGCACCTCGGCCAGCGACACATCCTCGGCCGACTCGTCGATGGGCTCGCCGCTGAGGATGGAATACATGCGTTGGATGGTGCTGATGCAGACCTTGGCGCCCTGGTCGATGGTGGGGCTGGAAAGGCGCTGCACGTTGTAAAGCTCGGTGAAGGTGCGGCCGTCGTCGGGCGGCGTGTAGGCCATGAACTCCTGGTGCGCCTGTTTGCCCAGGTTGCGCGTGTCCACCAGAAACAGGATGCGCTTGGCCCCGCCGTACTTGAGCAGGCGATAGATCGCGGTGATGGCGGTGAAGGTCTTGCCCGCGCCAGTGGCCATGTGCACCAGGGCGCGGGGTTTGTTGAGAGCGAGGGACTTTTCCAGCCCGGTGACGGCGCTGACCTGACAGTTGCGCAGATTGCGTTCCAACAGCGCGGGCATGTGCTCGGCCAGGCGGCGGCGAAGGGTGGTGGGCTGGGCCAGCCAGTCGGCCAGGGTGTCGGGCTTGAAGAAGTGGAAGATTTCGCGCGAGCGCGGCGCGGGGTCGCGTCCGTCGGTGAAACGGATGATTTCGCCGGTGGCTTCAAACAGGAAGGGCAATGGTGCGGTATCTTTACGCCATTTGAGGACGGCAGTGGCATAACGTGCGGTCTGTGCCTCGGCCACGGTGAGGTTCGCGCCCGCCGTGTCTTTCTTAGCCTCGATCACGCCGCAGGCGACACGATCCACGAACAGCACATAGTCGGCGGGGCCGGTGTCGGTGGGGTGTTCGCGCACGGCCACACCTTGGCTGGCGGCGAGGTTGAGCTGCCGCATGTCCTGCACCACCCAGCCGGCTTGTTCGAGCTTGTCGTCAATCCGTTGGCGGGCTTTGGTTTCGGGTGTCATGTGCGCCCTCCTTTCACTTCGCCCAGTTATCGTCAATATCGCGGGTATTGTCCGATATCCTTTTCATGATAAGGCCCAGTAGCGCCGCCATGCAGCTCGACCCACAAATAAAAACGCCCAACTGAGCACAGTTGGGCGCTGAATACTGGTGGAGCGGAGGAGGATCGAACTCCCGACCTTCGCATTGCGAACGCGACGCTCTCCCAGCTGAGCTACCGCCCCATGAGCGCGTAGGATAAAGAGAAGCCTTGGGGAATGCAACGTCCTTTGCATGCCTTTTCTTCCTTAAGGCTTCCTTAAGAAAAATCGGCAGAACGCCGCACTTGACGCAGGAAGCAGCCGATCAGCGCCGTCCCACAACCACGACATCGCTGCCGAAGGGGAATATTTCGGGTTGCAACCCGGCTTCTTGCAGGGCCTGGGCGATTTCCTCCGGATGCAGGAAATGATTACCCTGCACATGCTCAGTCAAGTTCTGGTATGCCATTCCGCGCAAGGCAGGCTCGCGCAAGCTACGATGATCTTCGGGCCAGGCCGGTTCCCAAATGACGATGGCACCCTTTGGTTGAAGCGCCGCGCGCAGTTTCTCAAAAATGGTGCCGCGTTTCTCCCAAACGTGGTGGAGGGCGCGATTCATGGCAATCAAATCGGCAGGTTCCGGCAGGGTGAACGCGTGGATATCACCGGCGGCAAATTGCAGACGCTCCACCAGACCTTCCTGGAGGGCTTTTTCCTGGGCCTGACGGATGTTTTCATCAAAGCCATCCAGACCCAGTCCCCGTAAATTGTGACAGCGTTTGGCCAACGCCCGTAAGTACCAACCATTGCCGCAGCCCAGGTCGACAGCGAGTCCGCCCCGAGCATCCACTTCGGCGAATATGGGCACCTGTGGACAGATTTTTTCCTCGAATGTCTTGCGGAAATTGTTTTCGAGCATCAGCCCAAACCAAGGCAAAATGGTTTCCCGTTCCGTCAGTACCTTTTCGCCGGGGCGTTCACCGGTGCGCATCAGTCCAGCAGCGCGTTCGGCCATGTGGGCTGCCAATACCGAGCCCACAGCCGTAGCCATGCGACTGCCCGGCGCTTCCGGGCGCATGCTGTCACCATCTTCGCTGAGTTGCCACTGATCCTCGGTATTGAGTTCCAGCCAGCCATAAGCATAGGCGGCATCGCACCAGCGTCTTACATAGCCTGCATCCATGCCGGCTTGTTGGGCAAGGCCGTGCGTGTCTGCTTGCTGCAGTTGATGCAGGGCGCTGAACAGTCCATTGACGACACCAATGAAGGCAATATTCAGAGATTGTGCGCCCTGGGCCTGTTGTCTGAGTTCATCCATGCTGCGTAAAGTCATTTAGTCTCCTTGCTCTTCAATGTATCAAATCAGATATTTCAGTCCGACCACGGTCAGTAATGCCAATGTGGCCAATAAAAAAGTGCGTTGATTGATGCGCATATGCAGGCGGTTTCCTGCCCAGAGTCCCAGCAATACGGGTGGAATTAACATCAGGAAACCCACCGCCAATTGCCAGGTAAGCAAAGCCAGAGCGATATACATGAACCCGCGTAAAATATTGTCAGTCAGGGCAATGCCCTGAAAGGTGGCACGAAATGCGCGTTTATCGAGATGACGCATCTGCAGGTAGGCGACAATGGGCGGCCCGCCGCCACCATAAAGACTACCCACCACCCCCCC
This sequence comes from Acidithiobacillus marinus, assembly GCF_002847505.1. GTDB lineage: Bacteria > Pseudomonadota > Gammaproteobacteria > Acidithiobacillales > Acidithiobacillaceae > Acidithiobacillus > Acidithiobacillus marinus. Next base: position 208,757 of record NZ_MXAV01000034.1, read on the forward strand.
GAAAATGCCCAGAGGCGTGCCCCAAGGCAGGCTGATGCGCGGCAGGCGCTCGGGTTTCATGGCTAGGGCATACACCACATAGGCGAGAATGAAGACACCCAGAAAGCGGGTGAGGTTCTGGGCGTTGGTATCGGCGAGAATAAAAGAACCGATGGCTAGGCCAACGATGCTGCCCGGAATCAGCCAGCGTAGCTCCGGCCAGTGCATCTTCCGAAAATCATAGGCACCGAGGAGCACGGAACCCAGTAAATCCAGGAGCAGGACCACAGGGACCACTTCCTTAATGGGAAAAATCAGGGTGAGCAGTGCTACCGAAATCAGTCCGGACCCGAAACCAATCACCGCCCGGACATAAAATGCGAGAAGCACAATGACTCCCGCTATGGTCCAGAGGAGGGGAGAATGGGCAAGGGTGACGTAGGAAAGGGATGCATGTAAGTTCATACCGACCAGTCTATAAGTTTTGGGGAATGTCTGCCATATCCGGCTGGATTGTAGCGTTGGAATAAAGAAAAAACTGTATAGGCATTTCAGAAAAAATAGCCTAATATGACATTATCCTGAGAAGTTGCTTTAAAACTTTTTGCATTTTGTTGATGGGGGAGGGTTGACCCATGCTGCCGCATCTATCGAGTAATACTGTATTTTTGCTTCAAAAACCGCGCTCGCCAAGGCTTCAGACATGGTTCTGGAGTATGTTCTTTCTGGGATGCGCGCTGCTTTTGAGTATTCCCGCCGCGCGGGCTGACGACAGCGGTCAGCCGCCCATTGATGCCCGCGCCTACATTCTGATGAATGCTCAAAGCGGGGCCATTATCGCGGCCAAAAATGCCTATCAACCCTACGCCATTGCCAGCCTTACCAAGCTCATGACCCTGTACCTGCTTTTCAAGGACATCAACGCAGGTGGTTTAAGCCTGAACCAGGAGTTTGTCCCGTGTCAGGCGGCCTTGCAAACAGGCGGGTCAAGCATGTTCATGCGCCCCGGATTGCGTTTTTCCGTGGCGCAAATGATTTTGGGCATGACCGTTCCTTCAGGTAATGATGCCGCCGTCGAAGCGGCGCATCTGGTGGCGGGTAGTGTCCCGGCTTTTGTGCGGGAAATGAATCAGACCGCCCGCAAAATCGGCATGTTGTCGACGACTTATTATGATCCAGACGGTTTGCCGCACCCCAATAATACGGCCAGTCCCTATGATATTGCGATTCTGACCCGGCGCATCATGACGGATTTCCCTCAGTACATGCATTTTTTCAATCATGAAAATTTCACTTACGCGGGCATAACCAGCCCCAACCCCAACCTGCTGGTGGGGCGCGTCCCTTTCATTACGGGTATGAAGAGCGGCTACACCAATGCTGCTGGTCATTGTCTGGTGGCGACCGGTACTCAGAATGGCGTACAACTGATTGCTGTGATTTTAGGCGTACCATCTTTTACGGATGAAAGTCGGGGTTTCTGGAAAGCTTCCTGGCAAAGTCTCAAACTACTGGACTGGGGCTTTGCGCGCACGCTCTGGTTGCCAGCTGTTCCTCACCTGGAAAAAACCTCGGCCCCATAAGAGATTATTCCATAAGAGACGGGCTGTTTTCGGTATTGTCATCTTTCTCGCGTGGCGGCTTTTTCAAGAATAAAATCAACGGTATCATGACCAGGAAACCGTAAAATACCAGCACGAAGGCATCAAGCGTGCCACGCATGTTTGCCTGACTGTAAAGGACGACGTTGCCCAGCACTTGCCAGGTGGTGGGATTTTGGGTCATGCCTGCCGCAGCCAGATAATGGTGGAACGCCGGATTGAAAGGATTGATGAATTTGCTCATCTGATTCCAGCCCACCTGGGTTTCCTGGCTCATGACGGTAGAGACAACGGCAATACCGACACTGCCGCCCAGGGTGCGCATCAGGTTGAAAATGCCGGACCCCTCAGCCTGCTGGGATTTTTTGATAGTGGTGAAAGCCAGGGTGAACAGGGGAATGGTCACCAGGCCGAAACCAATACCGCGAATGAAGCTGGGCCAGATCACCCAGTCCATGTTGATATCGAGATTATATAAGGTGGTGAGATAGGTACCAAATGCGCCGATGACAATCCCGACCAACACAATATCACGAGGATTGATGCCCTTGCCCAGCAGGCGGCCGGCCAGCATCATGGCCAGCATGGCTCCGATCCCCTGGGGGGCCATGACCAGGCCAGCAGTAAAAGCTTCATAGTGCATCAGACTTTCCAACATAATGGGCAGGATCACCATGGTGCCGAACAGCGCCAGCCCAAATATGCCAATCCCCATGCTGCCAATGGCTAAATTGCGATCTTTGAGCAGACGTAAATCTACTACAGGATATTTGACGCTCAATGAGCGCCACACAAAAAACAGTAAGCCCAGTATCGTAATCAAGGTCAGGATGATAATGGTTCGAGAGCTGAACCAGTCATCCTGATCACCAAGGCTGAGAATCCCTTGCAGGCAGCCCAGACCCAAAGCCATCAGCCCGAATCCGGTCCAGTCCACCGGACGGGGATTGGCGCTTTTGCCACCATCTGGCACGCTCTGCATGAGCAAAAAAGCCAGTATGCCAAAAGGGATATTGACGTAAAAAACCCAGCGCCAGCTCAAGGTGTCAGTCAGATACCCCCCCAGGGTCGGCCCCAGGATCGGCCCCAGCATGATACCCATACCCAGGATAGCCATGGCCTGTCCACGTTTGTTGGCCGGATAGGCGCCGAGCATGATGGTTTGTCCGACAGGAGCCAGGGAGGCCCCGAAAATACCCTGCAGAAAGCGCCAGAGCACGATTTCGGTAAGGCTGTGGGACTGTCCGCACAAGGCCGAGGAAATCACAAAACCGACGACACTCCAGAGCATGATGTTGCGCTGCCCGTAGCGTTCCACCAGCAGGCCGGTAAGGGGCAGGACAATGACGTTGGCTACCATGTACGAGGTCAGCACCCAGGTAATCTGATCACTGTTGGCTTGCAGTGAGCCGCGCATGTAGGTCAGGGCAACATTGACAATGGTCAGATCCAGAACCTGCATGACCACGGCAAGCATGACCGCCACTGTGATGGTCAATCGGGATGAAGATTGTTCTTGCGCCACCCTTGGGACTCCTTGTCAGGGATAAAATATCAATCAGATACCGACCGTTCGGTCAGTATAGTGGGCAAGAAGCTGACCCGCAAGGGCTTTATCTGTCCCTGATTCATCCGCTGCGACAGCAAAAAAACCGGCCATCGAGGCCGGTTGCGGAGGAGAAAGAGGGTCAGGCAGCACGCGGTACCGCCAGATCCCGCAGGTCCTCGTTGTTCAGGAAGGCTTCGCGCAGTTCCTCATCGGAAACATCGGCAAAGCAATAACCTTCTTCTTCCAGTTGGTAAACCAAAGCAATCATCGCGAATTCCTGTTCCATTTCCATGACCTTTCTCCATCAGCAAATAAGGTACAACTAACATACATAGATATTATGGCTATGTCAATATAATGAATATATAATATAGGATAGCCGTGTCCGTGCTTGGGGGATGCTTTTTGCTCCAACGGTCCTTGCCTGTTGTTCTATGACTCACCCCGCTGGCAGGCGAAAACTCGCCCTGCGGGCTCAGACAGTTCGCCTGCCGGGCGCGGGATTTCGCCAAGAACAACAACGGCGCGGACCAAAGTCGCTGCAAAGCATTCCCCAAGCACGGACACAGCTACCCTTCAGCCCTGCAAAAGTGCTTCCTCGTCTGGCTGTAACCAACGCCACTGCCCACTGGCCAGATCGCCCAGGATCAGTTGACCCATGCTGACCCTGATCAGGCGCAGTACTTCCGCATCTACTGCTTGCAGGAGGCGCCGGATCTGACGATTGCGACCCTCCGCAAGCATGAATTCAAGCCACTGGGTTTTGCCCCCGCAACGCAGTTCGCGAATCTGCATGGGCAGGCAGGGCCGGTCATCGAGCACGCTGTGCCGGGCCATATGTTGCAGTATCTCCGGCGCAAGAGGTGGGCGGATCTGCACATGGTAAGTTTTGACCAGGTGTTGTTGCGGATCGAGAAGTTGCTGGGCCCAGGCTGGATCATTGCTGAACAAAAGCAAACCAGAACTGGCCTGATCCAGGCGACCTACGGGTGCGAGCCAGGGCTCGGCTGGCAGCAAGTTATAAACCGTGGGCCGGCCTTTTTCATCACTGCGGGTGCTGACCACTCCCCGTGGCTTATGCAGCATGAGCACCTGACGCTCGGGCTGCAGCAAGGGCTGCCCATCCACTGTAATCTGGGCATGCCTGGATGGAAAGCGAGCTTCTGGATCAAGTATTTTTTGTCCGTCGACCCCAACCCTGCCGGCGCGTATCCAGGCTGCGGCCACGGTCCTGGAGCACAGTCCGGCTTTGGACAAGAGGCGGGCCAGCCCATGATAGGGCTCTTCATGATTCCCCGGTTTGGTATCAGGAAGGCTTGGGTTAGGGGGCTGCTTTGGACTATGCTTAAGAGAGTATTTCATTTTTTTCATGCTGAAAGGATCTCAAGATGGCACATGAAACAATGCACGAGTCTTTGGAGTCTTTGTCCAGTGATACCTTGGACATTCACCGGGCCATATCCTCCCTAATGGAGGAGTTTGAAGCCGTAGATTGGTACCAGCAGCGTGTTGACGCCTGCAAGGATCCCCACTTGAAACAGGTGCTGGAACACAATCGGGATGAAGAAATAGAGCATGCCGCCATGGTTCTGGAATGGTTGCGCCGGAAAATGCCGCGACTGGATAAGGAGCTGCGCGAGTACCTGTTTACCGAAGGCTCCATAACCGGGCACGAAGCCGAAGCCATGGGCCGGGAATAAATAGAGGTTTTCAGGGTAGGAAGCGAGCACATAGTTCATTATAAAAGTTGAGCCCTTGGGCGGTTGGCCGGATGGTTCCGGCTTCTTCTTGTATTAAGCCTTCGCGTCGGGCACGGCGGATTTGCGGCTCAATGAGCAGGTTGTCCAAGCCGGTTCGCTCGGTGAACAAATGGATGGGGAAACCCTCGGTCAGGCGCAGGACGTTGAGCATGAACTCAAAGGGGCGTTCCTCTAGAGGAATGGGCGTGTACTCGCCTAGTGTTTCCCGTTCGCTGAGGGCATCGTTCATATAGCTTTCCGGGCGGCTGGGTTTCCGGCTACGCCAGATACCTTCGGCTTGGGTGATTTTGCCATGGGCGCCGGCGCCGATGCCCAAATAGTCACCATATAGCCAGTAATTGCGATTATGCTGACATTGTTCTCCAGCACGGGCGTGGGCGGAAATTTCATAGCGCGGAAGTCCGTGGCTATCGAGGACGTCGCGCAGCTGGCTTTCCATGTCCGCTGCGGTATCTTCATCAGGCATCTGCGCTGGCGGATGGCTGGCAAAAGGTGTCCCCGTTTCCAGCGTCAGCTGATACAGGGACAGATGCGGGGGTTGAAATTGCAGAGCGGTGTGCAGGTCAGCGAGGGCTTCGTCCATACTTTGCCCGGGGAGGGCGAACATGAGGTCAAGGTTGAAGCTGGTAAATTGCGCTGCCATGGCCTTTTCTATGGCGCGCTGCGCGGCGGCAGCATCGTGAATACGCCCGAGACGCTGCAAATGCGTATTGTTGAAAGACTGAATGCCCAGGGAAAGACGGGTCACTCCGGCTGCCCGAAAATCCCTGAAGGCGTCTGCTTCCACGGCGCCGGGATTGGCCTCTAGAGTGACTTCCATGGCTGACAAGGGTTGCAGACGGGCACGGATATCCGAAAGTAGCTGGTGGATGACTTCCGGTGGAAACAGGCTGGGGGTGCCCCCACCGATGAAAACGCTGTGCAGGCGCCGGCCCCAGATACGCGGGAGTTCCCGATCCAGATCGGCAATCAGCGCCGCAGCGTAGCGTTCCGCAGGAATCTGTTCGGCCGCATGGGAATTGAAATCACAATAAGGACACTTGGCTTTACACCAAGGCAAATGCACATATAGTGAGAAGCTGGAAGATGGTTTCAGGCTGGGTTTCATGGATACTCGTGAGAGGAACAGCATGGCGACGGATACAGACACAATACCTCTATTTTTACTCCGATCCGTACTTTTTCCCAAGGCCTTATTAGGGCTGAGGGTGTTTGAACCGCGTTATCTGGATATGGTCAGCAGCTCCCTGCGCAATGACCGTGGGTTTGGTATTTGCCTGACCCATCCACGCGGCGATGGTCATGCCGAGCCTGAGCGAGTGGGGACCCTCGCGCGTATTGTCGATTGGGGCGGTGAGCCGGGCGTGCTGGAAATCCAGGTGGAAGGACAGCAACGCTTTACGATTCAGGATTGGCATTATGCGGGTGCTTTGGCCATGGCTTCGGTCCATTACTGGGAGGAAGAGCCCGTCGTTCCCATGCGGCGCGAAGATGACCTGCTCCGCGCCATCCTCAAAGAATTGCTGGGCGAGGCGGCGGCAAGAGACCTGGATGCCAGTACGGCAGGGATGATACTTGCCCAGGCGCTACCGGCTTCTCCTGAAGAAAAGCAGGCGCTGCTGGTGCTTCAGGACCCCCTCGAACGCTTGCGACGTATCCACGACCTGCTCAATCAACGCGGCGGGGCCTAGTGCTTGCCTTTTCCGTAAATATAGGTGGAAAAATCCGTATAGTTTTGGGAAAGATTGCGGAATAAATGGTCGAGACTGATGATGGCCTGTTCCAGAATGTTCACCGTAATATAGGGTTTCTCGACCTTGAGGCGTTGATAGCGGGCACGGGTCAGGACCAATACCTGGGTGTCATCGCTTTTGGCGAGAATGCGGGCACTGCGCGGTTGCCGATCAAAAAAAGACATTTCTCCGGCCATTTCGCCGTCCTTCACCCGTACCACTTCCATTTCGTCGCCATCCGCCGTGTGATGAATGATGGCCATTTCGCCTTTCACACAAAAAAACAGGGCTTCACCGAGTGTGCCCCACTCGGCAATGACCTGATCAGCATGGAACTGGGCATGGGTCACATATTCCGCCAGGGTCTGGATTTCGGCAATGGTCAATGACTGAGCGAGATGGTGTTGCTTCAGAAATTGGGTGATTTCGACATGGGCGACAGTAGACATGAGGTTATCCTCGTTTCTGGGGGATTGAGCTCATTATAGGGGTTTATGATGCGGGAAGGACAGGGCTACAATGCACCTCCCGCCATCAGATGAGTACTGAAAATGAGTCGACCCAGTGGAAGAACAGCAGACGCCTTGCGTCCTATCGCCATTACCCGCAATTTCACCAAACATGCCGAAGGCTCGGTATTGATGGCCTGTGGAGATACCAAGGTCTTATGCACAGCCAGCATTGAGGAAAAAGTGCCGCCTTTTTTGCGGGGCGCCGGGCAGGGCTGGGTTACCGCAGAGTACAGTATGTTGCCCCGGGCCACTCAGGACCGGATGCAGCGGGAATCAGCCAAAGGTAAAATCTCTGGACGCACCCACGAAATTCAACGCCTGATTGGTCGGAGTCTGCGCGCAGCCGTTGATTTGCAGGCTTTGGGCGAGCGCACCATCTGGGTGGATTGTGATGTGCTGCAGGCGGATGGCGGCACCCGGACGACAAGCATCACTGGTGCCTGCCTGGCGGTGGCTGATGCCCTGCAGACCCTGCGCCGCAATGGCAAAGTCCAGGTGAATCCCATGCGGGACTGGGTGGCTGCTATATCAGTGGGCATGTTTCAGGGGCAAGCTGTTCTGGATCTGGATTATGCCGAAGACAGCCACGCCGAAGTGGACATGAATGTAGTGATGACCGGCACCGGCGCTTTTGTGGAAGTCCAGGGAACGGCCGAAGGCGCGGTGTTCAGCGACGCAGAGATGACGCAGATGCTGGCCCTGGCGCGTCAGGGCATTCGTGACCTGGTCGCCCGCCAGCGTCAGGAAATTCCTGAGGCCGTGCCGTGAAAGCGCTGCTGCTGGCGACTGGTAATGCCGGTAAAATCCGCGAGCTCCAGAGCTTGCTCAGTCCGCGTGGCTATCAGGTACATGCTCAGAATGATCTGGGCATTGCCGGAGTGGCCGAAACCGGCCGCACTTTTGTGGAAAATGCTTTGCTCAAGGCTCGCCATGGCGCGGCTTTGTCAGGAATGGCGGCCCTTGCCGAAGATTCCGGGCTCTGTGTTCCCGCCTTACAGGGGGCGCCAGGGCTGTTCTCGGCGCGCTATGCTGGGGAAGGAGCCAGCGATGCCGAAAATAACCAGCATTTGCTTCAACAGATGCAGGAGTTACAGGACACAGAGCGCGGTGCCTATTATGTGGCCTGCATGGTTTTGCTAGAGTCGGCAGAGGATCCTGCGCCTATTGTGGTCCAGGGATTCTGGTCGGGTGCCATTGCGACGATCCCACAGGGGGAAGGGGGGTTCGGATACGACCCGCTTTTTTGGCCGTCTGGTAGCACCAGGAGTGCGGCACAGTGGACCCTGGCCGAAAAAAATCGGGTGAGTCACCGGGCTCGGGCACTGGAAAGATTGTTGACACTCTTGGCGGAGCGTCAAGTACCCCAACCGCTGTCCGAAAGCGATTGACGCAGCCGGGTCAGCGCCCGCACCTGTAATTGTCGCACCGCCTCGCGGCTGACGCCCATGCGTTCGGCCACGGCTTCCAGAGTCATGGGCGCATCTCCATGCATGCCGTAGCGAAAAATCATGACCTCCCGCTGTTTTTCATTGAGCTCGGCCAGATGTTCGCGAAGTGCCTTGCAGATGGACTCGCGATCGTAATCCATGTCCGGACTGGCAGTATCGCCCGGAACCTGCTCCACACGGCTCGGCCCATCCGCAAATTCTTCATCCAGGGAGCAGACGCGAATATCGGCAAAATCCAGAGCGCGCATGGTACTTTCGCGGACCCCCAGGGCTTCACGACGTTGCTCGCGGCGAGTATCTTCATTGTGTGCACTTTCGTCTTCAGCTCGCTGCAAATAGGCATGCAGGGATTTGGCCAGGTAATCGGGTAGACGAATAAAGCGTGAGCGGATCAGGGCCCGTTGCATAGCTTCGCGAATCCACCAGGTGGCGTAACTGGAGAAGCGCGTGCCCAGGCCTTCGCGGAAGCGATCAGCAGCACGCAACAAGCCCATGTAGCCTTCCTGCAGGAGATCCTCCTGGCTGAGTCCCTTGTTGCGATAAGAGCGAGCTACGGCTCTAACCAGTGGCATATGGGCAGAAATGAGCGTAGCTCTAGCGCTTTCGTCGCCTTGACGAAGGCGGCGGATGAGTTGTAATTCCTGATCCAGAGTAAGAAAGGGGCTGCTGGTCTCAACTTCCATGAAATCCGCGAGCGGGGGTGGGTCGATGGCTGGCGGAACATCAGGTAAGGCTTCGTTCAATTCTCTCGCTTCCGTTCGCATGGGCTTCCCCTGTGATTTTTAAAGACCACAATCACTCTAACATTGTAATCTAATATTCTATATATAAAAGCATTTTTAATATTTCATACTGAAGATTAGACATTCAGCCCGGCTCCGCCGGGTTTTTTATCGCCTTTCTTTCGGCGAAAGTGCTTGACACGGTGATGGGGCCGTGCGGCCGACCCTTGTAAAAAAGGGTCGGCCAATGAGAAGCGTTTTAGGCTTCTCGGAATCACACCCATGCCCTTTCATCGTCTCGTTTCCCTCCGCCTGTCGGAGTGGATTTCCTACTTTCTGACGGTCGTGCCGCCCCGCTCGCGGCGCAGCTTCCTCGAACTGCTCTGTGGCTGCCTGATCTCGCCCGAAGGCTGGGTCACCCGCGCCCTCAGTAGCATCTCCCTCCGCTGCCACTGGACCACCTATTACAAACTCCTGGAGCGCGAGTCCTTGCGCACCCAGGCGTTGGCCATAGCCCAGGTACGCTGGCTTCTGCAGTCCTTGCCCAAGCTCCTGATCGTCGATCTCGTCATCGACGATACCCTGGTCCTGCGACACTCTACCAAAGCCCCAGGTGCGGCCCTCCGCTTCGATCACAGCCATAAACACAATCGCCCCAGTTATGTCCTCGCCCAGAATTGGGTGGGCCTGGCGTTGACCCTCCGTACCCGATCCGGCAAAGCCATTTCCTTTCCCATCCGCTTGCGCTTGGTACCGAGCACCGGCAACACCCACAAGCTGAAAATTGCCGGGGCGTTGCTGCGCGCTTTTCTGCCCCATATCCCAGTACCCGTCCGTCTGCTCACCGATGCCTGGTTCATGCGGCGGCGCCTGCTCTTGCCCCTGTTGCGTCAGCACGGCCAGTTTATCGGCCAGGTGCGCAAAGATACCGTGCTGCTCCAGGACCCGCCGCCGAAAACATCCAAACGCGGACGTCCCCGGATATATGGAGACAAGTACACCCCGGAAGAGATGGCCGCACTGCCCACCGAAACCGTCTCTCTGCATATCTATGGGAAATGGCAGAAGGTCCGTCTCCAATCCATCGTCGCCAATGCACGATTCCTGAAAGGCCATCCGGTCCGGGCTGTCTGGAGTGCAATCTACGACGAAAAGCATCGTCGATGGTCTCCCACCCGCCTCTATCTCGCTTCCGAGACCCACTTGACCGCCAGCGAAATTGTCTCCCTCTACAGCAACCGCTGGCAGATCGAACCGATCTTCCATAACCTCAAACGCTGGTGGGGCATCAATAATCTCTGGCAGCAAAAACGCACCGTTTTGGAACGCTGGATGCAAATCCGCTGCATCGCCTGGTCCATGGTGCAGCTCCTCGCCGAAACCCTAGCTGAGGACTTCCCCATGACCGACATAGCGCCCTGGCGTGTCGCCACCCCCGTTACCGCAGGACTCATGGCCCAATGGCTCCATCTGCAATTTCTGCGGGTTCCCTTCTGGAAGGGTTTCGACCCGAAGTCCGGGAAATTCCAGTGCCCAGCACCCGCCTTTTGGGCCGACGCCGATGACCCACCCCGCAAAAAGGCCGCCTGACTCACTTCTGACCCAAATTTACCGAGCCATAACGCCACCCAGAGGGGCTGGCGAGGAGGCTGTATGTCTAACGTACATTATTTCATATATTAGCATTCTTTTTGATCGCCCTGTCAAGCACATGCAACGCTTGTTTTGCGCTTTTTACAACGTCAGCAACGATAGAGATTTTTTTGACTCGCGCGATTGATCTGCCTATACTCTGCCCCTTTCTTGCTAAGCATTTATTTTTGATGAGGTCTGAAACCTTCTATGCCAACTGTTCGTGTTAAAGAAAATGAACCTTTCGAAGTGGCGCTGCGGCGCTTCAAACGCTCCTGTGAAAAGGCCGGAGTCCTGACGGAAGTGCGTCGTCGTGAGTTTTATGAAAAGCCCACGGAAGAACGCAAGCGCAAGGCTGCTGCAGCCCGCAAGCGCGCTTTGAAGCGGATGCGGCGTCAGTCCATGCGTCTGGTGCGGATGTACTGATCATGTCTTTACGCGAACGTCTTCAGGAAGATATGAAGGCGGCGATGCGGGCGCGTGAGTCCGAGCGGCTGACGACGATTCGTATGCTTCAGGCGGCCATCAAACAGCGTGAGGTGGATGAGCGCCGCACCCTGGAGGAAGCGGAGATCCTGAGTATTGTCGAAAAACTGATTAAGCAGCGTAAAGACTCTGCCACTCAGTTCAGGGCAGGTCAGCGTCCCGACCTGGCCGACAAGGAAGAAGCGGAGATTGTCATTCTCACGGCCTATTTGCCTGAGCCCTTGAGCATGGAAGCGCTGGATGCCCTCATTGCTGAAAGCATTTCTCAGCTGGAGGCTGCTGGTCCCAAGGATATGGGCAAGGTGCTCAATACCTTGCGCCCGCAATTGCTGGGCAAAGCAGACATGGCGCTGGTTGCCGATAAAGTGAAGGCGCGTCTGAATAACGGATGACAGCCGTTGCGGCTTTGACCGGAAACGCTCCCTGTCTGGACAGCTTTGCCAGAGTCCTTGACCTGGAAGACATCTGTGCCGCGTGGGCTGCCCGTTGTGCTCATCCTTATGGGCAAGATTATGTAATAAACTTGCATCCCTGGGTAGCGCTGACCGAAATTCATCAGCGTCACCATCTCGCTCTATGTCTGCAACAACGCGCCGTAGCGGGTTCGACTCTGCCAGTTATGACCCTGCCGGAAATCCGCACATCGCTGGATCTGGTCGAGCGTCCCGGGGCGGTCCTCGCTGGCCGGCAATTGCTACAGGTGAGTCAGGTTTTGCTGGGGCAGAAGCACTATGCTGCCGTCTTGCGCGAAATCGATGACGCTCTCAGCGAATGGGCGGCCGATATTGACCCTCCCCAGTCATTGCTGCGCCGCCTGCAGCAGTCCCTCGATGAGGAAGGGGAGCTTCTGGATACGGCCAGCACCGAACTCCAGGCGCTCCGCCGGCAGTTGCGCCAGGGCCGCCATGACATTCAACGGTTTTTGCAGGGTTTTTTGCGTAACCCTGATTGGCAGGATTACTGGCAGGAGCAGCTGATTGTGCTGCGCAATGATCGTTATGTACTCCCCCTGAAAGCCAGCCACAAAGGGCGGATCAAAGCCATTGTCCATGATCGCTCGGCGAGTGGTGAAACCCTTTTTGTAGAACCCTTGACGGCGGTGGAGCTGAATAACCAACTGGTCCAGGACCGCCAGGCCGAACGTCAGGAACAGGAAAAAGTACTCCGGGTGTTGAGTGCGGCGGTCGGGCAGGAGGCAGCGGCCATCCGCCGTGCTGTCCAACAGTTGGGAAAGCTGGATGGGGTCCGGGCAGGGCTGGAGCTGGGTAAAGCCTACCAGGGCGTTCTGGTGCCGGTGGACAAACACCCTGTTTTTGCCTTGCACAAGCTGCGGCATCCACTGTTATGCATGCAGCATCCCGGACAGGTGGTGGGCAATTCTCTGGCTTTGGGGGAACAGCATCAGCAGTTGGTCATTACCGGGCCCAATACCGGTGGTAAAACAGCATTGCTCAAGGCACTGGGTTTGAATCATCTGATGGCCTATCTGGGTTTGCCGGTGGCTGCGGAAGGCCAGTTGGGTTATTTCCGACAGGGCTTTGCGGTGATTGGGGACGCCCAGAATATTCATGCCGATCTGTCCACTTTCTCGGCTCAGGTCAGTCGCTTGCAGGTCTTGCTTGAGCAGGTCGACGCCCATAGTCTGGTGCTGCTGGATGAGTTGGGTAATGGTACCGATCCTCGTGAAGGCGGCGCTCTGGCCCAGGCAGTGGCAGAGGAACTGCTGGCGGCCAAAGCCTGCACGATGTTGACCAGTCACCTGGAAGTCATGAAACGCTATGCCCTTGGTCGCCCTGGGGTGGCCTTGGCCGGCATGGGTTTTGATGCAGAAACACTGACGCCGACCTATCGCCTGCAATGGGGTGTGGGCGGCGCCAGTCAGGGGCTGACCATCGCCCGGCGCATCGGTATGCCCGAGCCGCTCATGCGTCGCGCGGAAGCCCTGTATGCCGATGACCGCGAGGACTGGGAACGCTGGGAAGCACAGCGGGAAGGGTTGCTGCGCGCCGCGCAACAGGCCATGGATGAAGCGGCGCTGGCGCGGATGGAAGCGGACAAATCGGCGAAGCGTTTGCAACGGGAACTGGAGGCGGCCCGTCAGGAACGCGAGCGCGCCGCAGAGGAAGCGCGCAACGAGTGGCAGCAGTTACTCGAAAATGCCCGCAGCGAAGTCCGTAAAACCATTGCGGCGCTCAAAACCGGGCGGGATACCCAGGCTGCCAGTGCGGCATTGGAACAGACAGGCGCGCCTTTCCGGGCTGTGCAGGATGCCGCCCCAGCTTTGCCGGAAGTCGGGAGCAGGGGGTTATTTTTGCCCCTGCGTCAGGTTACCCAGATCACGCGCGTGGATGCGCTGCGTCAGCGTCTGCAAATTCAGTTGCGTGGCAAGCAGTTGTGGATTCCGGTAGCGCAGTTTCGTGCCGATGCGGCGTTGGAAATGCCCAAGGATAAGGGCAGTACTCAGTATGCTTCTCCGGAAAACCATCCCTGGCGTCTCGACCTGCGCGGCCAGCTGCGTGACGATGCCTGGCAGGCTTTGTGCCGTCATGTGGACGGCGCTATGGCTTCCGGTCGGCAGCAGGTCGAGGTGCTTCATGGAAAAGGTAATGGGGTGCTGGCAGAAATGGTGCGGGAATTTGCCCGGCAGGATCCCCGGGTGACCCAGTGGCGCATGGCCCGTCCCGAGCAGGGCGGTGGTGGCGTCAGTGAATTGGAGTTGCGCTGAATCATGGTGAAATTTTCGCCAGCGTTTATTGATGCCTTGCTGGAGCGCACCGATCTGGTCCGGCTGGTGGAAGGGCGGGTTCCACTCAAAAAGAAAGGTAAGGATTTCTGGGCCTGTTGCCCTTTTCACCAGGAAAAAAGTCCTTCTTTTTCGGTGAGTCCGGAAAAGCAGATTTATTACTGTTTCGGCTGTCACGCCCATGGGAATGCCATTGGTTTTCTGATGGCCCATGACCGCCTGTCTTTCCCGGAAGCGGTGACCCTGCTGGCGGAAGATGCAGGTGTGGCGTTACCCACTGCGCTTGCCGGTCAGTCGCCTCAGGAAGATTTTCGTCCCTTTAGACAGATTCTGGAAAAAGCGGTCAAACTGTACCGGAGCGCCCTCAGCGAAAATCCGGTGGCGCAGCAATACTGGCAGAGTCGTGGCCTTAACTCGGACACAATCGACCGCTTTGAGTTGGGCTATGCGCCGCCCGCCGCCAGTTTTCTCAGTCAGCGGCTGGGTAGGGATGATCACACCCGAAAGGCCTTGATAGGGGCAGGACTGGTGAGCAGTCGCGAGGATCATTCGGTGTACGATCGTTTTCGTGACAGGGTCATTTTTCCGATCCGTGATGGGCGTGGCCAACTGGTCGGTCTGGGAGGGCGAAGTCTCGATGGCCACGAACCCAAGTATCTGAATTCTCCGGAAGGTCCCCTGTATCACAAAGGCCAGGTACTCTACGGGCTGTATCAGGCTCGCGAAGGCTTGCGCCGGACGGGGCGGGCGCTCCTGGTGGAGGGTTATCTGGATGTCATCACCCTGCATCAGGCCGGTCTGGATTATGCGGTAGCTGTCAGCGGTACCGCTCTCGGTGAAAGTCAGTTGCAGATGTTGTTTCGCGCGGCCCCCGAAGTTCTGCTTTGTTTTGATGGCGATGGGGCGGGGCGCAAGGCGGCCTGGCGGGCGGTACAAATAGCACCCGAGCTGTTGCGTGAAGGGCGTTTGCTGCGGGTACTGTTTCTGCCTGATGGTCAGGACCCGGATTCATTGGTGCGCGCGCAGGGTGGGGCGGTACTGGAAGCCCAGTTCGCTACCGCGCGCCCGGCAATTGACTATTATCTGGATGAACTGCAGCGCCGCTATAACATTGCAGCCGAAGATGAAAAGGCCCAATTTTTGCGAGAAGCCAGGACATTTCTGCAACGCGTGAATGATACGACGCTAAGGGAGGTTTATCTGCACAAGCTTCAGGATTTGTGTGGGCTGGCTTTTTCCGTAACGCCAAAAAAGCGCCGCCGGGAGTCGATGCTTTCGTCATCACCCGGAGCAAGAGCACGCAGCCAGGCGGGGCCTTCTCTTTTTAAAAATGCTTTACGACTGCTTTTGAATCATCCTGAGGATCCCGCATGGCAGAATCTGGAAAAGGCATTGCTCCCTTTTGCGGCAGATCCCATCGCAAAAAAAATGGACGCCACCCTTGATATTTTGGCTAACATGACCCATCTAAGTTCTCACGAGCTCTTGGCGAGATTGGCGGGTTCTGATCTGGCCGAGTTTTGTTATGCCTTGGTCATGGATACGGACGCCGAGAGTCAGGAGGGCACAGGGATGCGTAATGAGATATCCGGTTGTGTGCAAAGAATCAATCAACGTTTGGTCAAGGCGCGAATAGATCATATGGCGTGTACGGCGGATCGTTCGGGTCTGGGTGCGCTGACCGAGCAGGAAAGAGCCGAAATGGTGCAGTTAACACGGCGTGGTCAGCGCAAGCCATCAGAGCCATGAAGTATCCAGTTGAGCAGGATGAATACCCGATGCAAAATTCCGGCTTTTCATCCATGGGTTTTTTCTTATATAATGTGCGGCTTTCCGCGAGTGCAGGATAGTTATGAGAGACGGTGAGAGTGTAGTGGACAATGAGTCTCAGCGGTCTGAGCTGAAGCGCCTTATTGCGCGCGGAAAAGAGCAGGGATACCTGACTTATGGGGAGATCAACGACCATCTGCCCGAAGAAGTGTTTGATCCTGAGCAGATGGAAAATGTCATTTCCATGATCAATGACATGGGTATTGAAGTGTTTGAAGAGGCCCCCGATGGCGATACTTTGCTCGATGTCGAAGGCAATGTCGGCGTAGCTGCCCAGGAAGCTGAAGAGGCCGCTGAAGAAGCCCTGGCCGTGGTTGAGGCCGATATTGGTCGCACCAGTGACCCGGTGCGCATGTACATGCGCGAGATGGGCACCGTCGAGCTGCTGACCCGGGAAGGGGAAATCGAAATTGCCCGGCGGATTGAAGATGGCCTCATGCAGGTTCTGCGTGCTGTTTCCACCTGTCCGACCACCATCTCTCTGCTGCTGGACGCGGCAGATCGAGTGGAACGGGGCGAAATGCGTCTGGATGAGGTCGTGGATGCTTTCATCGATCCCAATGCCCTGGAAGCCGAAGCCGTCAGTGAAGATGACGAGGCGGTTCTGCTGGAAGGGGAAGATGCGGCAGACTCTGATGACGATGAGGAAGAAGACGGTGAAGAAACCCTCGAAGCCGACAAAGGGCCGCAACTCGAAGAAGCTCTGGAGCGCTTTGCCGTTATTCGTGAAGCCTATCTGAATCTGTTGACCAGTCATGCCGAAGGTGAAATGCATGACGCCAGCTATCAGGAAAAAAGACGCGAACTTGCGGATCGTTTTCTGGAAATCAAGCTCAATGGCCGGCAGATTGATGTCATGGCCGATGCCCTGCGCTCATTGACTGAAGAAGTGCGACAATGTGAGCGTGAGCTCATGGAAATCTGCATCGAGCGGGCGCGTTTTCCCCGGAAGGAGTTTGTCCGTAGATATCCGGGGCATGAAAGCGATCTCGACTGGATTGACCAGCAGATCAATGGCGGTTTTTCCTACAGCGCCCGTCTGGTGGAATATCGGGATGACATTCTCGCCATCATGAAGCGTCTGGCGGAAATTGAAAGACGGGCGGGCTTGCCGGTGGCGGAAATCAAGGAAGCTAGTCGCCTCATGTCCATCGGTGAAGCCAAAGCCCGGCGTGCCAAAAAGGAAATGGTCGAAGCCAACCTGCGCCTGGTGATTTCCATCGCTAAAAAATATACCAATCGCGGCCTGCAGTTTCTGGATCTGATTCAGGAAGGCAATATCGGTTTGATGAAGGCGGTGGACAAGTTTGAATACCGACGGGGTTACAAGTTTTCGACTTATGCCACCTGGTGGATCCGCCAGGCCATTACCCGCAGTATTGCCGATCAGGCACGGACCATTCGGATTCCGGTGCATATGATTGAAACTATCAACAAGCTGAACCGGATCAGTCGGCAGATGCTGCAGGAAATGGGCCGTGAGCCGTCTCCGGAAGAGTTGGCGGAGCGTATGGAAATGCCGGAAGATAAAATTCGCAAGGTGCTGAAAATTGCGAAGGAACCGATTTCCATGGAAACACCTATTGGTGATGATGAAGATTCGCATCTGGGTGATTTTATTGAAGACCGGAATGTCACTGCCCCGGCGGATTCGGCGGTCAATGCGGCGATTCGGGAGGTGGTCGAAGAGCTGCTGGACAATGGTCTGACTGCCCGTGAAGCCAAGGTGCTGCGGATGCGCTTCGGCATCGGTATGAATACTGACCATACGCTGGAAGAAGTTGGCAAGCAGTTTGACGTGACCCGTGAACGTATCCGTCAGATTGAAGCCAAGGCTTTGCGGAAGCTGCGTCACCCCTCTCGCTCCGAGCGTTTGCGCAGTTTTGTGGATGGCGAAGTTACCATTCCTTCCTAGGGCAAAAATGTGTTAAAAATGCGGGCGCGAAAATGGTTCGCGCCCTTTCTTCAGGGCCTGTAGCTCAGTTGGTTAGAGCAGGGGACTCATAATCCCTTGGTCCACGGTTCGAGTCCGTGCGGGCCCACCAATTAAATCAAGTGGTTACCAGCGTTTTGACCATGGTAGTTTTGTCGGGTTGTGCCATATTTGTACCATGCCCCTGTAACTGGCTGAGTACCCGATCAATGCGCGCTGAATCTTCTGCCAGGTGTTCTGGCGCCAGATGCGCGTAGCGCCGGACCATTTCTACCGACTCCCACCCGCCCATTTCCTGTAGCCTTTCCAGCGGTGTACCCGCCTGCACATGCCAGGAAGCCCAAGTATGCCGAAGGTCATGCCAACGAAAATTATGAATATCCGCTTTCAGCAGGGCCTTTTTCCAGGCATGGGTGTTGGTCTGCTTCACAGGCTTTCTTCGAAAGGTAAATACCCGCACCGGGTGTTTGCCGGTTTGTCGCAGCACTATCGCCATGGCTGTAGCATTAAGGTTGATACCAATGGGTTTGCGACATTTGGCCTCATCCGGGTGAACCCAGGCAACGTGCCGGATCAGGTCTACCTGCTCCCAGCACAGGCCAGTCACATTGGCCTGACGCAAACCTGTTGCCAGCGAAAACTCGGCCATATCGCGCAGGTGAGCGGGTAAATAAGTCACCAGACACGCCGCCTCCTCTGGCCGCAGCCAACGAATGCGTTTTTTAGGCTCGGGATACTGGCGCAGTTTAGGCGCGTGGTACAGCCACCCCCATTCTATACAGCGGTTCAGGATGGCCCGGATCAGCGCCAAATGACGATTAGCCGTAGAGGGACTGGTTTCGTTACGCTTTATTTCCAATACCTCCTGAATCCGAGATCGCGTCAGCTCGTCCAGAAAACAGCCCCGAAAGTAGGTCTGTAACCACGCTAATTCCGACATATCCTTGTTCAGACTTGCTTTGTCCTGTCGTTCGTCCAGCCATCGCAGCCCGGCATCGTCCCAAGTCACCCGTGGGAGGGCGCCTAATTCAATTTGCCGCCAGGCCTCGCCCTTGAGCCGGTCGTGCAGCTCCTGGGCTTGGCTTTTTTCCGTTGTTCCAGCCGAGCGTCTAATCCGCTGGCCGTCCGGCGCCGTAAAGTCGATCCAATAGGTTTTGCCACGTTTGTAAAGCATTGAGGAACCTCCACATTCAAAGAAGAAAGAGAAGGCGCCACTTGCCAAGACTCAGGATAATGTTTGCGGAGATAGTCCGCAAGGGCGTCTTCCAGAAAAACCCAACGTTTGCCAGGCTTGGCGGCAGGAACCTGTCCCGCCTTGGCCCGCCGTCGCAGTTCTTCTTTGCTGAGGTGCAGAAACTGCGCAGCCGCTTCAAGATCTAGGGTTTTCATCATGGTTTACTCTTTTCTGTTACGATAGTGAGACTAGATTAACGTCTTTCCTATGGGTGTTACGTGATAATAAGAGGGCAATTTTCGGGTTTTTTCTAACCATTATGGGCAATGAATACTACAGATAAGAGATAAGGGGGATGACGCTCTACCAGTACCATTCCATGCACCGAGCCTTTTGGCACTGACACCGGGCGGCTCCGTTTTATCGTTGGTGTAGATCATCCCGCATGGCTGCAATGACATCCTTGCCCAAGAGCATTTCTAAAAGTCGTTCCTCGGCTTCGCGCTGTTTATAGACGGCTTCTGCAAAACAAAAAATCTGGGAGCCGGATTGCTGCTGAATGTTTTTTTCGTTGTCACTTTGAAAGGGCATGAAAATTCTCCTGTTGTGTCAGAGGGGTGGATTAAGTATTTATGTTACCATGGGCCCGTGAGCCAACGTTTTTTCTCCTGGGAGTGCATCCTCCGACTGTCCCGAAGATCCGTAGGTTTACTTTAGGGTCTTTATTTTAAATAGCCTTATCGGAGTAGGTTCCAGCTATTGACACCTATTGAAGGGTAGGATGGTTTGAAACGGTTTTACCTGGCATTGCCTGGGGCTCATTTTGAGCCCCGCCATCCTTCATTTTAGCGGAGCCAACGATGCAAGTTTGCAGAAGAAACCCAGCCAGGAGATATTGCAAAGTGTCCATGTGGCAGTAGTTTGTTGCGTATGCGCTGCGGTGAAGTAGACATGGCTATAATCCTTAAGATATATGAAGTCAGAGAAAAAACATTTTTCGAAATGGATGCTGGCCGGACCTCCACTGATCTTATGGAGCACCCCGCGCATCCATTCAGTTTACAGATCCGCCAATCGAAATCGTGGAACCAGGCCGCGATGGCGGATCAGGGATTTTATTCTTGCCTGCCGATCAACCAGGTCTTCTGCTTCCCACAAGAACTGGTATTCACCGAGCGTCGCAATTGTCAACTCATTTACCAGAAACTTGAGTATGGATTTTTCCATGAAGTTGAACAGGGCGCCCGTCAAATCCATTTGGGGGTCAGACTCGATGTGCCCTGAGAAGGGACGCGCAAGTTGGGCGATTAAGATGATGGTCCGATCATCGTCCCACATTTCGAGCGAGCCGGGCATAACCTTCCAAGCCAATTGCATCAGAAAGAGGGGGTGGACCTGACTGAAATCCAGCAAGCTGGCCTGCCAGGATTGCTCATGAGGAATATTCCAAAGCTGTTTTTGTCCCTCCACTTTTTTTTGCAGGGCAGTGGCATCCAGTCGGTAGTAGAGGAATTCCTTCTTTTTGTTGACGGCTACCAGGAGCATCTTCTGGTTGGGACGCGGGACGAATCCAAAGAAGTTCCAAGCCCCTTCAGGGGAGACGCAATAGCAACATCCTTCTTCAGTAATGGACCATTGCTGAAAATGCTCTTCGCGGAATACAGGTAGGTTTTTCTGCTGAGCATAATTTACCAGGCAGTCATAATGATTAATGGAGGACATGGGAATGTTCCTTTTTTGAAGTGCGATATTGCACTTACCAAGATTAACATACGAAAATCTTCTTATTTTTAGCCGCATGTCTCGTTTATCCGCACTTTGTTGTCAGCAATATCTGTCTATACGTAATACCAGCATTCTCCATGAATCTAGGTTACGGTATCATCCACGCCTGGCTGACAGACTTGCGGTTATCAAAATAGAGCACCAGAACCACTTATGGGTCTCCAATCAGAATCCCATTCTGGACGAAACAATAAGCTCTTCTTTTCGTGAATACCGCACCATTATTTATTTATGCCATTATTTTAAAATCGATAGACTTTTCTGCCCTAAGGATATCTAGTATAAAAAATCCTTGGTGATCTCTAAATACTATAGCAAAAAACGTACATATGATCTATTAGAGATCAAAAACAGATTGATCTATAAATCCTATATGTAGAGCTAAGATTGCAATTTTTCAAATCGATACAAAAATCACAGTCTGAGCTATGCCGAAGGCAGGTACGCAGGATTTAGGACAATCTTTCCAGATGAATGAGGCGTAACAAGGACTGCCGAAGGATAGGCTTACTGCAAGCATCAACGACACAAGGAAAGACAAGCAATATAAGCCAAGCAAAAGGGTCCATTAGCGCTCCTCGACACATCGAGTGGGCTCAGGGGTAGAATCTGGGGTATGTGACGCCTGAATATGAGAATAATCGAGATGAAGAAGCCGGTAACTGAGCAGCGTTATGTCCTGAAACTTTCCAAGGTGCAGAATAATCTTCCAGGATATGACTGAGGAGAAAATACATGGTGCCATCAACACCGCGCAGGAGATCCCCGCGCCGCAACGCCCAAGCCTGGTAGGCATTACTGAATGAACAGGCTGAAAGTGGTTTGCCGGTGACGGCTTTTTGTCATCAGGCATGCATCAGTCAAGCCAGTTTCTATCGTTGGCAAGGACGGCTGTGTAAGGGATTACCGGAAACCGGGGGGAATGTAGACCGGAAGCCGTTCAATATTGTCCCAGCGTTTACTACCCCTCAATCTATCCCCGACTTTGTCGATTGGGCGCGCTGGAAGACGTGCCCTCTCCGGCCCGACGGGAAGCAGACGCTGTGCATCAACTGGGACTCCGTCTGGATCTGGGCGGCGGCCTGATTCTGCATCTGTTGAGGGGCTGATGTTTTTCCCGGAAGGGTCGGGTACGGGTGCATCTCTGCGGCCAGCCGGTGGATATGCGCAAGTCCTATATGGATGCCTCCATGTGGGCAAGAGGATTCGGTGTCTGGCATGTTGAGGTCGAGTTGCTGCCTTATATCCGGCCTTTGATGCAGAGCAATCAGTCTGCGGGCCTTAATGGAATCCGCCGGAAGAACTCCTTATCTACGATACGTCCTTAATGGGCAGGAATTAGCCAGGTTTTTTCTTCCGAGGTCTGACCTGTTTTGCCATCAATCGTTTATCCGCCTGCGCAACTCCTTATGTTGAAGTTCAACAATTCTGTAATACCGTACTATGCGGCGGTTTTTATCTTCGCGTGATTCGCGTCGTAGATAGTATCTCGCACCAATAGCACCCAAATCGTTCTGACCATCTTGTTCGCCTGTGCTACGACGACCACATTGTGGGCTGTCGGCAGAGCAGCTTGTTCATCCAAGGGTTCAGGTTCTTGATCTGGCAATTCACGACTGCCCGCGCTCCGTGGGTGAGCAGCTTTCGCAGATAGCTGTCTCCGCGTTTACTGATGCCCAGCAACCGAACCTTGCCACCGGTGCCGCTCTGACGGGGAACCAATCCCAGAAAAGCCGCAAACTCCCGCCCTGACCGAAAGGATTTCATATCGCCCACGGTGGCGATGATGGCGGTAGCTGTCAGTAACCCCACGCCAGGAATCGCCATCAATCGTGTCACCGCTTGCTGGTCTTTCTTCCATAGGGTCAAACGCTTTTCGATATCCGCAATATCCTTGTCCATCTGTTCAAGCCGTTTTAATTGCTGGCGAACGGTGCCCAGAAGCATGGGCGATAGGGATTTTTCCAGGTCGGCCAAAGCATCCGGCGGCTTCTTTGAGTCCTTTCTGGCTTGCGGGGCACTTAAAAAACTCCTGATGGCACGAAATGCACGCTGTAACCAATTGTTTCTATGCTGTATGTTTCTTGTGAAATGAGGTTTTCCGATGTGCCCATTAAAGTCCAAACACGTGGAAACCACTTTGTAAAAAAAGAGAAAATGGGCGATTTTAGTTGCTTAATGAGACGAAAAAAGGAATCAAGACGGAATATTCTAATCATTGACAAGTTTTGGTCAGAGCGGTCTGGGACCTGATGATGTCATATGGCCAGCACATCACCAAAAAGGATCACAACAATGAACCATCAAACAGAAGCAAGAAGAAATCTTGAAGTCATGTTTCAAAGGCAGATGCTCTTTTATCAGCAGGTACAGGACATAATCTTTGACGATGCTCAGAAGAAAGCACAAGAGTTTTATGCAATCCAAAAAAAGCTATCACAGCAAGTCCATAAAGATAATCAAAATAAAGACTGGAGCGACTTGAGCATCGCGGTTAGAAAAACTATAAACGGCAGTGTGACAGTGCATTGGCGCATTAGAATATGGTATAAATCAACCAACAATAGCCGCAAAAACTTCAATGCAAGACATATCAGCAAGGCTAGGAACAGTCAAAATTACAAAAAGTCCCTAGCAAAACATGCTATAGCAGAAGAGTATGAAACCGTGATGAAACTTGAGGATCAGTTTGAGAGGTTACGAAAATTTTCGAAAACGGTACAAGATGCGCGGCGGCAAATGCTGAAAACTTCAAAAGAATTAGGATTTTCCATGAAAGATGAACCGTTCATAATAGGGCAAGAATCAGCATACGCTCTACATGAGCAAATCGGAAATCTAATGTTATTGCTTCGCCACAAAATTTGGCCGACGCAAACGGACGCTGATCGGCAAGCTGACTTTGTACCTTTGATTGATCCGCATGCTGGTCTACCTCGTGATGTGGATACGAGGGAACTGAATACTTCCCTACAAAAACTTGAGGAGGCGCATGTGGTGCTGGGTAACCTGCTCATAATCTGAGGCATTGGGATTAATTTGATCCATTTTCTTTATAACGGTAACAACATGATCATGCGTCTGCCGCAACGTCATTAGTCTATGGACCATAGACTTACACGCTTGACGTTTTTTTGAGTCTTTCTATAGGCAAAAAAATGTGCATTTTCTAGCTTGTTTTAACCGGAAATCAAAATGTGATTCCTGATGTCAACAGTCGCAAAACGAATTAACATCGCGGCTGAGGCCATGCCGCTGATGACGGTCACTGGTCTCAACTCGCGGAGCTTCATGATCAGATAACCTCACTCAAAAAGGTTTCTACACCATTTTGGTGTTTTTTTGCATATTTCTGTTGTGCAGTACGGTGTTGCCCAGCAACAGGCACAGGATTGGTCATGTTAGCGCAACCAGACAAAGCCACTACAAAAATTGATAATACAAAATATCCTACTTTCCTATGCATGATGGAGTCTCCTTGGTTATTCATCATGGGATTAAGTGTGCAAATCTAGTCACAATAAAAAAGGGAAGATTTTTATTTCTGACCAGAAAGATAAATTTAGATACCCAGGTTATGATGCGGGCCATTACTTCTAACTCAAGCCCAACTATTAGGGTAACTGTTGGTAATGCGTAACCGTGGACACCTTTACGTAATGAGGTTTCAAATTCTAAACATAATCTATGCAACATGCTTATCTCATCAACAGCAGAAGATTAAAATTAATCACCCCTTTTGTACGCTTTGTATGCTAGATACCAAAATATGGGGAGTGAAATAATCCAAAAATGGACTATAATACCCAAGAAAAAATATGCTATTACCTTGAATGTGAATTTATTGGGGTGTAAGTTTTAACATAAGTAGTATTGTCTTATAATACTTCGTTCTTTTGCTGATTGTATTCAGCATCAGTTATGAGCCCTTGTTCTTTTAGTTCTGCCAGCTTCGAAATATCATCGTAATCAGCCATATTAATTCCCTAACATATTATTAGCAATAGTCATTCTAGGCTTAAATTTTGCGGCTCACACCTAATGCTGATATATTAATAACGCACTTTTACATCAATGTCAATTACCATTTGTTACTAGATAATCCACGCCTTACCCACAAACTCAACAACCTATGGACGGCTCGTTATGAAGGAAACGAAGACGGTGACGGTGAGATCATCATCGTCATTCGTGTAGATTAATGAAGCGGCCAGGTTACCAAAAACAGAGGCCCTACATTTGTTAGGGTGTGGTAGAAGCTCGTACCAACTGCTCAGGATGCTGGCATGGTGATATCTCTGTTCTATAGGAATCCTCTGACTTAATTACAGTAACGACTTCTCATGATTTTCATGTTATTTGGGTTTTTTTGGTGGCGGTGGCGGTGGCGTGGCAATAGTTTTTGGACTTCGCGGCAATATTCCTCTAAGTACTAATCCGTCTATTGCGAGACCTTCTTGAGCTTTTTGTAAACCCTTACTGATTGGTTTTTGTGGTTTCTTCATGCTTTTCCTCTGTGCTCAATAGTAACGATTAATTGGTAGTGTGGTTTCATCGTGGCTTTCAGCCGGGTACTCTATTGTAAAACCACCAGGCGGTTTCGATAGGTATATACTAGGTGAGCTATATACCAGGTCGCTGGTTTCATAATTATAAACTTTAACATCGATTAATATTATCTCTTGGATGTAGTCAGTTATAGATACTGCCGACAATTTACCTTGGTAGGTCAAGTTTTTATCCTTTTCACTTATGACAACGTATTTCAAATTTTTTTGACTCGAGAATAAATAATATAAACTCTCGTCGCCATATTTTTCAGATACCTTAAACTTCATGGCCATTATGTTTACTATCTTTTTATTGAATACGAAAGAAAAAATAATTGCTACAATGGGTGACAATGTTACGGCAATAATTATATTTGCGATAACAGTTTGTGGGATGTTGTAATTATTTATTACATAATGGATTAATGGGAGGATGTTTGAAGTTGATATTTCGCGTTCTATTTTCGATTGAGAATAGGTGGACAGTTGAGGCAAAACAAAGTAAATAATTTGCTCAAAAATATAACTAGAAACACCAAAAAAGAAAGAATATAATGTGTACTTAAATGCCCCCCATTTTGTAACATGAGTCGTAATTTTGTCACAAATTATAGTTGCTAAAATTCCTGGGAAAAATATTATTGCCATGTATACTGCGAAGCTATTCATTGATGCCTCAACATTTTAAGTGGGTAACCTGAGATCCAGCTTACCCAGGATCAGGTATAGCATGTTGATAAAATTTTTGTGCGTGCGGTGACCACGAGTCTTGGCCTTATCTTTTATCCTTTTTTGAGTATGTTGCAGTTACTCTGAACATAACACCGGGCCGGTGGCCCGTCAATTTGCGCCCCTCACTGTCCAAAAAGTATGCTACATCAAACGATTGGATAGCAAAAATATGACGCAAATGAGAACCCGCCTTACCCACAAACTCCCGCTACGCTCACAACCTATGGACGGCTTATTGTTCCAATGGCCAGCCGGTACACGTTCCGGCTTGCCGCCCACCCCCGCGTGGCCTTGGGGTCTGGATGGACCCCGTTGCGCGGGCAAGGGCTGTGGATTTTGCCGCCTTCGGCTTGGATAAGGCTCTATTTTGCCCATTTTTGGCTATCTTGATATGCAGATATCTAGCCAGATAAGCTATCAATGTATCTTAGTATCAAATATAAAGATAGCAAGCTATCAAAACGGGCAAAAAGAGCTACACCGCACACAGACCGCATGCAGCCGTACCCTCATCACCATCTTAACTTTCCACAAAAGAGAGCAGCAGCAGGACCAGAGCCAGGGGAAGCCGTTACAGATGGCATGGATGCCTCCCCCTACAGGACCGGCAGCGGGGTGCTTCGGAAGGGAGTCCCCGCTTGAACCGGACGGCATCAAGGTGCCAAGGTGGAAATTTATCCACGTTAAGGACAAGGAGGACTCGTCATGCAGGTTACAACTTATGGACTGGATTTGGCAAAAAGGGTCATGCAGTTACACTGGGTAGACATGGAGACCGGTGAGATTCATCGCAAACAGATGAAGCGTCGGGCACTTCTGGAGTTCTTTGCCAATCGACAACCGGGCATCGTGGCCATGGAAGCCTGTGGGAGTGCGTATTATTGGGGCCGGGAATTACGCAAGCTCGGTCATGAGGTCCGTCTGGTAGCGGCACAATTCGTGCGGCCTTTCGTGAAGACCAACAAAAACGATGCAGCGGATGCGGCAGCCATCTGGGAAACCGTACAGCGGCCGGATATGCGCTTTGTGGCGGTCAAGAATGAAGAGCAGCAATCCGTCCTGTCGCTCCACCGTATCCGGGAGCAACTCATCAAGGTCCGGACGATGCAGGTGAATCAGATCCGGGGCTTGCTCTATGAATTTGGCGCTGATCTGCCGCAAGGTCGCCAGAAAGGACTGAAAGAAGTGCCGGATGCTTTGGCCGACTTGGAAGAATCCCTATCGCCCATGTTCCTGGACACCGTTCGCCAGCAATTAAAACGGCTTGAACAGATGGACAAGGATATTGCGGACATCGAAAAGCGTTTGACCCTATGGAAGAAAAACCAGGAAACAGTGACGCGATTGATGGCGATTCCTGGCGTGGGGTTACTGACAGCTACCGCCATCATCGCCACCGTGGGCGATATGAAATCCTTTCGGTCAGGGCGGGAGTTTGCGGCGTTTCTGGGGCTGGTTCCCCGCCAGAGTGGAACCGGCGGTAAGGTCCGGTTGCTGGGCATCAGTAAACGCGGAGACAGCTATCTGCGAAAGCTGCTCACCCACGGAGCACGGGCAGTGGTGAATTTCCAGATCAATAACCGGAACCCCTGGATGGACAAGCTGCTCTGCCGACGGCCCCACAACGTGGTTGTCGTGGCACAGGCCAACAAGATGGCCCGAACCATCTGGGCACTGCTGGTGAAAAATACAGAATATATGGCAAGTCACACAATAAAAGCGGCTTCCATATCGTAATGGTTACAGAATTGTTGAAGTTCAACAAAAGGCGTTGCGCAGGCTGTAAACGATTGATGGCAAAACAGGTCAATCGCCTAAAGCACGCGCTTCTTCAAAAGCGTTGGATGGTGGAGAAGAAATCGTTGGCATCGGGGTGGGTACCTGACCACTGACCTTCATCAAGCCCTGAATCTCGGCATTCAACTGACTGTCGACCTGATCCAGCCGCCCCAGTGTGGCGACGGTCCGCTTTTTAACCTTTCCGGCATCATCCCGGTAGGACTCGACAAGCTGGACATAGCGGCGGCTGCCAGAGGTGGTTATCTTCACATGCATGCCGCCACTTTATCAGTGTTAATCGTCATGTAAATAAAAGTATCTATGAGATAAAGCGTGCCACCACAGAAGTTTGAGAAAATGGACGCTGAAACCCCTATGAATGCTGGGGTGGCGTTACAAAATGGACGATTTTAGCCGATGAACTGTCGAACTCGGGGGAATGGATGAATATCGCTGCACGGGCAGGAGTTTTGTATCCTGCTGCCTTTCTGCTTAGATTTGGACACGAGCACTATACATCCCTTATAAAACACTTGCATCCGCGAGGGCGCATGGTTAAAAAGCGAGACTTCTACACCGCGTTCTGTAATGCACTTCATAATGCTCTTACGCCCAGTAATTTTTGTAACGTAGTGCTGTGAACATGCATTACAGTGGCATTACAGTGGCATTACAGTGGCATTACAGTGGCATTACAGTGGCATTACAGTGGCATTACAGTGGCATTACAGTGGCGTTACATTCGGCTTTACTGCGGGTCATCCCTATATACCTTTGGGCCACCAAGGTTATCTCTTTGTCTTTGTTTCTGTCTACATAATTTGTCGGGAATTGCTACAATCACCGCAGTGATATTCTCCTGATAAGATGCATTATCGTTTTTTAGTTTTGCATACGCTGAGTTTGATTTTTTTAGTCGGGAAACACATTGACTTCATTCATCCTTATTGGAGATATCCAGGTAGTAATCCAAAGTCAGCCCAAAAGCAAATGACCACCCAGACAGAATAACGGTGAAAATCGTCAACACCACCATCACTGCTACCGATTCCCAAGACATAAAAACTCTGGCAATATATTCCGACAAGATCCAATAAAAGCCTAGTACTATACTTGTAATTATCACTAGCTTTGGGAAAGAAAGACGTTCAAATATCTCCGATGTCGAAATCATCATATCCATCGGAGTTATTTTCTTGTCCAAAAACATAATTGCTGATATAGCCGGCCAGAATAGAAAATACCCAAAAATAATTAGCAAAAAAGCCAAGGGAAGTTTATCGCAAAAACGCAACCATATACTATGCGCACTACTGCCCGCACCGGGATACATCCAAGCTCTATAGTCCCGCAGACTGACCGTCCTAAATAGTCCAGCCGTCAACACAACTGGAACTGAATAAAAAGCGAAGATGATGAGTATAGATCGTACATGTCGCCGGATTCTTATCCAAGTTTCAGCAAACGACCAGTGATAATATACCCTTGCGTAGAGAATCCATAAAGTTGGGATCCAAATGAACAAAGCGGCAAAGAACAGAATAGAGGGCAAAAAAGTGACGGCTAGCAATGCCATGGTCATCAGTAAAAAACAAAAACTACCACGCCCAATTAGAGCAAAAGGCATGTACCAAAGGCGCATCTTTATATCACGGGATAGCATGTTTTCTCCTTATTACCAACATTTCTTAACTATAGCTATTTTATCAGTAAATTTTTGCATTGAATAAATGATGGCGCGTGCACGCACAACAAGACGATATAAACCTCTTATAAAGACAACCTTGTGTTTGAGCATATAAAATATCGTTTTGTGTTACAGTATACTCGGTAAATCGAAGAAATACCTGCTCATTTTAAGGGCTCGATAGATCGAGTGGGTAGGTCCGGTCCCCATGGGACCAGGTAAGGGATGAGTAGGACGTCATATGGAGACCTTGAATTGACCCCGATACTCACCTTGTAGGCAAGAAATATCGTTGGTAACCATGTAGTTTCGCGCCAATGCCTTATCTAGAAGTTGTGGTATGATCGAGACTGACGGTGGTTGACCAGTGATTGGTGCGACCCCAGATGCATGGTCTGCGGTCTCCATCTCACCCACTCAAAACATCGAAGAGCCTGGTGGTACCACTGAATTTTTTAAATTTTCACATAAGAGATAAGCTTAGAGAGCCAGCAGCTGATGCGGCAAGAGATATTGGGTGGAGCTCAAAATGAGCCCCGGGCCCCGTGCTCGACAGTTAATCTAATCTTACAACTTATCGATATCGTTAGTAACGATTTCAAAACGCTCCACTACAACAGCGTCAATTGCTGAGAAGCGTCTATTTTTTTACACGGCGGACATCCAGAACCTCGCCTTGGCCATCGTGGATGGAAGACACCAGCAGATCGGTAAATTCCTGGTACCGTCGCCCCGGTACGGCCAGGACAAACTCCAGAGACTGTTTCCACCCAGCGCAGTCCGCCCAGTTTCGATTCGGGATTGCAGAGCCGGTTGAGGACCATCACCCGGATCAGCGCTTCCACATCGGTCGTATGGCGGGTCTTGCGTAACACCTGACGTAGGGCGCTGAACCTGTCAACAAAATAAACGCGAATTTATACGGTTATTTTTGATCTTCTTTGATGAACACTTGGCTAACCTTATCTTCTCTCAAAGATCAGTGAGGTCAACCATGGATCATTATAACGATCTAATTAAACAGATAATTGTTGAAATTATCAGACAGCTTGATTGCGGCAAAGACATCTCCCCACATCAACTGATGTTGAGCGAGCGTACTGCAGCAGCCGTATTGCAGGTTAAGCCTTCAACCTTACAAAATTGGCGTTGCACGCGCCGATATGACTTACGATATTTCAAGACAGGACGCTTAGTTAGATATCGTGTTGCGGACCTGGCGGAGTGGCTAGCCAAACGGCAAATCGGGGGGAGGTGATAAAATGAGCCCTGACATCATCGCCATTATTCTCGCATTTTTTTCTTGTTCTCTCGGCCTCGTAGTATGGGGGACAAAATGAGAGGCCTCCTTGATACCATGCGCTCGCGCGGTCTGAATCCCCCGAGCGATATCATCGACGGAAAAGTGGGCGAGTTCATACGCTTTTCGAGCAACGGGAAAGCCTCTGATAAATCAGGTTGGCTAAAGATTTTCCCGGGCCGCAAAGGGGCCGTTTTTGGCGATAAAAGGACAGGTCTAACAGCAGGCTGGCAGGCTGTCCGCGACCCTGACTTATCCGATACCGAACTTGCGGTACTTCTCAAACAACAGGCCAAAGCCCGTTGTGAATCAGAGAAGCAGCGAGAAGCCGCCTACTTAAAGGCGGCGACGCGTATCAGGCAGGCGCTGGATAATTTTGATCCAGCCGAACCTGGTCATCCTTATCTTGCCAAAAAGAAAATCTCTCCTTATGGCGCGATGCAAGATCTCACTGGGAATTTAGTCATATCCGTGCGGGACATCTACGGAGAAATCCAATCGCTCCAGAAAATCAGCGCATCCGGACGCAAATCCTTCGCCAAGGGCGGCAGGATGAAAGGCGGTATGTATTGGCTCAGGGATCCCGGCGACGTGATCTATATTGCTGAAGGCTTTGGGACAGCGGCGAGCATTGCTGAGTCCATCTCTACAGGTGGCGTTGTCTGCTGTTTTTCGGCAGGGAACATGCTGACCACGGCGAAGGCTATCCGGGGAAAATACCCAAGGGCAGAGATCATCAGGGCCCTGTCAACCTTCCATCTAAGCTGCTGATGGAGTAGCACAAAGGGTTTTTCTGGACTTCTCAGGATGAATGCGGTAACTTTTGCCGCATGGAAGTCCCAACTCTCACCGAAAACCAGCAAGCCAGCCTGCACCGTGTTCAGGTGCGACCCATCCTGCCCACGGAGCGGGAACGCTGGAATACGCTGATGCAAACGTATCACTACCGGGGCTTTCGCACCTTGGCGGGCCGTAACCTGCGCTATGTGGCTACGCTCGATGGTCGCTGGGTAGCGTTACTGGGCTGGCATGCCGCCGCTTTTCAATGCCAGGCGCGGGATCGGTGGATCGGCTGGTCCTGGATCTTGCGCCGCCAGCGCTTGCATCTCATCGCCAACAATGCCCGTTTTCTGATCCTGCCCGGAGAATCCTTCCCGAATCTGGCGTCCCGTATTCTGGCGCTGAACCTGCACAGGCTCTCTGCGGACTGGCAATCCGTCTATGGGCATCCCATCGTGCTGGCTGAGACCTTTGTGGAATCCCCCCGTTTTACCGGTGCCTGCTACCGGGCCGCCAACTGGGTGGATGTCGGCGGAACCAAGGGCTTCGCCCGCCGTCCCGGTGGTGGCTATGTCCACCACGGCCAACCTAAACGTCTTCTGCTCTTTCCTCTCCATCCACAGGCGCGGGCCTGGTTGGCCCAGCCGCAGCCCCAACTCGAATGGACCCATACCCCCATGCAAACCGTGACGTTGAGCGACCGCGCAAATGGAAGGCTTGCGCCAAATCTTTTTCCGCCTTCCCGATACCCGCAGCAAACTAGGCAAGCAGCATCCCCTCCCGGCCATCCTGACGGTGGCCGTGGCCGCTGTCCTGACGCGGGCCGAAAGTTATGCCGCCATCGCCGAGTGGGGCGGTCGCTTGACCCAGGCTCAATTGAAGCGCATCCGCGCCCGATTCGATCCCAAAACCAAGCGCTACCTCGCCCCCTCCGAACCGACCATCCGGCGCGTCTTGCAAGGGGCCGATGTGGAGGCGCTGGATGCGGCGATCGGCGCCTGGCTACTGGGTACGGCGGGCTTTGAAGCGGTGGCCGTCGATGGCAAAGTCCTCAAAGGGGCCGCACGCGCAGACGGCGCTCAGGTGCATCTGCTCAGCGCGTTCCTGCATGGACAGGGGGCCACCATCGCGCAAAAAGAAATCGCCCGGAAAACCAACGAAATTCCAGAACTGCGCAACCTGCTCCAGGACGTCAACATCGCGGGCAAGGTCGTCACCGCCGATGCCCTGCATACCCAGCGGGAGACCGCCCGCTTCCTCGTCGAAGACAAGAAAGCCGATTATCTCTTCACCGCCGTCAAAGGCAATCAACGAAAACTCCGCGACCGTCTGACGTGCCTCCCTTGGGGCGATTTTCCCCCTCAACGCTGAAACCACAGAGGTCGGGCATGGCCGCTTTGAATACCGCAAAATCATCGTCGCCACCCGGGCAACCGGCCTCCATTTTCCGCATGTCGGACAAGCTTTCCTGATCCAACGCTCCACCATCAACAGCAAAGAGGGCACGATTCGGGATGATTATGCCTTCGGACTCACCAGCCTGACCCCGGATCGTGCCACGCCCGAAAATCTGTTGGGCTTGGCCCGTGGTCACTGGGAAATTGAAAACCGGAACCATCATGTCCGCGATGTGACTTTCCACGAGGACCTCTCCCAAGTCCGTACCCAGAACGGTCCCCATATGATGGCGACCTTGCGCGAACTGGCCATGAGCATTATGCGTCTCACTGGCGTCAAGAATATCGCCAAAGCGTGCCGGGATTTCGCCGCCAGCGCGCACAAAACGCTCCGCCAACTCGGATACTGAGGCGCCACCACGGGGTTTACCTATCCGAGAATAGCTCCGGAGGGCGAGCTGCGTCCGTCAGCCACCCCATTCACGATTCTGCACCCAAAATCGCCTGAAAATGCCGCATTTCCACCAACTATAGCCCCTTCAAACCACCATTAAAATCAGTGGCGAAAACCTCTGCTACTATATCTGGCGAGCTTGACGGAGCCCTGCAGAGATCATCCTTTGTGGCGACCACGATGCTACAGGAGTGGGCCAGAAAGCAGCCAGAGTCGCCGCAGCAGCGGTGCATGGACAGGTAGCCATCCCAAACGTAGAGGGCGATGATTGGAGCGATGCTT
The DNA here is from genome assembly GCF_002847505.1 of Acidithiobacillus marinus. Classification (GTDB taxonomy): domain Bacteria; phylum Pseudomonadota; class Gammaproteobacteria; order Acidithiobacillales; family Acidithiobacillaceae; genus Acidithiobacillus; species Acidithiobacillus marinus. The sequence continues at coordinate 242,605 of NZ_MXAV01000034.1, forward strand.
ATGTGCGCGATGGCGCAAGCGCTACCCGAACAGCAATAGAGGCCGTCACAGTTGCGAATGCGGAAGAACTTGCGGGTGAATCTGTAGCAGAGGACGAGGCACAGCCTGGCGAGGTTGAGCGCGTACAGCTCATGCTTATTTCAGGGAAATGGCCGGAACTACTTCGTACTGTGATTGGGCGACTGACCGCTAAGCGCGAAGTTTTTGATTTTGGTGGGACATTGGTCCGGATCGACTCAAGAGGGAACACTTACCCGGCTTCAGCCCATGCGTTACTTGATCCCGTTGAGCGACTTTTCGAAATAAAACGTTACGATGGTCGCAGCGGTTCATGGGCTGCAAGTAAGCTACCCCTTGAATTTGCACAGCGCATACTTGCAGCGCGTGAGGCGTGGCAGTTCCCCGAGTTAAATGGGGTGACACGTCACAGAATCATGCGACCTGGTGGCACACTGCTTGATCGCCAAGGGTATGATGACCAGACGGGTCTTTACTTGCACCATCAAGGAGATTGGGCGCCCATTCCAAACGATATTCGCGAGGCAATTCAAACGCTCTGGTTCCCGCTTAGCCAAATGCCTTTTATCTCTCCAGCAGATGCAGGAGCGACTATGGCGCTGTTGTTGACGGCTGTACAACGTCCAATCCTGCCATTGTCTCCGATGTTTATCATTTCAGCGCCAACATTTGGTTCTGGGAAAACGCATATAGGCATTGTCGCCAAACTACTGGCGGGGGACGACAAATCCGTTACAAGCCTCGGTGCAAGCCCTGAAGAACAGCAAAAACGACTATTCTCCACCTTGCTTGAGGGAACACCGGCTGTGCTGTGGGACAACCTCAGCGGTACTCTGGGCGGCGACGACCTAGCCGCAGTCATTACCTCTGAAAGATACTCGTCCCGATTACTGGGCCAAAGTGCCACTGCAAAAATCCCAACAAGGATGCTACTTATGGCGACTGGGATAAACCTGATCCCTGCTGCTGATTTAACCAGGCGCACGCTGACAATCCGCGTTGACCCGAAGGTTGAAAGGGCTGAGCTTCGTCAATTCAATATTGACCCGACCGAGTGGACACAAGTGCATCTTGGTGCGATGCAGGCGGCGGCCATCGCCATTTTGAAATATGCACGGCCACATAAGGAGGGCAGTTTGGGCAGCTTTAACGCCTGGAACGATTCTGTGCGCGCCGCAGTTTTAACCTTAATTGAGGACGGTCTCGCACCCTGTCCAATGGCTGACCCACTGGACGTTGTGAGTAGAGAACGCGCTACTGACCCAGAAGCCGAAGACCTCAGCGCCATTCTGCAAGGTTGGCACGCGCTGATCGGTGAACGGTTTATCACACTGAAGGACTTGGTAGAAAAAGCTACCTTCAACACTGATGCCGAGCTTCTGGGGGCTTTGGACGCAGTTGCTGGAAACAGCAAAGGTTCCATAAATATCAGGCGGCTAGGCAAATACTTGCGACGCCACGAAAATAGGATTGTTGAAGGTCTTCAAGTAATGAAAGGCCGGGAGACACATCTTGGGGTGGCATGGAAAGTCACTAATCAGGGTTTGCAGGGTTTTAAGGGTATGTTTCATTCCCAGCGTGAAAACTGTCAAACAAATGGTAATACAACTGACAGTTTATATATGGCCGGTGAAAATAACCCAGCAAACCCAGCAAACCCAAATGTTCAGGTTTGCCCCTCCTGCTCTGGCGAAGGGTGCAAATGGTGTCATGACACGGGAATACTCACATCATGAGACTCTACGAACTGTTACCAATACCCCCAACACCCAGCCCAAGAGAAGCCTAAAGCTGGATTGCCGGGCGATTATCTCCTGTTGCTCTGGCAGTGTTTGCGTTCCACTCTGACAGAGAGCTTGTAGCCATGGCTGCTTTTCCCATGCTTCTTCGTCCAGGTCGCTCCAGATCTTTCTAGCGACGTTTGGTGGGGCTCCAGTCGCGGGTACGGCCTTTTCTTTGAGCTGTGCGTTGTCTTCCCGGATAAAATGCTGCTTGGGTGCAGGGACCAGGTTGGCATCAATGATCTGACCTCCTCGCGCCAGATAACCGTGCTGGAGAATTTGCTGCTCTACCACTGCAAACAGGGCTTCGGCACCGGCTACCTCGATGCCGGTTCTCAAAATGCCAGATCGTCTTGCGATCGGGCAGGTGCGCGGCATCCAGCAGGCCGCAGAAACGTTGATAGCTGTGGCGATCCAGAAGCTGGTATTCCATCTGTTCATCCGAAAGATTGTACAGGCGTTTCAAGACCAGGATCCGCACCATGACTTCGGTGGGGTAAGGCGGGCGACCACCCTGGGAACTCACCGGTCGAGGAGCCGCACCATCTACCTGCGCTGCCAGTGCCGTGAAATCGATGCAGGCGCCAATTATGCGTCTTCCGTAGACCTTATTACGAAGTAATCGGCTTTAATCGGTAGCCTTCCTTTGACAAAATTCGGTCTATTCGTATACTGGAACCGTTTAAATGGAAATGCTCCGCAACTTCATTCTGGCCGCCCCCACAAGGAGCTTAAGAAATGACCGAGATGGAAGACCGCTGGTTATCAATAAGTGAGATCTGCAAGTACCTGGGGGTCAGCAATGACACCGTGTACAAGTGGATTGATAGGCATGAAATGCCCGCGCATCGCATGGGCCGACTTTGGAAGTTCAAAAAGGTTGACGTGGACGAATGGGTGAAGGCCGGTGGCGCTGCTGAACATTACAAAAAGGAATCCTGACGAAAAATGGGTAGTGATAGATACAGCCTGTCATTTACAACGGGCAGTCTATTTCACCGTGAGTCGCTGGAGCTGGTAAAGCTGTATTTTGATCTCGGTGACTGGAACGCAGTTCGTACAAGTGTTATTGCAAATAATGTACTGCAGACCAGAACGGTAAGTACACTCAAGCGAATCTGCCGCGAGGTTATCTCTCGGCTCAGGACCCTGAGTCCGGTTGAACTTAAATTCTTGGTAGATGGCAGTCGTCAAGAGCAGGTCTATCTTCTCTGGCTTGCTGTTTGCCGCCAGTACAGATTTATCGCTGACTTTGCCATCGAAGTGCTTCATGAGCGTTATATCTCAATGAAAGGTGATCTGAACTTTGATGATTTTGATGCTTTCTTCAACCGTAAAGCTGAATGGCATTTGGAGCTGGATAAGATCACCCCAGCAACCCGAAGCAAATTACGGCAGGTCTTATTTAAGATGCTTCGCGAGGCCGATTTCTTGACGGCCAACAACACGATCCACGCTGCCATGCTCAGCCCAAAACTATTGGAGCTGATCCATCAAGGCAACCGCAGGGAGATTTTGCACTTCCCTGTATTTGAATCAGAACTAAAAGGGATGGCGTAGTGTCAGCAGATATGGCCAGAAGGCCAATACCGGAAAGATTTCAGCATCTTTTTGCTGTGATCTCAGGCCAACGCTTTCTCAAGAAGCAAGGTCTTGGTAATGAGATCCCCTTTTTCATCTGCCCATTCAAGCCGGAAGATTCTGTTGAAGTCGAGCGGCAAAAGCTGAAGCTGGTCAATCGTCTTGAGCAGGCCGGTGTCCGGATTCTGGAGATCAATCTGTATGATCTTTCGATAGAAATTCTCAAAGAGCGTGGCATATGGAACCAGATTATCGAAATGGAGGCTACTGTCTCCAAAGAGCAGCTCAAGGAGTTGTTGCAGGGCGTGCTGGACCCCGAAGCGCATCTTGTTCCGGCCATTGCGGCCAAGCTGGCCATTACGGAATTCGAGGTTCTCTTTCTGTCCGGCGTTGGTGAGGTGTTCCCCTACATCCGCTCACACAACGTGTTGAACAATTTGCAGAGCACAGCGAAAGATAAGCCGACTGTCCTATTTTTCCCGGGAAACTACACCCACTCCCTGCAGACTGGAGCATCGCTGGATCTCTTTGAGAGAATGCATGACGATAAATATTATCGAGCATTCAATATTTTTCACTGTGAAGTCTGAATTTAATCAGAAGAGCCGAGGGAAGGATGATGACTCTTAAGACCATTTTCAACAAGCCAGTTGATCGCCCGATTGAAGGGGTCATCAAAGCTGACGATGAAGCCAGTCTGTCCCGAGAGATTGAAGAGTACGTACTGACCAACGAAGTCGAGAAGCGGCTTGAGTCCTTTCTGGATGCCTACAACAACTATGAAGGTGCCAACGGCGTTTGGGTTTCCGGCTTCTTCGGGTCCGGCAAATCCCACCTGTTGAAGATGCTGGCGCTCTTGCTTGAGAACCGGCTGATCGAAGGAGCCTCGGCTCTTGATCTGTTCCTGCCCAAGTGCGGCGATAACGAAATCCTGCGCGGTGATCTCAAGCGAGCCGTCGCCATCCCTTCTAAAAGCATTCTATTCAACATCGACCAGAAAGCGGATGTCATCAGCAAGACCCAAATGGATGCGCTCCTCGCTGTCTTCGTCAAGGTCTTTGACGAGATGTGTGGTTACTACGGCAAACAGGGGCACATCGCCCGGTTTGAGCGCGACCTCGACAGTCGTGGCCTCTACGAACAGTTCCAATCGGCCTACGAAACGACAGCGGGCAGAACATGGCAAAAGGGCCGCGAGCAGTCTTTGCTAGAGACCAAAAACATTGCCAAAGCCTATGCTCAGGTAGCTGGTGGTGACGAGACGCAGGCCTCGGGGATACTCGATAAATACCGCAGTGAATACCGTGTCTCCATTGAAGATTTTGCTGAGCAGGTGCAAGCGTATATTGAGCGGCAATCGAGCCAAGAGGGAAATAAAGCATTCCGCCTGAACTTTTTTATCGACGAGGTCGGTCAGTACATCGCCGAAAATGTCAAGCTGATGACCAACCTCCAGACCATCGCCGAGAGCTTGGCCACCAAATGCCGAGGCCGCGCATGGATCATCGTGACCGCCCAGGAGGACATGGGGACGGTCGTCGGCGAGATGAGCAAACAGCAAAGTAACGACTTCTCGAAAATTCAGGCGCGGTTTGCCAATCGCATGAAGCTGAGCAGTGCCGACGTGGCGGAGGTTATCCAGAAACGTCTGCTTATGAAGAACGAAGAAGGCGTGCGTCTTCTGTCGGACATTTATCACGCGCAGTCCAACAATTTTAAGACTCTGTTTGACTTTGCCGACGGCTCGCAGACCTACCGGAACTATCAGGACCGGGACCACTTCATTCACAGCTATCCGTTTATTCCGTACCAGTTTGCGCTGTTTCAGTCGGCCATTCAGAATCTATCGCTGCATAGCGCCTTTGAGGGCAAGCACAGTTCGGTGGGCGAACGCTCCATGCTGGGCGTGTTCCAGCAGGTGGCGATCCAGATCGGGGGTTATGAAATCGGGCGGCTTGCGACCTTCGACCTGATGTTTGAAGGCATTCGCACCGCGCTGAAATCCAACATCCAGCGAGCCATCATCCAGGCAGAAAACCATCTGGATGGTCCTTTCGCCATTCGGCTGTTGAAGACGCTCTTTTTGGTCAAATACGTCAAGGAGTTCAAGCCGACGCTTCGCAACCTGTGCGTCCTGATGCTGGACGGCTTCAATCAGGATCTGCCCGTGTTACGGAAACGGGTCGAAGAAGCCCTCAATCTTTTGGAACAACAGACTTACGTGCAGCGCAATGGCGCACTCTACGAATACCTGACCGACGAGGAAAAAGACGTCGAGCAGGAAATCAAGAACACCGAGGTGGAGTCATCCGAAGTTGCCGCCGAGCTTGAGAAGATCATTTTCGACTACGTCATCAAGCAGCGGAAGATTCGCTTCGACGAGAATGGCCAGGACTACCCATTCTCCAGAAAGCTTGATGATCGGCTGCACGGGCGGGAGTACGAGCTGGCTATCCATGTCATCAGTCCGTTCCATGAAAACGCCGAAAGCGAGTCCATCCTGCAGATGCAGAGCATGGGCCGGGACGAACTACTGGTTCTGATGCCTGCGGATGAACGCCTCGTTCGCGATATCCTCATGTACAAGCGGACGGAGAAATACATCCGCCAGAATATCTCGATCACGCAACAGGAGTCAGTTAAACGCATTCTGAATGACAAGAGCTTCCAGAACCAGGAACGGTCTGCTGAGCTACAGCAGCGCGTTCAAAGCCTGATTGGCAAGGCCAAATTGTTCGTGGCAGGAGCCGACATAGAAATAGGTTCCGAGGATGCCCAGACCCGGGTGCTGCGCGGATTCCAGGATCTCATCACCCGTGCCTATCCAAACCTTCGCATGCTGCGCGGCGTCCCCTATACGGAAGAAATGATCAGGACGGTTCTGCGTAATAAGGGTGCAACACTCTTGGGTAATGATACCACCTCCCTGGCCGAGTCTGAGCAGGAGCTGTTGGCGTTCATTCAGAGCAATAACCGGGGTGGCGTGCGTACTACGCTGAAAAACCTGTTGGAAAAATTCGAGCGCAAACCCTACGGTTGGTACTACGCCGCTATTCTTTGCACCCTGGCCAGCCTCTGCGCTCGCGGCAAGGTCGAAGTCCGCGCTGACGGGAACCTGCTGGAAGAAGACGAACTGGAACGGGCGCTGCGCAACACGCATGGTCATGGCAATGTGGTGCTGGAGCCCCAGGTCGAATTTACCGCATCGCAGGTTCGCGTTCTCAAGGTGTTCTTTGAGGATTTCTTCGATGCTCCGCCTGCTGCCGGCGAAGCGAAGGCGCTTGGCAAGGAGACTGACACTGCGCTCCAAGATCTGACGCATCAGCTCACCCTGCTAGCGGCCCAGGCATCCCAATATCCGTTCCAGAATGCACTGACACCGGTACTTGAGAAGCTCAAGGAGCTAACCGGCAAGCCCTATGCCTGGTATCTGACCGAACTCACCCGCCAGGAAGACGCGTTGCTCGACATGAAGGAAAGCGTCATCGATCCTGTCCGCAAATTCATGAGCGGGCCGCAGAAAGGCATTTTCGATAACGCCCGCCAGTTCGTTCAAAGCCAGGACTCCAACTTCGCCTACATCGAAGAAGATGTGGGAAGTGGAAAACTGGAAGTGAGAGAGGGCGATCCTGAAGATGTTTCTTCAGGCGTCTTGAGGGCGATATTGGCCGATCCAGAATGCTTCAAGGGTAACCGAATGCAGCAGGTCAAGACGCAAGTCGAAACCCTGCAGGAGAAGATCACGGCCCAGATCGAGGCCGAGATCACTACGGCCAAGGAGACAGTCGCCGCTCTTAAAGGCCGACTCTGCGGCATGGCCGAATTCGTCGCACTGAACGACGGGCAGCAAGAGCAGATCACCCGTCCGTTCAACGAATTCAACGCAGACCTGGAGCGACAGAAGCTGATTGCGGTGGTCCGCGAAAACCTACGTCGGTTTGAGGAAAACGACTACCAGCGACTGCTTTCGCAGATGACATCCTGGGCGCAACCGGCTCCAACATCTGAGCCTGCTCCGGAACCCGGCGAAACCACCTCGCCGGAGGAAGGACTGAGCCCCATGCCACCCACCAAGCCGGAGCCGCGCATCGAGTATGTGCCCAGCCGCTCGGTGAAGGTCTCTTTCGAAAAAGCCTGGCTGGCCGACGAGACCGACGTGGAACGCTACCTGGAATCCATGCGCGAGGCATTGCTGGATGAAATTCGCAAAGGGAAAAGGATTCAAATTTAGGAACCACGAATGGACGCGAATGAGCACGAAATTGAAAAGCTGATCCAGCAGGGTGAAAGTGTGTCTCTGGAATTCAAGAGTGATATAAAATGCCTGCCGGACCGGGAACTTGTGGCGGCCGTGGTATCTTTGGCCAATACCAATGGCGGCGACCTGTTACTTGGGGTGGAGGATGACGGTGAGGCTACCGGCTTGCATGCGAATCATCTCAATGTGTCGGGCATATCTTCACTGATCGCCAATAAGACGAACCCGGCCATATCTGTCCGAGTAGAGCGGTGCGAGTTGCAGGGCAAATCTATAGTCCATATCTCCGTGCCTAAATCACGGCAACTGGTTTCAACTTCCGATGGTCTGCTGGTTCGAAGGCGGCTCAAACTGGATGGCACACCTGAAGCGGTACCTTTTTATCCTCATGAGTTCATCCAGCGCCAGTCGTCAATGGGACTTGTCGATCCCTCGGCCATGGTGCTGGAGGACGTTTTAGTAAGTCAACTCGATCCGCTGCAACGTCTGCGCATCCGTAATGCCATCAAAAAATATGGTGGAGAACAATCCTTGCTGGCGCTCGCGGATGACGAACTGGATGGTGCCCTGGGGCTTTGTCGCGAGGCGAACGGCCACAGGCGGCCAACCATGACCGGTTTGCTGTTGTTGGGAACTGCCGATCTGTTGCGGCAATACCTTCCCGCCTACGAGGTAGCCTTCCAGGTACTGCACGGCACAGACGTCAAGGTGAATGAGTTCTATCGTAAGCCCCTGCTGGAAACCTTTGAAGAAGTAGAACTGCTTTTCAAGGCTCGGGTCGAGGAAGAGGAAATACAGGTCGGCCTCTTCCGTGTGCCGGTTCCCAACTATGATCGCCGCGCATTCCGCGAAGCATTCGTCAACGCCCTAGTCCACCGTGATTTCAGCCGTCTGGGCGCCGTGCACGTCAAGATTGCAGACGATGGCCTTTTTATCAGCAATCCCGGCGGATTCGTCGAAGGCGTCACCCTGGACAATCTGCTCGTCGCCGATCCTCGCTCCCGTAATCCGCTGCTTGCTGACGTGATCAAGCGGATCGGTTTGGCCGAGCGCACTGGGCGCGGGATCGACCGCATTTATGAAGGTATGCTGCGATACGGTCGGCCGATACCTGATTATTCCATGTCCAATGAATTCACGGTTTCCGTGCAGATGGCCAATGCCGCCGCCGATCTCGATTTCCTCAAGATGGTAGTCGAGCAGGAAGATAATCTGGGGAACATGCCCATTGATTCCCTGATCATCCTGTCACGCTTGCGCGAAGAACGCCGCTTGACCACCGCTGACCTGACTCCATCCGTCCAAAAGCCGGAGGCCAATGTTCGGGCGACTTTGGAAAAACTGGTGGAAACCGGATTTCTCGAACCTCACGGCACCGGCAGGGGCCGGACTTACACCCTCAGCGCGACGATGTACCAAAAGGCGGGAAAGAAGTCGGAGTATATCCGTCAGGCAGGGTTCGCGCCTATCCAGCAAGAACAGATGGTACTCAACTACATCAACAAGCACGGCAGCATAAAACGTGCGGATGTCATGGAGCTGTGTCATGTTACTCAAGATCAGGCGTACAAACTGCTTTTGCGTCTGAAGAAGCGTGGCGAAATTATTCAGATTGGTGATCGTAAAGGGTCTATTTATGAGCGCAAGCGTTAATTTATGCGCTCGGCGTAAATATATGCGCCCATTTAAGCGCTGGCGCATAAAAGCGTGTATGGACTTTATGCACGCTTGCATAGAACCGTGCACAACTCGCCTTTATCACGATTCGTATTCATCCGTATCCATTCGTGGTTCAAAAGGACTTCTCTGATATGGAAACTGCAAAACTCAAAAAATTTGCCCAATATGCCCGACGTTCTCTGCTGGAACAGGTCTCCGCCAAACTGAAACTGGTGTTGGCTGAAAGCAGCGCCGCCCGGCGTGAACGTGCCGAGGCAGTGAAAAAACTTGAAAAAACCATCAAGGAGCACAGCAAGGAGCAAGTTATTGAGCGGGTGGCCTACATCTGGTTTAACCGCTTCTGCGCCCTGCGTTTCATGGACGTGAACCGTTATAACCGCGTCAACATTGTTTCTCCAGCCGACCCCGGACAATTCCAGCCCGAGATTCTGGCTGAGGCCAAAATGGGGCATATCGACGAAGAGATGGTCCACGATAAGGTCCGGCAGCAGATCTTCGCCCTGCTCGACGGCAAAGCGCCCAGCCCCGACCCGCAAGGCGAGGCTTACCGCCTGCTGGTGGTCGCCGCCTGCAACTTCTGGAACAAGGCGATGCCGTTCCTGTTCCAGCGCATCGATGACTACACCGAACTCCTGATGCCCGACGATCTGCTCTCGGGCAACTCCATCCTTGCCTACACCCGCGAGGCGATGACGCCGGATGCCTGCGAGGATGTCGAGGTGATCGGTTGGTTCTACCAGTTCTATATCTCCGAGAAGAAGGACGAGGTGTTCGACGGACTGAAGAAGAACAAGAAGATCATGCCCGAGAATATCCCCGCCGCCACCCAGCTTTTTACCCCGCATTGGATCGTGCGCTATCTGGTAGAAAACTCACTTGGTCGTCTGTGGTTGCTCAACCGTCCCGGCTCGAAGCTGATTGAGCAGATGGACTACTACATCAAGCCCGAACAGGCAGAAACGGACTTCCTGCGCATCACTAAGCCGGAAGAGATCAAGATTTGCGACCCGGCCTGCGGGTCGGGCCACATGCTCACCTATGCCTTTGACCTGCTCTACGCCATCTACGAGGAGGAAGGCGTTGATCCCGCCGAAATACCAGAAAAGATCCTCACGAATAACCTCTACGGCATCGAAATCGACGAACGCGCCGGGGAGCTGGCCGCTTTTGCCCTGACTATGAAAGCCCGCGCCAAACAGCGCCGGTTCTTCAACAAGGGCATCAAGCCAAATATCTGCGTGCTGGAGAATGTCCACTTTGACGATGGCGAGCTGAAGGATTACATGGATTTTGCCGGCCGTGACCTCTTCACTGCGCCATTGCAAACCACCCTGCGCCAGTTCGAAGAGGCCGACAACTTCGGCTCCCTGATCCGTACCGATGTCACCGACGTGGACGGTATGCTCAGGATTCTGGAGTCAAAAAATGTCTCCGGTCATCTGTTCCACAGCCTGACCCACCAGAAGGTGCTGCAAGCCCTACGGCAGGCCGATTACCTGAGCCCGAAATACCATGTGGTGATTGCCAATCCGCCGTATATGGGGGGAAAGGGAATGAATGGGCGATTGAGTGCATGGGTGAAAGATAACTACCCCGCGAGCAAGTCAGATCTATTTGCCATGTTCATCGAACGTAACCTCGACCTTGCCCAGAAGCATGGAGCGGTTGCGATGATTACCATGCAGAGTTGGATGTTCTTGTCATCGTTTGAGGCATTGCGTGCGCGGATTCTGAACCAGGACACATTGCTATCAATGGCTCACCTCGGTGCAAGGGCTTTTGACAGCATCGGCGGTGAAGTGGTTTCAACCACCGCCTTTGTATTGGAGAACGCAAATCGGCTGGACTACAAGGGCGGCTATTTAAGGTTGGTTGCTGGCAATTCTGAAGATGAGAAAAAAGCCGCCATCCGAGAAGCGGTTATGAATCCGGGTTGCGGCTGGTTCTACCGTGCATCTGCATCAGATTTCAAAAAGATTCCTGGAAGTCCAATCGCATACTGGGTGAGCGATAAAATTAGAGATATTTTTCAGCAAGGCACCAGACTTGATGATATTGCACCTGTAAAGGTTGGGTTACAAACAGGAAGTAACGATAAATTTGTTAGAGAGTGGTTTGAAGTATCATCAAAGAAAATGAGTTTCTTCTCAGGCGACACTAATTACGGAACTAAAAAATGGTATCCGTATAATAAGGGCGGAGATTATCGCAAATGGTATGGAAATAATGAAAATATTGTTAACTGGGAAAATGATGGCTATGAGATCCAAAGCTTTACTGATGAGCAAGGTAAACTAAGATCTAGACCGCAGAATCGCGACTATTATTTTCAAGAGTCAATCTCATGGTCATTTATTAGCTCCTCATATTTTGGGGTTCGATTCTCAGATACGAAGGCTATATTTGATGTTGCTGGATCTTCTGCGTTCCCTGCACAAAAAGATAAATACTTTCTAACTGCATTATTGTGCTCAACACTTGCCCATGGCTTCATGAAGGCCATGAATCCAACATTAAATTTCCAAGTAGGCAACGTGGCATCTATTCCTATTGCTACAAATGGCTCTTCGTCAGATTGAGTGGGTAGGGGGTCAGGGCTCCGTCAAGCTCGCCAGATATAGTAGCAGAGGTTTTCGCCACTGATTTTAATGGTGGTTTGAAGGGGCTATAGTTGGTGGAAATGCGGCATTTTCAGGCGATTTTGGGTGCAGAATCGTGAATGGGGTGGCTGACGGACGCAGCTCGCCCTCCGGAGCTATTCTCGGATAGGTAAACCCCGTGGTGGCGCCTCAGTATCCGAGTTGGCGGAGCGTTTTGTGCGCGCTGGCGGCGAAATCCCGGCACGCTTTGGCGATATTCTTGACGCCAGTGAGACGCATAATGCTCATGGCCAGTTCGCGCAAGGTCGCCATCATATGGGGACCGTTCTGGGTACGGACTTGGGAGAGGTCCTCGTGGAAAGTCACATCGCGGACATGATGGTTCCGGTTTTCAATTTCCCAGTGACCACGGGCCAAGCCCAACAGATTTTCGGGCGTGGCACGATCCGGGGTCAGGCTGGTGAGTCCGAAGGCATAATCATCCCGAATCGTGCCCTCTTTGCTGTTGATGGTGGAGCGTTGGATCAGGAAAGCTTGTCCGACATGCGGAAAATGGAGGCCGGTTGCCCGGGTGGCGACGATGATTTTGCGGTATTCAAAGCGGCCATGCCCGACCTCTGTGGTTTCAGCGTTGAGGGGGAAAATCGCCCCAAGGGAGGCACGTCAGACGGTCGCGGAGTTTTCGTTGATTGCCTTTGACGGCGGTGAAGAGATAATCGGCTTTCTTGTCTTCGACGAGGAAGCGGGCGGTCTCCCGCTGGGTATGCAGGGCATCGGCGGTGACGACCTTGCCCGCGATGTTGACGTCCTGGAGCAGGTTGCGCAGTTCTGGAATTTCGTTGGTTTTCCGGGCGATTTCTTTTTGCGCGATGGTGGCCCCCTGTCCATGCAGGAACGCGCTGAGCAGATGCACCTGAGCGCCGTCTGCGCGTGCGGCCCCTTTGAGGACTTTGCCATCGACGGCCACCGCTTCAAAGCCCGCCGTACCCAGTAGCCAGGCGCCGATCGCCGCATCCAGCGCCTCCACATCGGCCCCTTGCAAGACGCGCCGGATGGTCGGTTCGGAGGGGGCGAGGTAGCGCTTGGTTTTGGGATCGAATCGGGCGCGGATGCGCTTCAATTGAGCCTGGGTCAAGCGACCGCCCCACTCGGCGATGGCGGCATAACTTTCGGCCCGCGTCAGGACAGCGGCCACGGCCACCGTCAGGATGGCCGGGAGGGGATGCTGCTTGCCTAGTTTGCTGCGGGTATCGGGAAGGCGGAAAAAGATTTGGCGCAAGCCTTCCATTTGCGCGTCGCTCAACGTCACGGTTTGCATGGGGGTATGGGTCCATTCGAGTTGGGGCTGCGGCTGGGCCAACCAGGCCCGCGCCTGTGGATGGAGAGGAAAGAGCAGAAGACGTTTAGGTTGGCCGTGGTGGACATAGCCACCACCGGGACGGCGGGCGAAGCCCTTGGTTCCGCCGACATCCACCCAGTTGGCGGCCCGGTAGCAGGCACCGGTAAAACGGGGGGATTCCACAAAGGTCTCAGCCAGCACGATGGGATGCCCATAGACGGATTGCCAGTCCGCAGAGAGCCTGTGCAGGTTCAGCGCCAGAATACGGGACGCCAGATTCGGGAAGGATTCTCCGGGCAGGATCAGAAAACGGGCATTGTTGGCGATGAGATGCAAGCGCTGGCGGCGCAAGATCCAGGACCAGCCGATCCACCGATCCCGCGCCTGGCATTGAAAAGCGGCGGCATGCCAGCCCAGTAACGCTACCCAGCGACCATCGAGCGTAGCCACATAGCGCAGGTTACGGCCCGCCAAGGTGCGAAAGCCCCGGTAGTGATACGTTTGCATCAGCGTATTCCAGCGTTCCCGCTCCGTGGGCAGGATGGGTCGCACCTGAACACGGTGCAGGCTGGCTTGC